>JABFQN010000011.1 GCA_019685555.1 Candidatus Bathyarchaeota archaeon A05DMB-3 | reverse complement strand
CGTCATGAGTTCCTCATATGCTTAAATCAGACTGGGACGGCTACATCATCCCCCCATAGATATAAACATCCTCCCTAAAATATATTTTAAAGTTCATGATTTAAAAAGAGGCCTGGAAGGTTTTATTCTTATACTTTGAGGACTATGTTGTTTCCTTCTATTTGGAATACGAAGCCCGTGATTTTATTTTTAATATCTGGCCGTAATTTGAATTTTAAGTTTATGCTCTGGCTTGTTCCGTTATTGAGGTTTGCTCCAAGTGTGTCTGTTTTCCATTCGTCGCTGAAGAGCAATTGTGGCAAGACGTTGCCATATTCGGAGTGGGTGGCTGATATTAGTTTTAACTCGATTAGTTGCCCATTCTCTAGTTCTGCGTATAGTTTGACTTGATCTATGTAGGAATGAGTCTGGGGGTGTTCTGTCAGCCGAAGCTGTAAGACTCCGTGAACAGGTTTGGGTTTTATGTGAAGCATATGGAAAGTGGTTACGTCTGTGCCATTTGGGTTATGAATGTCAAGTGATCCTTCTTCAACGTAGTGTGTACCATTCCAAACAAACAGTATTGGACAGCCGCCGCCTCCACCACCACTGCTTTCCCTTCCCAGATCCCAAATATGTACTAAAGTGTTGCCTTCATAATATATCTTGAAATAATGTTTGTAAGTATCAGTATTCGTTATCTTCCAATAAAATTGATTGGTGTAGCCAACGGTTACTGCCAATGTTGTCTCTAATTCTTGTGAAACGCTCTTGCCAAGTATTGAGGCGCAAACTGTGGTCTTGAGCCCTCCTTGAAGAGTTACGCTACCAGATAATGACGCCGTCTTTTCCACAGTTGATCCGGGAAGTATTCCCCATATTTCTCCACCAATGTTGTTCGGGTTCAAATACTCGTTTTCATAAAACTGGTCATAATTATCCTCGAAATCTACGATAAATAAGTCCAATAGATTGCCAAATTCATCATAAGCACCGGAAGCGATAGCTTTTCTCTTTGTTGATCGATGTGGATAAGGCGAGTCTACGCTGTAGGTAACATCTTCCCGAGAAGTTATCGTAGTTCCAAAACCTCCTAAATAAGCTTTAACTGTTACTGTATGATGATAGCCATATGTGTACTTCATGTAGGCATATTCCGTATTCGGGAAGAAAGCAACAACGGTCACAATGGTATATACATTCTTAGTGAGTCGGAAGTTCACTTGTTGAGGGTAGTAGTATGGATAAACCTGCTTCACTTCTGTGAAAAAGCCATTTTTTTGGGCAATAAGTTGATCGCAAGGTCCTCCCCTGACGACTAAGTAGTAGTATCCGTTTGCATCGGTAGTGGTTTCGTAATATCCACCTCTGACAGTGGCTCCTTGAATAGGGTTAAAGTTATCATCATATACGTATCCATAAAATTCAAAATCGCTAATATCCTTAGGCTTTACACTTCCGTGTGCCGTTGAAACAGCAGTTGACATCAAGAGAATTATGAAACCTAGCACAATACATTTTGCGTAGGCTTTCATTTTTTAACCATAGGTTGTATTTTTTATATGAACTATTTAAAAAATTTTCGGTGACAAGATTTTGTTTTGATTTTGCGCGAGATGGTGCCGAAAATAATTAAAATTAAGATTGTGCCAGCTGTTAAGGTGATGAATAATATTCTTAAGTTATCTAGGGGATTGTTGGTTTGAGTTTTTAGGTTTATGAACATTTTGGCGTATTCTGAAGGGTTTACGAATACGTTTGGGGTGAATCCTTCGCCGGGCCAAAAATCATACAAGTCGGGAATCCTTGTGCCATTTTCAAGGTCGTAGCCTTGTCTATAAAATTCTAAAGCAAAGCCTACCGTTTTGGCTCCACCAGTTAAATGAAGCCCATCTGAAAGCATATCATCGGAGTTAAGAGAAAAATAAAATTCAAAATGCTGATCGCCATCATAATATCCCCCTGAACCATGAGTTGAACTGTAATGAACTTTTTCGGGTGGCCATGCGTTCTCATCAGGTGCCCACAGAATTTCTCCTTCAACTTCTGGTCGTCTTTCATGCCAAAATTGCACAGCCAATGGATCCTTTTCAGAATCCCAAAAGCCATCTTTTGATATTGATGAGCTCCAAAAAGTTTGGCCGTGGTAAACTCCGATGAAATTCAGTAGTCCTTTTGCGTCTTCTGGCGGTGTTAATTTTCCGTCATTGTTGACATCAAAGTATATGTAAAAGCCGTCTGGGCGGGTTACGTAATCTGGAACCGTTGTGGGGTTTGGTCCTACATTGAAGAGAATTGCTCCAACAAAAAAGTGAGTGCCATTATGTCCGAGATATACATTTGCCCTGTAACTCTTCCCGTTGGCGAATGTAAAATTGAAGTCGAGAAAGGTGGCGTTCATCCACTCTGGGTCGTTTACGTTACCATCCCATACAAAGGGGCTATTAATTTTCTTAATTTCAATGACGTCTAAAGAAGGAGCCTTTTCAATAGCGGCACAAACATTTCCAACAACAAAAGACAACCAACATATGACAACCAATAACCGTCCAACACTCAAGGCAACCCACTATACAATTGTTATACCCCTTCGCATTATAAAAATGTTACCTTTCTATTCCCAACCCAAATATAGTAAGGCTTACTTTTTTAGATGCTCTTTCTTAAGCCAAGCTTTTGCTTCATTTGAATCCATATCCTCTTCCCAAACCTTCTCAAAATTTCCCCTGCAAGGATTTCTAGGTTTTCAAATTTGAAGAATGGAAAGAAGTCAGGTTGCAGAGCCTTACGGGCTTGGGTTGGGTAAAACCTTTAAGGTTCGTTAAATTAATGTATTATGGCGAACAGCTAAAATCGCCCACTAGCATTTATTTTCTTGCGAAGTGCTCTGAGGGTTCCGGAAACCTTTAGGACGTGAACTGCTGCTGGTTTAGCCATTATCTCCGTTATTGAGGCTACTGCCGCCCTAACTTTTGTGGTTTCAGTGTGGGTCACACGGATTATGGCAAACTTCTTCTCCGCATCATAGTCTATTAGTGCTAAACCTACTCTGCTGGCGCCATATTCCCCATAAAGCCTTAAGAAGGCGCTCCAAACAGCGTCCATAAACTCCCTTGAATCAAATTTTTCAGTTGAATCAATTTTTAATGCTAGGTAGCGGCGTTTAACTTTCATGGCAGTCGCTTCCCCTTCGAATTAGGCGGATGCCAGGCGCGATAAAGTTTGGGCTAAGCTTTTCTCTGTTTCTTTTAACAATGGCCAGCGGGTTTTTTGAAACAGCATCTACAGCCATAGACCTATCTAGGTCGAAGAGAGAGGTTAAAGCTGCGATTTCCAAGGGTTTCCGCATAAGCAATTCGGTTGTGGCTCCGCTTGAAATGACAATTGGCATGTGGAAGTCTTTGGCTATGGATGCTTCTCTCCGTAAAGCGGATAAAAGCCTAATTTTAGATGAGCCTTTTAATGTGATTAGCGGCTTAATATCAATTTCAAGAGCTGCTAAACTTTTTGAGGCAAGCTCTGCCTCCGCTTTGTCAAAAAATCTTTTGTGAGGGTCTAAAGCTGGAAAGTTTAGGAGGTCTACTCTGTGGTCTTTTGCGGCTTGCCGTGCAACGGTTTTTGATTCGCAAATTACCGCAATTATCTCAAATTTTCTCCTAAATTTTCTTAAATGGTAGAGAAGTTCTTTTGGGGTTTTTGGCTTTAAATCTAGACGAGAAGCAAAATCTAAGGCTGTTTCTTGGCTTATCCCCCTTAACCTTTGAATGTGATTTTCGCTGAAACTCGTTGGAAGCGGCGTTGCTATTAGGCGGTAGCCAAGCGCTGAAGCCTTCAAAAACATCTGTCTTGTCTGTTCCACGCTGCTTAAATCGGGCATTAGATGTAGGTCTGCAAAAGCTCTCCTCATGGAATTATCCCAATTTTTCGGCAGATTTCCAAAATTTCCTTCATGTTGGATTTCTTAAAGTGGATTCTGAAGTGTATGGGGTCCGTTGCAAAAAGCCTAATCTCGTTTAAGTAGGCAGACTGCTTGTCAAGCCTTATGTATAAACATCCCTTTTCAATGTGCTGTTCAATCTCGCTATTCAAAACTTCCTTATCCAAACCGTTTAAACCAGAGGCTAACTTCTTAAGAAGGGCTTCAACATGGTCTTTCTCCTTAATTTTTGCTTCCAAAAGCACTATGGGGTTCCCATGATGACCAGTTAAGTTTGACTTCTTAAAGGTAATATTTTCGGATATTTGCGGTGGAAGCGTGTTACGCACAGCTGACAAAACTTTATCTTCGTCTTCTGTTGCGTGGGCGAACACTCTTATGTTAATGTGGGTTACCGGAACCTTAGAAGACAAAACCGCATCATCACATTTCATTTCTGTTGCTTTTCACTTTTAGGCTTTCTTCTTTTGGGCTTAGGTTCCGAAGCCTTTTTAGTTGCCAAAAATTCTTCAAGAGCCTTGACATTCTCTTCATGGAATGTTCTCCTTCTATAATCCACAAAGATTCCAAGCTTTAGCGCTTGCTTTACATTCAACCCGGCTTCCTTCAATTCTCTTAAGCTGAAGCCTTTTCCTAGACGTTGGTTTCCGCCTTTCTTGACGACTGTAGGTTTAACAATTTCCATTGCCTTTTTACTCCTCTGTTGCCGCCTTCTTGCTTGGTCTGGCTTTTTCCGCTCCGCGACCCCTATGCCTCAAACCCCTAACTTTTTTACCTGCGCTTGTCAAGCCTCTGAAGACTCGTCCCTTATGCTGTTTTTGGCATATCCAATTTATGTCCTTATCCGCCTTAATTGCTGGATGATCATTGTCCACCATTATTATTTCAAACCATTTGAAACGTCCATCTTCGCCAACCCAGTAAGAGTTTAAAACCTCTAGATTTGGAAATTTTCTGGCGGCGCGTTCTTCAGCGATTAGCCTTAGACTCTTGGCTGGCTTATATTTGGTTACACCCATCCTTTTCGGTCTTCTTCCAGCCTTTGGACGCTGCTTCCGCAGTCCTCCACGCCTAACGCGGACACGAACGATAATAAATCCTTGCTTCGCCTTATATCCAAGTTTTCTAGCTCTGTCTAGACGGGTAGGCTTTTCCACACGGATTATTGTTGGCTGCTTTCGCCATTCTATAAGCCTTTGACGCATTAAATCGTCTACAAAGGATTCCTCTGGTTTTTTCCAAGCTTCTGCAATGTATTTGTACGCCATTTTTTCACCTCGCTTATAGTTTATGGTTCAACCCTAAAGGTTACATCCCAGCGGATTCTCATCCGCCATCGGCTTTCAATGATTCAACAGTCAACAAAATAAACTTTTCCAAAAGGAAAAGAACCGTCATCTCGCCTTTTCTTCAAGCTCCGCCTTTTTAACAATGAAGTAGCCGCTTTGATTTCTCCAAACCTTTTCAGTTTCAAGGATTTTCAGCCTTTTCTTGAAAAATGGAGCGTCAAGCACCAGGGTTTCATATTCGCCCCCTTCACCAACAAGCGAAACGCCAAACCGCTCATTCAAGTCAGCCAAAGCTTTAACGGTTTCTTGGTCAATTTTTCTTCCAAGCCAATCCTTTGAAAAGCCATACGCGAAAACTCCAGTTATAATAACTTCAAACTTTAAGTCTAAAATTTCTTTCAAGATTTTTGGGGGTTTTTCCTGCCAAAGGGGGGTTATGCACTCAAGTCCTAACTGTTTGCAAATCGCCTCTATTCTTGCCCTCTGATAGTTGGAGGCTATAGCTCCAGAAACAAGTCCATCAATGTCAAGTTTGGCGATTAAACTTTTCAAGTCTTCAACCTCAACTTCCTTCATTCCGGAAGTTTCACATTTTACAAGTGGTATTCCGACAGCTTCAGAGAACAAGTCCATCAAGTGCATGTTCGGATAATGGAACATCCAACTGTCTTCCCGTAGGGGAAGCATGCTCACCAAACACTTCACTTCATAGCCTTTGCTTAAAACTCTATAAAGTGCAAGGGTGGAATCCTTCCCGCCAGTGGCTAAAACCGCTACCCGCATGCCCTTCTACTCTATAAGCTTTGACCTTGCCTCTCTAAAAAGCGCCTCGGTTTTTAAGCGCCACTTTTCAAACTCTTCCGGGTCTTTCGGGTAGTTTCTGTAGTGCGCTTTAACCTGCTTCATTAGTTTAACTGTGACCCTTAGCTTATTCAGGAAGCGGATTCGCTTTAAACCTCTGAAAACGCGTCTAGCCGTTTCATTTATGTTTAAGTGGAATTCTTCTCCTAGACCAGCCTTTAAAACATCCTCTTCCGTTAGCAATGCATATTTCATCCCATAATTGAGATCTTCGTCTTTGCATGTTAGAAGCAGAAGTCTAAAAACGTCAAGCCCAGCCTGCTTAGTCCCATAATCCTCCATATACTTGACGTTGTAAGTCCATAATGCTTTTTGGCTGATGTCGCCTTTCTCCAAAGCCTCTGTAATGGTTTTTCCAGCTAAATATCCGCTTAACATTGAAGGACCTATGCCGCCGCCGTGGATTGGATTAACTAGGCAAGCGGCATCTCCGGCTATTATAACTCCGTTTCCAACCATGTTGTCTAACGGTCTCCGCGTAGGGTCATACCATGCTCCGCCACTTAGCAAAAGCGAGCCTTCGAAAAGCGGCTTCGTTAAGATATGCTTGTAAAATTGGTTTTTCGGATTTGGAAATTTGCCCCGCATGCAAACCCCTAAGCCAGCGTTAACTTTGGCGCTTCCTTTATAGAAAATCCAAGTGTAGCCTCCTGGAGTTACTTTTTGATTCAAGTAGATTTCACAGTATTCTTTGCCCTTTGTTTCCTGTTTAAGCTGTCTTATCTCCCTATAGCAAGCTTCCACATCCTCGTTTGAAATTTCATTTTCTATTCCCATCTTTTTTGGAAGTTTCCGCCTAACCACAGCCAAGAAACCGCTAGCGTCCACAACAGTTTTCCCATCAAACCGAACTTTCCAGTTGGTTTTCATGTTTTTTGCGAAAACTCCAGTTACACAACCTTTCTCGACTATGGGTTCAAGGCACTGCGTCGATTCATGTAAGACGGCGCCTTCATCTAAAGCCATTTTCAAAAGCCACTGCCCAAAAAGACGCCTGTTTAGCAGATACCCCTTAAAATCTTCATGCTTAATTGTGAAAACTGTCTCCACATCCGGCGAGTATATTTTTACTCCTTCAATTCGCTTCTCCAACTCGCCATGTTGAGGGGTCTTCAAACCAAGGGTCTTCAAGTGGTGTTCTCCTAAGGCGTCTCCGCAGACTTTCTCTCCTATCTCTTTGTGGCTTTTCCGTTCAATCAAACAAACCTTTAATCCAGCTTCTGCTGCTGTTTTTGCGGCTAGGCAACCCGCTGTTCCAGCACCAACAACTATAACGTCATACTTCATCTAACAAGCCTCTGCGGTGTGATTTCTATACCTTGTTGTAATAGTAAACCTTTATAAACGTTGAAGTAACCCTATTCACACTTGGTGTAGCCAAATAAATCGCAAAATAACATTAAGCAGTGAACTCCGCGGCCTCATAGAGACACGGATGAGACGTACTCTAGATGGAATAGAGGAAACCCTAAAAGACCTACTTGAAAAACAGAACATAACCCTCGACAACTTAAAAGAAGACATCAAAAGCCTTGAAAAAAGCTTCACTCTCCTATCCCAGAAATGGAACCTTGAACTGCTCTACACCCTCTTCTTCAAAAACACTGTATCCTTTAGCGGATTAAAGAAAATTTTAGGTGTAAACTCCCGTACTCTATCAGACAAGCTGAAAAACCTAATGAAAAACGGATACATCAAAAGGTTGGTGGAAACTGGTCCACCCATAAAAGTGGAGTATACACTCACAGAGAAGGGCAGAAACATTGTGTTGCTTGCACTGCCACTGCTCTACTATTCAAGCGGTTTAGCTTTGGATAAAAGTTAGGCTAAACTGTTATTTTACCTATTTTGGCGCTACAACTGCTTGGGCGTCTTTAATGGCACAGGTATGGCTGTTGTCTCCTTGGGAGTGTCAAACACCATGCAAGTCAAAGTTTTCTCTATCCCTTTAACGGTTCTAAGCTTGTCCACAACAAATTTTCCAATAGCATCCACATCCTTATCCTTAACCTTAATCAGAATATCCCAGTCTCCAGAAATTATGTGAACTTCTTGAACCTCTGGAAATTTTGATATTTGTTCAGCTATTGCTCTTTGCGACAAAGGTGTTTCCTCATTTTTCCCAGTTCTGTAGGAAAAAGATGCCAAAATGAAGGCTGTCACGCCGAAGTTTAATTTTTTATGGTCTAAGATGGCCCTGTACTCTTTTATTATTCCCTGCTGTTCCATCCTCTTTATTTTTGCGAAAACCGTTGTTATGGGCGAATCTATTTTCCGCGCAATTTCTTTGGCGGTCATTCTGCAGTTTTTCTGCAGCAGATTCAGTATAGCCAAATCTTTTTCGTCGAGTCTGGGTTCCATGTGTAAAAATTACATAAATTCACACTTAAATACTTATCGATTTGAGAAAAATACAGAATTTTCAGTAAAAAATTTAATAACACCTCTATACATTTAAACCTTCATGAGCTGCGACGCCTTCGAAACCCTAAAAAAACGATACTTGACACTAAGAGACAACGGATTAGCCAACACATTTAAAATTCAAGACGCGATAATCTCCTCGATTAGGGTTTTCTTAAAAAGCGAGGGGTTCACCGAGATTTTAGCGCCCATCATAGGACCCGTAACAGATCCAGGAATCAGAGGCGCAAAGCAGGTTACAATTGACTATTACGGTGTTCCCTTTAAGGTTATGAGCAGCATGATACTTTACAAGCAGATGATTATTGCTTCTCTGCCCAAAGTTTTTGCGCTTTCACCCAACATCAGACTTGAGCCCTTAGAAACGGTGAAAACACGCCGCCATTTAACGGAGTTTAGGCAGATAGACCTTGAAGTAGCTTACGCCACATGCGAAGAGGTTATGGAACTAGGCGAAAACATGCTTTGCCACGTAATAAGGGAAGTGAAAAGGAAATGTTGCGAAGAGCTGGGAGAACGTGGAAAAAGTCTAAAAGTGCCCCGAAAACCCTTCAAAAAATACACATATAATGAGGCTGTTGAGATTCTGAAAAACATGGGAATGCACGTCGAATATGGTGAGGAAATTCCTTGGGAAGCAGAAGAAGCCTTATCAAAAGCCCACAGCGAACCCTTCTGGATAACAAACTATCCAATAACCGCCAGAGGCTTCTATTACATGGAAAATGAAAGAAAACCGGAGGTTTTAGAGGATTTTGACCTAATATATCCAGAAGGGTTTGGAGAGGCAGTTTCAGGAGGAAAAAGGGAACATCGTTACGAAAGGCTTGTTGAGCGAATGTGGCGCAGCGGCGAAAACCCCTCTGATTACGGATGGTACTTGGACATGTTAAAGGCTGGAATTCCACCTTCTGCAGGTTTTGGAATAGGCGTCGAAAGGCTGACGAGGTTTATCTGCGGACTTGAAAATATTTGGGATGCTGTTCCATTCCCAAAAGTCGCGGGAGTACCGTCTCCATAACATTATTGGTGATAAAATAGTAGAGCTGTAATCTAGATTAATGATTCATAATTGTTAATTATATTTATGGCGATGTGGAATCGTAAAGTCAAAGAAGGCGTAGTCAGATGATGAAAAAAGCTGCGGTTAAAAAAAGCGTGATGTACACAGTTGATTTGACGAAGATTGATGGAGACGGAGCCTTCCCATGCCCAAAATGCGGAGCTGTAATATCTCCAGACGATGAAACTGAGGAAATATATCAAATTGTTGAAACAAAGGTTAAAGGGACATACCTAGAAGAGCTAGTTCTACAATGCAACAAATGTGGAAGCATCATAAGGCTTGTGGGCTTCTTACAAGAGTCTGAAGGCTAACAATCCTCGAAGCTATTTTTCCTTTTCAAATCGCCGGCTTACCACAACAAAAACTAGCCACAAGACAATCCCATAAAAGGCTCCATTGAAAAGAGCGCTTAAAATCTCTGCGTATTCTTCTTCAATTTTTCCAATTAAAGTGCAAATGACATTTCCCGGAAACATTGGCGATGGGATGAGCAGCGACGCCACTAAAAATATGGAGAAGAAAACTATTAGGATGGGTATACCCCTCATTTTGCACTCCTAGTCTATAGTCAAAAGTATCCGAAATAACAATATTTAATAAAGATTTCTGTACAATCGCTCAACAAAAATACAAAACCGCAATTAGAATAGTGGAAACGCCAAAACAAAGATTGCAACTAAAACGACCGCTAAAAGTTTCCGACCATTAGAAAGACTTGATACATCATCTAACGGTCCCGGATGCCTCTGTAATGACAGAAAGAGAACAAACAATGCCATCAGCCAAAAATCGCTTATAACTAATAGGAAAATTGATACCGCTGTTAAAATTGCTCTCACTTTATCGCCGACTAACGATCTGGCAACGTGTCCCCCATCAAGCATTGCCGCGGGCAAAAGGTTAAGCATCGTAACAACCATGCCAACCCAACCTGCAAAACCGACCGGATGCAGGTATAATGTTTGTCCGAAAGCAGGACGAGGAATCAGTTTAAAGTATCCAAGGAGTTCTCCAATAAGAATCATTATTAAAGGAGCAGGCAGTTCAACAGCGTCCTTAACAGGTTGAGCTGGCACCGACATTGTTAATCCAATAGCTGTTACAATAGTCGCTATAATGAAGCCGACTATTGGGCCGCTTACTCCCACGTCAAACAAGGCATCTTTGTTTGATGGCAAAGATTTTTGAACTATAACTGCACCAAAGGTTCCTATACCTCCGCCGAGGATAGGGGGCGGCCCGGGAATAAAGTATGGCGGTGTTGCCTCTATTCCTTCTTTGTTAGCGGTTAATTTGTGTCCCATCTCATGTACTCCGAGAACGCTCATTATGGCGGCGGTGAACATGGTGCCTCCGAGGATGGGGTCTATGGCTCCACCTATGTTTGCAAGGCTTCCAGAAAGCATGTATCCTGTGATGAAGGTTGTTCCTATTGTTACAAAGAATAGTATCCAATTAATGAGGATGTTGCTTGGTTTGGTTGGTGGCTTCTGAAATATTTTAAGGACAAGTCTTCCTCCGGATTTCCTTAGAAATGCTATCAAACCTATAGGTTCCAGCTTTTTAAGTAGTCTTAGGAAGGGTTGTTTTGTTTCTTGGGGCTGTTTAAGATAGAAGGTGGGAACGTCATGCTCTATTAGGGCTTCTTCTATTTGGAAATGCTCTGAAACCATTTCTTTCAGTTTTTCGAATTCTGTTTGGCTTGCATGCTCAAGCGTTCTTTCTAAATCTTCGTTCATAACTGCTTTTCCTTTTCTGGTTATTGGTTGCTTATGAAAGTGTGGGTTGTGGTAGAAAAGTTTATTGGATGTTCGTCGGCTTCAAGTTCGGATTCTGAACCCCTAAAAACTTTTTAATAACGGCTCCTCGCACAATCCGTCTGAGCGTGAAACAAAATGAATAAGGAAAAAATAACACCGTTAGTTATCACCACCCTACTACTAATATCAACACTGCTAGTAGTCGCGTATAAACCGATTGTAAGCGGTAACTCTCTACAACACACAGCAACCCTGTCACCATCAATAACCCCCGTTCCGGAAGTCACATACACTTTCAACGTAACATGCAACTCTGGAAGCGTAAACAAGACAAACATAATTCTGCCATCAGGCTTTACAAAGATAAGCGCACAAGCTTTAAACGACACAGGCAATTGGGAATTCTCATGGGTAAGTGGAACAAACTCTTACAACTTCTCCATAGCAGCTGGAAGTCCCACCCCTAACCTCGAAGCTAATCATTGGACCGGATTCAGAGTCACTGTACAGTGGCCTGCTGTTCCTCCGACAACCGCCAGGTTTGGTGTAGACGCCTTTTCCCAGGATACTGCAAGTAACAATACATTTTGGCTTACAGTAACATTCAACCCTCAATTAAGCGCTACTATAACGCCATCACTTGTTAAGAGCAACACAAGCTACAACTTCAACGTTACAGTAGTAAACTTAGCCTCAAGCGCCGGACTTGGAACGGTAAACGTGACTTATCCAGCCGGATGGACTTTTAACGCCATAGTGAACTACGGCGGCAGCAGGTCTTGGTCAATAGTCCATGACGCCTCTGCGAGAACCTTCAAGCTTTCAGGTCCAAACCTTCTGGCGAATGAATATTTCTGGATACAAGTCAACATGACCACACAATCCTCTGGTGTCGACCCAGTTAATTGGGACGCCTTGGCTTGGGACATAAGCGGAACATTTCTCGGAAACCGCAGTCTTTCAGTAACTGTTGACGGGCAAAATCCGACAGTTACCATAAACCAGCCCGGGTCAGACGTTAATTATTACAGTGTTGGTTCTGGGAAACGGATATGGATAAACGGAACTGTAAGCGACGATTTAAACATAACAAAGTATGGAGTAACCTTAACAATCAACGACACAAGGTTTGAGCGTCTAGTCTACGCAAAGGGAGCAAACCACTTAACCTATAACTTCGCTTTCGCCAACAAAACAGCAATCCAGGACGGCAAGCTCACTGTTAAGGTTACAGCCATGGATGCTTCTGGGCGTGTAGGCTCAGCGGAAAGGTCGACAACAATCGACAACTCTGCACCTCAAATGGTTTATGTCAAAGCTCTAGACCAAGGTAATGTCGAACTGCCATACGTTTCCGACGTATACTGGATGGGAGCAGACACAACAGAGATAAAGGTTAAAGCCGCATTCTACAACCCAGCCGCGCCCATAACTGGCAGGATCTATCTTAACTCAACATACGAAGTGTTTACTAATGAAACTGCAACATCTGGTTTTAATGTGACTGGTTCCAACTATGTTGTTCTCAAGATAACTCTGGTTGACAGCGCCACACCCACCCAAAACAACTTCACCGGAACATGGGAAATTAAGAGAGACAGAGTTAAACCCTCTGCTCCAACGTTTACTGTTCAGCCTATCTGCGGCGGAGCAATAATAAGGGGTTTAACAGCAACAGACAATGTTGGAGTTTTAAGCTTCAAAGTTTACATTAATGGAACACCAGTAACTGTGCCCCTTACAAGTCTTCAAGCTCAAACGCTAACCAGTGTAGGTTCACATAGAACATTCTCTGGAATACTGGTTCTCAACCTTACAAGCTACGCTGGTGAAACTGCAAACATAACCATTGCAGCAGTAGACTACGGCGCTAATGAAGGCACAGGGGTCTCCACCCTAATCTCAGTTCCCAAAGGCACCTGGTATCCAATAGTGCTCCATCAAAAATGGAATTTGGTATCGCTGCCCTTAATACCCAACAACACGGCAACATCCAACATTTACTCGCTAATACTGAAGCAAGACGCCGCTGGTGTAACGGTAACCTATGGCTTTGACAACACGGCGAAATCATGGGTCATGAACCCAACCACTATGACGGATGGGAAGGGCTACTGGATCTACATGAAAGCCTACGACGTCCTAATAGTGCAAGGGCTTCCAACACCAGAACCTCCAGCCCTGCCAACTACATACCACCTGCCGGCAGGATGGTGTCTGGTAGGCTTCACAGAAACTGTGAATATGTGTGCCCACGACTATGTTGAAAGCCTTGAGCCGGGAAGCTACTTCCGATGGCTCTATGTATGGGATGCGGCAACACAAAGCTGGATCATGGTTGACACAAAAGAAGACTCAAGTGACATGTTGTATCCGGGGCAAGCCTTTTGGATATACCTCTACACCGATCAAGATTTGATTCCACCAATTCCATAGCTCCCTACCCTTTTCTTTATCCCCCCTTTAAATGGAGGCGAAAATGGATGGAGAAACCTCAAAAACTTGCTACAATAATCTTAATCGCACTATTAGCTGCGGCATTTTTAATCCCACTAGCCAAACTCCAAGTGCCGCTAATACCCATGACCATAGATGGCTATGTGCTAATCCGCAGAATAGACGAAACAAACAAGACAGTGCCAGCGGGATTCGCCGTTTACGCCAAAGAAGGCACAACAATAATCAATGTGGAGGATCCTAATAGAAAATGGATAACAGATTCAAACGGATATTACATGCTTGGCGCAAGCGCCTCTCAAGACAATATGCCAATAGATCTTTGGGTTAAAAACATTAATGTCACGCGTATAGTCTTCCACCAGGGAACCTTTCTCACATTAAACCTCACCGTCATCGACACAACCCCGCCAACAATCGAAATAATCTCCCCAACACCCAACGAAACACTGCCGCCAAACCAACCCACATGGATTAACGCAACAATAACCGACAACTTCGCGTTGGATGCCGCAACAATAACACTGACACTGAACGCAACTGAACTCACGCCGACCTACGACTCGGAAACAGGGCTGCTTTACTGTCAAACAAATCCATTAACCTCGGGACACTACAGTATAGGTTTGTCGGTTGAAGATTTGGCTGGAAATCTTGCAACAGAAACATGGAATTTCACAGTAACTGAAGAGGTTCCACCGGAACCACCTACGGTGACAATAATCAGTCCAACAACGACAAGTCCGACGTATACTCAGTCCGACCAAACAGTTCAAGTTACATACCAATACACAGAGATAAACCCTAAAAACGCGACGATCAAAGTTTATAACTCAACCCACACTGTAGTCACCAGGACAATAACGGATTTGGTTGGTGGAACAAACATTCAAAGAACAGAAATCTTGCCAATACCCGCTGGAACAGCAGAAGGCTCTTACAATCTAAACGTGACAATCTTCAATATCTACGATTTAAGCGCTACAGCAACCCAGACGAACGCCGTAATAGTTGACAACACTAACCCGACGGTGACAATAACTTACCCAATAGACGGCGCCTATCTGTCCACTGGCAAGGTGTGGATAAATGGAACAATAACGGAAACCAATGTGGGAGCTCAAACCCCAACAATAAACGATGCAAGATTTACCCTTCAAGTGTGGGAAACCGCTACTGGAAAGTTTGCCTTCCTAAACAACACAGCCCTACCTGACAGCCAAATAACAGTGACTGTGCACTTCACAGACTTAGCCCAGAACACAGCTTCAGACACTGTAACCTTTACTTTGGATAATACGGCGCCTTCAATATCCAATCCGTATCAAGACCCGCCGGGACAAGTGGTTCAGCCAGGTGAAACTGTGGAGGTGGAAGTTGGCTACAACATAACGGTGAAGGTTAACGTAACAGAGCTAAACCCTGAAAAAGTCTCGCTGTACTACAACATTTCAGCCACAGAATGGAGGGAAATTCAAATGAACCCAACAACAGGCAACCAATACACAGCTACAATTCCTTCAGGCAGTTTGGAACCATGCACAACAATCTACTATTACATAATGGCAGTTGATAAGGCAGGGAACACTGCGCAAACCCCAGTGGCAGGAGTCTACTTCGAAACGCATATAATACCCGAGTTTACAATGTTAACCATTACAGTGGCATTGCTTGCATTTACAGTTGCAATAGCGGCAAAAGGAAAGAACAAGACCCGCCCATAACGCTACCCCTTCTTTTTCTAAAATTTAAAATTTCATTTTCTAAAAAGCTTCAGCCGCTGGGAAGCCCCGCTTTTCTCGCTTAAAGCGAACACTTCAAAAAGTTCAAAGCTTGCCCCACAGCCTTTACACTGGACATAGGCGTGGTTGCGCTTCACCCCTAGCCAAAACCCCTCTTTAGAACCGCATTTTGGACAAAGGTTTAATCTGCCTGCAGCAGCTATTATCTCCTCTAACCTCAAGCCTCTCCCATCTTCAAAATAAAAACACATTTTAACAATTTATGAGTTACTGCTTAAACCACAATATTCTTTTACACTGAAACTCAAACAAAGTTTATTAAGACATGAACTGTTCCAAAGGCTAGCGAAACATGATAACCCAAATGTTCACTGTAGGAAAACTCTTCACAAACTGCTACATCGTAGCATGTCCAGAAACAAAAGAAGCCATAATCATCGACCCAGGCTTCGACAGCACCTCGGAAGCAGAAAAAATATTCAGGTTTCTTGAAGAAAAACTGTTAAAGCTGAAATACGTCGTGAATACTCATGGACATCCAGACCACATATGCGGAAACGGCATAGTTAAAGAAAAACTGCAAACACCCATACTGATTCATGAGAAAGACGCCTTCATGCTTGGAAAACTAGGCAAAGTAATCGCAAAATTTTTCGGCTTCAACAGTTCCTCGCCCCAAGCAGACACCCTCCTCAAAGACAGAGACCAAATAAAATTTGGAAAAATAACCCTAAAAGTTATGCACACCCCAGGACACAGTCCAGGAAGCATATCACTAATAGGCGAAAAAGAAGTCTTCACAGGAGACACCCTCTTTGCAGGTTCTATAGGGAGAACAGACCTCCCACAAAGTTCAGAAAAAGAAATGCGAAAATCGCTGGAAAAACTAGCAAATCTCCCACAACATTTTATTGTTTATCCAGGCCACGGACCCCCAACAACAATTAAAGCGGAAAAAGAAGGCAATCCGTTTCTACAACGAGCTTGGCAGCGGTTATAAAGCGTCTTTGAAAAGGTCTTCTTCCCTTGAAATCTCCAGCTCCCTTACACTCGCCTTTTCACAGAATTCAACAATGTCCTTCAAACCCTTAAAAATCACCACCGGCGTGGCTTCTGTAGCTTGACCCATAAGAAGCTCGGCTGCAGCGGCAATCTCGTCGGCAACAGCCACATTTTTAACCTTTAAAACATATCCGAAAAGGTCTCTTTTCCCTCTATAATCCTTTAGCGATTTAATTCCAGAAACACCTATCGCAAAGTTCACTTGCCCCCGTCTAAAAGGGCGACTGTAAGTGTCACAGACAACCACTGCAACATGTTTCCCAGTTAGCCTCCTTATTTCCTTGCGACACTCTTCCGCCGACACGTCAGGGTTTTCCGGGAGAAAAGCAAAGGTATCTGCGCCTTCTATGTTCGACTTGTCTATTCCAGCATTAATACAAACCAAGCCGCGAACGTCTTCTACAAGCAACACTTCCCGGGAAGCTTTCAAAATGTTTTTCGTCTCCCTCAAAACCAGTTCTACAAACTTTGAGCTTTTTCCAGTTTTCTTTGCGATTTCTCTAGCCTTTTCTGAAGGGGCAACATCTTTAAGCCTTACAACACGCCCTTCAGCCTTTGAAAAAATTTTCTGAGCCACGGCTATTACGTCGCCATCTTCAATTTTTAAACAGTTCTTCTCTGCAGTTTCAACAATTATTTTGGCTAGGTTGTCTCCAGGCTTTATTAACGGAAACTTTTCAAGAGCCACCGCAGTGAAGCTTTTCAAAGGTTACTCACACCCTGCTTTTCAGTAGATGCATTCATAAGGCTTTTAAAGTTAAAACTGTTGCTTTCGCTTCGCCACCTTTAGAGAATTTGAAGTCGTATTTTCAAGTTTTATTTCAAATTCATAATGTTTAAACAAACAGCGGCGGAAAGGATACTTTAACTGCAATGATAGTGGATGCATCCATATGAAGAAGAAAATGAAACTTTTCGTTATCACGCTTGCTTTAGCTTTCAGCCTCCTCAACCTTCCACTTGAAAAATTTGTCCCAGCTGCAAAAGCAACCTACGTGGAAGGAATAATTGGAATAGATACTGTGTGGAGCCTTGTAGACAGCCCTTTCATCCTTTCTGGAAACATTACCGTCCTTGCGGGCGCCACGTTAACCATAGAGCCTGGAGTTGAAGTGAAATTTGGAGGTTTGTTCTCGCTTGTTGTCAACGGCACACTTTTTTCTAGGGGGATGGAAGAGAAACCGATAAGGTTTACATCCAACAAGGAAAACCCCGAAGCGGGAGACTGGGATTCAATTCTCTTCAACGGAGTTGGTCAACAGCCCTCAGTTCTGGAAAACTGCTTAATCGAGTATGGAACAAACGGCGTAACTGTCAAAGGAGGCACTTTGACCATTCAAAAAAGCATTATACAGTTTAACTCTAAAAACGGAATCGCGCTGCTAGGCGGCTCTATCACTATTGAACAAAATACGTTGCAAAGCAACAATGAGGGCGGCGTCAACATCTCTGGAGGAAACGCCCTTGTACAAGACAATCTTATCGTGTTAAATGGGGATGGTGTAACTCTAACTGGAGACTTGTCGGCATCCACCATAACAATAGTGCAGAACCGCTTGGAATACAACAAGAAAAGCGGAGTGTTTCTGGAAATGGATGTTTCTGGCAGCGTTTCCATAACCCACAATGTGGTGGCTTCGAACTTTTACGGCTTCTACATTTCAACCGATGCAAGCACGTTTATAACGCATAATTATGTTCTAAACAATAATGTAGGCGCCTTCTACAGCCAAGGGACAGAA
This sequence comes from Candidatus Bathyarchaeota archaeon A05DMB-3, assembly GCA_019685555.1. Taxonomy (GTDB): domain Archaea; phylum Thermoproteota; class Bathyarchaeia; order Bathyarchaeales; family Bathycorpusculaceae; genus JABFQN01. The sequence continues at coordinate 28,665 of JABFQN010000011.1, read as the reverse complement.
CACATAGCCAGCTTCAACGACATTTACAGCAACACTTTAGGCATGGACGCCTCTTCAGAAGCTTTTGTTGACGCCGAACAGAACTATTGGGGAGACAGAAGCGGACCGTATCATGAGTCTCTGAACCCAAGGGGCAAGGGAAACCCTGTAGGCGGCAACGGTTCAAACATAGACTTCATATTCTTCCTAACAGCCCGAATTGACTATGCTAATGCTCCGCCAAACGCTGTTTTATGGACGGATAAAACCCTAGTTGCGCCAGGTCAAGAGGTAACTTTTGTTGGTTCCTATTCCCATGATGATGGACGCGTTGACCAATACCTCTTCGATTTCGGAGATGGAAATAGCACTGATTGGACAACCCTTTCGCTTTTCTTCCATACTTACGCTGAAACTGGAAACTATACTGCAAGCCTAAGGGTTATGGACGACTTTGGCAGCATAAGCAGCGCAGCCTCCACGCTTATACGCGTAGTAAACCTTCCACCCTTAAACGTGGAACTAACCCTCAGCAGCTCCACAGTCCACCGTAACGAAAAAGTAACAGTCACAGTTCATGTTTCTCAAGGCGGCAATCCCGTTGAAAATGCAAACGTGACACTTTTCTCAGTTAAAGACGGAAGCTTTTCGCCAACATCGGACTTGACTAACTCTTCCGGCTATTTAACAGCAACCTTTAGGGCGCCCGATGTTACGGAGATAACCAATATACGAGTTATTGCAAGGGCTTCCATAGAAGGCTTCGCAGACGGCTCCAGCTACAAGTATTTGGAGGTTCTTCCGCCGTTAACGGTTGATGTTGTCGCTGACCCTTCAACGGTCTTGTCAGAAGAGCTTTCCACAATAACGGTGCATGTATCTTGGAACGGCGCTCCGGTTTCCGAAGCCCTTGTTAGCTTATCATCCAGCAATGGTGGAAACTTCAGCGAAACTGAAAAATTAACAGACTTAAACGGTGAAGCTGTATTCATTTTCAAAGCTCCGCCAACAATAAGCGAGATAAACACGGCAATTGTGGCACAGGCGGCGAAACCAGGATACGGCGACGGTGAAGGACAAGTGGTTGTGGCTGTAATGCCGAAGGTTTTGTCCATAAGGGTTTCAGCTCAACGTAGCACAACAATTTCAGAGGAAGCTGTGAACGTAACAGTCCACGTGGAATACGAAGGCACCCCGATTCAAGACGCGAATGTAACAATTTCAGCCGAAGCCGGAGAATGGTCTCCCACAACGGCACACACTAACATCCTTGGAAACGCCACCATCACCTTCAGAACACCCCCCGTCCCACAGGAAACAAACATCACCATCACAGCAACAGCCTCAAAAACAGGCTACGCCAGCAACAGCAGCTCAATAACATTGACAGCTAAACCCGGAAACCTAACAATCACTGTTATTCCAAGCGCTTATACGGTTGGTCCGGAGAAAACAGTGGGCATAGCAGTTTATGTGAAATGCGGTGGCAGACCAGTAGAGAATGCAAATGTTACGGTTGACGCCAATGTGGGAACATTTACTGCGACATCAACCCTAACAAATTCAAGCGGCTACAGTGAATTTTCATTTTTGACGCCCAAAACTGCGGAAGCCACGTCTATAACCGTCAGTGTGAACGCTGCAAAGTATGGATACGCAAGCTCAACGGAATATGTTTATTTGACAGTTGTTCCGGAGGCAGCTGGAGGAATACCCATAACAACAATTCTGCTGATACTGATTCCAGTGGTGCTTGTAGTTGTGGTTGCGGTCTTGATTAAGATGGGTGTCATTTCCATTTCAACAAGTGAAGAGGAAGAGTAGTGGTGGTAGTGGCAGCAGTGAGTGGCGTTTCGTAAGACGTAATATTTAATAACCAATGTGTATAGATATATAACACAAGTACAGGAGAAGAAAGAATGGTCAAACTTCAACTCAAAGACAAGCTAGCAAAACTCAAAAAGATAAGGATAAAACTTAAAGTTGGAAAACCAAAACAAGTGGCTATCCCACCGCCTCCGCCGAAACCCGTTCCAAAAGGCTTCAAAGTTGTTGACCGATACCCGCTTTATGAACCTTTCGCGCATGTTGCCATAGTGCAAAACCCGAAAACAGGCGAATACAAATACATATTAGATGAGCTTCAGCTTGACCCCCTTGAAAGAAGCGTTTACAACCGCATACTGGAAATTCTTCTCGCAGAAATAGAATCCCCCAAAGAGGAGATATTAGACCCGAGAAAATTCTTCGCAGAAGAAGCCAAAAAAATTGTTGATAAATATCGGATAAGCCTAGGCTGGCTTCCAGACGTTTCCTGGTATAAAATTCTTTATCATGCTGAAAGAGACCTTGTAGGCTTCGGCAGAATTGACCCCCTAATGCGAGATCCCAACATTGAAGACATTTCATGCGACGGTGTGAACAAGCCAGTTTACGTTTGGCACAGAAGCTACGAAAGTATAGAAACAAACCTAGAGTTTGAAACGGATGAAGAACTTGACAACATGGTTGTAAAACTCGTGCACATGGCTGGAAAACACGTAAGCTCAGCCTTCCCAATAGTCGACGCTTCACTGCCCGGCAAGCACAGGCTTGCAGTCTGTTATAGACGGGAAGTCACACCCTTCGGCACAGCCTTCACAATTAGAAAGTTCAGGGAAGACCCCTACTCAATAATTGACCTGATAAACCTTGGCACATTCTCAGAGGAGATGGCGGCATATTTCTGGACATGCCTTGAAAACAGAGCCTCCGTCATGGTTTTAGGTGGAACAGCAGCCGGAAAAACAACAGCCCTAAACGCTTTGGCATGTTTGATTAAGCCTGGAAGCAAGATAATAACGATTGAGGAAACGGCGGAACTGAACCTTCCCCACGAAAACTGGGTTTCTTTGATTGCGAGGCAAAGCTACGGCTTAGGCGGAAGCAGTGTCGGAGAAGTAACCCTCTTCGACCTTGTTAAAACTTCAATGAGACACCGTCCAGACATCCTCATCGTAGGCGAAGTGCGAGGACAAGAAGCATATGTGCTTTTCCAAGCTTTGGCAACGGGTCACGGTGGCATGTGCACGATGCACGCTGAAAACTTGGATTCAGCCATCAAACGTTTAACCCAGAAACCTATGGATATTGCCCCAGCGTATATTCCGCTGATGAACATTGTCTTGTCCGTCCAGAGGGTCCATCTGCTAAAATCTGGAGAGAAAAAAGCCTACAGACGTGTTCTCAACGTCAACGAAATAGCAGATTACGAGGATTACCGAAATGTTTTCAAGTGGCATCCAGCGAAAGACGAACACTTGCCAGCGTTAAACAAGAGCATAATGCTGTCTGGAATTACTGAACGCTTAGGGGTCAGCAAAAAGGATTTGCTTGAGGAAATAGAGAGGCGCAAAGAAATTTTGCATTGGATGCGGGAGCGCAACATAAGAAGCTACAAGGATGTAGCCGCAATCATCGCCGAATACTATGCAAGGCCAAAGCAAATCTACGAAAAAGTCCTCGCTGGAGAGGAGGTGAAGGCGGTTGCCGTTTCTAGAAGCCCTTGAAGCTTGGTCTTTCCGCGTCTTCGGGCGAATAGCGCCTTTCTTCCTAAAACATGTAGTGGAGTTTAAAAATTATCTGGAAAGGGCGAAAATCAAAATTTATCCTGAAACCTATGTTTCACTGATGCTTTTCCTTTCAGCTCTAACAATTCCAGTAACTATACTCTCCATAGTCGTACTGTACGTTTACGGTTTCATTCCAGTGGTCTTTCTGGTTCCTCTTCCAGCGTATATTATGATAGGGTTCTTTCTGATACCTTTGTCGAGGGCGGGGGAGAGAGCCTCCAACCTTGAAAGGGAAATGCCCTTTGCTGCTGCTTACATCAGCGTTATGGCATCCGGCGGTATAGCGCCCTACACGAGTTTTAAGAGGCTTGCAGAAGTTGAATTGATGCCTGCCATGCGAAGCGAGGCGAGAGAGATAATAAAGGATGTGGAAATTTTCGGAATAGACCCCCTTACAGCTATAGAAACCGCTGCAAAAAGAAACCCACTGGACATTTTCAAAGATTTCCTTGCAGGATATGCTTCAACAGTCATAATTGGCGGAGACATTGGACACTTTCTCGAAAGAAAAGCTGAAGACATTTTCAAAACGAGAGCTATGCGTGTTAAGGCTGCAGCTGAGAGGCTTGGAATGCTTCTGGAAACCTTTATAATAGTCATGGTTTTGATGTCGCTTTGCTTCTACATCCTCTTCAGCGTTGAATCCATCTACAGCGTTGGAATCTCCATGTATTCAGGCATTATTCTGTACACCTACTTGTTCACGCCTATGCTTTCGCTGATGTTCATTTATTTGGCCCACAGCATGCAGCCCAAAACGCCTGTTGTGGACATGCGTCCCTACAAGGTTTTCGGAATCTGCAGTTTAGTGGGTATAATAGTGTTGCTTTTGTTAACGAACTTCTTTGGGTATATGCAGTTGCCCTTCTTCAGCCAACTTCAAACATTAATCGACTTGCCAGTAGCCATTGCCATAACTTTATTCGTTGCAACAGCACCAGCCGCCGTTGTCCACCAAAAAGTCAGCAGCAAAAAAGCAAGCATGGAGCAAGGAATAAACAGCTTCTTAAGAGACTTAACCGAAGTTAGAAAAACCGGCTTGTCTCCGGAAAAATGCATTGAAAGCCTTGCCAACCGCGACTACGGCGAGTTCAGCAAGGAACTACGCAAAATAAGCTCAGAAATTTCATGGGGTGTCCCAGTGCGCAAAGTGATTATGGATTTTGTTAGGCGGGTAAAGAGTTGGATGGCTCAGCTTGTCATGTTCCTTTTAGTTGAGACCATAGATGTTGGCGGCGGCACAATAGCCATGATTGAGTCGCTTGCCAGATTCAACAACCTAACACAGGAGGTGGAAAAAGAAAAGAAGATGGCTGTTCGCCCCTACATAATGATGCCTTACTTCGCTGCTATTCTCCTTGTGGCGACAACAACAATGATGATTGGCTTTACATCGGGAACTTTAGGCGTTGCTGAAACTGGTCAAACAAAGGATTTAGGCCCTATGATAACAACCTTTGTCACATCAGCAATTTTCCACAGCTATTTGATAGGCATAGTGGCTGGCAAAATAAGCGAAGAGTCTGTGGCGGCAGGCTTCAAGCACGCGGCAATCCTCGTGATAATCGCTGTTTTAGCTGCAAAACTGGTGCCCATGTTCGTGAAATTTGGCGCTTAAGGGGGGCGAAGCCTTGAAAGTTAAAAAATTAACTTGCATGGGGTTGAAGGAGAATAGGAAAGCTGTTAGTCCAGCGATTTCGACGGTTATACTTACAAGTGCCATTGTAGTGCTTTTGTTGGTTACAATTGTTTTCGCAAACAATTTTCTAAACGCGAGGATGACTGAAAACGAGTTCAGCGCCATGAAACAGTTCATGCAAACCGTTGGGCTTCAAATAGACGATGTGGCTTGGATTCCTGGACGCGTTCAAACCCTTCGTTATGCAAGCAAGTATGGTCATGTAAACTTCGAAAACGAAACATTGAAATATAGCGTTTACCTACATGATGGCGCAACCTACAAGTTTTTTGCCAATTTTACCACAGGCATCCTGTTGTTCAATGTGCCGATAAGTAGTTACACCCTTGGCAACAACCATTATGAAAGGGTTTTTCCATCTTCAAGCAGCTCCTTCTTGCAGGAGGGTACATCAGCGCCGACAAGCTACGTTTTCGTTGTTGAAAAGCTACCCATGTATGACGGCGACTACATTAGAATTGCGGTGGCACCGTGCATAAGGATTCTAAACTCAACTTTGGGAACAACAACAAAATATTTCCGATTCTTTTTGCCCATTCTAGAATCTGGAAGTCACCCCCGTTATTCACAGTCTGTAACCCTTTCAGGAAAATCCGTTTCAGTTAAAACGGGAAGCTGCAACGCTGTCAAAATAACTGTGAGTTTTCCAGGGGTGTCTAAAGGTTTCGGAGAGAGCTTCTTCAGATTTGAAAACACCACAGAAATTTTTGATGTTCCAGACGGTTCAGTTGTGGAGTTTTACACTGGAATGGTGGTGGTTTCTTTAGGGTTGCATGGTTAAGGAGGGGTTGTTATGGCGCACATTACTATTGAATATGTTATCATGCTTCCAATTTTGATACTGCAGATTATTCTGTTCCCCTTAACCGCAAGCTGGCTTATGAACATCTGGGTGGATTCGCGGAGAACTCTTGCGCTACAAGAGGTTGCCAGCCACCTTGGAAGCGTCGTCCAACAAGTTTATTTCACTTTAAACCATGAAACAATAACTGTTGGAACCATAACCCAGAAACCAGATGTTCCGCCCTTCATAGAAAACTATCCATATATTGGAAATGCAACGTTAAAGACGGTTTTAGACCCCAGTATGAACGCCAGCAAAGTTTTAACCATAACACTGCGGCTGAAAGGAATGGGAACAAAGGTAACCACAACAGTCCTTTTGGGACAGAATGTTGTCTGGCGGGAGTCCACCTTTATAAGCAACTCCACAAACGCCTGCATAATAGCCCAGAAGTTCGCAAACAACGGAACAATACGTTTAGCTTTTGGAGGGTGAAGTCGATGGCAGGCTCAACAATAGACCATTTAATCGCCATGACCGTTTTCATAGGGGCAATACTGATTTTTGTTGGGTTGTTTAATCAGACAATCCAAACAGCCATACTATACCAGAGAAACAGGTACCTCGCAACAAAATGCAGCGACCTACTGGATAACATGCTCTTGAATCCGGGAACGACTTACCGTATAAATAATAAAACAGTGGAGTGGGGTAAACTCGACTGCACTCCAACAATTTTCGGACTGCAAGACCCGGAATTTACGCAGTATAGGCTTAGTCCATTTTCATTAATGCGGTTACAATCCGCTGCTGGAGAGCCAATCTATTATCCTGGGACCCAACAGTGGTATAGCAACATAACTATGGGGTTTGGCGACTTTCTGTTAGTGTCCACTGCAAAGGCGCTAAACTACTCAACGGTAGCAAAATTGCTTGGTATAAATAATACCTATGGATTTCAGTTAACCATAACGCCAATAGTGAATATAGCAATAGAGGAGACCCACAGCGGTAGCCCTCTAAACCTAACCATAACCGTGACGGGGAAAGGCTTCCCCTTAGCCAATGCCAATGTAAGCTATTGCTTAATAAGCGTTATCAAAAAGCAGCAACAACAAGGAAGTTATCCTACTTATAGCGTTATGTCGGGTGTTTCCAGCACAGATAATACTGGTTTGGCAGTGCTCTCATTTGACAATGTAAGCGCTGGGGATTCTTATGCTTTAATAGTGTATGCGCATATAAGTGGACTTTTTGGAATAGGTTACCATCAGCGTGTAACAGAAGATAAACGCTACGTCATTCCGTTTGTTGAAAGTTTCAAAGAAGGGCGAGTGATACTTGCCCATAGCTACGATGTGCACAAATATGGTCCGCCAGAATCAGCAGTCTTCTACAACGCAACTTTCGTTCATCTAAGCGAAGACTTCACTCTCCGTGAAGTTGAGAATTTTAAAGGGAAAATAGGCAAGATTAATTATGGTCATGGCAGCCAGTTTTATTACGATAACATTACTTTACCGCTGAGCCCGGGGATTCTAATAATCACGTATCAGAGTAACAATGAGTATGGCGTTGTTCTTATGCCTTGGGGTATAAGCGCTATGGCTTTTCCAGTGGTTTTCGGAGAAGACCCTTCTGACAAGACTTGGGTTGCCACGGATATTCGCCAAGTCATTGTGGACAAAGTTGCCTATCAGGCTAAGCTTGCCCTTTGGAGCCTTGAAGGGTATCAGGTGATTGGCTGATGATGCGTACTATCGAAGTGTTCCTAGTAATAATTATCATCACTGGAGCCTTCATAATAGCGTCCTTTTACGCTGTTCTACCTGTGCCGCGGCGGGTTTCTCCGCTAAACCTTAGAAGAATAGCCTTAACAACTCTTCAGGTTTTGGATGCTGATTACTCTCTAAGCGAAGTGGCATTTAAAGAACTCGACGACCCGGATTACGCGTTGGCTTGGAGTCGGCTTCAAGTGGCGCTTTCGGCTTTGCTGCCTCCAAACATGGTTTACAATTTAACTGTTTATGAAGTGCGAGGCGACGGCGGAGAAGAGCTTTACATACCTTTAAAGTCGATTTCGAACGCTGAAAGCCTCGGCATACAATCCGAAGCCTCATCCTATCTAGTCGCCTCCTCCAATGTTACTTTCAGAGTTATTCCGGAAAAAATTGGGGAGCGGCAAGGCACAGGTGGAACCCTCTATATATTGAATTGCAGCGACGCCAGAGGTTGGTGGATAACGGGCTATACGGCTCACACCCTAGCCCAAGACCTCTACAACCTCCTATCACCCTACTTCCAAAAAACAGTAATGGTGCAAAACACAACCCAACTCGCAAAAATACTAAACGGCACAGCCCTCGAAGGCGAAACACTGCAAGGCGCCGTAGTAATAAACACCTTCGGAGAAGCCGTACCAATACCATCAAGCTATGCAGACCTTTATTATAGGGATTCGTATGCGGAGTATTTCTATCAACTGGGAAGAAGGGTTAATCTACATAATTGGACTTGGGTCAGCATTGTGGGTTGGCCATTCTATTACGTAACAAATACCATAAAACTCGTAGGCAGTCAGAACGAGTGGGGAATTTACGGAATGGTTATGGTCGCTAGAAAAGGACTTACCGCTTTCCTCCGAGGATTGGATTATCCGCAATATCCAAGTTATTCACCTCCAAGCGAGAGTCAAACTAAAGATTTGGGCGTTGTTTACTTGAATCCAACCGCGCTATATTACTGCAATTACTATGGTATTTACCCCTCACCATACCAGACCTCAACAAGAGCGTTATCTTATTCCATATTAAATGACTATCATTTACCCGAACCCCGCGTTATCTATATCTTCGATAGAGTCTACAGAGATTATAGTTGGTGGATACCTGGAGCAATTTTCCGACACGTCGCCGCAAATGATAATAAAGTCACAGGGTCATTTTTTGCTTTGGGTTTAACAAGGACAACAGACATCAAGCTTACAGCTCTCGGTCTTCTATGCACCTTTAAGCCTAGGCTCTACAGGTCCGAATATACTGCTGCTGGTGTTACTAGGCTTGTTGTTTTGCAGCTTGGGCAAGTAGGGGGTGTATAGCATTTGAACCGTAGGGGTCAGTTTTCGCTTATTGCCGCCTTGCTTGTCGCTGTAATATTGATAGCAACGGTTATAATCACTTATTCCGCCATCCGCAGCAGTCCAGTTTCAGACATGCCCCAAGTTTTAAGCGCGATAGACGAAACCAACTTCGCCCTAAAACAGGTTTTAGGCTTCACAATAGGCTATTACGGTTCAGTTTTGAAAGTCACCGGCAACGTAACATACGCGAGAATTTTGGCTGAAAACTACCTCTACAGCGGACTCATTAACATAGCAAACATGCATCCAGACTGGGGTGCATCCTTTAAAGTTGACACAATAAGTTTGCAAGCACGTTGGTTTGAAAAAATAAGCTACAGCATGGGAGATCTAGCCGTAAGCTACAACCTTACTGGATTGGGAATTTATGGAATATCCTACGGAATTACATGCAAATTAAACGTAAATGTAACCAACACGGTGGATAATAAGGCATATTTAAACATAACCAAAGACGAAAACGAGCCGCTAATAAACCTTGGAAAAAACAACTTCAGATTCTACAAATATGACTATGACAGCTTAACATGGGAACTAGTTAATCCAACAGAAGAGCCTGAAGTAACATCAAACGGAATGTATTCGATAAACCTACCCTATGGAGTGGACTCCGACTCATTCATGGTTCAAGTGGAAGACCAAAGAGGCATAATAGTCACAGCTGCATCCTTCACCCGCTACGCCTACACTTTGGCTTGGAACCCAAACATAACATTGATTAGCGGAGAATCTTTTGAGGGAAACTGGCCTCCATCCGGGTGGACTGCAACCGGAAGCTGGGGTAAAAAGAATGCCGCAGCTTATGATGGAGCGTTTTCGGCTGGTGTGGATGGCCAAGGAGGAGGCGCGTCTGGAGATTTAACAACCTTCGACCTTAATTGCACGGACGCATCCTCAATTTATGTAGAGTTCTGGTACCGAGACGATGGATGCGAAAGTGGCGAATTTCTGCTTCAATATTACAATGGGAATACTTGGATTAACGTTGCCGATTTGGGGAACACCACGCTTGAAAATCAGTGGCTTTATTATCAACAAAAGGTTACGGACAACCAATTTTTCAAATCAAACTTCAAAATCCGCTGGTCTGCAGTAGGCGTTGACAACAATGAACACGCATACATCGACTATGTCACTGTTAAGAAGGAGATGAGTCTACTAACGCCAAACGAGCCAATAGTTGTCGAACTTTTGCAGAACGGCACCATGCGGTGGCTTGGCCAAAACCTTCAGTTGACAACGCAGGCCAAACCCATTCCGCCAATACCAGTGAAATCCGTACGCGTAAACCAAACAATAAACGGAATAAACCGTGAAGTTCCCTTCCAAGTGGAGGATTGGGCTTCAGACTATAAAGTCCCGCTGGGCTTAGCCAGCAACATGAGCGTTTTCGGCAATAGACACATGCTTGTTTTCCTTGTAAACCGAAATGTTTCAAAAGTAACATTATGGTGGGATGGAAGCGACACAGCAACACAAACACCATATGCATATGTAAACCGTTACTTTAACGATCAACCACCAACTGGCAGCAGTGATATCGGAACGTTAAGAAACGGACGGTTGACTTTAACCATAGATGCTTCTGGTAGCTCCTTCCTAGTAAAGTCAAGGATAACTACAACTGGAATAGAGGTTACAGCCAGATTTATGCGGGCAAACAATGAATGGAGCATATACGGTTCCAACCCCGCCTACGCAATCTACAACGGGATAGTTAGAGATATAGTTCATGCAGAAGCAGAATGGGAAGACAATCCTCCTGGAGATTATGGTGGCATTCCTAATTGTGCCAACGTTTATTCACATATTGTTATAATATTGCCAGCAAATACTACATACTACACGTACCAGTTGCGCCTAATATTTCTAAACTCGACAGACAAACCTAGAACCATAATCGACCTCTGTCCCATACGAATAAGCACAACAGCAGGCGGCACATTTTCCGCCTTGACAGAAAACGGCACATTAGGATTTTATCCAAGAGTTTCTACATCATCAACCCTATTTTATAATATGTCAAATATCTGGCAGCATCACTGGAGCCAGTTAAGCTCATCCATAACCAGAGGTTTTGGAATAATGTTTCCAAACGACTCTAACGTTAAGCTTTATCATTTCGATTCTATGGCAAGCGATAAGACAGGATGTCTGAGTGTTTCAAGTTCCAGCAAATTCATCGAGTTCTTGCCAGTTAAGCGTTCTCAAGTCTCCAATTTCGCGTCTAGTTTGGATGTTTGTTGGTATGGTGCTGTGGTTACTTTTGATGGCACTACGCCAATTTATAAGCTGGAAGGCGGAGCACCTACAGGTTTGTGGATACTTGTTGAGTATCCGCCCGTAATAACAGTGACAGCGGAAGGCTAAGCCCATGTTAGGGTTTATTTTGAATTTGGATTTCAAGTTCATACAAGTTAAATAAGTAATCCTCAAATTTCCTAAACTAGCTGGAAGGTGCAATCATGAACACCAAAACCTTGATGAAATCTCGAAGGGGTATATCCCCAATACTTGCAACTCTCCTACTAATCGTAATAGCCGTAGCAGCCATAGTTGTAACCTACGCTTGGATAATGACCTACATGAGCAGCGCCGGACACCAGGCAGGCGTACGTCTAGACATTGACTCTGTAAACTGGCAGAATCATACTACCATAACCCTGTATGTGAGAAACGTTGGAACATCAGACGCAATAATAGACGCGGTTTACATAGGCGACTCATCCACAAATCTCGCCAAGCAGACCAACGTGCAATATGACCCCCAAGACAAAGTTGTTTTGGCAGATGGCGGCACCATAACAATAACAATAACCTATTCATACCAAAGCGGAACAACATACTACTTTAAAGTTGTTCCAAAAACCGGATCGGCTCTGGAGTTCAACAGAAAGGCCCCATAGTTTCAAGCTAAAACTTTATCTTTTAAATTTGAAGCCAAAAATCCTCATGGCTTGCTTTCTAATTAGTGTTTAAAAACATAAAGCACCATATTCATCATTTAGGGTGGCAAAAGTGCAAGCGCTGATCGAAGCTGCAAAAACATGCCTAACACTATTTTTCCTTTTTTACGCTTCTTGGAGCGACTATAAAACCCGCGAGGTAAGCAACAGCGTTTGGATTCTCCTTGCACCGCCAGCTTTTGCACTGACTTTTGCTGAATTTTTGCTCTTTGATTTTTCCGCTTTACCCTTTTTCGGTTTATGCTTCGGCTTGACAACAGCCTTCGCAGTAATACTTTTCTATGCCGGGGGTTTCGGCGGCGCAGACGCCAAGGCTTTAATGTGTTTGGCTTTGGCTTTACCCTTCTATCCCATGAAACTTTTAATACCCTTTTCAGGAGAGGTTTCGCCCTTCATGCAAATGTTTTTCCCCTTAACAGTTTTCAGCAACTCCGTGATGCTTGCAGCTTTAATGGCAGTTTACCTCCTCGCCCACAACCTTTTATGGCGACAGCGAACTGGCAAAGCCCTTTTCGAAGGAGAACAGCAAAACGAGTCTTTAGGCAAAAAAATTCTCGTCCTCATCACGGGTTATAAGGTTTCAGTTGAAAGGCTTAAAGAGAAATGGCACCTCTACCCCTTGGAAGACGTGGAAAAAACCGAAGACGGAACCAAAAGAAAGCTTGTGCTTTTGCCGAAGGATGAAAGCCGAAACGCCATAGTTGAAAGGCTGGAAAAAGCCGTCCAAGCTGGAGAAATCAAAGAAAGGGTTTGGGCAACTCCTGGACTGCCAATGCTGATTTTCATGACTGTTGGACTTGTTATTGCGCTCTTCTATGGCGACATGGTGTGGATTTTAATCAGTTTTCTCTTGGGATAAGAACATCATCAAAAAGGGTTAATTCACCCTATGCTAAAACTACGGTTGGACGGCGAGAAATTGCTGGACACCTATTTAGATGAAGTTAAAGATTTCTTGAAAAACCCAAATGAAGGAGTTAACGTCGTCGTCATGCCAGACTTCTTCCTTGACAGATTTCTAAACCTAAACTGGGAACCCGAAACCTTCCTCAAAATGGTTAATGACGTTGTAGAGCGAAAAGGAGGAAGTATTGACGGAATAGCTCAAAAAGAGTTTAGGGGAGGAAACGCCATAAACACCGCTTCCGCCCTAGCAAACCTCGGCGTAAAAGTCACGCCGATAGTGTGCACCGATAAGCTTGGGTTCAAACTCCTTAGGTTCTACCTTAAATCACCGAAAATCAGCTTTTCCAACATCAAAATCGCCGAAAATCCTTCCATAACCACAGCCATTGAATTCAAAACAAGAGATGGGAAAACAAATGTTATGCTCAGAGATGTCGGCTCACTGGCGGATTTCGGACCCCAAAACCTAAACAGCGAAGACTTTGAGGCTATTGAAAAAGCCGATTACGTATGCATTTTCAACTGGGCTGGAACAAGAAAATTTGGAACACAACTGGCTGAAACTGTTTTCCGCCACACTAAAACAAAGGGCAGAGGAAAAACCTACTATGATACGGCAGACCCAACCCCCAACAAGAGAAAAACACGAGAATTATTGCGAAAACTTCTGCAAACAAACCTCGTGGACATTTTAAGCCTAAACGAAAACGAAGCAGTATTTTACGCTTCACAATTAACCCCTAAGATGAAACGCCCCATGGGAAGCCTAAGTTTCGAAGAGTTAGCCAAAAAATCTGCCGAGTTTTTAGCTGAAAATTTCAAAGCAAGAATTGACTTGCACACCACAAACTTCGCAGCAACCTTCTCAAAAAACAGTAAAACACTGGTTCCAGCCTTCCAAGTTCCAATTTTAAGAGCCACCGGGGCTGGCGATGCTTGGAATGCTGGAAACATTGTTGGCGACGATTATAGGCTTTCAGACGGCGCCAGATTAACATTGGCAAACGCTGTGGCAGCCTACTACATTTCACATCCTGAGGGGAAACATCCCACTCGTAAAGGGCTTATTAAATTCTGTGACAAGCTAAAAGGCTTGTGGAAAACCAAAACAGATAAAAATTAGGTTAAGTTAAAGAGCAGACGATTTGGAGATGCAACCGTGCCGTCAGAAATCTTCGACATAGATAAGTTCGTTGAAATCAGCGAAAGGGCAGACTACTGTGCAGTAAAACGCCTTAAAGATGTTGTGAAGCTGAAACTCCGCACTGCAAAGAGGCTTTACACATTAAAAGTTGAACCGTTAAAGGCTGAAGAAGTCATAAAAAAGCTTCGATGCGAAATCCGCGAAATATAACTTCTAAATTTAGAGTTTTCAAGCGAAACTGAATCTTAGCGTATTTCAATGCTCTCAGAATTCTGTGTTTAATTGGGATTTTCTAGAAGTAAAAGAGAGAAGATGTGAGTGTTTTTTTAGCTTCTGAATTTTTGGAGTTTTGTTAGGAGTTCTTTGTCGCCTTCGTAGTCTCCGGCGCATGTTGCGATTACGCCGTCCACTAAGCCTTCAAGTTTGCTGGCGACTTCTTCGACGTGTTCCATTGTTGTGGTGGTTGGCCACCCTATTATTTTGACCATTTCTGCGTTTTTGGGTGTGCCTACTAAGAAGTATGTGTATATGGGCTTGTTGAGGCGTTTGCATTCTTTAGCTACTTGTTCTAGTGCTGGGAAAGTTTTGTCTTCAAGTCTCATGAAAAACACGAAGTCCCATGGTTCTTTTGCACGGGCGATGGTTTCTTCAACATTTCGGCGGGCGGTGAGCAAGCATCCCAGTTTAACGTTTTTTAGGCGTATTGTTGTGCGGAGAAAATCACGGGCTTCCTCTGAGGATTTTAACATTTTTATGGGTTCTCCATATTTTGGTATGTCGCCCATAGTGAGCACAAGCCCGTCGAGGCCTACAGCATCTGCGGCTAAAGCCAAACCTCCAACTTCGACGGGTCCCTTATAGTGCAGTATAAAGATTGGTATCACTATTTTGTCGGGGTACTTAGCCTTGAGAACGCAGCCAACGGCTGTGCCGCTTGGCGCCGGCATGCCAGCGGCGCTGTCGGTTATGTTCCATCCATCAACAAGGGCTTTAACTTCTTCGGCGAGTTTGAGGAATTTACGGGTTGGAACAAACTCATGTAATATCTTCATTGAAACCTCATCTCGCCTTTAAGAGAGAATAGTATGAGATTAAAAATTTTTGCATGCACACGGCGGAAATTGCAGATTAAAAGCCGCTAAAGAGAGCGAAACTATAAGAAACTTCGCTGTTTCATATAACGCTTTGTGGGAGGCTTATGAACATGGTTCAGATAATGGGGATTGAAGGCTTGCCTATAATTAAGGCTGGAGACAACATTGCAGAGTTGATTTGCAAGGCCGCTGAAAAACAAGGCACCCCAATACAAGACGGCGATATAATAGTTGTTACGCATGTTATTGTTTCTAGAGCCGAGGGACACGTTGTAAATCTAGACGAGGTTAAGCCTTCAACCTTTGCGGAAAACATTGCAAAACTTTATGACAAAGACCCCGCCCTTGTTGAGGTTGTCCTAAGAGAGGCTAAAAGCATTAGGCGAATGGCTGACGGCAAAATAATAACAGAGACCAAACACGGGTTTGTGTGCGCCAACTCCGGAGTTGACAAGTCCAATGTGCCTGGAGAAAGATGTGTGGCTTTGCTTCCAGAAAATCCGGACGCTTCTGCAGATAGGATTAGGCGGGAGATAAAGCGGCTGGTGGGCTGTGATGTTGCCGTTATAATTTCTGACACTCATGGTCGCCCCCTGAGGGAAGGCGAAATAAACGTTGCTGTTGGTGTTGCTGGTTTAAAGCCCATCAGAGACCGCAGAGGCGAAAAAGACTTGTTTGGATATGTTTTAAGAGTTAAGCAAACTGCTGTGGCGGATGAGCTTGCTTCTGCGGCTGAACTTGTGATAGGACAGGCAGATGAAGGTGTTCCAGTGGCTATAATCCGCGGATACAAGTTCTTAAAGTCTGAAGATGCTAGGGCTGTGGAGCTTATAAGACCTAGGGAGAAGGATTTGTTCCTCTAGGTGGTGAAAAATGAACAGTGAACATGTTATGCTTCGAGAAGTTGATGGTTTGGAGATAATATGTTTAATGGATAATTGCGTGGATTTTTCCTCATCCATTGATAGGAGGGAAGTTCAAAGCGTTCGAAGCTGGGTTGCAAAACGCATGGGCGAAAGGTGGGTTAGAGAACACTTTAGCCTTCCAATAGCTGAACATGGCTTATCAATGTTTATTAATGTGTCCTATAACGGAAAATCGTATACAGTTCTTTTCGACGCTGGTGTAAGCCGAGAAGGAGCTGTTTCAAACGCCAAAGGAATGGGAATCGACTTAAAACAGGTAGAGGCAATAGTCTTATCCCATGGGCATTACGACCACTGGGGCGGGCTTATAAGGTTCATTCAAGCCATCGGCAAGGCTGGTTTACCAATAATTGTGCACGAGGACATGTTTAAAACTCGAGGTGTAGCCGACAATGATGGAAATATAAGGAAATATCCGAATTTTCCAAGGGAAAACGAGATAAGCCCAGCAAAGTTTGTGGAAACAAAAGAGCCGTTTCTTTTGGCGGACAACACAATTCTTGTAACTGGCGAGATACCGCGAAAAACAGACTTTGAGAAGGGTTACACGAGGCAACGCGCCTTAATAAACGGGGTATGGCAACCAGACCCATGGGTTTGGGATGACCGTGCACTAGCAGTAAACGTCAAACGCAAAGGACTTGTGATAATTTCCGGATGCGCCCATGCAGGAATAATTAACACGACACTTTATGCAAGGCAAACAGCCGGAAACGCGAAAATCCACGCCATAATCGGCGGCTTCCACCTTTCTGGAAAAGAATGCGAAGAAAGGATAGACAAGACTGTGAAGGCACTGAAACAGTTAAACCCAAAAATTGTGGTGCCAATGCACTGCACCGGCTGGAGAGGCGCCTTCGCAATCGCAAAAGCCATGGCAAAGGCTTTCGTTTGGAACAGTGTTGGAAACCTCTACACTTTTTAATAGGAGAAAATCATAAAAGAGGGATCTTTCAGACTTATCACGGCTCAGTATAAGGCTTAAGCGAAAGTGGCTGCGTGAGTATTGTGGAAAAAGTTAAGGATTTCGAAATAGCAAAGGGCATATCTCCCAACAAGTTGACACGCCAAATGAAGGAAAGCGGAGGTTTCACAGCAAAAAACCTAGCCATAAGCGTGGATATCCTTGAGGAAATGCTGAAAGACAATGATTCGCTTAACTTCCTCTCTTTTCCGGCGTGCATAATTGCCACGGGCACAAGAGGCATAATTAAAGATATGTTAAAAAGAAAATGGTTCGATGTTGTAGTTACGACATGTGGCACTTTGGACCATGATTTAGCCAGATGCTACAAGGATTATTATCAAGGCGAATTTATGATGGACGACAAGGAACTATTCAAAAGAGGGATAAGCAGGCTTGGAAACATCCTAGTGCCAGATGAGTGTTACGGCGAAATAATTGAAAAGAAAATGACCCAATTCCTACAAGAAATCCATTCTGAAGGTAAACGGGAACTGGCAACCCATGAGCTCTGCTGGGAAATAGGAAAAAGGCTGGATGAAAGCTCCCTATTATATTGGTGTTGGAAAAACAGCATACCCGTCATAGTTCCCGGCATAACTGATGGAGCTGTTGGCTACCAGCTGTGGCAGTTCAGCCAAGACCACGACCTGAGAATAAACGTGTTGAAAGACGAGAAACTCCTAAGCGACATGGTTTGGGAAGCCAAAAAATCCGGAGCCCTAATCATAGGCGGAGGCATATCAAAACATCATGTCTTATGGTGGAACCTATTCAAGAAGGGATTGGACTATGCGGTTTACATAACAACAGCAGTGGAATACGATGGAAGCCTATCAGGTGCACGCCCAAGGGAAGCCATATCATGGGGAAAAATCCGCGAAAAAGCCAAAACAGTAACCATAGAAGCAGACGCAACAATAGTCCTACCAACAATATATGCGGCGCTGTTGGAGAGGTTTTGAGTTTATGCTTCAGTAATGCTTATATGAAGTAAGGCAGCTTATTTGTAAGGGGGAAATAAATGTCTTACTCAAAGATAACCAAGAAAGGGCAAACCACAATCCCGGTTAAATTTAGACGAAAGTATAATCTTCGAGAAGGAAGTCTTGTGGTTTTTGAAGAAACGGAATATGGATTAGTTATAAAACCAGTACCAGATATAGTTGACTCAGCTGGCAAATTAGCAAAGTACGCACATCCGAAAGAGTTAATTACTGAACTCATAAAAGCAAGAGAAGAAAACTTCCGTTGAAGGAATCCCATGATTATCGCATTTGACACAACCTTCTTTGTACTCCATTATTTCTCCAACGAAGAAAGCATCCTAAACAAAACCCAGAAAATTTTCACAGAATGCAGGAAACTTGGGAACAAGGGAATATTGCCAACAATTGTGCTGGGGGAATTTTACGCGCTAGTGCGCAAAAAGACAGGCAGAGATATCGCCGAAAAATATTTCAGAGAGTTGATAAATTCGGGATTAAACATCATCAATTTAACAATAGACATAGCAAAACAGGCAGGAATCTTCCGACATAAATACAAAGAGAAGCTTCCGTGGGGAGACTGCATAATAGCCGCCACCGCATTTCTTGAAGATGCTGAAATTCTATTGACAGAAGACCCTCACTTTAAACAGTTTCGAGAGATAAAAGCACGAACGCTTGCCGAAATAAAAATCTAAAATATAAGTGATGTTTTCATGAAGGTGGCTGTTTCTGGTAAGGGTGGTGTCGGTAAAACTCTTGTTGCAGCTGGTTTAGCTTATTCCTTCGTTAGTAAAGGGTTTAAGACTATTGCCATTGACGCTGACCCATCGCCGAACCTTGCCCTAACACTGGGCTTATCGGCAGAAGAAGCGCGCAAAATAGTGCCCATATCCGAGAATAAACAGCTTGTCGAGTCTAAAACGAGTACTGGTTATGCTGGAGTTTTTCGTTTAACCTTCACTGTCGATGATATTGTCCGAGAATATTCTGTTAAGACGCCTTTTGGCGTGAACTTAATTGTCATGGGGACTGTGCGTTCCGTAGGGTCTGGTTGTACTTGTCCAGCAAACGCTGTTATACGTTCGCTTTTGCGGCATTTAGTTGTTGAACGGGATGAAGCCGTTGTTCTGGACATGGAGGCTGGTGTTGAGCACATGGGACGTGGCACAGCGCAGCATGTGGATGTTATGCTTGTTGTTGTTAACGCTAACATGAAATCCCTTGAAACAGCCAAACGCATCCACGAACTAGGCGTTCAAGCGGGAATAAGGCGCATCCACCTTGTTGGAAACAAAATTGAAAACGAAACCCAAAAAGAAGCGGTTGAAAACTTCGCCAATAAAAACAGCCTAGAAGTTTTAGATTTTCTACCCTACGACCAGAAGATTGTGGAGGCTGAAATGCAAGGGGAGACACCGCTGAAATACGGGGATGCAGAAGCGATGAAAGCCATAGAAAATTTGTGTGAAAAGCTTTTGCAAGGTAACACCTAATAAGACTGGAAAGGATAGCATAAGTAAACGCGTATAGGAGCCTAACAGCCGTGAAAATCCTAGTTACAATGGGACGAGGCGGAACAGGGAAAACAAGTTTTGTCGCCCTAATGACAAAATATTTTGTTGAAATTGGCGAATCCCCTTTGCTTTTGGTGGACGCAGACCCAGACCAAAACCTAGGCGAAATGGTCGGCGTAGAACTTCACGAAAAGGGTAAAAAATCCATTTCAGAGCTCCTCGTAGAAACTTTCCTAGAGGAGGGAGGAACCACTGTTGGTGTTCCGCCAACCGAGCGCATTGAGAGCCGCATATGGGCTCATGGAATGTATGAAGGTGAGTGTTTCGATTTCATAGCCCTTGGAACAAAATGGGTTGAAGGATGCTACTGTCTCCCAAACGCCGCATTGAAAGGCGCTTTAGAGTCTTTGACAAAAAACTACAAGTACGTTTTAATTGACTCACCAGCCGGTTTGGAGCATCTAAACAGAAGGATAACCTCTAAACTGGACGACATCTTCGATGTGATAGATCCGTCTAAAAAATCCTTTAACCATGTGGAACGTGCCCATCGTGTGGCGAAAGAAGTAAAAATAGAATTTAAAAACTTCTATGTTGTCGGCGGGTTTAGGTTTCCAGAAAGCCTAGAAAACCAAGCTAGGAGTCTTTTACCTTTTAGGTTTTTGGGAAGAATAGCCTATGACAGCAATGTTGAAGGATATGTTCTCGCTGGTAAATCATTGCTAGGCTTACCCTCAGACACCCCAGCCTACCTTTCCGTCAAAAAGATAATGGAAAATGCTGGATATGGCAAAGTGTAGCTGAAAACTTCCCGAAAATGGCTCAGTCGTATAGTTTTTGCCGAGAACGTTCTTAGAAAAGTTTAAAATGTTGGTTGATGACATTAAACCTTCTACCCTAGGTTGTGTCACCTTGAGCAAAAAAGGATTACACATCAAAATTGGAGAAATGAAAACAGACGTGGGGCTTGTTAAAAATCTTGAGCTTTCCATCGGCAAAATAGTTGAAGAAGCATGGGCTGAACCAATGGGGCCCACGCCATTCCCATCCTTGACAGCCTTAAGAGAATGGGACTTGAAACTGTTGCAGCGCTATAAACCGTTTTATTTGCCCTTCTGTGACGTTTGCTGCCTATGCACTTTCGGAAAATGCGACTTGACGGGTAACAAACGTGGAGCCTGCGGCATAAACATGTCTGCTCAGCAATCTCGAATAGTGCTTTTGGCGTGCTGTATTGGAGCAGCAACCCACATTGGACATGCACGGCACCTTTTGGAGCATTTAATTGAAAAATTCGGCAGAAGGATGCCGTTGGATGTTGGTGGACTAAACGTTCAAGTGGAGGCTCCAATAACACGGCTTGTTTGCGGAGTGAAACCAGAAACTCTGGGCGACTTGGAAGAGATTTTGGACTATGTTGAAACCCAAGTTACTCACCTACTATCCGTTGTCCACACTGGGCAGGAAGGCAGCAACTTAGACTTTGAATCAAAGGTTTTCCAGACAGGCATGATAGACCATGTTGGAATGGAAGTTGCAGACATCGCCCAAATAGCGGCTTACGGTTTTCCAAAGGCAGACCCAGACGCTCCGCTTGTGGATTTGGGTTATGGAACTGTAAATGTGGAGAAGCCCGTCATTTTATGCATAGGCCACAACGTCGTTCCATCGGTGGGGATAATTGACTTTATGAAGGAGAACGGACTTGACGGGGAAATTGAGGTTTGCGGTTTATGTTGTACAGCCCACGACTTCACGCGTTACTATAAGCGGGGTAAGATTATAGGTCCAATTTCATGGCAGCTTCGCTTTATAAGAAGCGGTGTTCCGGACGTCGTGATATTAGATGAACAATGCATAAGAACAGACTCCTTCTACGAAGCTCAAAGAATCAAGGCACCAGTGATTGTGGCTTCCGAAAAGAACTGTATGGGATTACCAAACCGCACCAACGACCCGGCAGACGCCATAGTGGAAGACCTTGTAAGCGGAAAAACGCCCGGCGCCTTAATCCTTGACCCTGAAAAGGTCGGCGAAGTTGCTGTTAAAACAGCCTTAAAAGTTGCGCCTTTAAGGAAGAAGTTTAAGGCGATTCCAGAGGTTGAGGAGGTTCTCCAAAGAGCGAAAGACTGTAGGCAATGTGGAGACTGTAGAAGGGCATGTCCCCAAGACTTGCACATTCCAGAAGCCATGAAAGCCGCAATGCAAGGCTCATTGGCGAAGCTTGCAGACTTATATGATTTATGTGTTGGATGCGGACGCTGCGAACAAGCATGCCCCGTTAGCCTACCAGTTCACAGCTTTATCGTGAAGGCCGGTGAGAAGAAGCTTAAAGAAGAAACCTACAAGGTTAGGGCTGGAAGAGGCCCAATACAAGATACTGAAATAAGAAATGTTGGAAGCCCAATTGTTTTAGGTGAGATTCCAGGCGTGGTAGCCTTTGTGGGATGCGCCAACTATCCAAACGGCGGAATCGAAGTGGCGGAAATGTGCAGAGAATTCGCCAATAGACGCTACATAGTTGTCACTTCTGGATGCGCCGCCATGACCGCTGGCATGTACAAGAACGAGGAGGGCAAAACACCATACGAAGAGTTTACAGGCGAATTCACCGCTGGATGCATGGTTAACGTTGGCTCATGCGTTTCAAACGCCCACATAGCCGGAGCCGCAATAAAAATTGCCAGCATCTTCGCGAAAAGAAATTTGAGGGCTAATTACGAGGAAATAGCAGACTATATCCTCAACCGTGTAGGCGCTGTAGGCGTGGCATGGGGAGCCTACTCTCAAAAAGCAGCATCAATAGCAAGCGGCTTCTGGCGATTAGGTGTACCTGTAATTGTTGGACCGCACGGCATAAAGTATAGACGTATGCTTTTGGGTAGGGCTGACCGCGAGGAAGACTGGTATGTTTATGACGCGCGGACAGGCGAGAAAGTGTATGTTGGACCAGCGCCGGAACATTTGTTCTATGCATCTGAAACAAAAGAGGAAGCCATGGTTATGATTGCCAAGCTTTGCATGCGCCCCAACGACACGACGAAGGGAAGAGCCATAAAGCTGACTCATTATATTGACTTGCATAAGAGGCTTTATGGAACCATGCCTGAAGACATCCATCGGTTTGTGCGCACAATAGCCGATGTCCCAGTTACAATGAAGGATGA
Source organism: Candidatus Bathyarchaeota archaeon A05DMB-3 (assembly GCA_019685555.1). Lineage (GTDB taxonomy): Archaea > Thermoproteota > Bathyarchaeia > Bathyarchaeales > Bathycorpusculaceae > JABFQN01. Next base: position 5,780 of record JABFQN010000011.1, on the reverse strand, counting down.
AATTATAAAGATTCTAGAAGAGAAAGGCTGGAAGGAAACGGTCATTCCAGACCCAACGCTTTTGCCTAGGCTTATCCGAAAGAAAAAGGAGTGAATGGCATATGGCAGCTGAACCTTGGCAGACAGCGGAAATTCCAGGACCGAAAAAGGCTTTGGTTATAACTAAGCCGGAAGTTGTGGCGGCGATGATTAAGAGGGCTAAACATCCAGTGCTGGTGGTTGGCTATAGGGCTGCGGAAATCGAATTTGAAGGGGGGAAACTCGTAGATTTTATCATCGAGTTTTCTGGGAAAAGCGGAATACCGGTAGTAGCCACAGCCCACATGGTAAGCGAGTTTTCAAAGAGGGGCTTTAAACCTGCCAGTTTCATGCCAGCAGTGGATATTGGAAATAGGCTTGTCGACCCTTCTTGGAGCGGTGTCGACGGCAAAGGTCAGCACGACCTAGCCTTGTTTGTGGGGCTTCCCTACTATATGGAGTGGACTATTCTTTCTGGACTGAAGCATTTTGCCCAACATTTGAAAACCATAACTTTGGACAATGTTTACCAGCCCCATGCAAACTGGTCTTTTCCCAACATTTCCCATGAAGATTGGGTAAAAAGTCTTAAGGTTATAATTGAAAAGTTTGAAGGAGGCGAAAAAGAATGAGCATGTTTCAAGACATACCAGTCGACGTGGGCGTAATCTACGAAGGCGAAAGAATCCGAAGAAAAGACATGCATGTGGAACTTGGAGGACCAGACATTAAAGAGAAGTTTGAACTGGCAAGAGTTAAGCGGATGGAAGAGGTTGAAGACGGCAAAATCAGCATCATAGGACCAGACTTAAAGGACATGGAAGAAGGCAAAAGCTACCATTTCGGCATCCTCATAGAGGTGGCTGGCGCCAAACTTGAGCCAGAGCTTGAAGGCGTTATTGAAAGGCGAATCCACGCCTACTGCAACTACATTGAGGGCTTTATGCACTTGAACCAGCGCTATGACATTTGGCTTAGGCTTAGCAAAAAATCCTACCAGAAAGGCTTAAACTCCTTCCAATATATTGGGAAAGTTTTGCATAGGCTCTTCAAAAGTGAACTGCCCATAATAGAGAAGATGCAAGTAACCTTCATAACAGACGCTGAAAAAGTTAGGGACCTCTACAATGAAGCCCTACAGATTTACGAGGCACGTGACGCAAGAGCACGGGGACTTAAGGACGAGGAAGTGGACAAGTTTTATGGCTGCATACTATGCCAGTCTTTTGCGCCAACCCACTGCTGTGTGATAACGCCTCAGCGGTATTCCAACTGCGGCGCTATAAGCTGGTTTGACGCTAGAGCATCAGCAAACATCGACCCTAAAGGACCAATCTTCGAAATTGACAGTGGGGAACTCCTAGACCCAGTAAAGGGCGAGTATTCAGGCGTGAACGAGGCTGTTAAGAAGAGAACTTTGGGCGAGATAACCAAAGTTTGGCTTTACACAGCTTTCGGTTATCCGCACACTTCTTGCGGTTGCTTTGAGGGTGTTGCCTTCTACATTCCAGAAGTGGACGGCTTCGGTATAGTGCACAGAGGCTATAAAGACGTGACAGTGAACGGTTTAGCCTTCTCAACCCTTGCAGACTCAACCGCGGGCGGGCGACAAGTGGACGGTTTCCACGGCATATCCATCGAATACATGCGTTCTCCAAAGTTCTTGCAGGCTGACGGCGGCTACAAACGCGTGGTTTGGATGCCTAAAGAAGTGAAAGAACGCGTTAAAAACTTCATTCCAGCAGAACTAGCCGACAAAATAGCCACAGAAGAAGAAGCCAAAACAATCGACGAGTTGAAGGCTTTCCTTAAAGAGCGCAACCATCCAGTTGTAGAAAGCTGGAAAGAAGAAGCTGTAGCAATTGCAGAAGCCGTGCCCGCTGAAGCAGAGGCAAGGGAAGAAGCAGCACCAGCAATGGTGCCGACGATAACTGCGGCAACCTTGCCAATCACCGCTGGCGGATACAAAATCATATTAAAAGACGCGAAAATCTACGCAAAACGCGTCATAATACGCTCAGTGAAAAGCGAAAAACCCGAGAAAAGGTGAAACTGCTTGACAGAGAAAGAGAAAAACGAAAAGGTTTTAGGTTTGAAGCTTAACTCCCGCCTACTGGAGCTTTTGGCAAAACTTCAGGAATTGGAGCTTGAAGACTTTGAAATGGAAGTCGGCGATTTGGAAATATGGCTTCAACCAAGCGCCGTAGCCACTCCAGTGGTTGCACCGCCAAAGGCTGTTGCTCCACAAGTTAAGGCTAAACCCACACAAATAATTGAAGCGGAATTTGTTCCACCAATGGAAACTTATCCGGGCAAAGTTGTTGAAGTTAAGCTTGGCGCCACAAAAAGCGAGGGAGGCAGCCGCGGCAAAACCGTGATTATTGGCGGAGAAACAACTCCGGCTTTCTACACTTTTGAAAGGGTTACGCCTCATCCGCCAGTCATATCCTTAGACGTTTTTGACATGGAGGTGCCTTTGGCGAAGGCTGTGAAAATGCATGTTAAGGATGTTTTGGGCGACCCAGCGGCTTGGGCTAAGCTTGCTGTTGAAAAGTTTGGAGCTGACCTCATAACCATACACCTCATCAGCATCGACCCGTTAGTGAAGGATGCCACGCCTAAAGAGGCTGTTAAAACCGTGGAGGCTGTCGCTCAAGCGGTGGATGTCCCCCTCGTAATTGGGGGCTGCGGAGACCCTGTTAAGGACGCGGATGTTTTCCAAGAAGTTGCTGAAACTTTCGCCGGCGAACGCTTCTTGATAAGCTCAGTCACGCGGGACATGGATGTTGAACGCTGTGCCAAATTCGTCAAAAAGAATGGACATGTTGCCTTGTCTTTTACGCCTATGGACTTAAACCTCGCTCGGGAATTGAACCGCCGACTATACGATTTCCTGCCTAAAGAAGACATTGTCATGGACTTAACCACCGCTGCTTTAGGCTATGGTTTGGATTACGCCTTTACAAACATGGAGCGGGCTAGACTGGCGGCTTTAATGGGAGACCCTGAACTGGCGCATCCCATGTCTTCTGGAACAACCAATGCTTGGGCTGCCAGAGAAGCTTGGCTTAAGATGGCTCCAGAATGGGAGCCCAGAGAGCTTCGCGGACCATTGTGGGAGGTGGTTACAGCTTTGACGCTTTTGTTGGCTGGTGTGGACCTTTTCATGATGATGCATCCAGCAGCCGTTAAAACTGTTAAAGACGTTATAAGCCAGCTTATGGGCGGCAAGTCGGGCAATGCAGACAAGTTTGTTGAATGGGTTTCCGTGAAGGTTTAGGGCGAATAGGGAGGTTTAAACGTATGAGTGAAAGGGAAGTTAAAGGCAAGATTGGCGTTAAAGAGTTAAGCCCCATAGATGTTTACAAGCTTTTGCCTAGAACCAACTGTAAGGAGTGCGGCGAAGAAAACTGCATGGCTTTCGCCACAAAAGTGGTTAACCGCGAAGTCCCCATTGAAAAGTGTGCCCCCCTTCTAAAAAAGGAGTATGAGAAAGCGTACAAACAGCTTAAAGAAATATTGAAACCAGCTGTGAAAGAGGTTGTGGTTGGCACTGGTGAAAAAGCCGTAAAAATTGGCGGAAAACTTGTAATGTACCGCCATGAACTTACATACTTTAACCCCACAGCCATAGCCATAGACGTAACAGACGAGATGGCTGAAGAAGAAATCTTAAGCAGAATAAAACGCGTTGAAGAGCTTCGTTTTGAATATATCGGGCAGATCTTGAAGCTGGATATGATTGCAGTTCGCTCCACCTCCAACGACCCGGAAAAGTTTAAGGCAACAGTTAAGAAAGTGGCTGAAAACACAAAGCTTCCAATGGTTTTATGTTCGCTTAATCCCAATGTTTTAGAAGCTGGACTGATGGCTGCCCCCAAAGCGAGACCATTGTTGTATGCTGCGACAAAGGATAATTGGCGTGAAATGGCTGAGCTTGCCCTAATGTATGATTGCCCCTTGACTGTTTCAGCGCCCAACAACCTCAAACTTTTAAAGTCTTTAGCGAAAACCCTCGTCGAGTACGGCGTTGAAAACCTTGTTCTAGACCCCGGCACTTTTCCAAGCGAAGGCTTAGCTGATACGCTGAACAACTTCACCATGATAAGGCGAAGTGCATGCAAGCAAGGCGACGAGCTTTTAGGCTTTCCACTCCTAGGCGTGCCAATGACGGTTTGGCTTGAAAGCGCTGGCTTAGCAGAAGAAATCGTAAAGTGGCGGGAAGCCTATTTGGCAGCCATGCTGATAGTGCGGTTCGCCGACATTTTAATAATGCATAACCTAGACGGATGGGCGATCCTACCAAACGTCATATTACGACAGAACATTTACACAGACCCACGGAAACCTGTTGCCGTAGAACCCGGCTTGAAGGAGTTTGGCACTCCAGACGAGAACTCGCCAGTCATGTTCACAACTAACTTCGCTTTAACCTATTACACTGTGGCTTCAGACATAGAATCAGCAAAAATAAACGCCTACTTGCTCGTTGTAGACACGGAAGGAATAGCCGTCGACAGCGCCGTCGCCGGACGCAAACTAACATCAGAAAAAGTAGCTGAAGCAATAAAAGCGTCGGGCATAGAAAACAAAGTAAAACACAGAAAACTCATCATACCCGGCAAAGCGGCACGACTAAGCGGAGAAATAGAAGAGCTAAGCGGATGGCAAGTCCTAGTAGGCCCAAGAGACTCGTCGGATATACCAAAATTCCTACAAGAAAAATGGCAAATAAGCCAATATTCCTGAATCCTTTTTCCGCTTTTGGAAGAATTTTAACCCTAAAGACATTTACAAACAAGATAAAAATTCCCTTCTATTAATTGATGTTAATTTAACGTTTTCTAGTGTTGTAAAATTGACTTTGCCTTATAACTGGAAAATCTAGAGGGGGATCGCTATTGACTATTTTCACAACCAAAATTATGGAAGGGTCATTTGTGGCTTGTAGAGTTTCAGATAATCCTCGGTTGTTGGAAATATCGCTTTTACTCTTTCGTGGCGTTTTCTGGTATTTATGGCGTTTTCCAACATCGTGTAAGTTCTCGGCGTGCTGAATCTTTCCATTTCGCCATTTTCCCTCCGTCTCACAATTTTTATGCAGTCGTCCACTATACAGTTTAGCACGCATGCACCGCAGTATATGCACAATTCTTCTGTTATGCCGACTTCGCCGCTGCTTTTCCAGAACAGGGCGTTTGTGGGACAAGCCTTAATGCATAATTTGCATTCAACGCCCTTGCATGTGCGCTTGTCTATTGTTATCTTTCCGTCAACAAAGAATTCTTTAACGCCCAGCGGTGCCAGAAGCTCTTCTCGCTGTTTTCGCTTTTTCTTCTCGCTGGTTTCAACAAGCAAACTGAATATGTCGGAAGCTGCGAAATCGCCGGGCTTGTCTTTCTTCTCCATCCCATCCATCTTCAGCTAAACCATTCTGCAAGAAAACTATAACCTTCGAGGATTATAACTATTTTATCCAAAATTAAAGCCAAACCAAATACGAATTATGGAGCAAGCTACCTAAACCGTCAATCCTGCACAGCACAGCCAAGATTCAGCCTATTCGCCGAAAAGCTTCCTCAAATTATAGTTGTTTTCACCTTGCTGAGCGCTTGCCTTTCCTTCCAGCTCTGGAACTGCCACGACTTCTGCAGATGCGCCGAGCCTCCGCTCTAACTCGTTTATCCTTGACTCAAGCTTCTCCACCACATCCGTTTTAATCTTGAGTTTCTGCTCCAGCTCTTTGATGGCTAACTTCTCCT
>JABFQN010000010.1 GCA_019685555.1 Candidatus Bathyarchaeota archaeon A05DMB-3 | reverse complement strand
CTTATGGTGTTGTTGGCGGTGTTGGCTGGTATGACGCTAATGAGACGGCTTATGCTTTTTTGGATGTTGGCGTTTTTGATCATGGTAATGGGACGCGGCGTGTTTTCAGTTTTTGGGGTGGGGATGCTTCTGGGACGAGTTATGCCCAGAGCAATCCTATACTTATGGATGGTCCTAAAACTGCTGTTGCCAATTGGAAAACTCAGCATCTTTTGGTTGTGGCTACCGATCCCTCTGGTTTGAGTATACAGCCTTCTAGAAGCCCGGCCGGCGAGTTTAATCCAGCTGGTGGTTGGTGGTATGACGCCTGTGTCAATGTTTCTTTGTCAGCCCCGCCTATAGGCGGATATGACTTTAATTATTGGGATGTTGACGGAGCCGCCATGGAGGCTGGTGTTTATCAGTTATTCGTTTATATGGATGGCCCTCATGTGGCTACAGCGCATTATAGTGCGCGGGTGGTTGGCTGGTTCCTTCCTGAATGGTTTTATTGGATTTTGCTTCTCATATTGGCTTTAATAATTGCTTTACTTGGTTTTTGGGTTTACCGCAGAAGGAGAAAAGTGAAGGCGGAAGCTAGGGAGGCTTTCCGCAGGGGTTGGACTGCCTGGTATTATGGTTATAATCTGCCGGGGAAAACTCGTCGAGTTTAAAAGGCTTTTTCTAAAAGTTGCGGGTAATGGAAGCCTTCCCCTTTCCCCCTTTCCGGCTGAACCATATTAGGTGTTTTCTTTATAAATGGCTTACTGTTGATGTTGCCATATATCTTTATCCAAAATATGCTTGTTTAGATGCTTATTACACCATTGGAAACTTCGCTTTTAACTTTAAAAATAATGGGTTAAGTGGAGAAGGGTTTCAGAATGTTTGAGGAGATAGCTTCAGAAGCTGTTAAAATGCTAATACTTTTCTTCTGGTCCACACTAGCCTTCGCCATAATCTGGGGAGCGCTTTGGCTTAAAGCATGCAAAAAGGCTAAGTGAAAAGGGCTGAGCTGCGAAACGGTTAAATCGACTTTATTCACTTTAAAATTTAGCCAGTCGGGCGGTAGCTCAGCTTGGTAGAGCTTCCGGCTGTAGACACCTGCCCATGGTGGGTGTACCCTTTCAGCCTACCAAGCGCACATGCGCAAAGCGGAAACCGGAGTGTCGCAGGTTCAAATCCTGCCCGCCCGACCATTTAACCATATATCTCTTCTAGGATGGTGCCGTTCTCGATTATTTCTTTGATTTTTTCTATATCTTTGCTTAGCACCATGTCCTCTTTTAATGGCGGAACAATTTTTCTTAGCGCTTCGTAGGCTTTTCTTGTTCTTTTTCCGAGTTTTTCTGGCCCGCGGAGGTCTATGGCTTGGGCTGCGCAGAGAAGCTCTATAGCTGTTATGTATTCTGTGTTTTCCAGTATTTGTGTGGCTTTTTGGGCTGCTGTTGCTCCCATGCTTACGAAGTCTTCGAAGTTGGCTGATGTTGGTATTGAGTCTACGCAGGCTGGATGCGCCAGAATCTTATTTTCGGAGGCTAGGGCTGCTGCTGTGTATTGGGCTGTCATTAGTCCGCTGTGCAAGCCCTTTTTCGCTTTTGGCGGTATTAGGAAGGCGGGTAAGCCGTTGTTTAGTTTTTCGTCTAGGAGGCGGGCTATGCGCCTTTCTGAAATGTTGCCCACTATTGCCAACGCTATTCCAAGCATGTCCATGGCTAAGGATATGGGCTGCCCGTGGAAGTTTCCTCCGGATAGGCATACGCCTTCCTCTTCTGGAAACACTAGCGGGTTGTCTGTTGCCGAGTTTATTTCGGTTTCCACAACTTTTCTGGCGTAGGCTAGGGCGTCTCTTGCGGCACCTAAAACTTGCGGTGTGCATCTTAGGCTGTAGGCGTCGTGGGGAAGCCCAGTTTTAGCCATGGCTTCTTTTCCTGTTTGAATGAGTTTGCTTCCCGCGATTAGTTCTCTCATGTTTTTGGCGGTTATTATTTGTCCAGCGTGGGGTCTAGCCTTGTGAATTTTTTCGTCTAGGGCGTCTGAAACGCCGAGCAAGGCTTCCATGGTTAGGGCTGCGGCTATTTCCGCCGTTTTGATGAGGTTTTCTGCGCGGTGGACTGTGAGAGCGGCTATTGCCGTCATTATTTGTGTGCCGTTGTTTAGGGCTATTCCTTCTTTAAAGTCCAGTTGGACGGTTTTTATTCCGGCTTTTTCCATGGCTTCCTTTCCGTTTAGGATTTCACCATCGTATTCAGCTTCTCCTTCACCCATGAGCACTAGAACCATGTGGGATAGAGGCGCCAAGTCTCCGCTGGCGCCCACAGAGCCTTTCGCCGGTATTATTGGGTGTACGCCTTTGTTCAGCATTTCCACTATGGTTTCGATGATTTTAACGCGCACGCCAGAAAACCCTTTGGCTAATGTGTTGGCACGTAAAAGCATGGCGGCCCGGACAACTTCCTTGCTTAGGGGTTTTCCCACGCCGGCGGAATGGCTTCTAATAAGGTTTGCTTGAAGTTGTTTAAGTTCGCTGCTTGATATTTGTGTGTTGCTTAGGGCTCCGAAGCCTGTGTTTACGCCGTAGATGGTTTCGTCTTTTTCCAGAAGTTTTTCTAGGAATTCGCGGCTTTTCCTCACTTTGGTTTTTGCTTTTTCGGTTATGGAAACTTTTGCTTTGCCATAGGCGACTTCAACTACGTCCTCAATTGTGAGGGTTTCTCCGTCTATTTGCACTTGATGCATAGGCTTCTCCGCCATAAAGCTAAACCTTTTAGAGCATTTAATTTCTTTGGAAAATGTTGCTTTATTTTGATGTTTTCATCTATGTTTGGAAGAGGGTTTCATAAAACTTTTATATGTAACGTTGGTGTGGATTATGTTTAGGAGTTAAAAAGGTTTAAGGTGCTATAATGGAGCCTAGTAAGAAGCCTTTGAACGTTCTTGTTAAGCAGTTAAACGCGAATATTGCGGTTGTTTTGAAAAACGGTTGTGAGTATAGGGGTAAAATGGTTAAGTGTGATGGGCACATGAATATTCTTTTGGAGGGGGCAACTGAATGTCGAGAAGACCAGCCTGTAGCCAATTATGGGAATGTTTTATTGCGGGGTAATAATGTGCTCTACATAATTTTGGATGCTCTTAAAAGATAGTGGAAATTTTCCCCTTACCCGCCACGTAAGCAATTGCCCTGTCTGTTTTGGCTTCCAGCAAGTGTTTGCGTTTGAAGAAGGTGATTATGTTTTCGACGTCGCGTCTTAAGAGTTGTTGGGCGTTGGGGTGGTTTTTGGTCACGTATTGGGGCCAGTCTATTATGAGGATGTGGTTGTCGGGTTTTAGGATGATGTTGTATTCGCTTAGGTCTGCGTGGATTATTTCCGCCTTTAAGTAGGTTTTTCGGATGTTGCGGAGAATCTCCTTTAACACTTTTTCTGGTTGGGAAACTTCTTTCCACTCTGCGAGTTCTGCGCCTTCTATGGCGCCCATGGCTATGGCGTGGCGGTTTTGGCTTATGGGTTTGGGAACGGCTACGCCTTTTGGGTAAACAAGCTTTAAGGCTTCGTATTCTTTTTCAGCGGCTTTTCTCGACTGTAGAAGCCAGCTTGTGCGTTCTGTTGTGTAACCGCGTTTTCTCATTGTTTGGCGGAAGCTGATTCTGCCTAGGCGGTGGAATTTTATGGCTATACGTTCGCCTTTTGGCGTTAGGGCGTCGTAGACGTCGGCTTCTTTGCCTACGCCTAATGGTTTGCCGAAAGCTTCAACTATTTCGGCTTTTAGGAAGGCGTTTATCGCAAGGCAGTCGTATCCCGAATAGTTCAGCGCATAGCCCAAATACGGCTGTTTTGTTTGGCGTATAAGTCTAAACTTTTGGAGTTTTTCAAGTCTGAAGGTGGCTTCTTCCATGTTGAATTTGGAATATTTTATGATAACCTCTTTTGGGACGAATTCGTGTTTTGCCATGGCGGCTTCGATGACCTGCAGTATGCGGAAGTCTTGGCTTTCTAGGCTTTTGAAGGCTTTAACTGCGGTTTCAGCTGACATTCAATGCTAAATACTTGGGTTTCATTAATAAGTTATGGCATGGAGGTGTTGAGGCGAAAGTGCAGGTTTATGTGCGGGAAGCCCGTGAATCGGACCGCGAGGCGGTTTTCGAGTTTTGCCGCCACACTTGGAGTTGGGGCGACTATATTCCGCATGTTTGGGACAAGTGGCTTAAAGAGGCGAACGGCAAGGTTTTTGTGGCTACTGTGGATGATGTGCCCGTTGGCATGCAGCACATAACCATTGACAAGTCTGGTGAGGCTTGGCTTAGTGGCGCTAGAACCGCGCCTCAGTTTAGGCGGATGGGTGTGGCGACCGCCATAACCGTGAAATGTCTTGAGTATGCGAAGAGCATGGGCGTTAAGGTGGCGAGGCTTGTCACTGAAGCGGTTAATACAGCTGCGATTGCTGCAGTCCAGAGGATGGAGTTTAAGCCTGTTGCAGAGTTTATTGAAATGGAGTTGGAGAAACCGTCAAGCAAGGAGAGTGCTTCTTCTTGTTGGGCGGACGTAAGCCAGCTGGAGGATGTTTGGAGTTTTTTGCAAACATCTGAGGTTTACCGCCGAGCTGCGGGTTTGTATACTATTCTTTATCACTGGTATTCTTTGGATATGCTTGATTTGGAACGGTTTATCCAACAGAGAAAAGCCGTAGTGCATGTTGATGGAGATGGCGCGGTTTGTGGTTTGATGTTGGTGGATGACGCTGTTTCCAGCGATTGGCGTGAAAACGCTGTTCAAACATGCTACGTAGACGGAGATTTTGAGGCTGTTTTGGATATGGCAAAGTTTCTTTTGGCACACTGCCAAACAAAAGGCGTAGAGAAAATCTACGGGTTTACATGCAACCATCCGCCCATAATAGAAGCTTTAGAGAAAGCTGGTTTTAAAAAGCCAGATTCAACAGCCATAATCTTCGAGAAGCGAATATAAACGTCAATTTTGCTGGTTGGCGAACTGCAAAATTGGATACCTCTCTCTAGATTTTACATCATTTTTGGTTGTGAAAACAGCCAATAGCAACTAGCTCCTCTAGATTTTCATGGTACGGGTCATAACAATGGGTTATTTTATTCTTAGTTGTTCCACTTCTTCGCTGCTTGGTCTGTCCACAGAAATGTTTTTTTCCAGTTTTTCTCTGCCGTATTTCACGTGTACGTTGCCCGTTTTCTGGTCTGAATAGTAAGCTGTCAGCTTAGCGGCTTGCTCCACGGCTTGTCTTGTTTTTGGTCCTTGCAAAAGCGTTATGGGGCTTCCGCAGCCTTGCGCCTCGAAAAAGTAGTCGTTTTGGGCTTTAAGCCTCAAAAGCACCTCGTTTTCCTCTTTGTTTCTTCCAACAACTATCTTGTTTCTGCCATATCTGAAGTGGCGTCCAATTTTTAAGAGCCGCACATCCCTTAATGAAATTCGCTTCTTATGCCTAAAGAGGTCGCGGAGCTTAGCCGCAAACTCCTTGTAGGTTAGGAGACAGCCTCCAGCTGGGCATGGGTAATCGGTTATGCCAAACTCTTTTGCTAGGGCTATTTGCCTCTTTCGGGATCTTCCCCGAATATCCAAAAGCTTGCTTTCATCCACAAGCCCCTTCTTCTCGGCTTCTGTTTTTGGCAGCAGCCTAGCCGAAAGCGGTCGTAAAATTTTTCCTTTCAAGCCAGCCTCCTCCTCAATAATGTGTAAGGCTTTCAAGTGTTGGGACATGGGGCGCTCATCTAAAACTTCGCCTGTGAAAATGAAGGCGGCGCCAATTTCCTTCGCGTATTTCTTCGCCTTTTTCAGCATGAAGATGCGGCAGTCTATGCATGGATTCATGTTCCGTCCATAACCGTATTTTGGCTTCCTTATAACCCGCAAATATTCCCCGCCCAAACTGACAATTTTTAGGGGTATGCCGAATTTTTCGGCAACTTCAGGCGCGCCGCATCCGCCCTTTTTGCAGAGGCAGAAGGGCGTAACAAAGTTTATGGCTTCCACTTCTATGCCTTGGTCTAAGATTAGCTTAACGGCTAAAGTGCTGTCTAACCCCCCGGACAAAAGCGCCAAAGCCTTAACCTTCTCCTTTTCCATTGCAACCGCATCTAACCGATTTCACAATCACACTTTTATTTAAAGACTATCTGCAAATAAAACCGCCAAACTGCTAAGCCTTCTCAATTTTAAAGTTTAAAGCGCACAAGTGGAAAATCATCTTTTCGACTTACCACTTCAAAACCGTTTTTTAGGTAGAACGCTAAAGGACCAGACGGATTATTTGCGGAGTCCACCCTCGCAAATGTTTCCACAGCTCTGAAACCCCTTTCCCTAAGCTCCTTCAAGAGGGTTCTAAGCATAAGCGTGCCATACCCTTTCCCCCGCTGGTCCTTACTTACTATGTAGAGGCACGCTATGAAAACGGCGTCGCTGCTTGGGGGACCAGAGGCATAGTCGCCCACACGTGAAAAATATTGTGGAGGCGCATACTGCATAAAGCCCACTGAAACACTGCCAAGACACGCTAGTTCCACACAGTTTCCAAAGACTTTTTCCACACTGCTAAGCCAATTTAGCTTTGCCTTCTCAATCTCGCTTTTAGACGCTTCAGTTTGAAATTCGCCTTTTGTCTGCCAGTAAAGGCAAAATCTGCAAGGCTCTGGAACCCTTGAAAAATTGTGCATTCCAACCTTTTCAAAAATTAGCAATTTCCCGCCGCCTTTTATGGTCTGTAGCCTCCGAAGCTTGTCGCCAAAAACACTAGATACATTACAAGCAATACGGTGCCTTCCATCCAGCTTATCCTCTCGCTGGACAAGAAATACCATAACATAAGGTTTGTTATAAGCGAAAACATGACGAGGTGGGAGAAAGCCGCCATGTTAACCGCCAACGGTGAACCTATCAAAGCGACGCCTAAAATGCAAGTTATGTTGATGAAGCAGCTTCCCACAATGTTGCCTAAAGCCATGTCCATATGCCCCTTTTGAACAGAGCCCACGCTTGTAGCCAACTCTGGAAGGCTTGTTCCAAAGGCAACTATTGTAGCGCCTATAACAACTGGCGGAACACCTAAACCCTCAGCGATGAAAGAGGCGGAGTCCACAATGAAATATGAGCTTACCACCACCAATGCGGTGCCCAAAAGTGCAAAAAACGCGTATCTTGAAAGCTTTCGCCTCTCCTCCCCCAGAGAACCCTCCTCCCTTATTTTCCTAACTTTTGAAAGCTGATAAACATAAAACACGAAGATTATAAGGAGAATCACCCCAATAATTCTGCTGGCATATCCAATGTAGAGAAGAGTCAACGGAACAGCAGAAGCTACAAAAAGCCCAAAATAAAGGGTTCCAATCTCCTCCTTGGCCATGGCAGGAGCAAGTTTCACACCCTCCGAACTTTTCAAGGCTACAAAGAGGAAACATACGCCCAGTATTAGGCAAATGTTCACAATGTTGGAACCCAAAACGTTTCCAACAGCAACACCCATACTCTTCCCTCCTACAGCAGCAAAAATGGAAACGCATAACTCTGGCAGCGAAGTGGAAAAGGCGACTAGTATAAAGCCTATTGTTGTTTTCCCAAAACCAGTTATGTCCGCGATTTTAACGCTGTTTGTTATAGCCCAGTCACTTGCCTTGTCAAGAACCACTAAGGAAGCCAAAAGAACAAGCGCATTGCCCAGCATCCCCCACTCTTCAAACAAGACAACCAGCCTCGTTCGCTTAATCCAAACTGATTGTGTATTAAAATATTTCCTTGATGGATTTTAAATATTTAGAATGAAACAAGATTATCCATCCAGGACAGAGGCATAACCATGGCGCCATATGAAATAATATTCCTCGGAACAGGCGGCGGAAGATTCACAACCATTACACAGAAGAGGCGCACATCCGGAATACGCATACTAGGCGAAAACCTAAACTTGCACTTGGATCCGGGACCCGGCGCGTTGGTTTACTCTATAAGCGAAGGCTTAGACCCCCAGAAGCTTAACGCAGTTTTTGTATCGCATTGCCATCCAGACCATTATACGGATGCAGAAGTGCTTATTGAAGCCATGACAAGGGGTATGACTCGCAAGCGTGGAGTGCTTGCCGCCTCGAAAAGCGTTTTGAAAGGCAACAGCGTCTGTGAACCATCCATTTCGAAATACCACCAGCAAATGGTTGAACAAATCATCGAAGCAGTTCCGAACACGCGTTTCCAAGTGGCAGAAGTAGCCGTTTCAGTTGCAGAGGCGCGACACACAGACCCAGATGCTGTTGGCTTCAGATTCGAGACAAAAGAGTACGGCGATTTCGCTTACACAACCGACACGGAATACTTTGATGGTATAGGAAAATATTACGAAGGCACAAGGCTGTTGATGCTGTGTGTTATGCGACCAGCCGGAAAACCTTGGAAAGGTCACATGACAACAGAAGACGCCATAAAAATTGTCGAAGAAGCCCACCCAGAACAAGCCGTCCTAACCCATCTCGGCATGCAAATGATATTCCAAGGACCAGCCCGCGAGGCAAAACTAATAGAGGAAAAAACTGGAACACCCACAGTGGCAGCCACAGACGGCATGCGCATAATCTTCAGCGATAAAATAGAGGCGCAAACAGCCAAACCAAAACAGGGACTGGACAAATTCTTTTAAGGGTTAAATGTGTTCTCCCTATTTTAAAGGAAAGTTGAACACTATGCGGATAGTCATTCGGTTGGGCGGTTCTGTTGTCGCCACACCAGTAAACACGAGCTTAATAGCCGAATACACGGAGATTTTAAAAAAGCTGAAAATGAAAGGCCACGAATTGGCTGTTGTGGTTGGCGGCGGAGCCCTAGCAAGAGAATTCATAAAAATTGCCAAAGAGCTTGGCTTAGCGGAAAAGGACCAGGACGATTTGGCGATTGGCGTTTCAAGGCTTTACGCCCAACTTTTCGCCAAGATGCTGGGCAAGGCTGGCTGCGAAAAAATCCCAACAAGCGTGGAGGAGGCTACTGAATGCCTAGAAAAGGGGAGGATTGCAGTTTTGGGCGGTTTAAAACCCGGCATGACGACAGACACGGTTGCCGCTTTAGTGGCTGAACGCATAAACGCAGACACCCTCATTAAGGCTACAGACCAAGAAGGCGTATACACAAAAGACCCACGGAAACACCCAGACGCAGTAAAACTGGATAGGCTAAGCTTCGAAGACCTACCAAAAGTTTTAGCCGAAAACAAGCACAAGGCGGGCATCCACCAAATCCTAGACCCAGAAGCCATAAAAATCCTAAAAGCCAAACGAATAAGAATTCACATATTAAACGGATTTAAACCAGAGAATCTTCTATTGGCAGTTGAAGGAAGAAATATTGGAACTATTATAGAGTAGTTGCTAGATTGTTTCGAAATTCTGCGTAAAGTTTATAAGAATCATTGTTGTTGCTTATCGAATTTGATATCGATGGTGATATAAATGTTTCATGAAGATGAAAACTATCCGCCTCCTCCGCCTCTTCCGCCGTTTAGGCATTGGCTGAGACACATGGCTGCTGTGCCTAAGGGTTTTCTGCGCTATCAGGTGTTGGAGCTTTTGAATGAGAAGCCCTTGTCTGGCTCGGAGATTATGAGCGAAATTGAAAAGCGCACTAACGGGTGTTGGAAGCCCAGTCCAGGCTCTGTTTACCCGCTTTTGGCTTGGCTTCAAGATAACGGCTACATCTGCGAAGTGCCATCTGAAGAAAGCGGAATAAGGCGATACACGCTTACGGATAAGGGCAAAAAGCTTCTTGAAGAACAGCGCAAAGTGCGCGTCCAGTTCCGGACTGGTAGAAAACTTTTTGTCCCCCCGCTTTTCGGTTCCCTTTGGTTGCATATACCTCCAGAAGAGGCTGACGAAGTTCGGGAAGCCTTTAGACGTCTTTTTAAAGCTTTTTTCAGCCTTGGCATGAGCTTGGAAGAGAAGTTTTCCCAGCAAGTGTTAAAGGACACGTTGAAGGTTTTAAATGAAACTGCTCAAAGGCTTGAGGAAATAGACAAGAAACTGCGGGATGAAAAGGCATGAATGAAGAAGTTATTAAGGCTGAAGGCTTGACAAAGGTTTTCAACAAAAGCTTAGTAGCGGTAGACCACGTAAACTTCAGCGTAAAAGACGGCGAAATCTTCGGCTTTCTAGGACCAAACGGTGCTGGAAAAACAACCA
Organism: Candidatus Bathyarchaeota archaeon A05DMB-3; assembly: GCA_019685555.1. Classification (GTDB taxonomy): domain Archaea; phylum Thermoproteota; class Bathyarchaeia; order Bathyarchaeales; family Bathycorpusculaceae; genus JABFQN01. The sequence continues at coordinate 37,993 of JABFQN010000010.1, read as the reverse complement.
CAATAAACATGCTGATAACTGTTCTGAAACCTGCCGAAGGCAAAGCCTCAGTGCTGGGCTACGACATTGTCAAACAAGCCAACGAAGTTAGAAAAGTCATAGGTGTTGTGCCCCAAGAGTACACGGCAGACGAAGACTTAACTGGATACGAAAACATAATGTTATGCGCAGACTTATATGGGATTCCCCGCGAAACCGCCAAAAAACGCGCCATAGAACTGTTGGAACTTGTCGAATTAACGGATTTTAAGGATAAGAGGGTTGAAACCTACTCGGGTGGAATGCGCCGAAGACTTGAATTGGCATGCGGCTTAATTAACCGTCCAAAAGTGCTTTTCTTAGACGAGCCAACTCTGGGCTTGGATGTGCAGACAAGAGCCGCAACATGGGACTATATCAAACGTTTGAAAAAAGAGTATGGTATGACGCTTTTCATGACAACGCATTATTTAGAAGAAGCCGACGCCCTATGTGACCGCATAGCCATCATCGACCACGGCAAAATAATTGTAACAGGAGCACCGAGCGAGCTTAAAGACAGTTTAGGCGGCGACATAATCACGATAAGCATAAAAGAAAACGTGGATGTGGTCGACATAATCCGCAGCGTCGAACACGTTAAAGAGGTGAAAAACGAAAACGGCGCCTATCGGATTAAAGCTGAGGCTGGAGAAGTAACCGCCCCACTCATAATTGAGGCATTGCGGAAGAAGGGCTACACAGTGACAAAGCTTTCGCTTACCGAGCCGACGTTAAACGAGGTTTATTTAGAGTACACTGGCAGAGCCATGCGAGACATAGAGGAATCCAGAGAAGCGTTTAGAGCGCAGAGAATAACCCTTAGGAGGGCTAGAGGAGGATGAGCAGCGCAAACGAGTATAAGCCAAGCCTCATTCGCGGTTTGTGGGCTTTAACAGTTAGAGAACTCAAAAAATGGCTAAAAGACCCTGTGATGGTTTTGATGCTTGTGCTTCAGCCACTAATATGGATGGGTCTTTTAGGCAAATCAATGAACATAGGCGCACTGTTCACAAGCGGCAACCTAGGCAACATAAGCATTGGCAACATAACAATACCTGGCAATTATCTTATTCCTCCAGTTAACACGACTGTAACTATTCCCGGCCCATTGATTTCACAGATGCTTCAGCAAATGTTCTCGGATATAGGCACTAGGGTTATGCAGAATACTTTCGGCGTTGCAGACTACTTCAGCTACATGGCGGTAGGCATGGTTTCAATGATTGTTATGACGACAACAATGTTTAGCGGCATGTCAATCGTTTGGGATAGGCGCCTAGGCTTTCTGGACAAAGTGTTGAGCACTCCAGTGCCACGCGGAGCAATAATATTTTCAAAAGTTCTCAACGCAACCTTGAGGGCAATGTTTCAAGCGACGATAATCTTGGCACTCGCATACATTTTAGGGTTGCAGTTAAGCTCAACATTCACATTACTTAACTTGCTAGGCATATACGCTGCAATATTCCTACTCGGCGTAGGGCTTTCATCTGTTTTCATCGCGTTCTCATTACGGTCAACAAGAATGGAGAGGCCTATGCAGATAATAAGCTTGATTATGATGCCTCTTATGTTTGCAAGCAACACTTTCTTCCCAATCTCTCTGATGCCCGATTGGATGCAAGCAATAGCGCGGGTTAACCCGCTCTCCTACCTAACAGACGCTGTTAGACAACTTATAATATTGCCATTAGACGCTCCAGCGTTAATAACCGACTTCGCGTACCTCAGCATATTCGCAGCAGTCTTGGCGGCATTCGGCATAGTGCTCTCATGGAGATACCTGACAAAATAATGGAAACGTGAAAGTAATGGCAACAATTGTTGAGGCTGTCAATCTCAGAAAAATTTACATGCTTGGCAAGGTTCCAGTTGAAGCCCTCAGAGGCGTAAACCTAAAAGTTGAAGAAGGCGAATTCTTGGCGGTTCTGGGACCTTCTGGAAGTGGAAAATCCACCCTTCTGAATTTGATTGGCGCCTTAGACAAGCCCACAGAAGGGAAAATCCTAATTGAAGGCGTTGATGTTTCAATGCTTAACGATAATCAGCTTGCAGATTTAAGGCGTAAAGTCGGCTTTGTCTTCCAATTCTTCAATCTTATCCCAAGGTTTACAGCGAAAGAAAATGTTGAGTTGCCCATGGCTATAGCTGGTTTAGGCAGTGAGGAAAGGCGGAAACGCGCTGAAGAACTTTTGGAACTGGTGGGTTTAAAACATCGTATGAACCATAAACCAACAGAGCTAAGCGGAGGCGAACAACAGCGAGTCGCAATTGCAAGGGCTTTGGCAAACAACCCCAGCTTCCTTTTGATGGATGAACCCACAGGGAATGTTGATTCTAAAAACGCGTTTGAGATAATGCGCCTTGTAAAGCAGTTAAACGAGGAGAAAAGCGTAACAGTGATAATGGTTACCCACGATCAGCGTTTAGCTGCAGAAGCCAAGCGGATAGTGCAAATGCTTGACGGCGTCATAGTAGATGAGAAGGTGAACAGGAAATGAGGATTGGCGACATATTCTCTTATGCTTTCAGCGCCATAAAACTGCGGAAACTCCGCGCCGGCTTGACCACTCTAGGCGTGGTTATAGGAATAGCCGCCATAGTGGCTTTGCTCTCGATAACTCAAGGCTTGCAAGCGGCTATAGCCTTCCAACTTCAGAAGGGATTCGCAACAGACACCCTAATAGTTTCTGCCGGCGGAGGCTTAGGTGTCGGAGCAGACTCCGGATTCAGTCTATTAGTTAATGACACCCAAACCATTAATGATATAGAAAATGTAACAGCTTCATTGGCTATAATCCAGAGGGTTGGCTACCTAAAGTGTGGAGGGCAAACCCGCCGCGTAACAATAGTGGGCGTTGACTTCGCGGCATACAAGGAAATTTACAGCAGCACCTTCTTGGCTGAAAAGGGCGAAATTCCATCAAACCCGGAAAATGACACTGTTGTTGTTGGGAAACGGGTAAGCGATCCATGGAACAATGGAACACTGTTCTGCAATGTAGGCGACGCTGTGGAAATAGTTTGGACTAACACCACGGCGCGTCCGCTTACAAACAAAACATATGAAGGGAGTGTTGCGGCGGTTCTCCAAGAGGTGGGCGGTTTCAGCATCGGCGGGCCGTCCGATGCAAGTATATACATTCCAACAATGCAGGCTCAAAGCTTCTTTGGAACTGAAAAATGTGAAATGATAATTGTGAAGTTGAAAAGCGACGATAAGGCAACCATTGACAGCACTGCAAAAACCATAAGAGAAGCCTTCAGCAACCAAGTTGCGGTTACATCTTCCACCGCTGTTTTAAACATAATTTCCAGCGTCTTCTCCACTATTGAACTTTTCTTGGCTGGTATCGCGGCTATATCGCTTCTTGTGGCGGGGATAGGCATAATGAACATTATGATTGTCTCCTTAATGGAGCGCACAAGGGAAATAGGGATTCTAAAAGCTTTGGGAATGAAAAACCAGCAAGTGCTTTTAATCTTCCTAAGCGAAGCAGCAATAATAGGTCTTTTAGGCGCCGCCATCGGTGTTGGAACAGGCTGGGGTTTAGCCCAGGCAGTGGTGAGAATATTTAGCATCGGGGGCGGCGCAGGCAACATAAGACAAGGAAGCCAAGCAGCGTTAGCCAACGGAATAACTATAACTCCAGTTTTGACGCCGACGGTTTTGCTGGGCGCCGTTGCCTTCGGTCTTGCAGTCAGCGTTATTTTTGGACTGTACCCAGCATGGCGCGCTTCAAAACTCAAACCAGTAGATGCCCTACGATACGAATAGCAAGCCTAAAGTTTTGGAAACTGTTTAATATCGCGGTTTAAAATGTTAACGTGCAGAGGAACAGCAAGTTGACGGACACGCTGAAAAGGAGCGTCGGCATACCAGTCGGCGGTTCACCCATCTCCAGAAAGAGACCCATCGCCGCTTTAGCTGTAGTGATGCTTAACATTGCAGTTTATGCCATAACATCTTATGAAAACCTTTTCCTTCAAGTTAGCGATTATTGGGTAAGCGCTGGCGGCTTTGTGCCTTCATTGATTGCCATGCCTTCCCAGTGGTATAGGATATTCTCCTCCATGTTTCTCCACGCCGATTTCTTCCACATCCTCTTCAATATGTATTTCCTATACATTTTTGGCAGAGCCGTTGAAGACGCCTTAGGCAGATGGAGGTTTTTAATTTTATACATGGTTTCAGGGGTTGCCGCATCAGTGTTCCACACAGCCTTCAGTTTCATCGGCGGAGCCACAGCCTACGTGATTCCAGCCATCGGCGCTTCTGGAGCCATCAGCGGAGTTTTAGGCGCATATCTAATACTTTTTCCAGGCACTTCGCTTGTCATGGGTTGGGGATTTCTGTTCTTTCCAATATTTTTCCGAATGAAAGCCGCTTATTACCTAATCTTCTGGTTTGCAACCCAAGTGATTTACGGCTTCGCAAGACTAGGCGGAAGCACAGCAGTATTCGCCCACGCTGGAGGCTTCATCGCCGGAATAGCACTGCTTCCATTGGTCGTCAACAAAGAGAGATTCCTCCAATTCAAACTTACAAGGCAACAAGCCCTATTCCCAGCTTTCATAGCTTTTACGCCAAAAACATTCAAAACAGGAGGCTTAGGGCGCACTGCAAAAACCATCGTTGTGGTACTTTTGGCTTCGCTCTTGTTCGGCACAGCCTACGCCTCAACTGGGCTGTCCATTCAAGGCGACATTAAATCGGCAACTGTTCAATATGCTTTTCAAGGAACACCCTACATGGATTATGTGGGCTTTCAACTTCCAAACGTTGGAGACCAGCTTGCCAGTGTGTCGCTGGATGAAACGAGGATTTTGTTGAATAGACTGTATGCGGCTGAACTGCTTTATAATGAGGCTAAGGCTGGTGAAAACGTGAGCCTAAACAACTGGAACCTTACACTGTCAATGAGAGTTGGAAATCGTCCAGTTCAAGTGGGGTTGGCAATAATCCGTTTTAACGGAAAATACGACGGGGACGGCTTCTTAAGTTATGGTGTGGGAGAACTGGAAACCCAAGTAATCTTCATAGATTACTATGGGAAGCCATCCGTCAGCGACTATTTGGTAAACTACAGTTTTGAATTGGCTTCGCAAACAGTAAATCTAACCTATATAACGCAGTCTACTGGAATCTTATCGTTGGTTGCCACCGCTGTAGCCCTCGCGGTAACCGTGAAAAAGGATAGAGAGTTAGCGCTTATAGGCGAGGAACCAGAAAGGTTTTGGCGCCCCTTCAGCAGTCCAGTTGTATAGGAAAAGGCATAGAAGGGCTCTAACATGGTTAGGCGGTTTTATCCAAACCAACCAGTCGTGGGCGTCGGCGCCATAATAGTCTGTAACGGAAAAATCCTGTTGGAAAAGCGTAAAGGCGAGCCTGGAAAGGGCAAGTGGAGTGTTCCAGGCGGTTTGGTGGAGCTTGGCGAAACAACTGAAAATGCAGTAATTCGAGAAGTTAAAGAGGAGACTGGATTGGAAGTTGCTAACCCACAGCTTATCGACGTAATGGACAATATTGTTTATGACGAGAACGGCGAAGTCAAATACCACTTCGTCATAATCGACTACTTCTTAAGACTTAAGGGCGGAGAGGCTAAAGCTGCAGACGATGCTGAAGAACTGAAGTGGATTCCATTAGGTGAAGTGGAAAAATACGATTTAACAAAAACTTTCAGGGCTTTCCTCCAAAGGAAAAGAGAAAAACTTGAAAAGCTTAACTCTTGTCTTTAGCCGTTTCTCCAACGAAGAATAGGCGGGTTTCTCCCATGGTTTTTACGTCTAAAGCCCTAACCTTCACGACTATTGGGAAGTCTCTTACGACTTTGCCAAGCACCAGACAATGGTGGGGCGGCAAATCGCGGGCTATGGATTTGACGGTTTCTGCGTCTACTCGGGCTGCCCTTGAAACCACTTCTAAGTCGTGCTCGTTGGTGAAGTTGAATAGGAATATGTTGTCTGCTTGGCGGTAAATGTTTTCGCGTATTGTGTCTGGTTGGTTTGTGATGAAGGTTGTGAAGATGCCGAAGTGGCGCATCCGCGTTACAATGTCGTCCCAGTAAGTCTCGCGTAAGTATAGGTGGGCTTCTTCTGCGAATAGGAAAACTGCCTTAAGCCTCCAGCTTGTCAGCAGCTCTAAAAGTTTGCCGAGGATGTATTCGACGACTATTTGGCGGTCTATGGATGAAGTGTTGCGCAGATTAACTATTATGGCGCCTCCTTCTTCTCTTGCTTTCAAGAGGCTTTCTTCAAGCAGTGTTGCTTCGGCGATGTTGTCGGTGAAAAAGCCAGAATTAACCAATGCGTAGTATCGGCTGAAAAGCGCATCCCGCACATTTTGGTTGCAGTTCCAGTTGCGAATTGTTTCACCAAGCTCATGAAGCGTTAAGTTGCCCTTATCCTTTAGAAACTGCCATATACGGCGGAACTCGCGGGCTGACGTGCCTGGCAAGTGTAAGGCGTGGATGAGAATGTTTAATATAATGTTTAGGTGGAGCTGTTTTAGGGCGACTTTGAAGTTTTGCGACGGCGTCAATACATGGATTTTGTTGTAGTAGGCGTTGCGTTTATCGTCTGAGGTCATTCCCAAACCCGTGTATTCGCCGTTCAAGTCTAATACAACGACAACCGCCTTGTACTGCAAGAGGCTTGTTATCAAAAGCTTTGAAAGATGCGACTTGCCAGTTTCCTTCTTCCCAGTCACAATGTTTAACCTTCCATCCAGCGAAGAAGCGTCAATGGTTAAAAGCGAAGACTCTTTTGTTCCGCCCAACATTATTGGAAGATTTCCGTTAACCTTTGCCAGTTTGAGCAGCGTGTAAATGGGCAGCTTTCTTATTGTGGACTGAGACCGCGATGGAAGCCACGAACTGCTGGGAGTTAGGGCTTCATCTTCAACGGTGGCGCGGATCTTGCATATCAAAAGCCTCGAGTCTTGAATATAGGTTATGTGGGGCGCAATTTCAAGGGGGTCTATGTCTTCGCCTTGTATTATGCCTCCGCCGTCTGGTAGGCTTCGCAGAAGCTCTTCTAAAACGCCGGGAATGTTGGCGAACTGCACGTCAATTACTTGGGCGATGAGGGCTTTTTGGGCTTCCGCATCCTCGATGAGCAAATAGTCGCCTTTTTCTATGGTTTCATTTGGGAAGCTTAGAATCTGGATTATGTTGCCTTCTTTCTTATACAGCTTCACTGTGGCTTTCACCCTTCCCGAAGGGTCCGAAAAGCAGACGATGCATGTCTGGTCTGTTTATGATTTTTAGGCGGTATCGGTGTTGGATGAAATGTTGCATGGCTATAACCTCGTTAGCTGTGAAAGTGCAGAGAATATGCGCCAATCGCAGTGTTTCTGGGTAACCGTGCATTATTAGGTCGTTTCCCAAGAGTTTTTCAACGGCTTCTATGCGTTGCGGCGATGGCACTTCACGGTCTATGTCCAGCCTAAAGGCGTAATTGCCCTTAGCCAATTTAGCCACGTAGACACTGCCCAGCAAGCTTAGCGGCGGTTTTGGCTTTAGATTTGCCACTTCTATTAGGCATGGCGGTTTATGGGTTGGAAAAGCGTCGGTTAATAGGCAGCCGTTAAACCTTAACGTTGTTGCTTTTGTGAAGGCTAGCACTGTGTTGCCCATGCTTCGCGCCGTAGCCAATATTTCCTTTAGCTGTTGGGTTGGAGTGTCGGCGGTTCCAGCGGTTAAAGACCCATCAAAGAGGATTAAGCCATCGTGCACTGTTTTAGCCAGTGAAGTTTGAAGCCACTTTTCGAGGAGGTTTGCCATGCGCATGGGGATTTGCATGAAACTTGGCGAGGCTTGGGGGTTTTGTTCTCGGAAATAAGCCTTTAAAAGCGTGTTGTAGACTTCACGAAGGTTTTCTTCTGTTATGTGGAATATGAAGGGTCCAACGCGGAGATAAGCATAATTTTTGGCTTTCTTCCATATGGTGGTTCCGCGGACGGCGATGATGATGCCCTGGGCTGTTTCGCCTAGTTTTATGCTGGAAGTGTCGACGGCGGCTATTGTTGTTGGCGGTTCAAGTTTTGGGTTTAATGGTATGGGCTGTATTGGCGGAATAAGCTGTAAGGCGTATAGCTGCTCTTGGCTTTTTTGTTGAATTGTTTGTTGGTTTAGTTGAAAGCTTTGGTTTTGCACCTGCTTTAGCGAGTGGATGCTTAGCTCTATAAAGCGTTGGGGCAGCGTGTTGTCCATGGCGTTTGGTGGAAAATTATATTTTGGTGTTGTTGTTATAGTGTATTGCGTGTTCACCAAGATTCACCAATAGGCAATTGTTGGGGAAGGGGTATTTAAGTGTTGTGCATGTGCAAGATGCACAATTCAATATTCAACAAGGTGGAAAATTGACAGAACCGCCTCAAAAACCACCCATCCGTGTAAAAATGCGGGTAGGCGAAATAGAATTCGAAATAGAATGCCAAGAAGACCAATTGCAGGCGGCGGTGGACCGCATCCTATCCACAGTAACAGAAAAACTAAAACAAACGCCACTAACCATAACTGAACGAGCAGCAGCACCTCCAAGAGCAGAAACATGCAAAGGCGTCATACAAAAACTATGGGAAGAAGGCTGGTTCGCAACACCAAAAAGCCTAAGCGAAGTCCACAGCGAAATGGCAAAAAGAGGATTCCACTACGACCGCACAGCAGTAGCCCACGCTCTAATAGATTTAGTTAAGGATGGAATTTTGACACGTGATGGAAAACCACGGAGGTATCAATATGCCCAGAAAAGACCACCGCCATAAATTACGCGTCAAAGCTGTGACTTTTGATCTTTGGGAGACTCTACTTTTTGAAAAAGAGGGCTACAGCGATGCACGATCATCTGTTCGCTGCAAAAATCTCGTAAATGCATTGAAAGAGCTGGGAATCGAAGTTTCTTTTGAAGGTGTGAACTTTGCTTTGAATGAGACGCGTTCTTCGCTTTTGAAAATTTGGGATGCCAACCGGGATGTTGCTCACTCAGACCAGATTAAACTTTTTATTAAACATTTACTTGGAAACTCTTTTGCTGTAAAAGAAGAGTGGCTTAACCCGCTAAGTTCAGCTTATATCTCTGCTCTTTTTGAAGTTCCACCCTACTTGAACCTGGATGCCCATGAAATTTTGCGTTGGCTAAAAAGCCGAGACAAAAATGTTGGAATTATTTGCAATACTGGGTTAACACCCGGGTTTGGACTAAAGCAATTTATTGAAAGGGAGAATATTGCAAAACACTTTGATGTTATGATGTTTTCTGATGAAGTGGGCATTCGCAAGCCTGACTCAAGAATATTTCTTTTAGCTGCTGAGAAATTAAAAGTAGAGCCGTGTAAGGTGGTTCACGTAGGCGATAACTTGAGAACTGATGTTTGGGGTGCGAAAAATGCAGGGTTCAAGGCTGTACACCTTCTGTGCGAATCCGGACGAGACAGAAAAGCGGAATCCAACCCTACATCGCTTGTTTCACTTTCAAGAAAGCTTGGCAGTTTAAGAGCAGAAGATATAGTTCCAGACGCGACAATCAATTCGCTTGCAATACTTAAAAATCTTTTAATTTGACAATGCAGACCACGCAAATGCTAATACGTCCAAAAAGACCACCGTAACTTATCTTTTCAAAAAGCAGCTGTTAGGTTACTGTGGTTTCTTTTTTGGCTAGGCTTTCCACCATTAACGGCACAATCTTGCTGGCTCGAAGAATCTCCATAAACAATGGCTTCCCATCCTCGCCAAAATGCAATATTATGTCGCCTAACTCTTCAGCATAAGAAAGTTTACCGTTCTCCTCTAAGATTACAGTTAAAACGTCAGCCTCATCATCGTACTTAATTTTATACACCAATGAAACCCAACATCCGCAATTTTAAAGCAAATGTGCAAATAGACTTTGACATCGGTTAAGACTTAAATTTTGTTGCCTAACTCTTCTGCTAAAACTTACAAATTTTGGTTTATGGCTGAAAAGTTATATGCGTTTCAAATGAAAATATTGTTCTATAAAAGGTGTTGTTTGTGGATTTTTATGAGGTTGTTTTCAAGAGGAGGAGCATTCGAAAGTTTAAGGAGACGCCGGTAATTGAAGAGGTGCTTTTTAGGGTTTTGGAGGCTGGGCGTTGGGCGCCTTCCGCTGGCAACACTCAACCATGGCACTTTATAATCGTCACAGATGTAGAAGTAAAAAAGAGAATAGCCCATGTGTGCACGGAATATAGCCGCAAACACTGGGCTGATTTTGCTTCTGAAACTGCTCGGTATTTGGCTGCTAGAGGTGGTTCATGGGACAAGTCTGCCATGGCAAAGATTCCAGTATTAATCGCCGTCTGCTTCCATGTACCAGAGAAAATGAGGGAAGAACTTGCATTAGCTTCAGCTTGGACAGCCATCCAAAATATGCTCTTGGCGGCAACAGCTGAAGGCTTAGGCAGCTGCATCTACACCTTCTACAACACCGAAGAAGAAAACCAGCTGAAAGAAATTTTAGGCGTGCCGGAAAACCATCGGATCGCAGCCCTAATTCAGCTGGGCTATTCGAAAGCGAAACCGCCAAAACCCTCAAGAAAAGCGTTAGAGGCAATAATTTCTTACCAACATTTTAAACGCTGATTATATGTGAAAATCTAGAGGAGAGCCTACCTATTACAACTAAAAACTTCCAATAAATGTTAGAATTGGATAAGCTTAAATTTCGTCGCGTTTTATTGCCTTATTCTATTTAGGAAGTGAACTGTTATGGCTGAAAGTGAAGTTGTTTGGAACTTATCTGAAATCTTTCCGAGTCCAACGGATGCTTCTGTGCAGAAGGCTGTGGATGAAGTTTCGGTTTTGGCTGAAGCGTTTGCGGCTAAATATCGTGGAAAGATTGGTGGTTTAACGGCTGAGGGGTTGGCTGTTTGCCTCCAAGAGTATGAGGCTTATTTGGCTAGACTGCATGACATAACCTTGTTTGCTGAGCTTTCCTTTGCCGCCAACATGACCTTGCCTGAAACCCAAACGCTTCACGATAAAGCCATGAAGCTAGAGGCGAAACTGGACAAAATGTTAGCTTTCTTTGAACTTGAAATTGGAAATCTAGTCTACAACAAGCCAGAAATCATCCAAAACCCAGCATTGGCAAATTACAAACACCTTTTAGAAAAACTGCAGAGAAAGGTTCCCCATCAGCTTTCCGAAACCGAAGAAAAACTGATAATCGACAAAGACCAGTTTGGAGTCAAAGCATGGGAAGAATTTCAAGCCAAGTGGCTCAACACGCGCATGTTCGAAGTAACCGTAGAAGGCGAGAAGAAGGTTTTGCCCTTCGGCGCCGCCTATGGCTTGTTTTCGCATCCAGACCGAGCAACCCGCGAATCCGCCTATAAAGCGGTTTTCAGCCTCATCGGAAAAGACGGTGAAATATTTGCTTCAGCTTTCCGCAACGTCTGCAACGACTGGCTAAGCACATGCGAATGGAGAAAATACACTACGCCAATAGAAGCCAGCCTAATAGAAAACGACACAGACCAGCAAACCATAGACAACTTGCTTAAGGCTGTGGAGGAAAACGTCGGCACATACCAACATTATTTAAGGTTGAAGGCTAAACTGATGCGGTTGCCGAAGCTTGGATGCCACGACATAATTGCGCCTCTGCCCGACTCGCCGGACATGAAATTCACCTTTGAACAAGCCAAAGACCTTGTTATACGAGCTTATGAAAGCTTCGACGAAGAATACGCCTTCGCTGTAAAAGACATGTTTAGGCGAAACCACATAGACGCCACGCCGCGGTATGGCAAACAGCACGGCGCCTTCTGCGCCAGCTGGTACAATGGCAAATCCGCCTATGTGCTTCAAAGCTTTAATGGCAGACTAAACGACCTCTACACTTTGGCGCATGAGCTTGGACATGCAACCCACGACTATTACAGCCAAAAAAGCCAAACCATACTGAACACGCGAATCCCAATGGTCGTAGCCGAAACCGCCTCCATATTCGGCGAACTATTGCTTACAGACTTGCTGCTCAAAGAAGCAAAAACAGACGTGGAGAAAAAAGTGGTTTTATGTAGAATCTTGGACGGAGCTGGACGCGTAATCTTCAGCGTAACCGCCCGCGCATGGTTTGAACAGTCAGTTTACGAGGCTATAAAACGCGGCGAATACCTAAACCACGAAACCATATGCCGATACTGGGTAGCTGCCAGAGACAAAGCCTACGGCGACACCATAGAATGGTTTGACGAAATGCTTTCAGAATGGAGCATAACGCCTCACTATTACATGGCGAACTTCAGATTCTACAACTACCCATACGTATACGCACAGCTCTTCGTCTACGCCCTATACCAAAAATACATGGCAGAAGGAAAAGCCTTCGTCCCCAAAATGAAACAAATACTGTCTGCTGGCGGCAGCCTATCCCCAGCCCAAATAGCCAAAATAGCCGGATACGACATCACACCAAAAGACTTCTGGCAAATAGGAATACGCCAATACGAGCATTTTCTAAAACAACTGGAGGAAATAGCCAAATAGAAAAACTAGAGAGAGGCTAGCCAATTTATCAGCTGGAAACTTCCTAAAATTGGCCGCTACAATGATGGTTTAAAGACATGGCAAAACCAATCTTCGCTATCGAACACTTAGAACAGAAAATCAGCAAATGGCTTCTCTTCGAATACGAAAACGCCACGGAAATTGTTGGCAAAAAAAGCTTACTATTCACAAACGTCAAAAAAGAAAGCGAAAAGCTTGCACTTTCAAAGCTCGGCGCCGTCGAAAATAAAAGCGTAATAGAAGTCTTCAACCCAGAAAAAGTTGTTGTTCTAGACCCAAAAGCCAAACTTGCACTAAAGCCAGAAGATTTCGCTAGTAAAGAGGCTGTTGTCGTCGGCGGGATTCTCGGCGACTATCCGCCAAAAGGCAGAACCAGCAAGCTTTTGACAAAACATTTTCCAAAGGCCACAATGCGCAACATTGGAAGAGCCCAATTCACCATTGACGGAGCTGTTTACATGGCGAAGCTTGTAAGCGAAGGAACATCACTGGAAAAAATACCCGTTAAAAAGGGCTTGTCCATAAAGCTGAACAAGTATATGACAGTTCATCTGCCATATGCTTACCCATTAAAGAATGGAAAACCCGTGATAAGCCAGAAGCTAATAGCCTATCTACGCTCTGACAAGATTGTTAGGGATGAAGAGAAACTTCTGAAATCCTATCTTATAAGCCCACCTTAGCCCTAATCTTCGGAAGCCACTCCCTCTGCATTTGAGCCACACCAAAACCCGTAATTCGATAACCACCATCACTGGTTTTTTCAGCTATTTCATTTTTAACGAGTTCACCTAGGCGGGTGCTTGTGATTTTCGGGTTTTTGCCCAACTTTGCCTGTAGCTCCTCTCTTGTTAGCACATCGGTTTTCAACATGCCAAGCTTAAAACCTAAATGGGCGGCTAAAAGGTGCAGTGCCAAAGTCTCGTTATCCGTTAACTTTTCCTTCGAAACAAGCAAGTGCGGCGCATTATCAGCGAAACCAATCAAACCCTTGCAGTCCTTGGCAAGCCTCTGCAAATCTACGCTTAAAACCAAAGACCTCGAAACCTCAAAGGCTGGAACGAGCTCAGCGAAAAACCTGTTTAGGGCAATCCAAACTTCTTCAACACCGCCAGAGAAAATCTGCTCAACACCACCATATTTAACATGAACAGCCATTTGTGCTTCTTTAACGGTCAACTCATCTTCCCTCTAAGCTTAGCTAAGACTTCGTCTTCAATCCATCTTTCGCCTTGCACCGTCAACTTAAACTCTGGCTTTTTAGGGTCTGGCTTGAAAACTTGACCTCGCTTAGTCATTTCGTTTAGGCGGGCTGGCACCATACATTTTATTCCGCTTGACTCTAAAAGTTTCTGAATCTGCGTGGCAGTGTTCTGCCTATCTTCAGAAGCATATAAGATAAGCCCAATAGCCTCATAATGGGTAAGCTTCTCCCGTGTTATAAGCACTGGTCCCTCGGTGGTAAACTCTATTATGCCTTTAAGCTGAGCTGCAGCTGATGGAACAAGCTTGCTTGAAACTATGTTGGAGACGTTTTCCACAAAATCTTTTGGAAAAGCCGCCAATAGGCTTAGAACCTCTTGAGGGTTTTCTCCCTCAACAACTATTTCGCCAAAGGATGTTTTAATTCGCACTTCCACCTTTTTCATAAGACTTGCTCGCCCCCCTATTGAGTCAAAACCTCCTCTTCAGCTAAAATGTAAACATGACCTTTATCAGTTTTCCAACGCCTAACCACGCCTTTCCGCACAAGTCCCAGCAATTCTCCAGCTAAATTGCGCCCTGGAAAACGCAAATTGTTAACCGCTAAAGCCTCTTTTAATTCGACAATGGTTCGAGGACGCCACTTCCCCCAGTCGCTTTCAAGAACCTTTAAAACGGCTTCGCCGCAGCTTTCCACCTTGGGAATTTTTGGATATTTCTCGACAGGGGATTCTCCCTTAACGGTTGTTACTGGAGCCTTAACAGTGACCGTGGCAACGGTTTCTGGTTTAAGGTTTTCAAAAGCCTTACCCAAGTTTGACATGAGGTTTGGCAGTTCCTTTATGGCCTCTAAAACATCGCCACGGGAACCCCTAACCTCCACCTCGTAGTCGCCAAATTTAACGCGGAAAGAAAACTCTTCTCCAGAATGTTTCGCCACCTTCTCACCCAAACCCATCACACCCCTATATAAAAGGCACTTCTCCTTTTAGAATTTACGCGTGCCGATATATTGCGGTTTTCGGAATATCTGTATTAAATATTAAGATGTAATATTTGAGAAGCGAGGAACCATGCTTGACTAAAAAGGGAATAGGTGTCTGGCTCTTCAGCTCCCTAACGGCTATATCCATCGCCCACCTCATTGACGCAGCAAACGCTTTCCTCTTTAACAACCCCATTACGCTTTTACGGCTTTACCCATTCCTGGAGTCTAAGCTTCAAGCAATAACGCCGACAACCTATTTCCTCATCAGCGCCGCCGCCACCTTCACCTTGTGGGGGATAACATGCGCCATAGCCTTCGAAAACCCTGTTGAAACCTTCCTAAACAAAATCCTCTCAGACGCAAAGAAACAGAGCACCGTTGAAACCCGACTGTTGGAGGAGAAAAGCGAAATTTTAGACGCGATGAACGAGACAGTGGAAATGAACAGCGCATTATTATCCCAGGTTAGAGATATAATATACAATATAAGGGCTGAGATAAAGGAGATTCAACCGCTCAAGGAAGGTGTGGAAAAGATAAAGACGGAATTGAACCACTTTAAAAGGGAATTGAGGAGTTTTGAAGAGAAACTGAAGTATCCAAATATCTGCGTCGCATGTGGAAAGCCCATCCTTCCAGAGTTTAAAATATGCCCCTATTGTGGAGAAAACATAAAACCAATGGAAGAGAAAATGGTTCCATTGGAAAAATACCGATAGCCTTTACACTTTTTCAGCAAGTTTCTTTTTAATAAGTTCACCGACGAGTTCCGCGTTTGCTCTGCCCCTAACTTCTCGCATAACCATACCCATTATGGGACCGAAGGCTTTGACGCCACTTTTTTTCACCAAATCCTTGTTTTGCGTGATTATTTCTTCAACGATTTTTTCAAGCTCCTCTTTTGATAGGGTTTTTAAGCCTAGGCTTTCAGCAGCCTCTTTTGGGGTTTTTCCCTCGTGTTTTGAAAGCCATGCGGCAATGTCTTGTAGAGCTTCTTTTGCTATTTCGCCAGTGGCTAAAGCCTTGAAAAGTTCTCTTATTTGGTTTTGTGAAATTTTTTCGGTTTGTATGCCGTCGCGTTTTAGGGCTTTTAGGGTTTCGGTTAGGAAGGCGGCGACTGTGGTTGGGGAGACTTTGCTTTCTTTAACTATTGTTTCGAATAGTTCAGCGTGTTCTGAGTTCATGAGTTGTTTTGCTAGTTTCTGGTTTAAAGCATATTCATGCATTAGTCGCTTAAGTTTCTGTTCTGGAAGCTCCGGCAGATGCGTGCGGATTTTTTCCAAGTGTTTTTGGGTTATTTGTATTGGCGGAATATCTGTTTCGGGATACATGCGGGCGGCTCCTGGTCTTGGTCGCATGTAGCGGGTTGTTCCATCTGGGTTTGCTGCGCGGGTTTCTTCCGGAACACCTTTTATGGCTTCTCGGGCTCTTTCCAGCACCGCCTTTAAAGCATCTGTGGCATTTTCCATTGTGTCGGCGACGAAGACCACTGCGTCTTGTTCTTGAACACGCACTGCCTTTCTTAGGGCTTCGACTTCTTGGGCTGTTATGCCATAGGCTGGAAGTTCATCTGTGTGGAAGATGCCGCCGACGCGTCCCCAGAATTTTGCGCGGTCAGCCATTTCTGTTCCAAGGCGTATGTTTGGCATGAGTTCTCTTTTTAAGAAACCTTTGAATTTTGGAAGTTTTAGGGCTAGGACTTTCTGGTTTTTGTTTATGGCTTTTTGGATGACTTTGCATTTTGTTTGTTGGAAAACTTCTGTTACGTCGAAAAATTCTTCTTTCAGGTTTTCTGGGCGGATTCCGGCTTTGGCGAGTTCTTCGCTGATTTTTATTAGGTTTAGCTGTCTTTGAACTTCGTATTCTACAACCAGCGGTATAAGCTCAAGTTCTTGGACGCCTTTTATTTCTGTTAATGCTCCGCAGATTATTGAGATGTTTAGGTCTTGGCGTATTGTGCCTAGTCCGCGCTTAACGCGTCCGGTGGCGCGGAGGATTTTGCCTATGGCTAGGGCTACTTCGCCGGCTTCTTTTGGCGTTTTTATGACTGGGGCTGTGGCTATTTCGATTAATGGTATGCCCAGTCGGTCTATCCTATAGCGGATAAGGGTGTCTTCTTCTCCTGTTTTGCGGGCGGCGTCTTCTTCTAGGCTTACGTGTTGGATGGGCACTGTTTTTTCGTCTACTTTTATTGTGCCGTTTAGGGCTATGACGCATGTGCGTTGGAAGCCTGTTGTGTTGGAGCCGTCTATGACGGTTTTGCGCATGACGTGGATTTCGTCGACTGGCGTGGCGTTCATCATTAAGGCTGCTGTTAGGGCTATTTCTACGGCTTCCATGTTAAGCGGGTGGGGTGGCTCTTCGTCCATTTCCACTAGGCAGGCGGTTTGCGTGTTCGCTTCGTATAGGATTTTTACGCCTTTTTGGAATTCGAAGTAGGCTGCTGGGTCTATTTGGCCTAGTTCGCTTTGGGTTGGTCTTAAACGCCTTAGAAATGTGATTTGCGGTTCTTCTTTGAAGAGTTCTGGTCTACATGCGCAGAAGAGTTTGGTGGCGGTTTCTAGTTGCTGGTGGACTTCTAAGCCCACTTTTAAGCCTATTCGCGTATAGTCCACTTTTTCGGTTGTCATGGTTTGGATGTCTCCTCTTCTCCATATATTGAGCGTTCGGAAAATTCGCCGGCGATGTTTGTTTTTAGAAGTTTTTTCGCTTCTTCGGCGTTGCTGGTTTGTCCGAATATCCATATGAGTTTGACTGTTGCTGTTTCCGCCAGCATGTCCTCCAGCGGAATCACGCCAAGAGCCAGCAAGTCCCTTCCAGTATCATATACGCTCATGTTTACTCGCCCCCATATGCACTGGGAAGCCATAGCCACTAAAACGCCATTATCCACTGCGCGCTTTATAGGTTGAAAGAGGCTGTTTGCCACATGTCCTAAGCCGGTGCCTTCCAGAACTATGGCTTTGTAGCCGTTATCCACATACCAGTCTATTACTGCTGGGTTCATGCCGGGATAAAACTTGATTAGGGCGACTTCTTCGCTGAAGTTTGGCTTAACTGTAAGCTTTTGTGAAGGGTCGCGTTTTTTGTAATCATCTGTAAGCATAACTATGTGGTTTTCTTCTATTTTTGCTATGGGCTGGGCGTTTATTGTTTTGAAGGCGTCGCGTCTGCTTGTGTGGCACTTGCGCACGCGGGTTCCGCGGTGGACGGCTATGGCTTTGTCTGAAACTGTTGCGTGCATGGCTACGGCTACTTCTGCGAAAGGCGCCTTTGCAGCGGCTAAAACAGCGCCTGTCAAGTTTGTGGCTGCATCCGAGCTGGGACGGTCGGCTGAACGCTGAGAACCAACAAAAACCACTGGCACTGGAAGGTTTTGTAGGGCGAAGCTTAGGGCTGCAGCCGAATAACCCATAGTGTCTGTTCCGTGGGCTATGACTACGCCGTCCACGCCCTCCTCGATTTTTTCAGCCACAGTTTTCGCCATTTTCGTCCAGTGGGCTGGCGTAATGTTTTCGCTGTAGAGGCTGAACAGTATTTGGGCGTCTATGCGGGCAATGTCCGCCAACTCCGGCACAACGCTGTAAAGGTCGCTTGCCGTTAATGCTGGACGAACAGCACCCGTCCTATAATCCACACGACTAGCAATAGTCCCACCAGTACTAATAATGGAGACTTTTGGCAAAGCGGGGTTCTGCTCCGGCAAAGGCGGAGCAACAAAGGCTGGTTTTTCGCCTTTCCCAACTTTTTCCACTTTGGCGTCCGGGGTTAGGCGCACACCAATATTGTAGCCACTACGCAACTTAATCACAATATGCTTGTCATCACCATACTCAGAACGCGGAATAAGAATACCCTCAAAAACTTGACCACCCTTAGTAATACGAATCAAATCACCAATTTCAACATCAACTCTTCTGACAACCTCTAAGACTTCACCTTTATAGCCGGAGAATTTTTCTGCACTCATTTTCATTTCTCCAACTTTAATTGAGAAAAGGCTTTTTTGGTCTTTAACTTTATCGTAAAAATGAACTCAAAATGATTATTAAGTAGCATAAGGATACTGGAAAAAGATATTAAATGTATGTTTACATAGATGAAAGTGGCGATTTAGGATTTTCTTCAAAATCGTCGCGGTTTTTTATAGTTGCCTACCTGATTTTGGACTATCCATTTGAAGCAGCAAAAATTATGAAGCGCTTGCTGAAGAAATTGCACGAAAGAAATGAATACGCCAGAGGATGCAATGAATTAAAATATTCAAATTCCAGAGACTCTGTAAGGCGAACAGTTCTAGAAAAAATCTCCAAGTGCAATGTGAAAATTGGTTTTATTGTATTAGAAAAAGCAAAGGTAAAACCAGAGCTGAAAGGAAAAACTGCCGTACTTTATAACTTTGTCATAGTTGATACTATAATGAAAAATATTCTTCCCAAAATGACGCCGAATGACAAGCTACACATAGTTGTTGATAAAAGCCTCAGACGCATTAGTAAAGAGGCATTCAATCATTATGCAATTAACAAAGCTTCATGGCTTATGACCATTCAATGGAAACAAACGGAACAAATAAAATTAAGCAACATAGAGATTCATCATGAAAACTCTCAGAGAGAACATTGTCTGCAAGCTGTGGATTTTCTTGCGGGCGCCTGCTTCCATAGGTATGAGCATAACAACAACTGCTATTATAGAATAATTAAGGATAAAGTGGAGTATTTCAACTATCTCTGGAAATAGTAAAAAAGCGAACCCCGCCCTATCGCTCCCATCCCGAGTCCACGGGCATCATAGCCTCGGGCGGGACTTACTCGCAAAATAGACTAAAGCGTCCATTTGCTTAAAAACTTTGCGATGTTATAATTAGTTGTTAAATAAACGGTACAAGTTAAAATTTATCACGCGTGACTGGTACTTTATTCTCCAATGTTTTTGTCATGTATGGTCCTTCGTGTTTGTATCCGAACCGTTTATAGTATTGTTTTGTTCCTAAAGCGCTTATAACAAGTATCTTCCTAAAGCCATATTCTTGGCGGGTTATGCGTTCCGCCTCTGCCAGCAAAACACTTCCATAGCCTTTATGTTGCCAAGCCTTTGGCAGGTGTTTGCCGACTGGCACGACTGGTCCGTAAACGTGGAGTTCGCGGATTATGCTGCACGGTTCCGCCCTTATTTCTGGTCTGTGCGCCTTCTCGGATGGGATGCGCAAGCGTAAATAGCCTATCAAAACATCGTTTTCGATGTCTTCTGCTGAAATGAATATTTCTTCGCCTTCAGAAGCCTCATAACGCGTTGTCAAAATCCTAACCTTTTCCGGGTCTGGTTTTACGCCATCCGCCAAAAGCCTATGTCCAACTTCGCGGCACCTTATGCATCGGCACTGTAAGCCTTGCTCTTTCAGTTTTTGCTGAACCAACTGCCGAAGGTTGCTCATTTTAACGCCAGCAACTATTAAAGGCGCTGGAATATCGCGTTGCACACGCATTATGCGCACCCAAGATGGAATCATCCTCTTAACTTCAACAATAAGCCTTGCAGCATCCTCAGTCGTGTAGGGCTTATACTCGCCCCGCAAAAACCAATCGTAAGCTTTAGTGTCCTTCAAAACTAGGCATGGGTAAATCTTAATCATGTCAGGCTTAAAGGCGGAATCTGCAAAAATCCGCTTAAACGCCTCCAAATCCTTCTCAATGCTTGAACCGGGCAAACCGGGCATCATGTGATAGACAACCTTTAACCCAGCATCCTTCAGTATCCGCGTAGCTTCCACTACATCCGCCACAGTGTGTTTTCTACCCACAAGCCTGTAAACGCCATCATCCGGGTTTTGGACGCCAAGCTCAACACGTGTTACGCCCATTTCCAGCATTCTGTCCACATGCTCCGTTTTAGCCCAGTCTGGACGCGTTTCCACCGTGATGCCAACATTGCGTATGCAGCTTGTCTCCGCCAACCGCTTAGCCTCTTCAATACCAGCAGAATCCACACCAGCTATGGCGTCTAAACAACGCTGAACAAACCATGTCTGATACGCGTAAGGCGTGGCTGGAAAAGTCCCACCCATAACAATAAGCTCCACCTTATCCACTTTATGCCCAATCGCACGCAACTGTTCAATACGACTCCTAACCTGCCCATAAGGGTCAAAAGCATGCTGCAAACCCCGCATAGCAGCAGGCTCAAAACCAGTATAGCTTTGCGGCACTCCAAAAGGCGGGCCGCCAGGACAGTAAGCGCAGGGCTCTTGCTGCGGACAAGGATAAGGCCTAGTCATAACAGCAACCACAGTGACACCCGAAATCGCTCTCGTAGCTTTCCTACGCAAAACAGGAAGAAGCTTAGCCTTCTCCTCAGCCTTCAAAACCGCTATTATCTCAGCATTCGAAGGAATCCTCCCAAGCCCATATTTGGCTGCAACCCTAATCTTAACACGAGCAACATCATCACGACTAGGCAAAGGAATACGCATCAAAGCCTCCACAATCTCTCTAACAGCTTCATCCATCATGAAACAGATACAACCACAAATAATCTAACCATAAACCCTTAAATAAACATAACAAGCCTAAACCAAAGCAAGCGAACTGTGAAGGTTTTTCCCATATTTACAGGCTTTCTGACATTCCATACACATCAAATGAGCATTCTCGGTAAACGACGGCTCATATCTCCTCAGCTTTTCATTATAACCGCTTTTCTCCTTTTGCAAAAGGCGAACGCCTATAAGACATTTGCTACTGTCAACCTTGTAGGGAGCCAAAGCCTTAACAGGACAAGCCCTAACACACTCATCACAGTCGACGCAAAGGTCTTTGTTGAAAGGCTCATCCGCCACCAAATCGGCATCCGTCAAAACAGCAGCTAAACGTATCCACGGACCAAAAACCGGATTTATTATGAGAGTGTTCTTCCCATAACATCCGAAACCAGCCAGTTGAGCAAGACGCTTATACGACAAACCGCCGGCGGAAACCGTCTTAAAGCCTTCCTTTTCAAGATAGTCTTTCACCGCTTGGGTTATGGCTTCAAGGGGGAAATACCCGGGATAAAACCACTCTTCACCTTTCCTAATCGCCAGTTCAAGCATATCATCCCAAACATGATAACCCACCACAACAACAGATTTAGCATAAGGCATTATCTCAGAAGCCTTCTTCGAATAATTTTGAATTTTCCATTCCACCCAAACTTTTGGCAAAGAATCATAAACTTCAGCAGAGACTATTCCAACAAGACTTGCACCAGATTTCATTGCAACCTCTTTAATTTCTCTTGTAAGCCTTTCCCGCCTAAGCTTTATTTCAGTCATTTGTTTGCCTCATGCAACAGCTAATTGGAGGGTATGAGTAAACTGGGTGAATTTAAACATTAACCCACAAATCTCGCTATTTTTTGTAGACGATTTTCCCTCCAACAACTGTCATCTCAACCTTTACCTCTCTAATCTTCTCAGGCGAAATACTAAGCAAATCATCAGACAACACGGTTACGTCTGCAAATTTTCCAACCTCAATTGTCCCCTTCTCATCCTCTTCGAAAGATGCGTAGGCGGCGTTCACAGTGTAAGTTCTCAAAGCCTCCTCCACCGTTAGATTTTCCTCCCCAAAATCTTTTCGCGTCGTGGCAGCCCAAATACCCAGTAAAGGGCTTATGGGCTCTACTGGACAGTCTGAACCCGACGCAGCCATAACGCCTTCCTTCAAAAGTGTTTTAAAGGGGTAAACCCAACGAGCTCTTTCAGCGCCAACCCGCTCCACAACCCAAAAGTCTGAAAAAACAAAGTGGGGCTGGATGGAGGCTATTATGTTTAGCCTTCGCATTTTCCTAACCGTTTTCGGGTTAAGCACAGAACAATGCTCAACTCTATGCCTAACGTTTTCACGGCAACACTCTTTAAACGCTTTTGAGAAAGCCTTCAACGCTGATTCTATGGCTTTATCACCTATGGCGTGCACCGCCAACTGCCAACCAGCCTTATGCGCCTTCAAAACAAGCCTATTCAGCTTCCTCTGGGAGAGAAGCAACATGCCGCGTGTTTCTGGCTTGTCTGAATAAGGCTTTTTCAAGGCTGCAGTCCGCGCTCCAAGAGAACCATCCGCAAACACTTTGACAAAGCCTAATTTTAACATGTCATTTCCAAAACCAGTGGTCAATCCCACTTTGACAATTTCGTCTAATAGTTTTACTGGAATGCCCAAATAAACCCGTAGTGGCAGCCTTCCCTTCCTATGAAGTTTTTGTAGTAAGCGCAGTTCCTCTGGAGAATCCACAATCCAGTGGACGCCAGTTAAGCCGTTTTCAACAGCCCTTTGGCAAGCTTGAACACACGCGTTTTCCAACTCCGTTATGCTTGGTTTTGGCACCATCCGCCAAACAAGTTCAAGGGCGTTTTCCCTCAAAATTCCATTGGGTTCACCGCTTGCCTCATCAACGTCTACTTTTCCACCTTTAACTGCCGTGTCTTTCCTTACTGCAGCAAGCATCAAGGCTTTTGTGTTGGCAACTCCAATATGACCGCAAACTCGAATTAGGAAGACGGGCTTGTCTAAAACAGCCTCATCCAAATCCCAACGTGTTGGATAACGCTTTTCAGAAAACCTTTCATGGTCCCATCTTCCACCTAAAATCCAACTTTTTTCAGGGTTTTTCTCAGCGTACTCGCGTATTTTCCGTTTCATCTCTTCTATAGAGCTGACGTTTCGCAAGTCCAACATTTGCAGGTGCTGTCCAAAGCTTGTCATGTGCACGTGGCAGTCCACAAACCCTGGAACAACAGTTTTACCTTTAACATCTATAACCCTGGTTTCACCGCCCACATAACCGCGAATTTCTTTGTTGGAGCCAACAGCCACTATCTTGCCGTTTTTTATGGCTAAGGCTTCAGCTTTAGGCTGTTTAGAGTTGAGCGTTATAATGTTGGCGTTTAAAATGGCAATATCAGCGCTTAACATGCCCTAAAATAAGGCTTAAACAAAATAAAAAATTTAAAGCCCACACGTTTAAACCCAGTTTTGCCCGGGCTTCCGCTGCAACATAATTCGCTTTTCATAATTGCGCCTAGTCCTAAACCTAGGGGAAGGCCTCTTCTTAGGCATAGGCTGAATCTTAGGAGTTTGAGACCTAACCTTCCCAGCTTTTGAAAGCGAACCATGCGTAGGCATCCAGTTTAACCTCCGAAACCCATATTGGAAACAGCAACTCTTAAACCTTTTCGTGAAAAAACCATAATAAAGGGCAGGGGTTGCCGAGCCTGGTCAAAGGCGCAGGCTTCAGGAGCCTGTCCCGTAGGGGTTCGTGGGTTCAAATCCCACCCCCTGCACTTGAAAAGAAGACTTATGGCGACGTTTATATTCTTGGTTTGCATATATGACTGACATACATATAAGATAATTTTGGAGACAACGGCTGGAGGTAAGTTGTCAAGTGTGATGGTTTTCCATATGTAGTAAAACTAAAATAATAAACATATAACTTGTTATAGGTGCGCTTAAGTGTCTGAAAGCGAGAAGAATTATTCGGATTATGTTAAGCATCTTTCGAATCTTATGAGTGGCATGTTATTTCTTGCAGGCTTCACATTTACAGTTGTCACGATTCTTCTTACTCGGCTTCCTGATTCGAGTAGTGCGCAGTCGCAGCTTATACTCCTCTTTTTTACAGTGTTTTTCTACCTACTTATTTTTCTTGCCAGTCATTTCGCGATTGAAGTTATTTACTATTGTGAAAGCATTCCCCAGTTATCGATAAAAACAAAGATTACAAACACTCTCGTCGTGCTTGTGATTCTCTTGGTTGGTTTTGCTTTTCCCTTGCTTTTCCTCCTTTGGAAATTAACTCTGCTTGCTACAATCTCAAGTCTGATATGGGCGTTCTTTGCAATTGCAATTTTCCTCTTTGTCTATATGCCGTTTCAAAAATGGCGAAGTAGAATCATTGAGCCTTCGAAATGAGGCTTGAGGTGACCAAGCAAACATTGCAAGCTTCACAGAATCAACATGCATAACCTGTAATTGCGAATTTTTAATGCTAAACTGGTAATCTGAAATCAATTTTTAGGAGTGCTGAAATTCCGAGAATTTAAACCGTGTTTTAAACCTAACCCCCCGCACTGCTGAGCAGAGTTTCGGCGTTTTTGACGGTTATTCTGTAGAAAGTGAAGAAGATGATTGTGGCTATTATGGCGCTTAGGAACAAAGCCGAATATAGGTATGATTCTGAAATGATGGTAGATAGGTCTATGGGCAGAAAGATGGACTCAAATAGAATTTTCACAGCGTAGGGGATCATTGGCGAGATTATGGCTAAGGCTAAAGCTAAACAGATTGCCATGTTGATTAAGCTCCATAAGGGTCTTATCATCCTCGGCCTTGGCAGTTCTCGGAAGTCTGCGCCTTTTATTCCAAAGCTGAGGGAAACCATGCTTAGGGCGAGAACCAGCAAAAAGGCTTCAAAAAAGCCTATCAAAACTGTGCGAAGGGAAGGCGCCGTCCACACAGCAGCAAAAAGGATGCATATTACCGTAACGGCTAGGCTGAAAAACACTGTGAAAAAGTATTTTGCCTTCACATAACTTTTAGCCGAGACTGGAGAAGCATGAACATACCATATGCTTTCTCCTTCAGAGCCTGTTAAAATGCTTCCGATGGAGACCGCCATCAAGGTTCCCGGCAGCAAGGCGATGTAGACGAAAAGGAATTTGGAAAATATGGAGGGCATAGTGTCGGCTGTTCCTCTAATTGAAGAGACTATGGGCATTAAAATGAAGACTATGGGCATGATGAAAATATACATTAACTCGCGGCGGCGGGTGAATGCCTTAAAATCCTTCCGCATAATTGCAGCCTCTAGGGATGAAAAACCCAGTTTTCCCAGCAAGCCTGTTTTAGGCGTGTATGTGCCGCGGGATATGGTGATGGATGGAGCCTCATACAAGCCGAACTTTGCGTTAAGGCGAACCGCCGCAACAAAAAGTGCATAAATGAAGCCTATCGAGGTTAAGGCAAATATCACTGCTTCAAAGTTTAAACCGTTAACAATGGCGGATAGAGTTATTCCAAACCAGAGGTATGGAATAAACCAAAGTATTCTCTGCCCGCCAGCCATCGACTCAATTAACGCTGTAAAAGAGGCGCCATAAACAAGGGTGAAGTAGACAAGGTAAAACACAATTAGGAATATTATAGTTCCCAAAAGCCTAACCCAAACAGCTGTTCGCCCAGCAACTTTTGTCACAGCCCCTGAAACCCTAACCTGTAAAACCTTAACGATTTCAGTGGTTATGCTTGCCGTGAAGAGACTGCCCATCAAAGCGAGAACTGTGCAAACAGCCAAAGCGATAAGCCCAAGAAAGGCTGAAGCCACCAAGATGCTTGAGCAGATGAAAACTGTGATTATTAATGGTGCGCCAATCAAGTTGGCTATTATGGATGCAAGCGTGTGCTCCCCCCAGGTTATGGGGTACCAGTAAAGGGGTTGAATTGAAACCTTTACACCGATTCGCTGGATTTGACTCATCTGTGTGAAAACAAGCCCATATATAAGAGCCAATGTTGGAAAAGTCACAAAGAGGCTTGTTGCACCTTTAAAAATGGCTTCTTTCAGGGCTGGGTCTGGCACTCCGCTGTAAAAGTTTCCTATAAGCCAGCCGACTATTGCGCCGCAGATACATGCCCCCACGTATAGAACGGTTGTTAGCACTTTGTTTTCTAGGATGCTGCCAAGCCTTGTTCCCCTAATTAGCCTTGAAGATTTTATGTCTATGCTTATCAGCCGCAAAACTGTCTTCCAGTTCATTTCATCAAAGCCTCGACAATTGGTTTTACGTCTCCTGTTCCTGTGAGTTTTAGGAAAATGTCTTCCAGCCTAGATTCGGGCATCATGGCTTTCTCTCGGAGTTCTTGCATGGTGCCTAAAGCCAGCAGTCGTCCGTTATACATTATGGCTATGCGGTCACACATGGCTTGGGCTATTTCTAGGACATGGGTGGACATTATTGTGGTAACGCCTTGAGAGGCAAGTTCACGGAGCAAGTCTTTTACAATCCGCGCTGATTTGGGGTCTAAACCGCTTAGGGGCTCGTCTAAGAGGAGAAGTTGAGGCTTGTGCATAAGAGCCGATATTATGACAACTTTCTGTTTCATGCCCTCAGAATAAGAGCTTATCATGTCGCCTTCGCGTCCCTCCAGGTCTAAAGCCTTAACAAACTCTTCTATCCGTTTCTTCTTCTCATCAGGAGCCATGCCGTAAACATCCCCAGTGAAGTCAAGAAACTCAAGCCCCGTTAAAAACTCGTAAATGCGCGGAGATTCTGGCACATAACCTATTTTGCGTTTAACTCCAATGGGGTCTTCCTTAACGTTTATGCCTAAAACATTTACAGATCCCGTGTCAGGCTTAACAAGTCCCAAAATCATTTTAATTGTCGTAGACTTGCCAGAGCCGTTTGGTCCAAGCAGCCCCACTATTTCGCCCTTTCCAACTTCTAAGTCAATATATTCAACAGCCGTAACATTGCCATATCGCTTAGAAACCCCCATTAACTTTACAGCGTGCAAATGCACTGAAGCTTCAAGTTCCATCTTTGTCCTCCCTAACAAAATGCTGATGTTTGTAACTTTAAAACATTATCCATAAGGGCGGCTGGGTTATGCCCCCATTTTTCAAGTTCCGCCCCATGTCAATTTTATCAATCTTCTCGTCTGTTAAATTGGATACCCTCTATCTATTTTTCCAGCTTTTAACTACGCTGTTCGTGTGCCCATTCTGGAAAACGCGCATTTTGAACAGCATCTATTTGGGGGATGTAGGGTTTAACATCTATTATTGGCGAATTTTCTATGGCGTCCAGCCCCTTAACTGTTAAGGTGCATCCTTCCCTCTTAACAAGTTCAACCACGCATAAGCCTATAGGATTCGGACGGGAAGGGCTTCTACAAGCAAAAACTCCAGTTAACACGTTAACCTTACGCCTCTTTGGGTAAACAAGCAGTGTTCGCCTATCCTCTTCGCTGTCACGTAAATGAATCCAATACAACACTATTAAGTGGGAGAAGCTCTCCACACCCTTAAGCCCATCACAAAACTCTGGAAAAACTCTTATCTTCGCCTCTTCCCCTGCTCTTTCAACAACCCCTATGAAGCGAATCTTGCTTTCTTCAATCATCTTGCATCCAATATTTTTGATACTTTGTCGCTTTTATTCCTTGTCAAAAGCAACTAATTGAATTATTTGTACATACTGCCAATTAGTATTTCCCCTTCTGAAGTCTTAAATTCGATTGGCAAAAGTATCGATACTTGTGCTGAATTTGTTAGGTGGAAATCGAATGAAGAAAAAATTCAGCAAAAGTTTTATTGTCATCCTAATGATAGCTCTGCTGTCAATTGCTTCCTATAACCTTCTATTCAACGGAACATACAGAGAGCAAAAGACTCAAGACTCAGATAGTTATGCGGACGTAACACTTCTGGACGCCGACAACGACAAGATCGTCGACTCCTTAAAAAAAGAGATTGAAAGTGACCCTTATCAAACCGTGGACGTCATAATTCAGTATAATGCTGGACATAGCGTTTACAAGACGCTTTCACGTAGCAGCAATGCCCAATTTATCAGCAGACTGAGCGATACCTTTTCTGCTGTGACTGTTAAGCATGCCTATACGCTGGTGAGCGCTGTTGCGGTGACCGCGCCTGCAGAAGTTATTCCAAAACTAGCGGAGTTTTCGGGTGTTGTGCGTATCGAACCAGACTTTCAGGTTCAAGTAGCTCTTGACACTGCTGTGCAAGTAATCAACGTAGATAGGGTTTGGGCTGATTATGGTCTTTACGGCGAAAACCAAACCATAGCCGTCTTGGATACGGGCATATGGCCTGAACATCCCGATTTTGAAGGAAAAATTGTTGGCTGGGCGGATTTTGTAAACAGCAACCCTGACCCCTATGACGATAATGGACATGGAACCATGGTTGCCAGCATAGCCGCTGGAACCGGCGCTGGGTCTAACGGGACATATAAGGGTGTTGCCTACATGGCGAAAATCGTGGCTATAAAAGTGTTGGATGAAAAGGGAAGAGGATACGTAAGCAATATCATCAGGGGACTTGAATGGGTTGCGGCGAACAAAAACGTCTACAACATTACAGTTACCAACTTGAGTCTCGGTTCCATAGGGCCATCGGACGGCAAAGATGTTCTAAGCCTAGCATGTGACCAGGTTGTGGATGAAGGCATAGTAGTTGTTGTAGCAGCCGGTAACTTTGGTCCAAAACCATATACGGTGGGCACTCCAGCAGCTGCAGAAAAAGTTATTGCTGTTGGAGCCGTGGATAGGGCAAAGAACATCGCCAGCTTTTCCAGCAGAGGACCGACTTTAGATGATAGGTTCAAACCGGACATATGTGCTGTAGGAGTTTCTATAATGGCGGGTTCTCTTCCATACTTTAAGTATCCAGAAAAGGAGTGGATAATCTATAGGGTTGTAAGCGGAACTTCCGCGGCAGCTCCAATGATTGCCGGTGCGGCTGCCTTGATTAGGCAGGCGCATCCAGACTGGTCTCCAGAGAAAATAAAGGCTGCATTAATTACTAGGGCTGTTCAAAGAGAAGGCGGAGTTAACAACGATTACGGCTATGGTGTTGCAGACGTATTTGAAGCCTTAAAAGGTCCTAAGCCCACAATAGCCCTATACACATGGAAGTTCGTTGCGGGTGTCCCCACTTTCGCTGAGGCAAGAGCCTACGGACAGAGGTCGCCCAATCCATTTGTGCTTATCAAAGGAACATGGTTCACACCGGACTCGTATCTCAGCATCAAATGGGACAACACCACTGAATTAGCCTCAGATGTCTACGTAAACGAAAACGGAACCTTTGCGGTAAACGTAACCCTTCCACGGTCAAACTGGGGAACCCATTACATAAGTGTTTGGGACACTAGCGGATTTATAACCCAAAACAGCTACGAAATCGTCAAGCCAACGCTTGTTTTCTCATCTTCAGAGCTTTTCCAGACAACAATAGACTTTGGAAGACCAGGCGTAACCTTGTGGGCTAAAGGAGAATATTACGATCCCAATGGCTTCATAGCGATAAAATGGGACAACACAACGGTTCTCGCCGAAAATGTTCCAACAGACGCAGAAGGCATGTTTAAAACTCAGATAACAGTTCCTTTAGACGCTACCACGGGAATCCATCATGTTAACGTATGGAATGGAACAGAGTTTGCCGCTCAAAGCCTACTCCACGTGTTAGTAGCCACGCCTGTCAGCGGTATAATATACGAAAACACTACATGGACCAAATATGGAAGTCCCTATGTATTAACCGGAGACTTACTGATATATGAAAATAAAACTTTAACCATTGAGCCGGGAGTAGAAGTTCTTGCAAACGGAGAATACTACATTTGGCTATACAAAGGCGCCACATTAAATGCAACAGGCGAAGAGACTAACCCCATAATTTTCACTGCAAACCGAAGCGCCACGCCAAATTGGGGAGGTCTCTGTCTCCATTACACCTCGACAAACACAACAATAATTCTGGACAATGTTCATATTTCCTACGCCCATTACGTACTGACGTGGCCGGAGAGTTGGCAAGTTATAGATTTCACAGGCTTGAAATTCATAATTAAAAACTGCAATATAACTCGCTGCATCTCTATAACTGAAATGAATGGGATGTGGACATCGGATTTCTATGTAGAAATAACGAACTCCTTCATTGCCTACTTCGAAAATGGCGGCATAAAAATTAATTATCTTAATGGAATTGTAAAGATTAATAACAACACGTTCACTTCTGGAAATGGCGACGCCATAGCCCTAATAAGTAATGGGCGATACTATGAGATTTGTAGGAACACTATTATATCCAATTATGGAAGCGGAATATACATTGACGGCACAGTTTGCTACGGTGTCATAAAGGACAACTTAATAATGTATAACGCCGAGGCTGGGCTTAAGCTTCGCCCCCTCGACTATGAACATTTAGTTGCAATGAATAATTACATAGCAAGAAACGGCATTGGAGTTAAATTCACCGAATTCGCTCAACAATTGAGATGCGACATAGTTCACAATGACATTCAATCTAACGCTGGATACGCTGTGGTTTCAGCACCAGGTGGAGACGGAGTGATCATTAACGCCACTTACAATTATTGGGGAACCGCTAGCCAAAACGAAATAGAAAACCGTATATACCATTTCTTCGACAACTTTGAGCTTAGAGAAATATATTACAAACCTTTCCTTAACGCATCTACAAGGGCGCAACTTTTCGGCTACTTGGTTGACTTCTCAACTGGCAATCCGATAGAAAATGCGACTATCTCCGCAATAGGAATGACTTTCATCCAAACAAGCAGCAATGCCACCGGATACTTCTCGCTTGAAGGATTACTGCCGGGAGAATATTCAATAAGCATAACAAAAGAAGGATACGAGTCCATAAGCTGGTTTGAAAGTGTCGGCGCAGCTCAAGCCTTCGAATCCAGCATTAGCATGCGCAGCGTCTCAAGCGCTGGCGGTCCTATAAAACTGACCTTCAGTGTGCCTTGGGAAGGAGAAGAATATCTCGTCGAAATCACCAGCAACTCAACAGTAACAAACTTCAACTTCAGCCAACAACAAATGAAAATAGGCTTTAACGTTACTGGCGACGAGGGAACGGTGGGGTTCTGTAACGTAACAATTCCCAACATACTCCTTGGCGGACCATACACTGTTTTGGTGAATGATGTGCCAATAACCTCCGAGTGGACGTGGAACAACACTCACTCCTTCATCTACTTCACATACACCCACAGCGAACATCATATCGACATTGTCGGGTCATCGGCGATTCCAGAATTCCCACTGGAAACATTCCTATTGCTGCTCGCAATGCTGTCGTCAGTTGCAGCTGTAATGGTTAAAAAACGCCGTTAAACCTCTTATCCCTTCTTTCTTTACTAAATAAAATTCCTAATTGTGTTTGCTGGATTGGAGCTATAGCGAAATTTATGGGCGAAAATGGATTTGTAATCAAGTTTTTGAATTCATAAGTGTTTTAATGTTTTAGAGTTAACTATTTTGACTGCAGGGTGGAATTGCCTTGAACAACCAAATCCTTCAAGCTTGCAAAGAATTAATTGACGATGCAAAAATGGGCTGCACAGACCTTGTTTTTAAAGAAATTTGCCTGGAAATTTTGGCAAAGGCTCGTCAAGTGTTGACGGAAAAACAGTTTAAACATTTAGTTGACTATGCTGCTGAAAGAATGAAGGAAAAGGTTCCTTTTGAACTGCGGCATGAGTTAATAGCCTCAAGATAAGACGGAAAGCTACCTCCCTCCAGTGGATTTTCAACATACAGTTCCACCCTGCGGCGCTTTTTGCCGCGCTTTTAGCTCAGTTTGTAGCCTATTTTCCGCAGAAACTCCTTTCTAGCTTTTATGTCGCTCTCGTTTTCTATTCCTTTACTCTTAAAACCGTCAACAACGCCCATTATTCCTCTACCCTGCTCTGTTTCAGCTATAATGACTTCCAGCGGATTCGCCGTAGCCGCATAAATTGTGCAAACTTCCGGCACTTTTCTAATTTTGTCCAACACGTTTATTGGATAAGCGTTTTTAATGAAAATTATGAAACTGTGACCGCAGGCGATTTCAAAGGCTTTTTCAGCAGCAAGCCGCCTAAGCTCCTCGTCGTTTCCCTCGTGTCTCACCAGGCATGGACCGGAGCTTTCGCAGAAGCCTATGCCGAACCTTATGTTTGGAGCAGAGTTAACCAAAGCTTCATACAAGTCTTCAACGGTTTTGATAAAGTGCGCCATGCCCAAAATCACATTGCACTCTTTTGGCACTTCAACCTTGACGATTTCAAACTCAACCATCCCGTTTCCTCCACAGTTCATTCTTTGAAACTCTACTTTTTAAAAAATTGCGTGTTCGAGCCGCGGTTTATGGCGTTTTCTTCTTTATCAAAAGCCAGTTTTTATCCCCTTTAAACCTTATTAGGGCGTAGTCTCCCCGCATTTTTTCGCCGTTTAAAGTGAACTCTATTTTGTCGCTGCTTCTATGTTTAAGGGTATATGCGCCCCTATCCCAGATTTCCACCCTTCCAGCACCATACATGCCTTCGGGTATTATTCCCTGAAAATCAGCATAGTCCAGTGGATGGTCTTCAACTTCAACCGCTAGCCTTTTAACGCCAGGCTCTAAAGGCGGCTCTTTCGGAACAGCCCAGCTTTTTAGGACACCATCCATTTCAAGCCTAAAATCGTAATGCAACTGCCTCGCGTGATGCCGTTGAACAACGAATTTCCCAGAAAAATTTTCAGCCAAACCAGCTCTCACCAACAATCAGTCTCCAAATTCAACGTAAAATACTTTTGTCCATTGAGCTGACGAAGCATGGAGGAGGAACGGTGTCATCAGGAGAGAAGGGAGAAAAATAGAACTCCACCATCCTCCTCCCTTACTAGAATAATCCAACCTTATGATTTAACCTTTAGCATAGCAAATAACCGAAATCTCTAAATTCCATCATACCAGTTTCCATACAAGAAGCAACCGCATGGGCCGGTAGTTCAGCGTGGTATGAACGCCCGACTTGCACTCGGGAGGCCGCGGGTTCAAATCCCGCCCGGTCCATTTTGAGAATCACGTTATTTTCTGTTTTGATGCTGAATTTTGTTTAGGTGATTGTGCTGTTCCAAGGGTAAATTGTAGAGTATTTTTCCTTGTAGTTGAATTTTGGGTCGTCGTAGATTATGTCAAGTTTTAAGCCATATCTTTCGATGAGTTTGTTCATGTTCTCCCATATTATTGGAGACCGATTATCTCGAGGCCATAATCCCCATATTTTGTCGTCTGGGCTTCGCATTCCCCAACCATAGTCTTTTGGGAGCACGTAAGCCACTTGTCCATCTACCCTTTCTCCTAAAGTTTTTGGTGAGCGTCGTAGCAAGTTCCAGAATTCTTTCATGGCGTTGAAATGTTCTTCTTTTAGTATTCCATACTCGTTTATTTTTGGATAGTTGAAGACGATGATGTATTTGGCGCCCGCTCTGTAGGCGGTTACAAAATCCTCGAATAGGCGGGTTCCATTTTCAAGATATGGCGGATGGGTATAGGTCCATGTTATTATTACGCCCCATTCTTTGTTTTGCAATTTTGCTGCTCCTCTGCCTAAAGCTATGTGCTGGATTCGGCTATGGTTCCATCCGAACTCGACGAAGACGCAGTCGTATCCCGCTAAATAGTCAAACCAGTAAAGCGCATAATCCGACGTGAAAACTGGGATATATCTGGTTTTTAAGTCAATCATGCTTCCGCTGGAGCAAATATTTTCAACATACCAGTTTGCCGCCTCACTGTAGTTGGAGAAGGTTCCTACCGGCGCGCCTCCTCTCCACACTCCCTTGTCAATTTGATTTCCACCAGGCTCATCATAAAAGTAGACTCCCAAGAAATATTCACCAAACCTTTCTTTGGCTGTGTCAAGCCACGTGGTATGCCATGGATAAGCAACATGGGAAACGAAGGAAAAGAACACTATAAAATGAAGTTTAGCGTTTACAGCATATTCGCAGATTTCGTTTAGAGCGGTTTCGTTTGTGCTTATATCCCAGGAGTTTATGAGGAAAAGGTTTGTGTAGTCTTTCACTTTATCTATGAGAAGTTTCGCTTCGCTTGCTGTGTTTAAGCCAAAAGAAACTCCGAAGAACAATTCCCTTTCATCATCAAAGTAGTAAACATAAATTATAGGCGCAGAAATAGCGGAAATGATTAATAATACTAAGATGAGCAAATGCGCTTTTTTCATAGATTCTCATAGATATTCTGCAAATCCAGCATAAATATGTGTTTTGAAATGTTTTTCTTTGATGTTTGTATGTGGAGCCTCGATTTTTAGGCGGTGTTATGTTATGTTCTAATTTCGAATCAAATTTGGAAATATTATAAAAATTAGATTCTAAATTGTAAAATTTACAAATATTGATTCTGGTTTCACATAATTTAAATGCAAATCACAGATTCATACAGTAAATCAGCAGTGTCTAAAGGACGTTTGTAAATATGGCAAAAACAGATAATAGTAAAAAAGAAGCCTCTGAAACGCCAGAGTCGAAAAGCGAAGAAAAACCAGAAAAACAGGAAATCGAAAAGCTGAAGTATAATGTTGAAAAGCTTTCCGAAGAGCTGAACACGGCTGTAGCTGAGCTTAAAAGATCCATAATTGATATTCGGTCAGCAGTTAGCGAAATTGAAAATCCCTTCAACCTCTTGCGGGTCATCTCAAGTGAAAAAGACTTGAAAAAGCTAAACAGTGAAAGGCTTCCTTCAGGAGTTAAGTCGCTGGTTTTAGGGAAACCCGAAGAAAAGCCTGAGGAGAAGGCAGAGGAAGGTGTTCCAAAGCCGTCAATAGAGATGCTTGCGCCGTTGCCGAAAGAAACTTTAGAAACTAGAGAAGCAAAAGCAAAGCCACTAGAAGAAATAAGGGAAGAGCCTCGCTTAAAGGCTGAGCTGCCGCCATCTGGGGCTGTGTACCTAGACTGGGTTTGGTCTCTCCTTGATTTGGGTTTCACTCCAGAAGACATAAAGCAGATTTCACAATCCTATGAACGCTTGGGTTTCATGCCTGAAGGAGTCAACGAACAGGTTTATTCTTTGGCAGTTGCAGCTGAAAAAGCCAAGTCGAAGGGTCTTACGAAGAGCAAGCTGCTGCTGAACATGTATAAGGCTTCTGTAATTTCAGGTGTGCGAGTAGGCGTAGAAGATGTGAAGCGGCTTATTGCCATAGCTGAAGGAAGAGCTGCAAAGGCTAGAATAGCGAAAAGGGCTGTGTAATGGGCTTTTCTTTAACTTTATCCCACATAATAATGGTTATAGCTTCAGTATGCCTAGCAAGCGCTTTTTCTGTTTACGCATTTTACACTGGAAACCTTGTTCAAAACGAATTGGCGCAAAATGTTAATGATTATAAAAGAATTGTTAGTTTGCAGTTGGAGATAGTTTATGCCACCATAAACAGCACCACGAGCCCACCCCATTTTATCATATACGCTAAAAACGTTGGATACCTACCGCTTACCGATTTCACTTTCCTAGATGTTTATGTGGGAGAATACGGGAAAGCTCAACTGTTTACCTATAACGCAACAGCAAGTGCTGGAAGCGGACAGTTTAGCCTATCAGACGCAGATGGAGATAATACTTGGGAACCGCGGGAAACAGCAGTCATAAAGGCTTATCCATCTAGCAACGTGGAAGGAGTGATCTTCGAAGCCAAAATAGTTCCTTCAAAGGGGATAGGCAGCAGCTACCTCTTCCCAGCACCCCCATCTTGAGGTGGTGTAATGGGTTTTTCAGTAACGATAACTTCATCCATCATTCTAATAGTTTTGCTTGCACTATCCTCCACGTTTTTAATAACCGTTTTCCAAAGTTTGAAAGAGATATTGTACACTGCTGAGGAGTATGTTAACCGCGAAAGAGAGAAACTTGACATAGCCTTACAGTTGGAAGTGCATCCCATTAATGCCACCTCATGCAACATAACCATAGAAAACATAGGGTCAAAGGTTATTTTCTTTGAGAACCAGTCGGAGTACAAGTGGAACACCATAATCCTCTCTTATGGAAACAATTCTTTTTGGGTGTCCTATCCCATCGAAGACTATGACATTTTAGAGGTTAGGGTTTCAGGGACAAACTATGTTTTCACGCCGGACAACCACAGCTATATAGACGCTGGGGAAGAAGCTCACATCTTTTTAAGTATTCCAAGCGGGGCTCCGGAAATTCCCCTAAACGGTTTGGTTTCCGTCGTTTTTGTTACGCATTATGGAGTTACCGCAAAGGGGGAGGCTGTTAGAACACAATGAAAGTTATAAGTTTGGGCATCCCAGAACTTGACAGAGACCTCGGCGGCGGCCTTCCCCATCCAAGCTTAATATCTGTTGAGGGAGATTACGGTTCTGGAAAAACCATTTTCGTTCAGCAAATAGCATCCGCCATGCTTAACATGGGGTTAAAGGTTTGCGTTATAACAAGCGAGGCAACCGTTAAAGAGTATTTGTCCATGATGAGGTCTGTGAAGCTTGACGCGGACGACTACTATTTGTCTGGGCAACTTAACATATACCCATTACATATTGAGGGCGGAAGATGGAACGATTTCTTAAGCTCCTTCTTTCTAAAAGTAACCTCCAACTTCCTTGAATTGAAAAAACGGTTTTACGACGCCGTAATAATCGACAGTTTAAGCGTTCTAACCGTAAACACTCCAAGGTCAGAATTCCTCACTTTTGTTACAAGAATGAAAAATCTAGTGTCCGACGAAAGAACAGTTGTCACCACCTTCCACCCAGAATTTCTTTCAGAAGACACAATTATGAAACTAAGGGCAAGCTCAGACGTTTACCTCGTTTTAAAAAATGCCAGCATTTCAGGACTTGATGTAAAAGTACTCAGAGTTGTCAAACTCTGGGGTGTAAGTGGCGAAAGAAAAAGCGCCATAACCCTAGAAATCAACCCTCAAATCGGCTTAAGAGTTATGCCCCTAAGCGGCGTGAAAATTTAGGAGGCATCAAATGTCAGAAAAACTGAAACTAAGTTTGCCAAAGCTTTCAAGTTTCAAAATCTCACTGTTTAAGAAGAAGGAAGAAGAAACGGAAGAAGATGTTTGGCCTTTTAAAAGAACGGTTTGCGAAACATTAGAGGAAGCCTTGACAGAGCACCCTTACTTGAAGGATTATTTGGACACATTGCCAGAGAAGCCCAAATATGTTTTGAATCTTGATTTAGAAGAATATGAAAAAGGCACTAACCTCTTGTATCCTTTAGGCTTAGGAATATACGCCCATATCGACGTTGGAGGAGAGATTGGAAAATATAACCTTATAGAACCGGAAAAACCAGACCGTCAACTTTTAGATATTATTGAGGCTGCTGTTGCCAGGCTTATTGGAGACAAGGAATACAAGGAACAAAGAGAGAACGTGTTAGCTTCGCTTTTCAGACAAGCTGTAAAGAGGAAAATGGTTAAAATTCCCAAAAATAAGGATGAAGGCGCCGTACTCTACCACTTTTTAAGAGAAAAAATAGGGCATGGCTTTATTGACGGTTTCCTTGCTGATCCGTGGCTGGAGGACGTTAGCATTCCAGGGGCTGGTAAAGTTTTCGTTTATCATAAAATGTTTGGACATCTTGAAACCAACATTGATGTTTCAATAGATGA
>JABFQN010000009.1 GCA_019685555.1 Candidatus Bathyarchaeota archaeon A05DMB-3 | reverse complement strand
GGGCTAGTCAATTTTGGTTTGCCAGAAGCCCTAAAATTGACTTTTCCAGAGGAAATGTTGTTATCCTTCTATGAGTGGTTTGTATCTTAAGGTTTCAATTTCGACGTATGCCTTTCTCAGCGTGCTTATGTAGTCTGAAAACTTGTAGCCTTCCTTCCATTCCAGCTTTACTCCCAGTATTTGGCATAAGCGTGTCAGAATCAGTTTTTCTAAATCTTGTGCTGCCGGTCCAAACAGACTCTTAAAACCAGCTGAAAAAGTTTCTGGTTTTCGTGCGACATCCAGTGGTTCAATGGAAAACGTCATTTCAAGATAGGTCCAAACGGAAAAGGCGCAGCGTTCTGTAAAAATTGATTTTAAAACTTCATCCACCACTTTTGCTAATAACTCGTCAAAGGTGAATAAAGCATTTCGTGTAAGCAAAACGCCCAAATTTGATCACCTATGGGCTTGCTCCTCGCTTACACGCACCTCCAGTTTTGCTGTTTGCCTGTTTGCCTAAAGCATGGCTTTGTTATGGTTTGTGGAGTTTTTCGTATATAGCCATGGTTTTTGTTTGGATTGTGGGTGTTGGCGTGTTGATGGTTATTAGGCGTTTTTGTATATGCTTATAACCGCATTCACATTCGAAGCCCACTATTTTTCCGCCGTGCAGGATTTTTCGCCATCTTGTTGATGAGCATCCGGCGTTTTGTTTGTGGATTTTCCATAGGACTTTTGCTTCGTCGGGGGTTAGGGGCGCGTAGTGCTTTGCCTTTGTAAAGTACCATAGGGCGTAGGCTGCGAAACAAGCCCATAATACTGCGGCTATTATTTCCATCATGTTTTTCACCTTATGTGTATTTTTGTTCTACGCGTGTTCAATATGTCCTTTTTTGGACATATCCATTTTGGAAATACCACATCTTACGATATAAGCATTATCTAAAAATCCGAATATCCGAATTTAGAACTGTTTAAGCACGTCGCCCTTCTCCATAACATAACCGCAATAATGACATTTCAGAAGCAATGGCTCCTCGCTTTTCACGTAAAATTTGGCCACAACAGGCTCGTTGCTGTTGCTTACACAAGCTGGATTTGCACATTTAACTATGCCCTCAATAACGTTTGGCAGTTTAACCCTCTGCTTCTCAACAACCTTATAATTGCGGATAATGTTGATGGTGGCGTGGGGCGCCAGTAAGGCGGTTTTATGAACCTCTTTCGGGTTAAGCTCTCTGCCCTCAATCTTAACTATGTCTTTAACCTTAAACCGTTCGCTAGGCACATTAATCGCAATAGTGATGATGCGTTTCTCTTTACCAGTTATCCCCAAAATCTTAACAACATCCAAAGCGTGTCCGCCCGTAATATGGTCAATAACAGTGCCATCCCTAATCTTTGAAACATAAAGCATAGTTTCACTCATTAGATTTCGCCTCTTTCACAAGGCTATTATTAGCCCTAAAGATAAAAGGTTTTTACCACTACGCTAAAACCTTCCAATCCTTCAAGCCGTCAAAGGGATGAAAAGTTATTTAAGCAAAGCACAAAGCTTTTGTCTGGGGTATCTGTTTGAAGTTTGAAGGAAGAGACATAATATCCATCCGAGACTTTTCCCGAGAAGAAATAGACTACATTTTAAAAATAGCCCAAGCCATGGAGCCCCTAGCCCAGAAAGGCTCAGACATGCTTAAAGGAAAAATTCTCGCCACACTGTTTTTTGAACCCAGCACCCGCACCCGCCTAAGCTTTGAGGCAGCCATGCACAAGCTCGGAGGCTCAACCATAGGTTTTGCAGAAGCCGAAATAGCCTCTGTCCGGAAAGGCGAAAACTTGGCTGACACAGTGCGCACAGTTGAAAACTACGCAGATGTAATAGCCATAAGGCATCCCCTTGAAGGCGCAGCGAGGCTAGCAGCGGAATTCGCAAAAGTGCCCATAATCAACGGTGGGAGCGGCGCCGAAGAGCACCCAACCCAAGCACTCTTAGACCTATACACAATTTTGAAGGAAAAGGGCACAATAGACGGTTTAAAAATAGCGTTGGTAGGCGACTTGAGATACGGCAGAACAGTGCATTCTTTGGCTTACGCCCTTTCAAACTACAATGTTGAACTTTACCTCGTTTCACCAGAATCCCTCAAGATGCGGCGTGAAGTCCTCGAAGAGATTAGGGGGAAAATCCCAGTAACAGAAGAAACAGACATAACGAAGGTTATTCCACAATTGGATGTTTTATATGTTACGCGAATCCAGAAGGAGCGCTTTCCAGACCCAGCTGAATACATTAAGGTTAAGGGCTCCTACAAAATTGACTTAGAGCTTTTAGGCAAAGCCAAAAAAGAAATGATAATTCTACATCCGCTGCCCCGCGTCGACGAAATAGCCCCAGAAGTGGATGGCACATCCCACGCCCGCTATTTCCAGCAGGTCTGGAATGGCATAGTAACAAGGATGGCTTTGCTTGCATTAATATTGGGAGAAGTAAAATAAGCTTTTGACGTTAGGGATATCTCTTAAACACCGTTAGAGTGCCAACCGACCCGCAGCTGGGACACTTATGGAGAACTCCAAACATAGTTTTGTTGCAGTGGCTGCAGTAGGTTAAATCGCGGTTGTAAGTGAAAAACTCAACCCCATAATTTTCAACAAGCCTTCTAGTCAGCGAGAAAAGGGTTTCAGGCGGACATTCAACCTCTCCCAGCTCTATAACAGTGAGATTTCCGCCAGCAAAAAGCCCATACAACTCTTTTCCAATAGCCAAAGCCTTTAATGAAGCCTCTAAATTTTGTATGCTGACTCTGCCGAAAGTCGAATAGTAGGGTTTCTCCCGTGTTCCTTGAAATCGAACTTTTGCAACACCAAAACGTTCAATGTCCTGTTTCGCCAACCTTTCAGAAGCTTCAAGAGATGGTAAGGCTGAGGGCAATAAGCGTTTATCCCTTCTTTTATCGCTTTTAGATAGGAATTCTGAAGTGTATTTTACGGTTTCAACAGCAAACTTTAAGGCGTTTTCATCTTCATAAATGCTTTTTCCAGTGAAGGCTTCCACTGTTTCTTCCAAACCAACCATGTTTATGAGACGTGTAGAATTTTCAAGCCTAAAATATTGGTCGCCGTTGACAGTTTGCAACAAAAAATGAAGGAAGCTTTTACCCCGCTGCCTCAGTGCCCTAAACTTGATTTCAAGGGCGCGGGTTGCCATTTCAAGTTTCTCCCTTAGAAACTCAAAAAATTTGGCTTTATCTTTGCCGCATT
The DNA here is from genome assembly GCA_019685555.1 of Candidatus Bathyarchaeota archaeon A05DMB-3. GTDB lineage: Archaea > Thermoproteota > Bathyarchaeia > Bathyarchaeales > Bathycorpusculaceae > JABFQN01. The sequence continues at coordinate 47,765 of JABFQN010000009.1, read as the reverse complement.
CGTAGGCTATCCTCGGCAAGTTAACAGCCACAATTCCTAAAGCTCCTGTGCGTAGCGTATCAAGTTCCCAGTCGCCTTTTAAATCTGCCTTAAACTTGCATCCGGAAGGAGAAAAAACAGAAAGCCGCCCATCTTCTCCAGAAATGTTTGCGAAGTAAAGCATGCCCTTCTCTGAGGCTAAATGGTGCGCTTTGAGAAGGATATCCGCTGCTTTATCTTCCTTAAAAGTTTCTGGACGTATTTTAATGACGATTTTTGGGTTTAAGAGGGGTTTAGGTGTGCTTTCTTCAGCTAAAACTTCAATCATAAGGGAAGCTAAAAGCTGAGTTTCCTCAAGGAAATCTCCGTAAACATCAGAACCAGCGGCGCCAATGGCGGGTTTATCCGCTAAAAACCTTGGAATTGTAAGCTCAATGTTCAGCGAAGCCTCAGCGTATTGGTTTAAATTGAAAATAAAACGTCTTAAAGCTTCCTTCACATCAGCCCTTTCCATATTCCTCAAAAACGGCGCCAAAAAAACATTGAAATATTCAAGAGTTTGCATCTCGCTGGTTTCCCTTGCAGCTTGCAGGACAACGTTGAAAACAGTGTTCAGTGCGGATTCTAGGCTTTTCAGAGGCGCTGGGGACTCTATGTTTAGGCTTTTTTTAAAGAAAAACCGTAAATCGTGCACCACCTCGGCTGGCTTCAAAATCCAAGAGTCTAAACTGTTAACGTGTAATTCGCCTGATAGGTGGGCGTCTGCAACATCCCTTGGCAACACTTTCAAAAGCGTGTACTCCTCAAGAACGTTTTTCCCAAACTCTTCGTAGATGGAGGAAACCCCAAGGGAAGCTTTACCTTTGGATAGGAAGGCGGAAACATCGTGCACTGGAAGCCCTAAACGCGTGAGTTTGTGGCGGTGCTCTTCCAAACCCTTTTCAATGAGAATTCCGTTAACAACCTCCCTTATTAGAGGAGCCGTTAAATATCGCGTCCTAGCCTTAAGAAGACGTTTTTCCGCCTCTTTGGCAACCCTCTTGGCTTGCTCAACCGTCATGCCCGCCTCCTTCACCAGAGAATCCACAATCTTGTTGGCGTCGAATTCTTCGAGGGAAAAACGTGAAGTGCGCACTAGGATTCTTTGCGTTCTCAAGCCTTTCTTTTCAATTTCTTCGGCAACCTCAAGCACCATCTTACCCAAATCTGTTAGGCGATACTTCTTGGACTCCACATCCGCTTCAACTAAATCTGCCTTAAGCAAAAACTTCAAGTGATAGGCGAAACGTCCAGCATCCCTGCTGGGACTCATCTTCGACAAATTCATTAATTCAGTGTAAGAAAGCGAACCATGGTCAAAAAGAAGATTCAAAATGTTAAGCCGAACAGCTGAAGAAACAGCCTTCAAAACACGAATTCCCCGAATCCGCGGCTTAATAGACAAACCCTTCACCCTCCCTTAAACAGCAATACTATAGCCTAAATAAGGGTTTAAAAGTTAAGAAAACACCTTTATTAAACCTAACCACAAAACTAACATGACAACAAACAAGGGGCTGTCGGCTAGCTTGGTCTAGGCTCTGAGCCTCGGGCGCTCGGGACCCCGGTTCAAATCCGGGCAGCCCCACATTATATAAGCATAATTTTAACCTTAAAGTCAATTTGTATGGCGAAAACATTAATTTATGTTACTTAATGATGTTTGTGTGGATTTGCCATGTCTGGGGTTAGCATTAGGCGTGCTGGTGAAAGCGATGTTTCAAGGGTGTTAGTTCTTGCTAGGGAGTTTATGCATGGAATTGCAACAGATGAGGAACGCGTATCCATTTTAAAAGATTCTCTTAAGGATTCGAATTATGAATTGTGGGTTGCCGAGGTAAACGGCGAGATGGCTGGCTTTATAGATTTATGGGTTATCCGCGATTTTTGCCACGGTGGAAAGCTAAGCTATATACAAAACCTATACATGACGCCAAAATATCGCCGACAAGGTGTTGGAAGCAAACTCCTTCAAAAAATCATAGACAGAGCAGAAGAAAAAGGAGTTCTAGAAATCCATGTGGTAACGGGTTTTGATAACGAGCCAGCTGTTCAACTATATAAAAAACATGGGTTAACAAAGGAATCATTACAGCTTGAAAAGGAATTTTAATAACTTTTTATTTGAAACGCAAACTTGTTAAGCGCCTTTAGAATTGTATATGAACGGTCTGAGGGATACAGTGTGGAGTGGCAATATGCTATAACAATTGACAAAAAGTTTATTCTAGCCCTTGTTCTCGTTGCGGTGGTTTTGGGCGGGGGGTTCGCCCTAGTATATTTGGACGTAAAAACAGACCTTAATGCCTTAAAGAATGATTATGCCAATGTCACATCCCAACTGGAAGAGCTTCAAGGATTAATAGAACAGCTGCATTACGCTCAGACGCTTAATTTAACCGCCGTTCAGATATATAATAGGACTAGAAACTCTGTGGTTTTGGTAACGGCTGGAAGCAAGTCTGGCTCCGGATTTGTTTACTATGCTGGATTAGGAGGCAAAGGATATATTGTCACCAACCACCATGTCGTGGATTCCGAAAACGAAATCACCGTAACCTTCTTTATTGAAGGAAAACCCATCTTGGTTTCTGCAACAGTTAAGGGGAAGGACATATACAGCGATTTAGCAGTTTTAGAAGTTAATGGGCTTCCAGATAAAGCAAAACCTTTGATTGTGGGGAAATCGGAACTGCTTTTGGTAGGCGAGCCAGTCTACGCCATTGGAAATCCCTTCGGCTTGGAAGGCTCTATGACTGCTGGAATAGTAAGCCAAGTGGGCAGAGTTTTAAGATTGGGCGATTTAGGAGTGCCAGACCCATGGGGAAACTACGCCATAGTCGACGTAATCCAGTTTGACGCCGCCATCAATCCTGGAAACTCTGGTGGACCCTTGCTTAACAGTCTCGGAGAAGTGATCGGCGTAACCTTCGCCATAGAAACAGCCGAAGAAATTGCGGCGTTTATAGGCATTGGATACGCTATTCCATCAATAATAATGAAGAGGGTTGTAAACGCGATTATCGATAAGGGCAGCTATGAACATCCATGGATAGGCATAACATACAACTCCAGCTACATAGGCGGATTATACATTCACGATGTAAACGCCACTGGATCCGCCCACGAAGTAGGCCTACAGCCAGGAGATGTAATTGTTGAGGTGGATAATCGAACTGTTAACCGAGCTGAAGACTTGATAATCTATCTGGAGAGATACAAAAGCCCAGGAGAAACCATACATTTAAAAGTTGTTAGAGGCAACGAAACTTTTGAAGTGGACCTAACCCTTGGAAAAAGGCCGGAATAACCTTAAAACTTTTTTAAAGAGGCAAGCATCGCCAAAACAAAAGTCGCTAAAATTGCAATTATGAATGGAATGGGCGGCGAAAAAGCGTAAAGTAAGCCGCCCATGTAAGGCGCCAAAATCGATGCGAACATGCTTATTGTCTGGGGGATGGATATCCATCTGGCCCTTATGGATTCTGGAGCTAAGGGCCCGATTATTGCGCTCATTAGAGACCATGTTATGTAGGAAGCGCCAGCCAAGAAGAAGGCTGCTGCAAGTATGTAAAGATTCCCCGTCAACAGCATAATCGCCAATGAAAGACTGCAGGAAACCATTGAAGCCGCAAGAGCGTATTCCTTTCCCGCCTTGTCTCCAAATCTGCCTATAAGAATGCCTAAAACTGCCGAGCCGAAAAAGGCTATGGAACCCAAAACTCCTATCTCAAAGTCTCCATAATGGTACATGTCTGCGAGGAACTGTGGAACAAAGGGACGAAACATCATTACAGTAAACATCGCTAAAGCAAAGAAAACAGATATAAAAAGCAGTTTCCGCGTTTTCAAAAGTTCAATTGAAGAGGAAGGCCCCGACATTTCTTTCTTAAGGGCTGTTGCACGTTGACTGTGTATAAAAGCTAAAATTGTGCCAGCCAAGGCGTACAAAATAAAGGCTATGTGGAAAACTGTTTGCATACCGACTTTGTCAGCCATATACCCGCCTAAGGCTGGAGAGAAAATGTAACCCAAAGACCACGAAGAGGATATAACCGTAAAAGTCAATGTAAGCCTACTTTTATCCGCGGCTGTGACAATATAGGCTGTGCTTGTTGGTCCGCCAAGCCAGAAACCCCACAGAAGCATTCCAGGCAACATTTGAACCCAGTTTTCTGCAAGTGCAAAAATTAGTGGCGCTGGAACCCATGCAATCCAGCCAGCTATCATAATCTTTTTCCTGTCATATTTGTCTGCGAGCATGCCCGCAATTAGTAGGGTGGAGGCTGCTGTTAGGCTTGTTAGAGCATAGAGGATTCCAATTTCTACTGGACTAGCCCTTAGGGTTTCTTTCAGATAGTATGGAAGAAGATAAGCGTATAAGCCGTCTCCGAAGGAGCCTACAAGGTTTGAAGCGAAAATCAGTTTTAGGTCTCTGTTTAAGACTTCGAAGGGAAAGCTTAATCGCATAAACCCTTTAGGGGCTGACGTAGGCAAGCACAGTCCTCGCGTTTCCAATTTATCCTATCGTATTTCGCTACGCTTGTTATTATTCTTAATGGCAAAAATAGGACAGCCTATGGGTAAAAACTTTCAAAAGCAGTTAGGCTCTTCTGTCAACAATGTCTAAGGCTTCTTGACCAGTGCCAATCAAAACCACGGGGATGCCCACTTTCCGCTCAACATCCTTTACGAATTCCTTAGCCTCCAACGGAAGATCCTCATATTTTCTTACACCTTTGCAGCTTGGATACACGATGTCAAGTTTTGTTAGGGCAGCCTGCGTTGCACCATTTATCATCACGGCTCTTTTGGCAATTTCAAAGTTGAAGGGGGCTGAACGCCTTTCCCGTCCTGTTCCAGCAGCAATTTCGAACCATCCCCGCTTAACAGCCTCCTCCCTTGGAAGTTCGCCTGGCAAGGGACCTGCGCCGACGCGGGTCATAAAGGCTTTGAAAACCAGCAAGACTTCGTCAACTTTTGTTGGTCCCACACCTGCTTCTGAGCATATTGCCGAAGCGCTGGTGTCTCTTCCAGTCACGTAGGGATATGTTCCATAAAAAAGCGAAAGCATAAAGCCTTGTGTTCCCTCCAGCAGCACTTTTTTGCCAGCGTCTATGGCGTTGTTTGTTTCCGCCGCCACGTCGGTCAAGTACGGCTTTAATTCTGCCACGTCTTTTGCAAGTTTTGCCGTTCTGCGGACGCGGTCTTCTATGGCGGGTCCAACACCCCAACCTGTTGTGCCCAAGCCTTTCAAATGGGCGTTTGTCTTGTCCTGTTCAGAATGTTTTTCCTCGATTATAGACGCTTGGTAGTCTACTCCTATGCGGTTTTTCACGTTTGTTAATTCCACTTCTTCAAGGAATTTTGCCACATGAATGTTTGCGCCTGCACCTATAAGCAAGCGGCATTTTTCATATGTGAAGGCGGCTGGAACCATGTGCATGGCGTAACGTTTTCCTTCAATCCAAACAGTGTGCGCCGCGTTAACAGAGCCCGTTCTCACACAGAGGTCTATCTTATCCTTCAAAGCCAGATAGGAGACTATTTTCCCTTTACCCTCGTCTCCCCAAAAAGCTCCAGCTACAACTGTGCATGGCATCTTATCCACCATTCAGAAAATTTACTGGAACCTATTTAAGACTATTTTAAACTTTTATGTAAACTATATGCGTTTTAACTTAACTGTCTTGCCCTACTCTTTTTCTCCATTACGCTTAAGTTTAAAAGCTTCGCCCACGCGATGTTTCTCAAAGGTATTTTAAGTGCGTTTCTGTTTCCATATGGAACACATTTAACAAAAACTTGCCTTTTCAAAGGGTCTCTTTGAATTTCAGCTAGCTGAACATTAACTATCACCGAGCCATCTTTAAGGTGGAGGTTAACATTTTTTCCAAGAAAGGATTTAGCCATGTTTAAGGTGAAACCTTCAGCCATGTTCACCACTCCAAGTCTTTTTCGGCTATTCTGCTCCAACAACGTCTGCAAATGGGAAGCTTGTCGCCTTTAAAAACTATGTAAACTTCAATATCGCTGTTTTTACACTCTTTATTCCACGGGTTTTTACATCGCTCCATGATTTTCACCACTTGCACAAACCATTTGGAAAGTCTTTAACAAACCCTTTTAAAACCTGCTGTGGAACGACATTTCTGCCTAGGGGAGAGATAAGTTAAAGTGAAAATTCTAAACCTTTAAACTTGGACAATTTCTGGGAAGATTTTCTCCTTAGTCACCCTTAACAGGGCAACTGTTGGCTTCGCTATAAACGGCGGAAGAGGGTTAGTTGGACTTCCAGGGTTTATGAAAAGAACATTGCTTTCCCATTTTATGTTGGGGTGATGCGTGTGTCCATAAACCAGCACGTCGAAACCGTTTTGTTTGGCTATTTCCCTCATTTTCCCCATTCCAAAAAGTGTTCCAGGGTCATGCATAACGCCGATTTTCCAATCAAAAAGCTTAACAGAATTCGTTTTAGGAAGTTTACCGCGAATTTCCGGTCCGTCCATGTTTCCGTAAACAGCCAGAACTGGGGCAAGCTGCTCCAGCTTGTCTATGACGGATAAGTCCACCAAATCGCCTGCATGCACAATATAATCAACTTTTTCAAAAACTTGGAAAACTTTTGTTGGAATTTCCCTTGCCCGGGCTGGTATATGGGTGTCTGAAATCAGTCCAACAGTTTTTGTCAACGCCTTTTCGCGGGTTTGCTGCAGAGAAACTTCCTGACTGAGCATTTGGAATCCTCTTAACACTATTTAAGCTATTTTGCAGATAAAAATTTTAAAGCAGTTTAATGTGAGCGTAAAGATGTTTTGGACAGTTTTCAACCTAAAAGTTTGAGAAGACTGCTGAGGGTTATCGCCAATCCAACAGACGTTATAATTCCACCAATTAAACCAAGCCAACCTATGGTTTCATTAATCAACATTTGTAGAAAGAAGCCTACGGTTAGCAAGAAAGCCGCTCCTGAAAGCGTTTCAGCCTTCTTATTCAACGAACTACCGAAAAAGAATCTGAGAATTAGAATAATTATTTGGAAAACGCCGAAAACAAGGCAAAACTGTAAGGCTGCAGTATAAACAACTGGGTGGTTGTGCACTGGGGCTGGGAGAACTATGTGTTCTGTTAAGTGTACAAGTTGGAAATCCTTAAAAAATTCAATCACTTCATCAGTTAGGTTTGGAGTAATAACCCACAAAGTGCCTACGAGAATAAAGAAAAACCCAAAGGAAACAAGACCTAGCCAATCTGCGCCTTCCCGAGGTTTTCTTCCCTTCTCTTCTTCACCCATAATATAACCCCTATGCTCAATGATTTATGGCTGGCAGCATTTAAAACAGTTATGCAAAGCAGAATAACCGCCAAGCCTTTTAAAAGAAAATGACACTATATTTGCGGTGGAGAAAGGCTTACATGAAAGTGCTTTTTGTCGAACCGCCAAAAGACATATGGTTTGTTATGGGGGAGTATTTGCCGCCGCCCTACGGCATAATCCAGTTGGCAGCTTACCTTGAAACGAAAGTTAAAAATGCGGAAATCAAAGTTTTAGACTGCAACGCCCAGAAAGTCGACTGGAAAGGACTTGAAAAGGAAATTGGGGCTTTCAATCCCGACATTGTGGCATCCAGCGCCTTGGCAACATGCAATACTTACGTTGTTGCCAGAACATTGGAAACCGCTAAGAAAGTTAATCCTAACGTTTTAACGGTTACTGGAGGTCAACACTTCACGGTTACAGCCCAAGAAAGTCTGGAGCAATATCCGGAAATCGACGTCATTGTGCGGGGTGAAGGCGAAGAAACCCTTGTAGAACTGGTTAAGAATGCAAAGAAGCCCTCAGCCTTTTCGCGAGTGAAGGGCATATCTTTTAGGCGTGAAGGAAAAATTTTTCATAACCCAAATCGAGAGCTTATTGAAAACCTTGAACAACTCCCCTATCCTAGTTATCACTTTGTTAAAGATTTGGTGGATAAATACCATTTCGCCGCCATGGCTGGACGCAAGGCTCCATATGCCTTAATTGAAGGTTCCAGGGGATGTTTCCACGCTTGTGCTTTCTGCACTCAGTGGAAGCATTGGCATGGACGGTGGCGTGGAAAATTTTCAGCACGTATCGCTGACGAAATGGAATACTGCTACAACAATTTTGGAAGCCGATTCATTTGGCTCACAGACGACAATCTAGGTTCAGGCGAAAGAGTAGGCGAAATCGCCGATGAAATCCTCAAAAGGCATATGGACGAACTAATGTGGTTTGTGCAGGCAAGATGCGATGACATAGTTCGCAACGAGAAGCATTTGCCTAAACTGCGGCGGTCTGGGCTTAGATGGGTTCTTCTAGGCGTGGAAAATCCTAATCAAGCGATTCTCAACGCGTATGGGAAGAACATAACAGCTGAAGACTCAAAAAGGGCTGTTAAACTATTAAAGAAATATGACATTGCAGCCCACACCATGTTTATTATAGGCGCTAGAAAGGACACAGCCAAATCCATCGCAAACCTAAGAGAGTTTGTAGATGAATTAGACCCAGACTTTGCCATATTCACCATACTAACGCCTTTTCCTGGAACCAAAATTTTCGAGGAAGCCAAGCGAAACGGCTGGATTGAAGATTTCAACTGGGCGCATTACGATATGATTCACGCCATAATGCCCACGGAAACCTTGTCGCGGAGAGAAGTGCAAGAGGAACTTTATGCGTGTTACCGAGGCTTTTATGGTTCGTGGAAGAGGCGGCTTCAGGGAATATTTTCGTCTAGCGAGTTGCGGAGGAGAGTTTACTGGTATATGATTGGCAAAGGCATATTGGCGCAGATTAAAGCCCTATACTAGGCGAATGAATTATGCCCAAAAACACTGGTGGTTACGTTTTCCTTGTTGCCTTAGCCTTAAGCCTTTCTCTTATTGGAATAGCTTTAGTCTTGCCTCTTGTAGTCTATAAGCCAACAGTCCACTTTGATGTTTCTTGGCGAAAAACGCTCATTGGCTCCCTTTTAACCCTAATCTGCATCGCTGGAGTTTTAGCAGTCTTCTTTCCAGAAAAATGCACAAAAACACTTCACAGACGTAAAAGAGATGAAGAATTGGCTTCTGATGTTAAAAATACCAGTTCTTACAGTAAGTCTATCAGTTTTAGGGGGCATCATCCAGACTGTGGGAAATTCGCCGCCCACTTAATACATGTGAAGGGGCGAGTGTTTTGTGCGGCGTGTACTGGTTTGCTTCTCGGAGCGCTTTTTGTTCTAGCTGGAACAGTGCTCTATTTCTTTATCAACTGGAATTTTTTAGGGCTACACGGCTTATGGGCGGTTTTTGTTGGTCAAGTTGGGGTGGCTTTGGGGCTTTTCCAGTTTAAGTTTAGGGGGTTCACGCGGTCGGTTTTGAACGCCTTTTTCGTAATCGCATGCTTCCTAATTCTTGCCGGGGTTGACATCTTCGCAGAAAATGTGCTCTTTGACTTATACTTGATTTGCTTAACAATTTTTTGGCTTTTCACCCGTATATTAACTTCCCAATGGAACCATCTGCAAATCTGCAGAGCGTGCAGCGTTCCCTGCGAATTAAAGAGGTAGCAGTTAATACCTGCGGCGTAAACCGTAGGCGGCGCCCATTATCACTAGAACACCGAAGAGGATTATGACAAAGGGCCACCATGGTAGGGATATGCCTAGAAGTTCTTGAAAGAGGAGACTTAAGCCAGCGAGAACAATTATTATACCTATTGCTAATCCGACAACGGCTCCTCCTTTAGGGATACCGAAGCATTCTTCTTCCACTCTTTCGCGGGGTTCTACACCCACGCGGGTTCCAAAACATTCATCGTCTCTATGCCTTGACCGCTTTCCTTCAGTTAACGAATATAATGGGGCACCGCATTGGGAACAAGTTTTGGCGTCGTCTGGATTTTTAGCGCCGCATTTAACACAATAAACCATTCGGTTTCTCTCCTCATCACAGTTGTCGCAAACCGTTCATAAAACTTGCGGATAAACAAATCCCTTAAAATGAAAACTTTCATGGTTTGGAAACGAACTTGTTCTCTTTTAAAAAAACCTTAATTCTTGCGGAAGGTCCATTTTGACCCCTATTCTATGGGACATGCAGACTTCCAAGCTTGCCATGTCCCCTTCAACGATAAATAGCTTGTTTTTGACGTCTGTTACGTCTACGCCGTTCAATTCCTTTGTTATGGCTAAAGCCTTTGACAGTTTTCCGGGTCCACTGGTTAAGGCGCGTATCTCTGCCATGGCTCTATGTTTTTTCATGATTTCTATTCCTTGAAGGGGTTCCAAAGCCCTTATCAACACGGCGCCGACACCGCCTTTCGGATGGGCTACTATGTTTAGGAGCCAGTTTCCATGAACCATGTAAATGAAAGCTTTGCCCACATCTAAAAACATGACTTCGTTGAAGGTTTTTCTTCCCTTGTAGGCTTTTGAGGCTGGGTCGTTTTCGCCGTAGTAGGCTTCTGTTTCAACAATTTTACCGCTCAAGACAACAGAGCCTAGGCGTCTCATAAGCACTTTGCCAAGGAGTTCCCTTGCAGCAGCGGCTGGATCTCTTTCGTAAAAGCCTCTTGGAAGCACCTTCATGGCTGCTAGAACTTTGGGTGTTAGACTTTAAATCCTTTAAAGTTCCAATTAATTTTGGTGAAAAGCCTCTGATAGACTCTTATGACTTTGGCGTCATAGTGGTCGATGGAAAACGTTACACAAGCGACCTCATAGTTTTCCCAGAAAAAGTTGTCAGCGGATGGTGGCGAAAGGAAGGACACAAGCTCTACATTGAGGATTTGAAGGAAGTTTTCAGCCATACGCCCCTTCCAGAAGTGCTTGTGGTTGGCACAGGCTATTCTGGACTGGTTAAGGTTTTGCCAGAGGTTGAGAAAGCCTTAAAGGAGCATGGAATAAAGCTGGTTGTTCAGCCAACCGTGGAAGCCTACAAAACTTTCAACGAGCTTTTGAAGGCTGGGAGGCTTGTTGCCGGCGCTTTTCATTTAACGTGCTGATTTGCGGTTTGGTTTACAAAATTTTAAATGGTTTAGGCTTTATACCTTGAGACTAAAAGGGAGAAATCAAAATGGGCGCGAAACTTTTAAAAGAAATAGAGGAGGAAGTTACCGCTCTTTTAAGCGACTTGATAAGGATAAACACTACAAACCCTCCTGGAAACGAAACCCAAGCAGCCAAATATTTGGCTGAAACCTTGGAGAAGGAAGGCTTCAAATGTGAAGTTTTGGAGTCTGCTCCTGGAAGGGGAAACGTAATAACCCGGCTAAAAGGGACTGGTGAAAAGCCCAGTCTTCTTTTGCTTTCCCATTTGGATGTGGTGGCTGCAAACCCGAAAGAATGGAGCGTCGACCCCTTCTCTGGACTGGTTAAGGACGGCTTTGTTTGGGGCAGAGGAGCCATGGACATGAAATCCATGACAGCCATGGAGGTTATGGTGATGAAGCTTCTGAAACGCAACAACGTTAAGCTTAAGGGCGACGTGATATTGGCGGCGACAGCCGACGAGGAGAAGGGCGGAGAATACGGCGCAGGCTGGCTTGTCAGCAACTGCCCAGAAAAGGTTATGGCTGAATACGTTATAAACGAAGGCGGTGGACAAGCAATTCCCGTAGACGAAAAAAATGTTTTCACAATTCAAACCGCTGAAAAAGGCATTTTATGGTTTAAGGTTAAAGCCAAAGGAAGACCCGGACACGGTTCAGTGCCAGGCGCCGCTGACAATGCTATACTCCGCATGAACAAGGTTGTGGAAAAGCTTGGAAACTACCGTGCAGAAATGACTTTAACGCTTACGGTAACGCAGTTTTTGAACGTTATGGCTGAAGAAAACGAGTTGGCAAAACAGGCTCTTGCCCTATTACTTCAAAACCCGGCTGTCGGCGACCAGATTTTAGACATGCTTGCCAAGAGGGACAAAGCCATGGCTGAAGAAATTCGTGCAATGCTTAGAATGACCATCGCGCCTACAATAATTCATGGCGGCATCAAGGAAAACATAATTCCATCCGACTGCGAAGCCATCTTTGATTGCAGAATCCTTCCTGGACAGAGCACAACTGAAGCCTTAAACCGCATAAAAGAACTTTTACAGGAAGCAGATTTAGAGAAGCTTGATTTTGAAATAATCCAAGCCAATGAACCTTCAGAGTCGCCGATGGAAACGCCTTTGTATGGGCTTATGGTGGAAACCCTAAAAAACTTCGAGCCAAACTGCGCAGTAGCCCCAATACTGCTTACGGGCGGAACGGATTCCCGCTTTTTCAGGAAAAAAGGCGCCGCATGTTATGGCTTTCAACCAGCCCTTTCAGACCTGCCCTACGGCGAAATCCTAAAAATGGTGCATGGCATAGATGAACGCATCTCCACGCAGAACCTAGTCTTCGGAACAAGTGTCCTATACACTGTTGTAGAAAAATTCATGACTTAAGCGGTTAAGGCGAGCCAAATAAATCCTTTAAAACATTTCCGATAAGCGTCTGCGGCAAGAGGACAGGCTTTCCAGTTACATGTCTAACCAACTCTTTGGCTTTGGGGGTAAAACCAATACAGTCAAGAACTATCAAGTCAACATTCTTTTTAGCTAGAAATTTAGCCACATCTTCTAAGGCTTTACTTTCACCATAGGGATTCGCATAAGCCACAATGGTGGAGATTCCTTTACTTCTCCATTTTCTTTCCACATAGGAGATTTGCTCTTTTTCAGGAACCACCACACCGATTTTCCCACCCTTCACACATCGCACAACATTAGTGATTAATGCTTCAGGCATTAGCAAAGGCTTCTCTGCTTTTAAACGGGGAAATTCACCAGTGCACAAGAGCAGGTTTAGGCTAACGCCCATTTCTTCAAGCTCTTTTAGGCATTTCTGGATTTTGGGCGCAATGTATCTTCTAGCCACTTTGACGGGTGTTCCATCCTTTAATCTTGTAACCAGCACATAGTCTTTCTTTGTGGGAGCCAGTTTCTCAATTTCCTTTTTTGTTAAACCGTCCAAAGCTCCTTTTTCGATAAACTCCGCTTCTTTGCCAAGCATTTCTCTAAGAGTGGGAGTTACATCTGTTCGGGGCGTTTGTCCAATGGTTATTAACCCTATTTTCACATTTAATCCCACAAGACCTATACTTGAACCAGTGATTTTTCATATTCCAAAACAACGTATTTCTGACCCTTTCTAACCACTTTGTGTCCTTCCCTTTCCAAAAGCCTCTTCTGCTCCTCTGCACCTCCCGGATACTTTTCATTTAGAAAACCGCCAGTTTTCAATGTGCGCCAGTAAGGCGTTATGTCTTTCTTGCCTCTTTGCCTCCGCTCTTCAGAGGCGTGGGCGGCTATCCAAACGAACATGCCAGTGGTAATTGGACAGCATACTTTTGTCTTGTGCTTTTTTGCTAATGCCATACGAATATCGTTTATCGTGATAAGCTTGCTTTCCGGCACCTTGCGCATTATTTCGTCAACTTCCCTTGGCGCTGGAATAACCATTGTGCCTTCTCCCCACCTTTTGTTTAACCTTCCAGTAATCTTCTGCACTTTAGGCAAACCCTTATCGTTTTCCAGTTTTTCAGACCAAGTTTTCCTTTTCACCGTTTTCATCAGCCTTCTAGTCATTACGTTGTCGATAGGAACTTTTAACGGTTTCCAATGATTCTTAAAGTGTTTTCAACTCTAGTGAAAAAAGCTTTAAGCTGGTGAATAGGAAGGAAATAATGGAGGATGGAAAATTAAGGATAATGAGCTTAGAGGATGGTTTTGCTTTATAACATTCTGGCTAACCTTAATCCTGGCAACTCTAAGTGAGAGTTTGGTTATGGTAGTTTTATGCATCCTTGCAATTTTAATGATGTTTTTAGCACTTATATTAATTGGTGGAGAAGAAATTAGATAATTAACGAGTAAATTAGAGACTTAAATTAAACATCGCACCAAAAGCTGAAGTTATAAATATATGTTTGAGTGTTTATGGTTTCTAATACGCTGTTAAGGAGGGTTTGGCGTGCCTGCAATTGAAGTTGGCAGAATCTGCGTTAAAGTTTGCGGAAGAGAGGCTGGCAAAAAATGCGTTATAGTGGACATTATAGACAAGAGCTTTGTGCTTGTCACTGGACCGAAAACCGTGACAGGCGTTAAGAGGCGAAGGGCAAACATAAACCATCTAGAGCCCCTTGCTGAAAAAATCGACATCAAACGGGGAGCCTCAGACGAGGAAGTTGTCGAAGCCTTAAAGGCGAAAGGGCTATTGGAGACTATAGCTCAACCAGTCAAACCCGCTTTGGCTCAAGCTTAACAAATTGTTATTAGGCTCATTAAAGCTCTTTTAAAAGTTAGAGGTGTCTCATTAAAATGCCTAGAAGTGTTGCTCCATGGGAAATTAAACGCCAGCTGCTGGTGAAAGCCGAAGGCGAAACCAACTCCCGTTACGGCTGCAAACCAGAAGAACGCCCAGCAAAAGACTACATAAGGTTCGGCGTCATAAACTTGGACAAGCCGGCTGGACCCACAAGCCACGAGGTAGCTGCATGGACTAAACGTATACTAAAAATACAAAATGTCGGCCACGGCGGGACTCTAGAGGCTTAAAAGCGCCAGAGAAATCCCAAAGTGACCGGCGTTCTGCCCGTAACCCTAGAAGAGGCTAGGAAAATAGTTCAGGCGTTGCTTTTAAGCGGCAAAGAATACCTATGTGTAATGAAGCTTCACGGCGACACGTCAGAAAACCGTGTTAAGGACGTGCTAAAAGAGTTTGAAGACACCATTTATCAACGGCCGCCTTTAAGGGCCTCTGTTAAGCGTCAGCTGCGGACAAGAAAAATCTATTACATAGACTTTCGTGAAATGGAGGGCCGCAACGTGCTTTTCAAAGTGGGGTGTGAAGGAGGCACTTACATCCGCAAACTATGCTACGACATGGGCGAAGTTTTAGGCTGTGGAGCGCATATGCAAGAGCTTCGCAGAACAAGAGCCGGCCCCTTCACCGAAGAAGAAGGCAATGTAACCTTGCATTATGTGGCCTACTGGTTTATGGAATGGCAGAAAACCGGAGACGACACAATTCTAAAAAAGTTTATATGGCCCATGGAGAAAGCTTTGGCGCTGGTTCCAAAAATTTACGTTAGGGACTCTGCTGTGGACGCTGTCTGCCACGGAGCCAGCCTAACCGCGCCTGGGGTTTTATCCCTTGAAACTGGAATAAACAGCGGTTCTATAGTAGCCATTTTTACATTGAAAGGCGAGGCTGTAGCCCTAGCAGAAGCCCAAGCATCTACAGAAGAAATCTTAAGCATGGAACACGGCTTAGTGGCAAAGGTTAAGAGGGTTTTAATGCCCAGGGGCACATATCCGAAATGCTGGAAAAGCGGCGAAATCTAATGCCCAGCAACGCTGAAAAGACAGAACATTATTTCACAGCCCATCCAAAGTCAAAGCCAAAATTCGGCTTAATCCACGCAAATCTTAGGGGGAAACCCTTCAAGTTTCTAACAGCCTCCGGAGTTTTCTCCAAAAAACGCGTGGACTTAGGCACAGAACTCCTTGTAAAGGCTATGGTTCTTCCAGAAAGCGGTTATGTGTTGGATGTTGGATGCGGCTACGGAGCCATCGGAATAGTGGCCGCCTCCCTAAACCCAAAACTTCACGTGGTCATGGTGGATGTAAACGAACGTGCTGTAAAGCTTGCAAAACACAACATTAAACTAAACCATATACATAACGCTGAAGTTAGACGCGGCTATCTATACAAACCCGTAGAAGGCATGCTTTTCAACTGCATCCTTTCAAACCCGCCGGTAAGCGCTGGACTAGCCACAGTAAAAGCCATAATCACAGAAGCCCCAAAACACATGGTGGAAAAGGCTAGGCTGCAAATGGTTTTGAAGTCAAAAATTGGCGGAAAAAGACTGCAACAAATCTTCGAAGAAACCTTTGGAAACTGCACTGTTCTCGCGAGGAAAAGCGGCTACCGCATTTTAACAGCGGAAAAAGGATAATTATAAGCAGATAAATAAGCATTAATGCTTGCCAAAACGGTGCCGGGGTCTCCTAGTCAGGTAGGGAGCAGGCCTGGAGACCTAAACATAAACGCCTAAAAGCCTGTGGCCCTTTTGGGCCGCGTGGGTTCAAATCCCACCCCCGGCGCCATCAACATCGCCAGGGATGAACCCCCGGTGTCCAGGGCCTATTTGCGTTTGCGGAAAAGCTTAGCGCCTTCAACATCGCAGACGTATTCAAACCCTGCCTCTATAAGCTTTTGAGCCTCTTCTAGGGTCCAGGCAGCCTTTGAAACGTATTCGTCAGCCTCAAAGTCAACCAGGTGCGTATAGACAAGCGTGTTCTTGATGTTTTTATGGCCCAATAGGCGCATAACGTGCAGGATGTCCTTTGTCTTATGGTATTCCATTGTTCCCTTCCAATGCCTCAACGTTAGGAAGCATATCCTTTGAATCCTTGGATTCCTAAGCTTGGCTGCAACACGCTTACGCTGCTCCTGGAAGTTTTTCTGAATAGTTTTAAACTTGGCCTCTCCGAAAACTTTGGTTGAAGCCCTTGGCAAAGCGTTAAGCCTCTCCATGAGGCTGGCTGAAACCTTGAAGATTCTCGGGTTGCTTCCCTTTTCAGGTGTAACGTTTACGGTCCTATTGACGGGGTCAATGTCTATCCATTTTAAGCGTAGGGCTTCCCCGGGCCTCATTCCTGTCTCTTTAATGAGCTGCAGGAAGGCTCCGATTTTATGGCTGCAGCCGGCTATGAGCTGGTCGATTTCCGCTTCTGTGGGAACCCATGGAAGCTTTTCAATCCGCCTGTATCTTGGAGGCTGCCATGTTAAGCCCATCATTGAAAGGAAGCTTGTGTAGGCGTCAACTGCAAATTCCTTGCGACCTTCACTCCAGGATTGGCGTGCTATGACAGCCTTAACGCTTTCAGAATCCAGAAGGTTAGCCCCTCGCCTTGTCAAGGTTTTAAGGATTCTACATCTGTCCAGAATTGTTGATTCAGCGTAGCCCTGCTTCTTCATCCACCAGGCGTATTCCAGCAGTTTGGCCTCTGTGTCTAATGTGGCTCCCGCAGCCTGCTTTTCGCCTTGAATGGCTGCGGCCAAGTTTTTCGCCTCTCCTTCCTCGGCGCTTACTCGGCGATTAACGTATTTCCCTATAGCAGTATTTATATATTTCCCTGCTTTAGTAATTAGTGATGCGTCATGAGGAGCTACATCTTCACGGACCACGAGAGAAAGCTGATTCGGGCGTTCCTTGACGGAAAAATCGCCCCGTTCGATTTGTCGCTTAGGCATATCCGGTCCAGAATGAAACACTTTAAAGCCCTTGCCAACGATGTCAACCTCTACTTGCTGTTGGAAGACCGACTCGCTAAATCTGAGACCGCAGCTTCGACATAGCCACCGCTGCACGTCGCCAAGCCTGGTGTAGCGGAGGCCATCCTTCCAGACGCGAGAGGAGCCACATTCCGGGCAGCGTATAGGGGGCTGGTGCGAGCGGCTTGGCTTAGCCGACTTCCCATTTTTAGACTCGCTTTGCCGAGTAGCGCCTTTGGGCGCTTGTGGAAGACCAGCCTTTCCCTCAGCCTTCGTCAACGATACAGCACCACCCCTATGGCATGCAGTTACACTTTGACCTGAGCTTGAGACTACGCCAAACTTCCGCGGATTCCTTGCATAAAGCGACCGGAACATTATAATCCCTGGCCACGGTGAAAAGCTCATCATATAATGAAAGTCTAGTTGTGAGCGGATATCCGCGGCCCCAAGGGGTCCTCTCCGTTAGTTGCGTTCTAATGGTCTCAGGAAGGAAGCGATAGGTTCTAGGGGTGGCCCTTAAGCAGCCGAGCGTGATTAAGGATGGCTCGATGAAGGCGCAGATTCGCTCCATGAGGCCGATGTAGGCGGGTTCGGAGCCCGCGATTATGGGGTCCACTCTCACACGCACTTCATAGCTGGCTTCTTTGACGCGCCAAGCTGCATGAATGCGCTTAGCCGGTGGAGGAGCACCCTCTCCCACTATAATGGGCCCTCCCACTCCTTCTTACATTCATCATGGACGTATCTCCAGCGGCCGCCACGGAGGACCCCAGACGCACCAGATTTTCCACACACCTCACAGACGCCATAGTTAAGTTTAGTTTCTCTCTCACTGGGTGCCTCGGCTTCCTCGCTGGGTGTTTCCTCTGGAACTACACCGCGGGTCTGAGCCTTCTTCCTAACACATTCAAGGTCAAAGTTGTAGGCCACACCCTTAGCTGTTTGGTACTTCCGCCTCACAATTCCAAGGTTGGTGATTGCGCTTCTCACTGGATGATGGCTTTGAACCCATGGGATATGGCTTTGAACTTTATCCGTCAAATCTTTTAAGAGGAGGGATATGGTTATGCCCTCGTAGGCTTGGAGAATTGTGAGAACAGCGTCTTCCACCTCGCTCATTCTATCGCCGGCTTCAACACGTTCAGCATCCTCTTCCGCCAGGGACAGGAGGTCGGCATAATTTTCCGGGGCGAATACTTGGCAGATGGCTAGGAGCGGCGCCCAATAGTTGAATCTTCGCCCTTTAAGTTTATCCGTCTGTTCCTGGGCTTTGTAGGCTTCCAGAATCTCCGGCCAAACCTTGATTACACATCGAATAATGTCGCCCACGATTTTGGGCATTTCCGGGTCGGAGTCAATCTCAATACATCTCTTCGAGTAGACTGGGTCTTTAGCCTTCTCAGTGATGATGCGGATACATTTAGCCTCGAACGGCAGCTCCTCTCTGCTAGCTATAACCTTCGGTCCATAAGTTGAATAATTACGAGGCTCCAGGGTCTCCGGGTCACATCGTCTTACACTTCCACCCCGTTCAGTGCCGGTTTCAAAAATGTCTATTATATCTGTCATGAACGGCGACCTCGGGTCCAGCTTGGTTACGTCGACGACATATGTGCCTCTAGAGCCTTCGATAGTGCGGTATAGATTTGCCGCCCTCAGGGCTGTCTCCCGACTTGTCGGGTTCCAAGCCAAACGACAGATGAGGTCAAGGAAGACTGTTTTCCCGCTTTCCCTCTCACCTTGCGGGTGGAGAGCTGGGTAGTGGTTGAACATGGGAAAGACGTAAGTCCCTATTATCCAACATGCCCACAGGATGTAGGTCCGCTTGTCTGAATGCCACCAATAATACCCCTCCTTATAGAGTATCTTTTGGAAAACCTCGCTGGAAGCTGGATTTTCAATTTTACCCCTTTTAAGAAGTTCTCGAGATACGAGAAGGATTTCCGAATTATGGATTGGCTGGAGGAGGCAGTAGCTTGGACATCTCACCGAAATATTATTCGGAAATTCTTCTCGAATCAGGAGAGCGCCAAAACTGGTCAGAATCGGCTTTTCCTTTATAATTATGAGACTTTTTTGAGAAGCCCCTAAAAGGGTGCCTAGGGTTAACCCTGTTTCCGGATAGTAATCTATGAGAGGATGAAGGTTAATCGTTCTCTGTTGCTCAATCTCCGCCTGGATAAGTTCTAATGGTTCAGGTTCACCCTTTACTATGGGGCAACCTTCACAAGTGAACGCTGGAACATAGTTTAACAGGAACCTTCTAAGCTCCTCACAATTGAGTTTTTGGCCAGGGCTAACTGCCCAGCTCATCCAGCCCATTACATCCCTAACTTTAAACAGTTCCTGGTTACACACTAACTCCACAGCAAAGTCTCTAAAGTCATCAAAGGAGCCTTTCAATTGCCGATAAAGAACCGCGATGTTTTTTGCATAGGATAAATGCCGTTTTCCAGGTGGAATTGGATTATCCCTGAAGGCTTTAACACACGGCACTGTGAAGAGGTCCTCAACACCTTTGCGGACGGTTTCACGGGTGGGCTCAAGTTTAGTCTGAATCCCCTGCTGCTGGTCGGCTAACTCCATAGCCCGCTGGATATCCTTTTCAGGTAGGCTGCAGCCTTCAACGTCGAAGAGGCATCTGGGATTCAAAGGCTTAAACGTGGCTGAATTCAGGAAACACGAGTATTTTCCAGCCGCGCGGTGGAGGCCAAGGGGCAGCTTCACCAGGTTGCCGAATTCACCGGGGGCAACCTCGTCCTGTTTAGGGAATAATTCAACCGCCACACCAGCGTGCTCCAGAATCTTTCGGCCCAGGAAGCGGGCTGCCTTGGCCGGTATCGGCGGCTCAAAGAAAACCCAGATGTGGAAGCTTGGGTCCGGATACCGGCTTGCCTCTAGTAAAACAGCTTTTTCAGGAAATCGACCATTACAAGCTTTCAATATATTAGCAGTTACTTCTTCGGGCTTGCCAACATGTTCTGGGTCCACGTCGAAACAAAGCGTCTTAGTCGTCTGGTCCTGTGGATTAATCATGTAGGCGCCCACGGTGATTTCGCCGATGAAATGGCGCTGTACAACCTCTTTGGTAAGGGGCTGCGGAACCCTCACATAGGAGCCGTCTGCCTTCTGAACTGCATATGTGTCCATGCGGTTGACGAAAAGTCTTAGAAAAACGTCTGCGATGTCAGAGCCATTATCAGAAACTTTATAATTGTTGCTTTCAAAGTTCATGTTGGACGCCTCAGTTGGCTGCTGTGGTGTCTAGGGATGGTGGGCCTCGCAGGGACTAGGCGCACGCCTCTCAGCTTCGACGTAGACATGCTTGCCCCTGGTCTAAAGCGCACCCCTTTCCCCCACCTTCCACGCTTATTTTGGAATCCTGAAGTGGCTTTGGCGCCCTTGACTGATGTACTCGCCGCCGTGGTCCCTCACAATGGTTGCTATCTTAGCGAAGTTCTCCGAGCCCAAATACTGCCTAGGCGTTATTACAATCCACTCGCCTTTCTCCTCGAATGAAAGCAGGTCTGCCAGCTCTTTTGAGAAAATGTTTGCGGGTTTAAATGCTACTGTGGGCTTAGCCGGCTGGCTAAGCCAGCCTTCAATCAGCCCTAACATGTGGGCGCGGGCAGCTTCAACCTCAGCTTCGTCGTCTATGACGGCTTTTAGGCTGTACTCTTCCCGAATCCATTCCTCAGCGTCGCCTAGCCTTCTGGTTTGACCGCGACTAACAGTCAGCTCCGTTATTTTCCCCATGGCTGTTCCCTTCCGAAGGCGTCTTTCCCGCCAGCCTTCTCGGCGGCTTCAATGATTTTCTCCATGCGACTATGCGGGTCGTTAGGGCTAGGGGTCTGAGGTTTTTGAAGAGTTTCCATCCTAGAACTTTCGTTTAAGTATTTGCCTCTTAGGTAAGCGTCAATCATGTCGACTTCATAGAGAAGCTCATCGCGTGTTTCCGCTTGAACATCTATGCGCCAGCCGTAACTGCCCCTCTGCCCTCTTATAAGCTGAAGCCTGAAGGGCTGAGCGTTCCGTTGAACCACGTTGGTTGTTTTCTCCTCGCTGCTCAAGGCTAATCACCCAATCTGGGTTTCATATCGACGGGTTTGTTTCCAGCCTCGCTTACCTTCTTCCGATACCAAGGCCAGAAGTTTGGCTCAACATAGAGCTCCAAGAATTCTAAGAGGTCTGCCGCGCTGATTTCGCCGCGCGGGTCCACCAGCAGTAATCGATTCCCAGCCAAAGTTGATTCTTCACCCTTCTCGATAGCCACTGGAAGCACCAGAGCGCGGCTGTACCGCCCCCATTTGATGTTGCTTCTTCTGTCTTTAATTCCCATTTTATTTCACCTCTTTCGGTAGAAAGAGTTATATGCTGAAGGATATGCTAGCATATTTCCGGTGTCTTAGATGGTGCTAAGAGTGGCGTACCAAGCGGAAGGGCCTCCTGGACGCGTTTGGGAGAACGCTGTGAACCTGAAGCAGGGAGGCCTACGAGAAATCAAATCCGCAACAGGGAAGTTGTTGTGGTCACCAGCCGTCGGCTGCCGGATTACGGGCGATGAAGGAAGCCGCGGCCGCTTACTCACTATCGAGCCAGGTGGTTTTTCAAGGCTGAAGGTACAGGTGTCACCGCAGGGGAAGGTAACCATTTACGCCTCTAACCTAGTGGAGTTGGGCAAAGGCCTCGTCTGGGTTCAGGAACACCTCAAACTATGGATGACAAAGCACGCATGTGTTGAGCCAACAATCTATACGCAGAGCGGCTGCAGACCCGTAACCGACTCTGACACGGTTTGGATACGAACTGCGCCAAACAGCCTTGAGGAATGGAGAGTCCACCCGGAGAACCCAGGTAGTCCCGTTGAAAAGTTTGAGATGACCTGGAAGCAGGTCATCGTAGGTTGAAGCCAAGTTTTCTTATTTTATAATTTTCATTTTTCCAAACTGGGGAACCCCCTCAGAGGCAGCTTTAAATCAGGCCACCCCAATGCAAAACCATGACCAGCCTGTCGAGGACCCCGAGAAACCGCGACAGGCTTCGCCTTAAGAAGATGGGAAAATGGCGGAGTTGAAGATGATTCCTTATAAAGGATACTATGATGTAGTTGAGGAAGTCCTAAAGAGGGACAACTACACATGCCAGGTGTGTGGCTTCTATGGAGTTGAAAGCGTTCATGCTAAGGTTACCGTATGCCTTGAATGCGAGAGAAAGGGAATTCCCTTCTCGCCGGATTCTGAATGGAGAGTCCCCAACCCATGCAGAGACAAAGGGTTTAAATCATGTGGACAATGCCCAAGTTTCAGAGAATATTCCATTGAATACCTCAGTTTTGCAAAGCTTGTTGTCCATCATAAGGATGGAGACAAATGCAACCAAAAACTAGAGAACCTTGTCACGGTATGCACAAGCTGTCATAAAAGGCTCCATCAGAGAAACAGAATTCTCAGTGTTGAAGAGCTGCGTAGAAAAATTAAGGGAAAAGACTCTGCATTTTTGAAGGGTTAGGCCTAGCCTCTGCAATGCAAAAATGGGCTTTCAGCTTAAGCCAAGCGTATGCTGTAGCGTTTCTTAGGCGGATTTCCATGAGCAGTAATTATGAATTCCCGGGCCTCTTCTATTAGCCTTGGCAGCAAAGGCTTCAACTGAGCCACAAGCGTTTGAGCGTTAACATCCCAATAAGGCGGGCCGTAAACCTTAAACCCGGGCCTAAGCCAAAGGCGTAGAACCTTCACCGTTCTGACAGGCGGAGCATCCTTCCGGCGAGGATGAATGGTGACAAGGCCCTCTTCAAACCTGGCGACAACAAGCCTAACGCTTTCGCCATCCTTAAGCTCCAAAAACTCATAAGGACTAGGAAGCTCCTTCAACTCAGCCTTTTCCAAAGCCTAAACCACCAATAAAAGCTAAGCCCACAGCCATATAAAAAACACGCTCAAGCCAGAAAATGTCCCCGGGAACAGTGGGGTAGCCCCCTGCAGCCCAACCAACAAAATAGTGAGTGAAACAGTGGGGTAAGACAAACCCCTATTAAAAACACAGAACTGTTTCCATCTCTGCAGCTCAAATTCTATCACCCTTCATAAAGACTCCACGCTCACCATCCACACGATTCATACAGGCTTGCAAATTTTCAGCACTGCGCCACACAACGTTGAGGATTTCCAAAAGTATCTCTCTCCCTGGGTTAGTGTTTGTCTTTGTGTATTGTGCTTCATGGATTGTTGGTGAAATCTGTTAAGGTTGAAGCTGAGGTCAGCTGAGCTTTGAGCGGTTTTCAATTGTGGTTTATGGGCTTTCTGAATGCGGTTTGAGCGGTTTTTCCTTTTAGAGGCTGCTTCTTGGCTAGTGTGCTTTGGTGTCGAAGCATTCGATTTTAAGGGTTTAGGCTGCAGGTGTTTCCTGGAGAATTTTTTGCCAATGTTCCATTCGCCTAAGGCTGGGCTCCACTTGGGGCCAGATTTTCTGGGCTAGGCGTCTGCTTAGGGCTTTGTCCACTTTTCCTATGTGCCACTCTCGCCTTGATGGAAGGCGCCACCAGCGAATCTGAATGGCTGTTTGGCTTCCGTAGCCCGCCAGGAGATCCTCTCCTATAACACGCTTCTGTTTTTCAAGATTATTCAATGCATTCAATATTTTGGTCCTTGTCTTCTTGTAGGCTGTTCGCCATGGCTCCTCTGTTAATTGGCGCTCTTCCTCTAAGCCATGGTCCTGCATAGTTATGATTTTGGTAAGCGTGGATGTTGCCATTGGGCCTTGGGCTAAAAGGCGCAAAAGCCTATCCTTTAAGCTTAAGGGTGAACTATACCCATGTGGGCTAGAGCCTTTCTCAGCCTTCATAACTTCAGCCAATTTTTGAATGACTGAAGGCTGCTTTTAAGGTTTTCAACAATGCCAGGCTTAATAAGCCTGAACTCGGCTTATGGAAAACAGCCTTTCATTTCAGAAAAAAGAGGAAGTTGCGGGAGATAACGCCATGCTTCCATGGGTTCAAATCCCACCCCCGGCGTGTATAATAAACCTACGCCCCTAAGATGGAAACCGTGGATTGCTATCCTTCTTCTCGGTGCATATTTTTGGTGCAGTTAAGAGTCAATGTCAATTGTTGTTTAACCGAAATTGTTTAATTTCACTTCGTATCCTTTTATTGAGCAATATGGGAGTGGTATGTGTGAAGACGTATTTGACTATTTGGTTTTACAGTGAAGGAGCAAGCCCGTTAGAGGTTGTTGAGAAGCTTCGTTCCATGGGTTTTGAGCCTTTAAAGGGTTATCATGATCATGTTTATGATTGGGGTAGAAAGGTTGAGCTTATGGAAGTGCTTGAACTTGCCAACAAGGTTCATGAAACCCTTAAGGGAATGAAGGTTTTCTACAAACTGGAAACCGAATAGCATACTCCGAAACAATCTTAAAGAGCCTATACAGTAAAGCTTTTATATTGATGCTTCTCATTCCCTTTTAGGGGAAAAAAGGAAGCCTAAAACGGGTTTGGTGAATTGCGGTTTTTAGACCTTCTCTCCTTTCTCCCCTCTAAAAACTTTTCACCAAACCCGTGGGCAAATTCGCCTTTTCGCAATTCATATTATTGCTGCGCAAGAGTTATCGAAGCGACAATTCTAAAATTGCTTGATGCCTCAAAAGTTTAAATTGCCAGTTTATCTAATGCTTATTCTGCTGTTGGCTATTAGCATCGTTGCTGCGGTTGTTGAAGCCACAAGCACGAGTTTTACTGTGCGCGGTGGTGAAGAAGTTGTTAAGTCTATACGCTTGGCTGTTGAAGACCATGTTCTGATAAAGTTTACAGTTGTGGGGCAGACAGGTTCCACACTAGCCTTTTATGTAGTCTACCCAGATGGAAGCGTCCAGAATTTCGGCAGTGTTGGAAGCTTCAGCCATGAATTTGCCTGCGATTTTGAAGGCTCATGTGAGCTGCATTTCTCCAACGTTGACTCTGTGGAAGATAAGCTTGTAACGTTGGACTATGAAGTTCAACATTACATTTTCGGAGTTCCACAAATGCTTTTCCTAACCATAATCATTGTTTTGGTTTGTTTGGCGGCTGTTGCAAGTTTCGTTTTAATGGGGAAACCTAGATAGTAAAGACTAACTCTGATTATGTAGGCTGAATCTTGTTTTAGGCTATGTAAATCATTTATATGGATTTGTAGTAGATATCACTGGCAGTGAAATTGTATGCTCTTCACAAATAGGGAATTGCTTTTAGCCGCTAAACAGAAAGTCTACGCCATTGGAGCCTTCAACATTCAGAATTTGGAGAGTTTATTGGCGGTGGTTGAGGCTGCTGTTGAGGAAAAATCCCCCATAATTGTTGCAGTCACCCCAAGCGCCATAAAATATGGGGGTCTAAATTATTTGGCAAGTATGGTTAAAGTTGCGGCTGAATCTTCGCCTATACCGATGTCGCTTCACCTAGACCACGGCGAAGACATCGAAACTGTTTCCAAATGCCTAGAAGCCGGTTTCACTTCTGTTATGATTGACGGCTCCCACTTGCCATTTGAAGAGAATGTTGCCTTAACCAAGCGGGTTGTGGACTTAGCCCATGCAAAAGGGGTTTCGGTTGAAGGGGAGCTTGGAAGACTTTCTGGCGTAGAGGAAAAAACTGTTGAGGAAAGAGAGGCGGTCTTAACAGACCCAGAAGAGGCAGAGGAATTTGTTAAACAGACTGGCGTGGATGCCCTTGCAGTTTCCATAGGCACTTCCCACGGCGCCTACAAGTTTAAAGGCGAACCTCAACTGGACTTTGAAAGGCTTAGGCTTATCCGCGAAAAAGTTGATGTACCGCTGGTGCTGCATGGCGCCTCAAGTGTTCCAGCTTGGATAATAGAAAAAGCCAGCAAATACGGCGCTGAACTGGCTGGAGCAAAGGGCATACCTGAAGAACACATTAAAAAGGCTATTGCTTTAGGGATAACGAAGATAAACATTGACACAGACTTGCGGTTGGCGTTCACAGCCACAATCCGCGAAGTCTTGGCAAACTCGCCTAAAGAGTTCGACCCTAGAAAAATTTTGGGTCCAGCAAAAGAAGCCATGAAAGAAGTCGTTAAGGGTAAAATGCGCCTTTTTGGCAGTTCTGGAAAAGCATAATGAAAAGGAGGTGCACATTTGAAAATTGGAGTTTTAAGCGGAGGCGGCGACGCTCCTGGAATTAATGCTGTTATAAGGGCTGTAGTTCGAAGGGGAATCCAATCCTACAACGACGAAATTATCGGCATAAGAGACGGATGGCGCGGACTTCTCGAAAACGCCTTTACACCCCTTAACCTTAACGCTGTTTCAGGGATTCTGCCCCGCGGAGGCTCCATCCTCGGCACTTCAAGAACCAACCCCTTCAAACGCGAAGGAGGACCAGAACAGATAATGGAAAATGCCGGTAAAGCTGGCTTAGAAGCGGTTATCGCCATAGGCGGAGACGACACCTTAAGCGTCGCCTATAAAATGGCGGATTATAGACTTAAATGTGTAGGGGTTCCCAAAACCATAGACAATGACTTGTCGGGCACCGATTACACCTTCGGCTTTAACACAGCTGTAGCCATAGCCACAGAAGCCCTTGACCGGTTGCACAGCACAGCCGAAGCCCACAACAGGGTTATGATCCTTGAAGTTATGGGACGCTACACTGGGCACATCGCCTTAGAAGCTGGCTTAGCTGGCGGTGCAGACGTCATACTCATTCCAGAAAAACCCTTTGACATTGAAGAAGTTTGCGAATACATCAGACGCAGACAGAAGCGCGGCAGAAACTTCAGCCTAATCGTTGTGGCGGAAGGTGCAAAGCCAAAAGGCGGAAAAGAAATAGTTTACAGCGAACGCATCGACGAGTTCGGCCACATAAGCCTTGGCGGAGTAGGCTATTATTTGGCTAAGGAGATTGAAAAATGCACGGGTATAGAAACCCGCGTAGTGGTTTTGGGGCATATCCAGCGGGGAGGTTCACCAACAGCCTACGACCGCATACTTGCCACAAGATTCGGCATAGCAGCCATAGACCTCGTTCACGAAGGAAAGTTTGGCTACATGGTGGCTCTTCAAGGAAACAAAATCGTATCAGTGCCGCTTAAAGACGTGGTAGGCAAAAGGAAAACGGTGGACTTGGAGCTTTACAACATAGCCAAAGTCTTCTTCGGCTGAAATTTCCATTAAAAGGCTTTATGTTGCTAGAACTTTCGCCAGCTTAAGCATTTCAAAGTTTAACGGTTTAACGTTTTTACATGAAGTTTCAAGGTCTATGTTTGTTATTTCGCCTTTCTGCAATCCAACGACACGTTTTCCAATGTCTTGAGCCAACAAATTAACCGCTTCGCAAGCTAATAGGCTTGCCAGCAGACGGCTTCTGGCTGTTGGGCTTCCGCCTCTCTGGGCGTAGCCAACAATGCTTAGGCGCACTTCTGCCCCAGTGTTTTGTTCGATTTCTCTTGCGATTTTGCGGGTGTCACCTGCGCCTTCAGCCGCCACAATAATGCCGGACCGCTTCCCCTTGGCGGCGTTTTCCTTCACGGTTTTGTAAACTTCCTCCATGCTTACGGGCACTTCTGGGACGAGGATCATTTCAGCGCCGACGGTTAAGCCGACAGCCAAAGCCAAAAAGCCTCTTTTTCGGCCCATGACTTCCACGACGAAGATTCTTTCGTGGGATATAGCCGTATCGCGGATTTTGTCTATCTCGGCAACAGCAGTGTTCACAGCTGTGTCAAATCCTATTGTCTCTTCTGTTCCGTAAACGTCGTTGTCTATGGTGGCTGGAACCCCAACGATTAGGGCGTCTGTTTCGCGGCTAAGCTCCAAAGCGCCTCTAAAGGAGCCGTCGCCGCCGATAACCACCAAACCGTCCACTTTGTTTGCGGCAAGGTTTTCAGCAGCTTTTCTAATGCCTTCCAGCGTTTTGAACTCTGGACACCGCGAAGTTAACAGCATTGTGCCCCCCGTCTGGATTATTCCACCCACAGAACGAGGATTTAAAAGCCTAAAACAGTTGCTGATTAAGCCTTCCCAACCCCTTTCAAAACCCAAAACCCTAAAGCCTTTCGCGTAAGCCACGCGCACAACAGCCCTTATGGCCGCGTTCATCCCCGGCGCGTCTCCGCCACTCGTCACCACACCAACAGTTTTCAAGACAACATCCCCCTACCCTAACCTAAACAAACCTTAAAACAAAATCCACAACAGAAAATAAATGAATTGCCTCTTCTACTAGTTCCTCAAAAATTTAAGAGGCTAAACAAATGAAACAAAATGAAAAACCCTTCATAATAGTGTTAGTCACAACCTCAAACAGGGAAGAAGCAGAAAAAATCGCACGGACACTGCTAACCGAGAAGCTCATAGCATGCGCCAACATCATCAGCCCCGTTCATTCGCTTTTCTGGTGGCAAAACAAAATAGACGAAGCCCAAGAACACATAATCCTAATGAAAACCAGAAAAGACCTATTCAACAAGCTCGCCGAGAAGGTAAAAGCCATCCACAGCTACCAAATTCCAGAAATCATAACACTGCCAATAGTGGAAGGCTTCAAACCATACATAAAATGGCTGGATAAAGTCTTAAATGATTCGTTACGGGAAGAAGGCAAATAACATTATTTAGTCCTTGCTATACTAATTATGTTGGTTGAAATGCCTATAAACGTTGAGCATATAAAGCAGAGAATTATCGAAATTCTTGAAACAACAGATGAACTGAAACGTTTAACCTCAAAACCCTCCGCCGAGTTAGGCTTTAATGAAAAATATGCCATCCGCTACCATATAATAGTTCTTGCTGAAGCTCTGGGAAGCTTATGCTTTCAAATAGCAACAGAAGACTTCAACCGGACTCCACAGTCCTACTCACAGTGCTTCAAAATATTAGAGGAGGAGGGTGTCTGCAATTGTGCTAGGGATTTAACGGCTATAATGCGTTTAAGAAACTTACTGGTTCATCGTTATTGGATAATAGACGACAATCAAGTATATAACGCCATTAAAAGTGATTTCGAGGCTGTTGACAAATTTTTAAAGAGTGTGAGGGATAGATATGCAATCCGCCTATGACCAGATACGAATTTACAAGTTCAATCGAAAAGAAAAGGAAAAAATAATCAAGAAAATAGAGGAGTTTGTGGCTCGAAATAAGCGGATAAGGCTTGCAATAATTTTCGGAAGTCTAACCACCCGTGACTATGTAAGGGATATAGACATCTGCATAAGTTCAACCCCAAAACTAAGCTTCAAAGAACTCTTAGATTTAAATGCAAAAATGGAACTGGAACTTGGCATGCCTGTAGACATGGTTGAACTGGAAAATTTGCCTAAAAGCCTCCAAGTAAGTATACTAAAAAACGGCATAGTGATGAAGGGTAAAGTTTTATAGTTTTGAATACGCTTCGGAATTTTTGGCGGTGGGCCTTAGGCGGGGGCTATATGTAGGGTTATGCCACTACAACTTCTTTTTTAGCTAAGCCCTCAACCATTAAGGGTACTATCTTGCTAGCTTTAAGTATCTCCATAAAAAGAGGTTTTCCATTTTTATCGAAGTGAACTATGATGTCGCCTATCTCCTCTGCATGAGAAAGCTTGCCTTTCTCTTTAAGGACAATGGTCAATACATCAGCGTCTCCATCATACTTGATCTTATAAGTCATAACGCTCCCGCCTAACAGGATAAAAAGTAATGACAACTAAAAAGCCTTTTCTTTTCTCGTAAACAACCCTTAAAGCATGTTTGGAATTAATTAGTTTTACAGCGAAAAACTGGTTGCCTCTTCTTTCAATGCGTTCTGGATTAAGAACAGCATCAGCAACTTGACTTTCGCTGATTTGAAAACCATAATGTTTTAAAGAATCAAACTTCTCAAGTGCATGTCTGGGTAAACTTGATCTTTGAAATATTAGCCAAAGATTTACCTCCTCCAATAGACTGCAATGCTAAACTAAATAAATAATATATAAAATTTTAAACCCCAAATCTAAACGTTTTAGGAGAAATCTTCTATACACAAAACGTGAAAGGGTGAATTATTAATGAAGGAAAATTCGATTAAAAAATATGTTAAAGATTTGGATAGATTGCTTACAGAAGTTAAGCTTTGGGAGAAGAAGCCTGTATGGGACGTTTATCATCCTAAAGAAATCCAGCCCTATCACGATGCATTGATTTTCATTTTCGGTAGACTTTTCAACTTGTTCGATTTCAACTCCATATTCTTTGGACCACGTGGTGGTTTAGATGCTATTGTAGAGCATAAAGTTTTATAGGTTTTGTTTTGCTTTTGAATGTTTGGCGGTGGGTCTTAGGCGGGGGGCTAGGGGTCCCCTGAACCGTAAACCCTCTATATGACGGGCTGAAAGCTGAGGCTGAGGCGTCCATGGCCGCCTAAACCCTCTCTCTTCCGAAGCATTGACCATCCGTCCCTTGGGGCTGGCGGTCGCTGGGCGGCTTCCGTAGGGAAGCTTGTTCCGGCGTTTACCAGGTGAAACTGGCTAGGCCCGGGAGGGAACAACCTAAGCTTGGACGTTTGGCGCTCAAGGGGGTGCGGGTGCGAGTGTAGGGTTTGAGGAGGTGGGCGGATTCTGGACGTCGAACCTCAGTGACCCACCGCTTTAGCCTTTTATATGAAGAACAGCTTTCATAACTGCTGTGGTGGATGCTGTTGAGCTTTAAGGGTGAGTTTCTTTGGGGTGTTTCTGCCAGCGGTTTCCAGTTTGAGATGGGTGATTCGGCTGGCAAAGGCGTGGACGTTAACTCTGACTGGTTTGTTTGGGTTCACGATGCTGAAAACATTAAGCGGGGCATTGTTAGTGGCGACTTGCCAGAAAACGGCGTAGACTACTGGAACATGTATGCAGAAGACCATAAAAATGCGAAAAAACTTGGGTTAAACGCTTATAGAATTGGCGTGGAATGGAGCAGAGTCTTTCCGAAAAGCACGTCAGCCGTCGAAGTTGGAGTTGAAAGGGCTTCAGACGGCAACATTTCCAAAGTAGACGTGGACAGCAAAGCTTTAGAAATGCTTGATAAGTTAGCAGATAAGGACGCGTTAAACCATTATAAGGAAATTATAGCGGATTTGAGAAAGCGGGATTTCAAGGTTTTCGTCTGCCTAAACCATTTTACGCTTCCATTGTGGATTCACAATCCGCTGACTGTGCGGACTACAAAGCTTAAGAGAGGCCCAAAAGGATGGTTGGATGAAGCCGCCATAATCGAGTTTACGAAATATGCGGCTTATTTGGCTTGGAGTTTAGGCGGAATGGTTGACAGTTGGGCGGTTTTCAACGAGCCTATGGCTGTATGCGAGGCTGGATACATGATTCCCGAGTCGGGTTTCCCGCCGGGCGTGAGCAGTTTTAGGGATGTTATAAAGGCGGCTGAAAACATGGCTGTGGCGTATGCCAGAGCCTACGACGCTATAAAGAAATTGGACACTGTTAAGGCTGATTCAGATAGTCAAAGTCCAGCTTATGTGGGTTTAATTCATAATGTGATTCCAGCGCAACCCCTAAATAACGGGGAAAGGCTTCATGTTGAAGCGGCAAAGTTTATGGAAAACCTGCATAACCAATTTTTTCCACGGGCAGTGGCTGACGGCTGGCTAGACGAAAACTTAAACGGAATCCGCGAGAAAAGTGAAGCGAAAAATTATTTGGGGCAGCGTCTCGACTGGCTTGGCGTAAACTATTACACACGATTTGTGATTAGGGGTAAGCGAAACCTTTTGGCTAGGCTATTTGCTGGAACCCCAGCGGTTCCAGAAATAATGCCGAACTACGGTTTTGGATGCCAGCCAAAAAGCACCTCAGCCGATGGAAACCCCACGTCAGACCTTGGATGGGAAATCTATCCAAAAGGACTGTTGGATGCGTTGAAGTCTATGGCGAAGTTTGGAAGACCCCTTTATGTGACGGAAAACGGAGTAGCCGACGAAGAGGACAAACTTAGACCAAAATTTATAGAAAACCACGTTGCGGTTTTGGAAAAAGCCTTAAACGAAGAGAAAATTGATGTTAGAGGCTATTTTCATTGGGCTTTAACCGATAACTACGAGTGGGCTAAAGGCTTTAAAATGAAGTTCGGCTTGTTCGCGGTAGACCTCCAAACCAAAAAGCGGATTATGCGAAAAAGTGCCAAAACCTATAAGCAAATAATCGAAGAATGGAAAATCTAGAGGGGGCTAGTCGCTATTGGTTTTGGGGCAAGCCAAACCCTGTTCGAAAACGCTAAATCTTATAGAAGCGCATTTTAATGTCTGCTGGAGTTATAGGCATGCCTTACAACGAGCTCCGTAAGGATTACCTTCTTGACAGATGGGTGGTAATTGCCACCGAAAGGGGACGCCGACCAACAGATTTCGCCAAAAGAGAGAAAACGCAAGCCAAAAAAGGCGTTTGCCCCTTCTGTCCAGGAAACGAGCATATGACTCCGCCTGCAGTGCTTGCATATATAGAATCTGGCGGAAAAATTGAAAAGATAAAGGACGAAGACGATTTTAGGCATAAGAACTGGATTATCCGATGTTTTTCAAACCTTTTTCCAGCCTTCAACCCGCCACAAAATACGTCCGACAGAAAAAATTTTATGAAAAGCTGTGATTTGGCTTTGGCTGTTGGACACCATGAGGTTTTGGTGGAATCGCCAAACCACGATAAACATCCATCTGACGCCAGCGTCCAGCAACTTGTGCATGTTGTGAACGCTTACTTGGATAGGCTTTTCGAACTTTCATCGAAGCCTTATGTAAAGTACGTTTCAATATTCCGCAACCACGGCTTAGAAGCAGGAGCATCCCTTTCCCATGCCCACAGCCAAATAATCGCAACCCCTTTTGTCCCGAAAATTGTAGAGGAAGAAATGAAGGCGAGCAGAAAATTTTGGCAAGAACACGGTGAATGCGTATTCTGCAATATTATAAAACGGGAGCGGGAAAGCCCCCGCTTCATCATGGAAAACATGGACTTTGTGGTTTTTGCGCCTTGGGCAAGCGTCAACCCAATGGAGTTTTGGATTTTACCAAAAAGACATGCAATTTCGCCTCTTGAACTTTCAAAAGGAGAGAAGGAAGGCTTTGCAAAAATGTTGAAGACTTGTTTCAGCGCCCTCAAAACCCTTTTGAACGACCCGCCCTACAATTTTGGTTTTCACATAGCTTTGGGAAAGACTGCAAGCCAACATTATCATTGGCATTTAGAGGTTTACCCAAAACTTGCCATCTGGGCTGGATTTGAAAAAAGCACAGGCGTATACATAAACACTGTTACGCCAGAAACAGCCGCAGAAAGCCTAAGAAAAGAGATTTCACCTTAAAACTTGGAAGACTTCCCCTTCATGTTTTGGCCTTATAAGCAATATGTCTTCAACGTAAGCCCTTAAGGGCTCAGCTATGCTCCATGCTTGGGCTATACATCCCCTCGGATTGTGAGGCGAATCTCCATCGAAAATTTCACTTATAACCCCAAGTCCAGCATCGAAGACTTGCCGCGTGAAGAGGGGTAGAAGGAAGTTTTTAAAGGCGTGTTCCCGCGGGTATTCCCCATAACCTTCAGTTTTAAGATAAGCCGTTATGAAAGGTCCCAGAAGCCACGGCCAAACAGTTCCATTGTGATAAGCCAAGTCGCGGCTTCGTCTATCACCAAAGTATACGCCCACATATCTTGAATCGCTTTTTGCAAGGGTTCTTAAGCCATATGGCGTTAAAAGCTCGCGACGTACAAAATCAACCACTTTGGCGCTTCTTGCCTTATCAAGCATTGTGAAATCCAGGGAAACAGCGATAATCTGGTTAGGCCTTAAAGAGGGGTCGCCGCAGCCATTTTTGTCTAAAACGTCGAATAGGCAGTTTTTATCATTGTTCCAAAATTTCGCATTAAAGTTTCCTCTGGCTTTTTCAGCTAAACGCGCAAATTTTTCAGCTTGGCTTGTTTCTTTAAACTTTTTTGCTAGAAGTTCCAGCGTCTTTAGGGCGTTATACCATAACGCTTGCACTTCCACAGCCTTGCCAGCCCTAGGGGTTGCTGGTTGGTCGTCTACAACCGTGTCCATCCAGGTAAGCTGTGGTCCATGTAAAAGAAGTCCGTCGTCGTCTACGCGCATTTTGCCATATACGCCTTTAACAAGGTTTTCAACCATCGCCCTCAAGTTTTCCCATAAGTTTTTCAGAACAAACTCGAAGTCGCCAGTATATTTCAAATAATGTAAAACAGCGTTCACATACCATAAGGTGGCATCCACAGCGTTATAGACGGATTGCGCATTCCAGTCTGAAATGAGGTTTGGAATTAAACCGCCAGCAGAGTATTCGTTGAATGTTAAAAACGTTTGTCTAGCGTCTTCAAACCTTCCAGTCACAAGCATGAGCCCAGGCAAAGAAATGAAGGCGTCCCTACCCCACTCTTCAAACCAGTGGTAGCCAGCAATAACTGATTTCAGAGCTTTTCCAAGAGCTTCTACGATAAACATGTCTGTGGCGTGGATAATCCAGTTGAGCCAGTCTTTTGCATCTATGCCGCTGTGCTCTTCGTAAAACTTTTTAATATATCCTTCGCGGCGTTCAATTTCCTCGGCATACAGACTCTCAACATCATAAATTGTTGTTGGCATTTTATCAGCTTCCCCTTCCACAATTGCTTCGTTTTCGCCTGCAACAGCCGTTAACGCAAATTTTTCACGAGTTTTTCCCTTGACCTTAAACTGGAAGAACCCGGGCTGGTGCCAGTCTTCAAGGTAGCTTTCCCCGCGGAGGTGCTCCTCACGGAAACAAATTTTTTCAATCCACTTTTCCGACGAGTGGTAAGTGCCCTCTGTAACTTCCATAATCAACGTTGATGGTGGAGCTTCAACGTTTATTTTCACTCTTCTGCCTTGGGTTTTCTGAAAAAACCTTGGAGGATTTTGCCACCGGCTTATCACCGAGTGGAAGTGTCTACAGGCGATTATGGGAAAAAGGTGCATTTCAGCGTCCAAATCACTAGCATTTAAAACTTCGTACACAGTGACAACAGTGTTTCTCTTGTGGGGCATAAAAACCGTTTTGGAAATCTTAACGTTCTGCACGTTGTAAACATATTTTGGAAAGGGAGACAGCGAAAACTCTGTGAGAAATTGGAATCCTTTTGGGTATATGCCGTTTTGAAACTCGTTGGCAAAAAGCGGATAAAAAGCGTTTCCCAGCCTTAACTCTTCGTCCAGCTTTGTTATGCAAACTTTTCGATTTCTCGGCGGATGAAAGGCAGCCACAAGCACTCCATGATACTTTCTCGTGTTTACGCCCAAAACTGTTGAAGAAGCATAACCGCCTAAACCATTGGTTACAATCCACTCTTTTCTAAGGAAATCTTCAACTTTTGAAAGTTTTTCTCCGCTCACACATATAGATGGCAGAAACTTCATCATTTACGTCATCAACTTTGCAACATTCTTTTCTCTGGGAACTGCAAAAAAGTTTGCCACAGGGTCACATTTGGTTCTGAAGAGTAGCGCATGAGGTTTTTGAAGCTTATACTCCGTTAAGGTTTCAGCGTATCCCATGCCCTTTGCAAAAACCATATCGACAGAATCGTAAACGCTTTGAAATTCGGCTGAAACCTCTTTTGGAGCCAAACCCACAGCATCCGTGCCTGTAGTTATCACCTTGTCTGCAATTTTACCCATACCAGAGATTTCAACATCCTCCAAAGTTGCATCGTTTATGACGGGGGCGCCTTTAACAGCCACTATAACGGTTAACCCCATGTTTTTAAGCTGCTCCACAAGCAGCGTGTCAAAAACTATTTCTCCAGCATTATCCGTCAAATAAAGGATAATATGTGAGTTTTCAGCCACTTCATAGATTTTGCCAATATCGTTAATCACAAGGTCTTTTCCAGCTTCTTTTAGGCTCTTCCTCAAACTGCTAAACGTGAATTTATGTCCTGGAATGTCAAATTCCATAATGTTGCCAACCATGGCGCATAGGCAAGCCCTTTTAAACCTGTCCTGCTGTGTGTAGCCTTCCTCCACAAGCTTTCTTGCATAGGGCAAAAGTTTCAAGGCTTTTTCATTGCATATTCGCTTGTTCCTCTTATATGGATCGTTGTTTCCAGTAACTCTTTTTATGAGGCGGTCTCTTTTTGTGCCTAAATCTGCAGGGACAGCTGACGGTTTGAACTCTTTACTTAACAAGTGTAGAAGCTCCCTCATAGCTCTAAATCGCAAAGCTGGGTTTGTTGTGGCTTCCTTAACTTCAGCTGCTCCTCTGCTGATGATGCATGCTGCACATTCAGCTTCAACCTTCAATGGGCTATTCTCCTAAACTTTGCACTTTTCAGCAAATTCCCGCAAAACCCTATATGGATCTTTCGCCTTCACAACAGCACTCGCCACCAAAACCCCTTGGGTCCCAAGCCTCAAAGCCGCTGCCACGTCTTCTCCATGACTTATGCCAGCCCCACACAATATGATGACTTTTGGGTTTATCTCCCTAACAAGCTTAACAGTAGCCGTCACCACTTCGGGTTTAGCCTTTGAAACTGGTATACCGGTGCCTATAAGCTCCGGAGGCTCCACAGCCACTATGTCTGGTTTTAGGGCTGCAACAGCCGCGCTTATGGTCTGATTGTTTGCACACACAACCGAAATAAGCCCTTTCTCCTTGGCTATCCTTATTGCAGCGTCAATTTCCCAAAGCCTAAGTTGCCTTTCAGAATGGTTGATTAAAGTGCCTACGGCTCCAGCCTCTTTCACAGCATCTGCAAGCACATGTCCCGTATGGCTTCCAGGCACTATGGGGTCTATGTGTTGGGCGAAAACAGGGATTTCTGTTTCTTTAGCCACTGCGGCTATGTCCGTGAATTGGGGCGCCACGCAAATAGATATTTGGGTTTCACGGCTTGCCTTTTCAGCCTTTTTTGCGAGTTCAACAGCCCTCTTACCAGTTGCCTCAGAGTAAGCCTTAAAATTAACAATTATTAATGGAGTTTGCAATTTCACTGGCAAGGGTTTCACCTAACTAATGTTTGTTTTAATGCTAATATTATTTTGGAATAAAAACTGCTGCTGCAATGACCGTTGTCCATAAACCGTTTTTGTCTCCAGTGGCAGACTGCGTTATGTTAGCGGTTTTAATTATCAATCCGCTTGCCCTGAACTGTTGTTTCCGCTCGTCCCAAGCGGTTTCAGGGTCGAATGGAATTCCCATAGTTGTAGCCAGCATGGTTGCCGCCAAATCCTCTGCGTAGTCTCCAGCAGCTTCGTCTGTCTGCCCGAAAGAATGATGCTCCGACAGATAACCGTAATTATTTTTTCCAGAGGGAATGGCTACGCCTATGGACGCAGCGATAAGCCTATGCGGCTCATTTGTTTGGTTTCTGGCTAACACAACAAAGGTTATTTCGCCAGGTTCAAGCATCTTTAAGCCTTTTTCTCTTGAAATTAGTTTGCAGCCGGGCGGTATTATGCTTGAAACGTTTACTATGTTGCAGTGGTGGATGCCAGCGTTTCTTAAGGCTATCTCGAAGGATTGGAGTTGCTCCTTGTGTTTGCCGACGCCTTTTGTTAGAAAGAGGTATTTTGGAATCATTTGCCATCAAAATTACAAAATTAAGCTTAAAAGTTTTATCCTTAATCTTTTTCAATGTTTAATTTTAAATTTATTCATATCAAACCCACATATTATTACGTGGGGTTTTTGACTATGACTGAAGAAGACTTATCAAAGCTTGTTGGATATTGCGGTTGTTACTGTGGATTATGCGGGGTTAGAGTTTGCTTCCCTAAACATGCTCAACAATTGAAGGAGACCCTTCACCAAGAAGGAATGGATTTTTGGTATAGATATGTGCCTTCCATGCGGAAAACTTTCCCAATTTTCTGTAGTTCCTAGAAGACTTGACAAAATATGAGTGTTCTTGTAGAACTGGCGGCGGTCCCGACACTTGCAAAATAAGAATATGCATAAAGAAAAAGGAAGTGTCCATATGCCCGCTATGTGAAGAATATCCATGCGCCTTAATCAAGAAATACACAAAAATCTATCCAACAACCATAGAGGATGGAAAAAGGCTGAAAAAAATAGGACTAGAAGCATGGGTTAAAGAACAGGAAGAAAGAGCAAAACACGGCTTTATCTACGCGCATATTAAAATCCGCGGAAAGGAATATGATGGGCTTAAGAGGAATTAGTCAATCCGCGCCTCCCAAACACTCTTCGCATTGACTGTTTGAAGGGAAAAGCATAACAGAGGTTTAAACATATTTTCCTTGAGGATTGATGGTGCCAGCGTATCGCAGTGTGTTTAAGGATGAAGCGAAGCTTGACATAACCTATGTTCCCAGTAGGCTTCCCCACAGAGAAGCTGAAATGCGCCTTTTAAGAGAGTTTTTCAGTTTTATGTTATCAACTCCAGAAAAAATGGCTCAAAGGGTTCTCATAGTTGGAGACGTTGGCACAGGGAAAACGGCGCTTTCCCAACGCTTCGGAGCCGACATCGTTCAGCAAGCAAAACAGCAGGGATTAAACCTTCATTATATTCATGTGAATTGCCGTCAATACCGTGGGAGCCTATTCTTTATACTGCATCATGCGGTTTCAGTTTTTCATCCAAACTTTCCTAAAAGAGGTTTTTCAGCAGAAGAGCTCCTAAACATTTTCTTGCAGATTTTGGATGAACAGAACGCCCATGTGATTTTAACCCTTGACGAGTTTGAAAACCTAATCGAAAAGGAAGGCTCAGAACCGGTTTACAAGCTTACCCGCCTACAAGAAACAAGACTAAACAAGCCCCAAAGGATTTCGCTCATATGCATATTAAAAAATGTAAAGGCTGTTGAAAGCCTAGACCCAAGCACTAGAAGCACATTGCAATCAAACATAATACGGTTAGAAAAGTATTCAAAAGAACAGCTTGTAGACATAATAAGCGACAGAGTTCAATTAGCCTTCAAACCTTTGGCGGTTTCAGAAGACACAATAAGCCTAATCGCTGAGCTTGCCCATTCAGAAGGGGGAAACGCCCGTTTCGCGATAGAACTCTTATGGAGGGCTGGAAAATACGCAGACGCTGAAGATTTAGGGGCAGTGACTCCAGAATGTGTAAGAAAAGCTGTTTCAAGCATATATGCAATTACGCGTAAAAGCGATTTGGCTTCGTTAAGCCTACATGAAAAACTTTTCCTATTGGGCATGGCGAGATTCTTCAAAGAAAATGATAGAGCTTACGCTTCCATAACCGAGGTGGAACAAGCGTATGCAGTTGTCTGC
This sequence comes from Candidatus Bathyarchaeota archaeon A05DMB-3, assembly GCA_019685555.1. Classification (GTDB taxonomy): domain Archaea; phylum Thermoproteota; class Bathyarchaeia; order Bathyarchaeales; family Bathycorpusculaceae; genus JABFQN01. The sequence continues at coordinate 8,182 of JABFQN010000009.1, read as the reverse complement.
GAAGAGTTTGGCGTGGAACCCCACACCCACACGCAGTTATGGAAATACCTCCAAGTCCTCTCAGCCTTGGGCATAATCGAAAAGAGTGTTTCTTCAACGGGTCAACGTGGAAGAACAACGCTTATCTGTCTTCCAGGGATTCCAGCGCACGAGCTGGAAAGGGAATTGGCTATGCTTTTAGAGAAGGAAAGCGGGTAAACGGTTGCAATAAATAGATATTTCTCTTCTTCCATTTATCTACATGCTAATGGAGGCAAACATCATGGTGGCGAACTGTCCCCTCTGCGATTTAGAATTGCAGAAAGAGAAAATCTTCTATCAAGACGACTCCTTCATTGTTTTGAGGACGAAAAATCTTAAGGGGCATAGGGAAAGAATCATGATAATCTATAAGCGACACCAACACACAATACCCTATAAAGCATATGAACGCGCCTTAAGCATAATCTCCCAAATAGGTAGGGAAGTCTTCAAATACACTCCAAAATTCGTCATTTTAGACAGCACCTTCGCCACCATTAACGACCATTGGCATTTAGTCGCATCGGATCTCGACCCTAAAAGCGAAGACTTTGACCAGATCCTCGCCACAAGATGGATTAAAGTTGTAGACAACATGTATCCAGACCAAACTTAAAATATTCACATATGCTAATTATGGTAAACATGCAAATAGAGACAGTGCTTGGAAACAAGCTGCGCATAAAAATTTTGAAAATTCTATCCAAAATAAGGGAGTTAAACGTTACCGAGATTGCTAGAAGGCTTGGCGCAAACCACAAAACCACAATGAAACATTTAAAGATTCTTGAGAATGAGGGAATCCTTCAACACAAAAGGTTTGGAAGAATCCGTCTATACAGGTTTAACGAGAACTCAGTGAAGGCTAAGGCTATACAAACGCTTTTAGAAACTTGGGAAAACGCAGAAAACATTCGCTAACATCTTTCAGAACTGTTAAATAACCAGCCTACACCCTACTGAAAAGGAAGGAGTTGTGGCTTAAAGTGGCGATGGTTGACATAACTGGAAAACCCAAGGTCTTCCGTGAAGCAACTGCAACTGGGAAAATTAGGCTGAAACCAGAAACCATAAAACTGATTAAGCATGGGAAAATCGAGAAGGGAGACCCAATTTACACGGCGAAAATTGCTGGAACACTGGCTGCAAAGGAGACAAGCATTTTAATCCCATTCTGCCATCCACTGCCCCTTACAAACGTGAAAGTAGACATAGAAATCCCAGACAATTCAACGGTTAAAGTTTCATCAACCATTAAAACAGAGGCGCAGACAGGCGTTGAAATGGAAGCACTAGTGGCAACAGTCATGAGCCTTCTTACAATCTGGGACATGGTTAAGCAGTATGAGAAAGACGTTGAAGGTCAATACCCCTTTACGGTTATTGAAGATATCCGTGTAGAAAAGAAGGTTAAGGAAAGGCTTCAAGATGAGCGAAAGCGCAGAAAGACATAGGGCTGAAGCTCCTAAAAGGCTTAGTTTTGGCATTTACGTTTGCAGCACATCCCGCTATGACAAATTGAAGAAGAGCGAAAAAGTTAGGGATGATTCTGGCGACCTTATTGAAGGATTGGTGAGGGGTTCTGGGCATCTGGTTGCGTTTCGCAAAATTATTCCAGACGACAAAGCATTAATCGAAGAAAGCGTAAGACATGCTTTGGAATCAGCTCAAGCAGACGTCATTATTTTCTGTGGAGGCACTGGCATAGCGCCTTCAGACTTAACTATAGAGACAGTTTCGCCTTTCATGGAGAAAATTTTACCTGGTTTTGGAGAAATTTTTAGGCTTTTAAGCTATAAGCGAATAGGCTCAGCCGCAGTTTTATCTCGCGCCATGGCTGGCGTAGCTAAAGGCAAAGTTTTCTTCTGTATTCCCGGTTCGCCTGACGCTGTTAAGGTTTGTTTTGAAAAGCTTATATTGCCGGAAGCTGCACACATCGTTAAGCATGCGCGGGAATAACGATGGTGCTGAAGGACCATTACGGGCGTCCATTACTAAACCTTAGGATAGCGCTTACAAGACCATGCAACTTGCATTGCAGCTACTGCCACGCGGAAGGCGAAGACAAATCTAGGGAAAGTTTGACAGAGATGACCGCCGAAGAAATTGTGCGCGTTGCCAGAATCGCCGTAGCTTTGGGCATTTCAAGGATTAAGCTTACAGGCGGAGAACCCTTAATGCGCAGGGACATAGTGCAGATAGTGAAGGGCATAGCAGCTATAAAGGGTTTAGAGGAGCTTTCCATGACAACCAATGGAACACTGCTTGAACCGTTGGCTAAAGAGCTATACGCAAACGGCTTGAAAAGGGTAAACATAAACCTTCCAACAATTGATGGAGAAGTATACTGCAAACTGACTGGCGGTAGGCTGGAAAACGTTTTAAGAGGGGTTAAAGCAGCTGTTGAGGCTGGATTAAACCCCGTCAAGCTTAATATGCTTATTTTAAAAGGTGTAAACGATTCCCAAGTGCCGGAGATGATGGGTTTTGCAAGGGAAACTGGAACAGTCCTGCAGCTTATAGAGCTTGAACCCATAAACATAAGCAGCGAGTATTATGCCACTTACCATAAACCCTTAGACGAATATGAGGCGATGTTAAAGCAGAAAGCCTTGAAGGTTGAAGCCAGAAAATACATGCAAAACCGCCGCATATACCACATGCCAGACGTGAAGGTAGAAGTTGTCCACCCCATTGAAAACACGGAATTCTGTAGGCATTGCACCCGCATGCGGGTCACAAGCGATGGAAAGCTTAAACCGTGTCTAATGAGAAACGATAACACGGTGGATGTTCTAACGCCTATGCGGAACGGGGCAAGCGACGAGGAGTTAGCTGAACTTTTTAAGCTTGCCAATCAGCGGAGACAGCCATACTGTCTTGCTTAAAGGAGGCTAATTATTTTCGCTTCAAGTTTATCCGTGTCCAGCAGTGCGATTGTTGATTTTCCAGTTAGGTATCCGCAGGCTTCGCCGGGGTTCACCACCAAAGTTTTCCCGCTCGTGTATGTTTCCGCCTTATGCGTATGTCCGTGAACCACCACATCGAAGTTTCCACTGTCGATTAAAGTCTTTAAAAGTTCTTCCTCGTGTCCATGCAACAGTGCGATTTTAACTTTGCCCACGCATATTTTTGCGAAGTTTCCACGAATTTCCAGCGCATTGCATTCGCTGAATCTCCTTTTTAAGAGTTCGCGGTCTCCGTCGTTGTTGCCGAAAACGCCTACAAGCTTTGCCTTCAACTCTTTAAACTTTGGAATGACGAAGGGAGCCACGTAGTCTCCAGCATGGAGCACGAGTTCAACGCCTTCCCCATTAAGCCTTTTTACGGCTTTTTCCACCATTGGCAGATAATCATGGGTGTCCGCTATTAAACCTACAAGCATTTTCGTTCACCTCTCTGGATTATTCTCCCTTTAAAAAGATAAATTCTTCTTAACGGCTAAACATGCAAGGCTGATGTAGAAGATTCTTCTAGAAAATATTACGAGAACAGTAATAGTTGTACAGTGGAAACACCGCTTAAAATGGACCATGCGCCTTCTCCCTCTTGAAAACTTGTTGAGAGGAATATTGTGGAAATGAATGTTTGGGGCTCAAACCCATGCCCAAAAAGGCGAGACAAACTCTACATAATTTCCGAAATTTTAGAAATAGCCAGAGAAGGCGTTTTAAAAACCCAGATAATGTATAGAGCAAATCTTAGCTTCACACAACTTAACGACTATTTGAGTTTCATGTTAAAGATAAACCTAATCGACAGAAAAGTTGAAAACGATAAAGAGATTTATAAAGCAACACAGAAAGGCTTAGAGTTTCTTCAACGCTACCGCGAAATCACAGAGCTTCTCAAAACCGAAAACGAAAACGGCAGAAACAACGTTAAGGTTCCTCCGCCACACCTACTTAAAAGAAACCCCATTTAAAACCGTTTACAACAAACAATTTATTGTTTTGGTTTCTGTTTTTCTATATAGGCTTCAACCTTTTCTCTTAAAGTTGGAAATTCGTCCAGCATAGCCTTTACGACCTGCCAGCGGATTTCATCGTTCTCTGTCTTGACGCGCATGCATAAATCCCAAATATTACGTAGCAATACACAATATAAACTTTTACTTCCAAAACAAAAATATATCCAAACAAAAGAAAAAGGGAGGATTATTTAACAGCTAAAATGTTGACGGGTTTCTTCAGCAACTTCACAGCAGCAACAGCCACACCAATAACAACCGTGGCGCCAACCAAGACCCACAATAGCTTTGGCAATATGGGGATGGCTTGTTCAACACCTATAGATGGGTCATGTTCAAGGATGTTGCTTCCAAAGTATGGATAACCAATGAACAGTCGTAGGTGGTTTCCGGCCGCCATATAGGCTGCTGTTACGTTAACTACAGAGGTTTCGCTAGTTGTGGAGTTTATCACAACAGCAGTGTTCACGAAATCGAAGAATCCCGCCAATGTCTGGCTTTCCTTGGCGAAGCGCAGCCGGAAACGTTCATGCAGGCGAGTTCTAACATTCAGTGCTGTCGTCTCACTGGATACCTTATTTCTTACTTGAATTCTTTGTCCACCCGCAACGATGTCTGACACGCCGGAGTTCACCTCCACTGGTTCCAATGCGGCGTTAGCAACACTTTCAGGCAGAGTTGGCGGTGTTGTTTCGACATCTTGTTCCGCCGTTGAAAGCTTAGTGATGTTCAGAGAGGCCATGTCCACCCATAACGCTAAACCAGCCTTCAGCTTCGGGACAGTATAACCGAGATTTTCAAGGTATTCAAATAGGTCGTTGAGTTTGTCAATGTTCCACTCCCAATTCTGTATGACTAAATCCATTTTAAGCTCTCCAGCTTTTACCGTGTAGTTGTATAGTCCATGAGCGCTTTCTGTTGCGTCTGTGGCGTAGAACCTACAGCGAATAACCACATTACCTTCGGTGAAATCAAATATTGGAGGCGCCTTCACAAGAGTAAAGTTGAACGCTATATAGGATACACCATCTTCCCTAGTAACGCTGTCAGGGCCTGTCAAGTTCCAGGTGCAAGCACTGAAGGGCAGGAGGGCTGGATGAAATCCTAACCACCATCCCCAATACATTATTCTATTTCTGATCTCCGTTTGATGTTGCCCAGAAGAGGCATACTTTGCCATTAGTCTTTCGCGAATGGTGAGGGAATTAGCCTCGCAGGCAATACGATAATATTCATAGTCCAATGTCATATATTCTATCAAGCCCTTGTATTTGACTACGTAAATGTTGCTGGTGTCGTTGGCATACCACCATAGAAACATTGGCTTCTTTCCACCAGCAGGGAACAGAATGGTTATCAAGTCTGTTTGTATTTTCACCCACTTGCTGCCGTAAGACCCATAGCTAACATTTAATCCCTGCGCATCTGCAGCGCTCACATTATTGATGAGGGCCAATGGCGCTGTTATAGACATCAACAGAAAGGCTAAAGAAAACGCCTTTAACGCTTTTCTCATATTTTTCATGCCTTTTCACCGAAAAAGACTAGGCAAAACGGCTTATTAAGAAAACCGCTTCCATAAAACCCGAATATCAACATCTAAAAGTTCTAGAAACCTCGAACTCTATGTGAATCTTCCGAGGATGAAGAGGATTGCTATGTTTAAGTACATGGCTGTTAAGCCTAAAATTATGCCCTTGTCAAGTCTCAAGCCTTTCCCATAACACGCGGCTGCTGAAACAAGCAGAAGAGTCCAAATCTGCAGAATTATCAGTATAACTTGCCTTAAATTTTCCACAAGCTCCCAGCTATATAGGTTGAGGAGTTCTAAAAATGTTGGAACAGTCACGTATATGTAAGGAAAAGCCGCTAACGGAAGGGCAGCCAGCCCTATGCACGTGAAAAGTTGGAGGTCGTTTCCAAAACGTTTGAAGAGGATGTTGGCTAGGGCTTCTGCGAATAGGAATAGGCCTATCCAGTTGAATATGAAGAGCACTGCTATGCTTGGTGGGCTGCGGTTGGAATATTCAAAATAGAAGAAGAGGGCTGGTTCAAGCCTTGCAATGGAAGCCCCATAGGCGCCTAAAATTAGAATGGCGAAGGAAATTGGCAAAAACTTCAACGGTTTGACTGTTAAGGCAAACAGCGGAGAGAGGAAAAGCCACTTTGCCGCACGATGGCTTATGGTTTCGCTTATTCCAAGGCTGGCTGGAACGCTGCCTTCCTTCAAGACTCTGTAGAGCATTTGTCCCTTCGCGTTTAGTCTATACTTCCGCTGTTTATCTTGCTCAAGGAAGTCGGAAAGCATGTCAAGATGGTAATAAACAGTGCCGACGCCTAAGCCTAAGCTTTCGCGAAGCTCCTTAAACCCAATCTTCTCTTGCACACCCAAAATCTCAATTATTTTCCGCCGTGTTGGGTCTTTGAGAAGCGTATAGTAACGTGACAAGTCTTCCATGAGGTTTCCTCGCCTTTCCATTGATTCAGAAGTTATGTGGATGTTATTTAAGTCTTCTAAAATCTTAATACGCATCAGCTATATGCATTTCCATTATAGTTTCTTCTGAAATATTTTCCCGTGGGAATACTTGCTTTATTTCTTGAAAAGCCCAAATTAATGTTTGAGGAAGTGGAGAGGTGCAAGCATCCCCCAAAAGCGTCTTCCATCCTTCAGTTTCCATAGTTATCCCAGCCTATAATAGTGAAAAATTCATTTCCAAGTGCCTATTAAGCCTTTTCAAAAATGCAGCCCAATACATGGGTTTCTGCGAAATCATCGTCGTCGACGACGGAAGCAGCGACTGCACCTATGAAATTGCATGGGCAACAATACAAGAATGTCGCAGAAAATGGCCCAACATCCATGGAAAAGTTGTTAGACACACAACAAAACTTGGCAGAACCGAAGCAGTAAAAACAGGCGTAAACAAAGCCTTCGGAACACTAACGGCCATAGTTGACCCTCAAACATTGTGGAAGACAAACGTTCTCAAAGAGCTAGTCGAAGCGATTGAAAAAGGAGGCAAGGCTCCTAATTTCACAGCAGTCCTGTATAGAACAAACACCTTGCGAGAAATGTTAAACTCAAAAACCCACATCAACAATTTTAAACCTGCCAGCTAACCATGGCTAAGAGAAACCTTAGGAAATCGAAGACTGCTGACTTAAGAATAACAATACATATTAGGACGGAAGGAAATATTTATATCCGCTGAGAAAACCAAATCTATCTTGGCAAAACATGGCTGCCCGCATTTAAGGCGGCGGCCCAACCCAAACCGCAAAGGCGTACAACGCCCAAAAGGGATGAAGATGGTTGGCCTCCATTTGCGGGCACAAAAATGTGGACCTGACGCTAACACTGTTAGGTCTGAAATGGGCTTGGCTATGTGGATCTCTTCCTCCAAATCCAGTTGGCTTTGCGGCCGTATAGCAATAAGCGTTCTCGGCTGGTCAGCTGGGAGTTCGCGTAACTCCGGTTGATCCTGCCGGACCCCACTGCTATGGGGATGGGACTAAGACATGCTAGTCGTGCGCCTCCAAGCCACGGTGGAGGTGCGGCGCACAGCTCAGTAACACGTGGCTAACCTACCCTTGGGACGGGGACAACTCCGGGAAACTGGAGCTAATTCCCGATAGGTGAGGACTCCTGGAATGGGTCTTCACCGAAAAGACGCCTAAACCATGCTTTTAGGCGCCGCCCAAGGATGGGGCCGCGGCCGATCAGGTTGTTGGTGAGGTAACGGCTCACCAAGCCTATAACCGGTACGGGCCGTGGGAGCGGGAGCCCGGAGATGGTCACTGAGACAAGGGCCCAGGCCCTACGGGGCGCAGCAGTCGCGAAACCTCCGCAATACACGAAAGTGTGACGGGGCTATCCCGAGTGCCATCCGCTGAGGATGGCTTTTCCCCAGTGTAGACAGCTGGGGGAATAAGGAGAGGGCAAGCCGGGTGTCAGCCGCCGCGGTAATACCCGCTCTCCGAGTGGTGGGGACGCTTATTGGGCCTAAAGCATCCGTAGCCGGCTGGATAAGTCCCCTGTTAAATCCAGCGATTCAATCGTTGGACTGCGGGGGATACTGTCCAGCTAGGGGGCGGGAGAGGCCGACGGTATTCCCGGGGTAGGGGTGAAATCTTATAATCCCGGGAGGACCACCAGTGGCGAAGGCTGTCGGCTAGAACGCGCCCGAC
>JABFQN010000027.1 GCA_019685555.1 Candidatus Bathyarchaeota archaeon A05DMB-3 | reverse complement strand
TGTTTTTCTGCTGAAATGAGGTTTGAGATTCTTACGCCTATGAGCCTTATTTTTCTTTCTGGTTTCAGATAGTCTTGTAGGAGTTCTTTTGCTGTTTTTTTGATGTCTTGGAGTCGGTTTGTTATGAAAGGTAATGTTTTGCTATGCGTGTGGGTTTCAAAGTTTTCGTAGCGAACCCGCACCGTGACTGTTTTGAAGTAGAGTTGTTGTTTTAGAAGGTCACTGTGGACTTCTTCTGCAAGCCTATTCAGCGTGTTTAGGACAAAGCTAAAGTCAGATGTGTCTTCTTCGAAGGTTGTGTCACGGCTTATAGATTTTATTTGGCTTCGCTCTTCCACCTCGCTTTTGTCTATTCCATGTGCCATAAGGTAGAGTTGAGTGCCCATGACGCCGAAAGTCTCTGTGAGCACTGTTGGGTCGTGGCGGGCTAAATCCCCAATGGTTTTTATTCCCATGGCTTGTAGTTTTTGCTCGGTTTTACGACCAACCCAGAGGAGTTTCCGCACTGGCAAGGGTGCAAGAAACTGTTCCACATTTTCTTCTTTGATAACGGTTAAGCCGTCTGGTTTTTGATGGTCGCTTGCTATTTTGGCTACAAGCTTGTTGGGACCTATGCCTATGGAACAAGTTAGCCCTTCTTTTTCTAGGATTTCCCGTTTTATTTGGCGGGCCAAGTTTTCAGCTTCAGCAATATCCTTCACTTTTGAGGAAACATCCAAAAAGGCTTCGTCTATGCCCCAAATTTCAAATTTATCTGCATATTTCCTTAAAATAGCCATTATTCTCTCTGAAACTTTAACGTAAAGGTCATAGTTTACTGGCAAATAAACCGCATGAGGACAGAGTTTCCAAGCCCTTGAGATGGGCATGCCGGACCTTACGCCGAATTTGCGGGCTTCATAGTTGCATGTGCTCACTACGCCTCTGCCTTTTCCTCCTTTCGGGTCTGCTCCAACTATGACTGGTTTCCCCTTATATTCGGGGTGTTCCCTCTCTTCCACGGCTGTGAAGAAGTGGTCCATGTCTACGTGGAGGATTATGCGTTTTCTCTCGCTCACAAATTTGCTTTCCATAAGCTTTCTAAAAGTTAAACTGTTTTAAAGCCATTTGAATCTATCGCATTACATTGCATTTTGCTTTCGCCATTTTTAAGCCTTTTAACGGATATATGCGGAAAAAGGCATATGTTTAACTCCGCTAAAGATTTTTCGTTCATAACCCTTAATGCCAACTGTAGGAAAATAAAGGGGCGAAAAAGGGATGCGCTGAGATGAAGGTTTTGATGGAAAAGGACGCCATGGAAATAGCTGTTGAATTTCTCAAGAAGCGGAAGAACACTGAAAGGATAGATGTTTCCTCGGTTGAGCAGAGGGACGGATGCTGGGTTGTTAGGGGCACATGTCCCATAGACCTTGAAGGACATCCTTGGGCGGAGAGATTCGAAGTTGTCATAGATGTGAAGGGAAGGATAAAATCCACAGACTTTTCACTTCTATAACCGCGTTTATTTTTAAACTAAGTTTGCGATAAATTCAAAACATATTTAAGGACACGGCAGAGTAGAGAATCGTGGAGGAAACCCTAATTGTTTGCTAAGATTCTTGTTCCTCTAGACGGCTCTGAACATTCTATAAGGGCTTTGGACATCGCCATACAAATAGCCAAAAAATTCGCTGGAAAACTCACCTTAATCCACGTCTACTCCGTCGGCGTAAGACCAGTTGTAGTGCCGGAACCTGCAACCTTCACCCCTGGAATTCCAATAATGGCTCCGGTTGAATATTCTAGGGTGGCTGAAGCTATGAAGGAGACGGGCACCAGAATTTTAGCTGAAGGCAGAGAAAAAGCCGAGGCTGAAGGCGTTAAAGTGGAAACTGTGCTTAAAGAGGGGCACATTGTCCATGAAATAGTTAAGACGGCTGAAGAAGGCAAATTCGACTTAATTGTTATGGGAGCCAGAGGCATAAGCCGAATAAAGGAGATAATCCTCGGAAGCGTAAGCGACGGAGTTATAAGAAACGCTCCATGCCCAGTTCTTGTGACAAAATAGCTGCGCATCCAAGCTATGTTATGCCAAGAATAAACGTAAAAGCATCTTCTTTTCGCAAAAGATTTATTTTGAAGTTTTAAACTGGATTTTCTTACCAGTTTGGAGGCAAGCCGACCCTGAAATGAGCACACTAGAAACAGACACTGTATTCGCAGTTTCAATGGGAGGAAAATCCCATGTTGAAACCATCCAAAACGCTAATGCTTGCTTTAGCTTTGAGTACCCTATACTCTTTAGGAGTCGGCTTGCTAGGTCCAGTTTACCCCATATTTGTCATTAACCGCTTCTCAGCATCAATCATGGATATAGGCCTACTATACGCTGTTTTCTGCTTTATAGCCGCCATATTCAAAGTGGTGGCGGGAATGCTCGCTGACGTTTATGGGAAAGAGCGGATTTTCTTTGCTGGAGTTATAATGGGCGCCCTATGCTCCTTAAGTTACATTTATGTCCCAAACATAATGGGCCTTTACATAATCGAGTTTTTCTTTGGAATCTCATATGCGCTGCAGCGTCCATCATTGTTGGCTTTGATGGTTGACTTAGGCGAAAAGAAAAAGAGGGGCACTGTTCTAGGAATGTTTGAATCCATATACGACATCACAGAAGCAGCCGCAGCACTGCTATCCACTGTAATCGTAACAAAAATAGGCTTTGAAACCCTCTTCTTCATATGCTCCGGATGCCAAGCCACAACAGGAATTTTCATACTAAAATACAAACGTTAAAGTTATTATCTGGATAAACAAGCTTAAATCGTGGAAAGCGAAGCCCGGTGGTGTAGCGGTCAAGCATGGGGGCCTCTGGAGCCCCTGACGGGAGTTCGAATCTCCCCCGGGCTATCTTTCAAAAAGAAAACAGAATAGAGCCCAAACGCCGATATTTGAATCTAATCCGGCGGGGGGTACCGTTACACGGTGAACATGCAGAGGTTTGATTATCGATTCCCTTTATTGTTCTTTGCGCAAGAAGCAGAAGGCCAATGACGAAGTCGAAGTTGGACCTTCACTGGAGATTTTGGTGAATGAGCGTGCAATTATCTGCAGTCTTTGTTGTTGTAGGCGTCTAATATGTCCTTTAGGCGTAATGCGGTTTGTCTGTCCCCGCATTGAGGGTTAGATCCAATAGGATGGTTGGTTAGGAAGGCATCAGCGTCAGAGATTATTTCGTCGATGTTTATTTGTTTGCTACAATAGTAGAAGCATGGTGAAGCTCCGCCTAGTCTGTTCAGTTTGGCGGCTATCAGTTGTGCTGCAAGCATTTTTGTTGCGTCTTTAGCATTTGCCTCCCTCAATATTTGAAGCGCTTCTTCCTTTGTGTAGGTGATGTTGCCAATCTCTACTTGGTCTGTGGGCCATTTTTCTGGGTGGTTTTTCCAGTATCCAATGCTATGCATTAACCATCGATGAAGAATCTTTGTTGTCCATGAAGCTTCCGCATATATGACTGTCTCGTTCACTTGTGCCTTCACGGTTACTATATTTGTCAAATTTTCTTTGCAGTAGCGGGGTGGAATCGTGTAGGTTAGGTTGAATGTGTTTACTTCTCCGCTGTTTAGGTCTCCTTTCCAGCTGAAACCTAACATTTCATCTTCCACAACCACGTCGGAAATGCTAAAGTTGCCTGTATTGTTCACTGTTATGGTGTAGGTTATTCTTTCACCTTCATAGGCTGCTTCTGGTCCAACTTTGCTTATTGAAATTATACGTGTGGCTATGGTGGTTATAGCTTGGGTGGAAGCTGAAGAGCGAACCCCAGCCGCGTCTATTGCCTCAACAGTGACCGTGTTAATTAGGGGGTTGGGGTCGGTTTCCAGCACTTCTCTATAAAGAGTATAGGTTATGCCAGTTATGTTCCGCGCTGTCATAAATGGAATAGTCGCGTTAAGCCCAAGCATGGAATCCGTTACGTTAATGTTGTATAAGTCGTAGTCTGAGGGGTTATACACTTTAATTTGATATGTTACAAAGTCGCCGACGTAGGCGTAAGCGTCTGCGCTTTTAAGCACTCCGACGCCGTGAAAACGGGGATGCAAGTTACTTGAAAGGGCATATGTAAGGGAAGCTGCCACCAAAACCAACGGAACAATCAACACTAGACACTTTTTAACATTAACCATACAATTATCACCGTTTACATTATGATCCAAACAACTACTTCAATGTTTTGTGGAACTAAATTATAGAAAATAGTTCTATATGCCAATGCATGTGAAAAAAAAGGCGGGTTAAATGCTATTCGATTCCCCATTTTTTGGTTATCTTCACGATTAGGAAGACCACGAAGGCTACTAGAAGGAATGTTATTAAGGCGCCTACGAAGTGGCCGATGCGGAAAGGCCCAAGCACAAAAGCTTCCCATTCCACGCCGGGCAGTGCCAGCGTTATTATTGGCATGATTAGGTCGTTTACAAGCGCCTGAACCAACGTGCCTAAATACAAGCCGAGGATGAAGGCTACAGCCATCCCCATAACTTTATACTTAGATATGAAATCCATAAACTCGTTCCACAAGCCTTTCGGTGGCGGTGGGGGCGGCGGTGCCGGTTTAGGCTCTAACAAAGCCTTTATTTCCTTTAAAACTTGAAGCATTTCCTCATCTTTAGCTTTAGACATTTATCCACCATTGGCTTTCTATCTGCTGAATGCAAATTTAACACTTGCTATAAAGCTGGGGTTTCGAAAGTTTTAACCGTGCAGACATGCAACTAATGGTTACTATTCCTTGTCGGGTGACTGGTGGTTGAGGGAAAGGGAAGGGTTTTCTTGGAAAATGTTGTTGGCGGCGTTGGTTCTTGTAGTGGCTGGTGTGCTGCTTATGCTTCAAAGCACTAACATGCTTTTTGAAATGAATCCCATGGCGGTTTTTGTTATGGGTTTAGCCGCTGTTCTAATTTTTGCAGGCGTAATTCTAATCGTTTTGGCTATTGCGGCTTTGGCTTCCATTTAAAAGGAAAGTTAACGTTAATGGTTGTGTGAATCTTGATTTTGTCTTCATAAGGCTAAATTAGCTTTTTATCCACGTATAGTTGATGGAGGCAGGTCTTTGGGAGTTTCTCCTAAAAAATCTAGGGCTAAAATAGTTCTTGCATTGACTGTAATGCTTATCGCGGTTTTGGCTGTTGCCTATTTTCTGGTTACTTATCCACGGGTTTTGGTGGATTTCACTGTTTCCTTCACCATCGGCGCGGATTCTAGGCGTGTGGAGTTTGAGGTTCCATTCCTCCATGGTTATGTGAAGGTTGAGGTTTACGTCAGCAGTGGTAACGCATTGTGGAATGCGAAAATCTTAAGCGGCGACGAGACTTTGTGGAGTCACAGTGCCCAACAGAGTGGGCAAACCACATACAGCAGCGAGTGGATAAAACTGTCAAGCGGGCGCTACAATTTCACTTTTGCAACCGCCGGGTTGGGCTCTTTAGAGGCGAAGGTTAAGCTAACCTCTAAGGGCGGTTTCTGGTAGGCTTTATTAGCCATGAGCCGTCGCATGTCGCCGTGTTTAAACCCTTTAAGCCTTCTCGGCAAGTGGCAAACTTTAACCCATACCTTTTGGCTAGTTTCGCCAAGTTCTCCATAAGCTTAAGCCTCAAACTTTTCGGCAGATAGGTGTATCTTCCAATTTTTTCGCCTTTTTCAAAATATAGGGGTTTGAGTTTTTCAGCGGTTTTTGGCATTGCTAAGTTTAGCCTTTGCCAGTTGTCCGCCTTAACCTTGTAAGTGGAAGCAGTTATGTGCCCAACGCCTATTTGGGCTATAGCCTTCACTAAGGCTTCAGGATTCTCATTCACATATGGAATTATTGGGTCTATGCGCACTGCCACGGGTATACCTTCAGCCACAAGCTTTTCAGCTGTTTTTAGTCGTTCTGATGGCGGTGGCGCATGAGGCTCCAACGTTTTGGCTGTTTCCTCGTCGTCTGTTGTTATGGTTAAAGCCACCATGGAAGGCACTTGTTTTAGAAGATCTATATCCCTTAAAACAATGTTCGACTTGGTTATTATCTGGATCCGACAGTTGCACTTCGCCAGGATTTCTAGGCAACGCCTCGTCAAGCCCGTTTCCGCCTCCATCGTTGGATATGGATCTGAAGAATTCGAGATGGAGATTAATTCGCCTTTAAGCCTAACTGCTTCTCGCTTTAGCCGTTGCAGTAAATCTTTTTTGGGGTGACACTCATAAAACTGTGGAATATAGCTGGAAGCATAACAGTAAACGCATTTGTGGTCACATCCAGTGTAAGGGTTAAAGGTCAATTTAGGCGGACAAGTGCAAATCGGCGAACGCCAAGGATCAAACCACGTCAGCAAACTCAAGTTAAGATGCTCCAGATTAGGCTGCACTCTAATAGAAACTTTGAGAATGTGTGCTTAAATCTGTTTGGAATGTATGGTTTGTTATGGTTTTGTTATTAATATTGCTTGTTTTATGTTTTGGAAGTGGGGGTCTCCGCTTAGTATTTTTGTTTTTAGTTTTTTGGCTGTTGCCAGTACGTATGCGTCTGCTAGTCCGAAGTCTTTTATTGTTTTGCGCATTTGCGCGTGGATTATTCCAGCTTGTTTTGAGAGTTCTTCGTCTGCATCTATTATATCTGAGTTTGTTGTTAGGATTTTGTAGGTTGTTTCGATGTCTTTTCTTTCGCGTGCTACTTTGCTTATGATTTCTGCGAGTGTTACGGCGCTTGTGTATATTCCCGTGTTTCCTTCTTCCAGTATGGCTTTGACTTTTGCGCCTGTTTCGCTTCCGATTAGGTATTCAACCCATGCATAAGCATCTATCACGTAATCTTTAGTCATGCGTTTTCAGCTCGTCTTCTTTTGTAAAAGGTTTCATTCCTTTGAGGGCGCCAAAACCATCAATTTTGACTTTTTTGACGGTTATTTCTAGGAGTTCACCCTCTCTGATTTTCTTGCTTTCTACAAGTTTTTTAGGTAGCGTAACTACCATAGAACCCCCAACTTTCCTAGTTTTTACTGTGCTCATTAATATCACTTCAGTAACAAAAAATAACACCAAAATGACATATAGCTTTTTTGCAAATGGGCTGGGTTTGCCCTTGAATGCTTTTATTGGAGTTTATGTAGATTTAAATTTGGTTGAAGTTTAACTTGGCGTGGCGTGTTGTTAGATGGGTTTGGGTAGGCCTACTGAGATGAGTTTGCGGGATTTGCTGGTTGAGGAGCTTAAGCGTAGAGGCGTGGCAGTGGTTCCTGAGGTGAGTTTTAGGACTGTTGAT
>JABFQN010000026.1 GCA_019685555.1 Candidatus Bathyarchaeota archaeon A05DMB-3 | reverse complement strand
AAATAACTTAGGGGACGTAAGCACTTACATGGGCAAATCACGAACGGCACCTTAACAACAGAACAGAAAAAGAGAGAGTTTGCGGGAGAATTCGCCAAAAAAGCCCGATGTAACCGAGCTAGACTACCGGCCCGCCAAAATAGTCTACTTGCTTTTCCCATATATAGCCACTTCGTTTAGCTCGTTGAAGAGTTGGATAAAGATTTAAGGTTAAAAACATGTTAAGAATACCGGTTATGCCGGGATGGCGGAGTGGATAACGCGCAGGCCTTGAGAGCCTGTGGCCCTTTTGGGCCGCGTGGGTTCGAATCCCACTCCCGGCGCCACCAACATATGTCTCTTCTTATTAGGTTAAGCTGTTACAGCCAACTTTTCTGTGTTTAGTATTTTATTCACCAGTTGTTTACCTAAGTTTTTTGATGCATCAAGAATTTCTATTCCAATTATACGTCTGCGCTTGTCAAGGTCTATGATAACGTTTTCCGCAAGCTCCTCGCTAATTTCGTATTTGGCTTTTCTAAGCCAAATATACATTGCGTCGGCTTTGGAGTCGTATTCAACCTTTATCATCTTCGCTGCGGTCTCCTCGTGATTTTAAATTTTGGGTATTTTGGTTTTTCATGTTTTATTGGTTTGAAAATTCTCCAATAGTGAGCCTATCCTCTAGTTTTTGCTGTTTTGATGGTGAAGGCGTTGTATTATCGTGGCTATTTGAAGTCCCATCCGAACAGTGCCAAGTCGAAATCGGTGATTAATCCCACCAGCTTGTTTCTGGTGTTTACAACTGGGATTCGTCTAAGATGTTTACTTTTCATTGTTTTTACGACGTCGAGAACTGTGCATTTGAGGTTGCATGTTACTAAATCTTTTGTCATTATGTCTTCAACTTTAAGTTTTTTCACGTCGGCTTGAGAATAAACTGCCTTTATGATTATGTCTCTGAACGTGAGTAAGCCTTGCAGCTTTCCTTTTGAATCAACCACGGGGAGGCATTCAACATCAAAGTCAATCATCCTTTTAACAGCTTCTTCTACGGTGCTTCCCAAAGAAACGGTGACCAGATTTTTTGTCATAACTCTGCTAACTTTAACATTAACTGTGGTTAACTTTTTCATTATAATCCGCCTTTTCAAAAGACACTTGGGTATTTATGTTTGGCGTCAATTTTACGGGTTTTCAAGCTGTTAAATTTGATAGTCCTCCTCTATTTTTTGGTTTTTGGTTTGCGAAGTGTTTTTGGAATTGTTCTGCATATTTGTATCCGCTGTCTGGGAGGACTAGGACATATACGCCTTTGTCTTTGGCTATTTTTTGGAAGGCGTGGACAACGGCGCCAGCGCTTAACCCTATTAGTAGCCCTTCTTTTCGTGCAATTTTTATTGCGGCTTCTATGGCTTCTGACTGTTTCACATCTATTATTTTGTCGAATTTTGCCCAGTGAAACCATTTCATGCCTGTTTCTATTCTTCTGATGCCTGGTATTACCTCGTTTGGTGCTGGTTGAACGCCGACAATTTTTACACTATTTTTGTATTTGCTTTTGAAGTAGTGGGATATGGCGCTCATATGTCCTGATGTTCCCAAACCGCCGATTATGCATGAAGGCTTTAAGCCTAGACTTCCAAGCTGTTCGTCGACTTCCTTGGCTGTGTGTTTAAGGTGAACTTTGAAGTTGGCGTCGTTTTCAAACTGGTTTAGGTGCGTTGCCTGGTTTGCTTTTGCTTCTGAATCCACTTGGCTTATAGCCTCTACTGTTAAACCCACTGGCAGCCTTACAACTTCGGCTCCGAGAACCTCCAAGTATATGTCGCTTACCTTCTGTATGGCCTCTGGAATGTAAAGCCTCGCCTTTACCCCGAGGGTGTTCGCTATAGACGTTAAAGCTATTCCAGTGTTTGTGGAAGTTGCCTCATACAAAACTTCCTTTAATGCCCCATTTTTCAACGCTTCATTAATCATAGCCCATCCAATTCTGTCTTTAACGCTGTTGCTGAAGGGGTTGTAAAACTCAAGTTTACCCAAAACGCTTCTCTTATCCGTCGATAAAGAGGTTAATTTGACTAAGGGGGTTGGCCAGCCCTCATAAAGCAGCTCTAAAGGGCTATTGTAAACTTTAACCATTTTTCTGTTCTGCTCTTTTGGCGGCATCAACTCTTTTAATGGAACGTTTATCCTAACGGATTCGGCGAGGATTCTGAAGCTTTTCGGCGGCAGTTTCGGTCCCTTAAGCGCGGCTTCCATCACTGTCTCCTTTTTTAGATTTCCAAGCTGAGGGTTCAATGTTTTGATTTCTATTTTTTCAAGGTTGACTTTGAAGACTGGTGCTTTTTCTGCTGAAAGCAGTTCCAGTGCTTGATAAGCGTCATAACCGTCCAACAAAATGTTGGTTTCTTTTTCAACTATTAATGGGGTGTCAACGGTTCCTGTTGCCAAGAATTTTGCATATGCTGATAATGCATCGGTAAGCTTGACATGCATGGCTGTTTTTATGTCTTTTAAGGGTGTGAATTCAAGTTCGCTTCTTAACACTTCAAGTGGGATGTCGACTCTTTTTTCAATTGTTGATATGTGGGATAAAACGTCGCTGTTTCTAATCATGTGACGTGAGGTTTTAGGGGGAAACCTTTTGCCTGTCAAGGCAGCTTCTATTACGTCCCGCTTTGTTAGGTGATAGTTGTTTCTCCATGTTTGAACTTCAACGTTTGGCGAATTGTAGTTCACGTATATTACTGGGATTCTTTTGCATCCGAGGTTTTTGAGGGCGTTGTAGCGGTGTTCCCCGTCGAGGATAACATTTGTTTTTTCGTCGACGACTATTGTGTATTTGAGGATTTTGTCTGAGGCGATTTCTTTTGTTAGCTCTTTTAGGTGTTCTGGGTCTGCCTCCTCGTGTTGGCGTAGTTTATCTAATTCGATTAGGTGGGTTTCTGTCATTTTAACACCGTTAAATCAAACATTTAACGCCGTTAAAGATATATAAGCTTACCGCCACAAATAACATGGGAAACACGATGAAACCGCCATGCGTAACGGTTGTAAAATACCTTCTCCCAGCAATAAGAATGCTTGTAACCAAAGAACTCATAGAGAAACATCACATGCGCAAAATAGATGCCTCTGAAAAAATGGAGCTAACCCCAGCAGCCATAACCCAATATTTTAAAGGCGAAAGGGGAGGAATGCTTGCAAGTGAAATAGCGCAATCCCAAGAAGCCATGGAAATGATTTCAAAGTTGGCTGAAACTATAACCAGCGAAGAAGCCACACCAGAAAGCGTTATAGAGAAACTATGCGAAATATGCGCTGCAATAAGGCACGAAAAAGTGATTTGCAAACTTCACCAAGAAGACTTGCCAACCCTTAAAGAATGCAAATGCGTTATTTGTTATCCACCACCGAAAACCGAAAACGAATAAGATAAAGATTTTGCGCTTTTATTGCTTTATTGCTACCACAGCTTTCATCTGTTTACGTATTTTCTCAGCCTTAACGATTTTCACATTAATCTTGCTTAGAAACTCCTTCGCGGCTTCTCGGGCTTCCTTCCTTGTTTGGTAAGTTCCCTTCAATTCAATCCACGGCAAAGTTTCATCAATCCTTATCCAAACAGCATACAATCCTATTCACCACTGCAATGCACTGAATTTAGAATTCTAGTAATTAAAACCGTTATGAATTTTGAATATGGATTTTTGCTTTGTGAAAAATTAATTAAGGTGGTATGTCATCAATTGATGGTTTAGGAGCGAAATAAAAGGTGGAGTTTGAAGGCACGCCGAAAAAAGCCCTATTGAAGGAGTGCCTATGGAAAATGGGAAAAAGCCCAGAAAGTCAAGAAGGCGAAAATGATGAAGCTAGCCAACACTCTGCACAAAGACAAACTATGTTTTCCATTGCTCCACCTTATGGCAAAGTCTATTCAAAATGCTAACGTATATAAAATAAGTAAAATCAACGTTCAAACTGCAACTTTCTCCAGTTGTTTTTTGTTAACGCTTAAAAAGGAGGCAGAGTTTAGCCGATGACAACTTCTGAAAGCTCTAGAGCTTTTTCTAAAATCTTTCGAGAAGCTCTAATAGCTTATTCTTTCGACTTTGGCGGCATATTAGCAGGTTTCCTTGTGGCTTCCTATTTCAATGTTTTCCAGCTATATCCTTGGGCTATAGCGGTTTATCCTGCCATTTTAAGCGCGCGTGGAATGATAAGCGGATTGTTTAGTGGACGTTTGGGCACAGCATTACACCTCGGCACAATTTATCCTAAAATTTTTGGAAATACCCGAAGTTTTTACGCATTGTTTGATGCTGTGATTGTTTTAACTTTGGAAACTAGCATAGTTATGAGCAGTTTCTCAATGGTTTTCGGCACTTTCTTTTGGGGGGCCTCTATCGGAGACTTGCTTGACATATTTATCGTCATTGCAGCCACAATGACCTTTGGGCTTGCTCTTTCCTTTTTTACAATGGGCGTTGGGTTCACAACTTTCAAAAAGGGTTTAGACCCAGACGTCATCGAATACCCAATAATGTCAACGGTTGCCGACATATTCATAACATTTTGTTACATTCTAACCCTCAGCTTACACCTTCTATCAAAATACGCCGTTGCCCTGATTGCAATTTTTCACCTATGCTTGAGTTTCTACATAGTGCTTCGAGACCATACTAAAAAGGAGTTTGTCAAGACCATAAAGGAGTCTTTCGCCACATTGGTACTCGTGGCTTTCATAGTAAATGTTACAGGCACTGTTCTTAATAGGATAAGCGCTATTGTGGAAGGGCGCAGGGAAGTTTACAGTGTTTATCCAGCTTTAATTGACACTGTTGGGGACGTTGGCTCAGTGGTCGGCTCTACAGCGACGACAAAACTTGCGTTAGGCTTGCTTAAACCAACTTTTTCCAGCATGCGAAATCATTCTAAACAGATTTTTGCAGCATGGGTGGCTTCGCTAATAATGTTTCTTTTGTTTTCAGTCCTATCCTTATCTATAAACAACTTGCTTTCAATTTCTACTTTTCTCGTTTTCACTGCCCTATTGTTGACAGCAAACTTGTTCGCCGTATCGGCAATTATCCTGATATCATATGCAATAGCCATCTTAACTTTCCAAAAAGGTTTAGACCCAGACAATTTTGTGATTCCCATTGAAAGCTCCATAGCCGATAGTATCACAACAATAGCTTTACTTGCGGCGTTGTTTTTAATAGGCTAGCTTTTAAGGAAAAGCATAATAGTTAAAATACCTTTTAACACAATAGTTTGTTGGAGAGCCTTCCAAAATATGCCTCGTTTCGAAAAGGTAGAATATCGCCCTATACCAGTGAGAGAGCTCTTGCTTGAAATGAAAAACCTTTCAGAGTTAATGATAGACCTAGCGTATTCAGCTGCATTGTTTAATGATAAGGAACTTGCGGAAGACGTTTTAGAACTTGAAAGCCGTGTTGACTTCTTATCCTACCTGTTAGAAATAGAAATAATGCTTGCAGCAAGGGATCCTGGAGATGCTGAAGCCCTAACTGGAGTGTCTACAGTGGCATCTGCCGCAGACAAAATCTCCGATGCCGCCGCAGACATAGCTGCCATAGTTACCCAAAACATTGGTGTTCATCCCATAGTAGGTGAAATTTTCGAAAAAGTTGAAGAGCGGTTGATGAGAGTTGTGGTAGCGGAAAACTCCATATTAACTGGAAAATCAATAAGCGAGCTGGAATTGGCTGCAAGAATGGGTGTTGACATTATTGCCATCCGCAGGAACAAAGACTGGATAATTGACCCTAAAAAGGATGAAAAAATAATGATTGGCGACGCCCTCATTGCCCGCGGGGCTCCAGCTGGTCTAAAGGAATTCAGAGAACTTTGTGAGGGTAAACTGCAAAGACTGGAGGATTAGCATCATGTCCAAGAAGCGTAGACAAGAATTTGAAAAAGTTGTAGAAAAGTTTGTTGAGCTTAAGGACACGTCAGAGTTGATGATGGACTTAGCCTATTCCTCATTGTTAATAAACAGCAAAGAGTTGGCTGAGGAAGTGCAGAAACTAGAAGAGTATGTGGATAAATTGCATACGGAATTTGAATTACTAGTGCTATTAAGCGGCTTCAAAAAGGAAGAAGCAAAGGGCTTCCTGGGATTAATAAGGCTGGGTGTTGTAACTGAAAAAATAGCGGATGCAGCTGCGGAAATAGCTGAAGTTGTTCTGAGAGGAATAGAGCCTCATCCCGTGCTTAAACTAGCTATAGAAGAAGCGGAAGAAACAATAACCTACGCGAGAGTTTCTGAAAATTCTCCGCTTGCAAACAAAACCTTGCGAGATGCCAAACTCCCAGAGGAAACTGGCATGTGGATTCTAGCCATAAAAAGAGGCGACAAATGCCTACGACCAAAACCCGATTCAAAGATTCAAGTAGGCGACGTTTTGATAGCCTCTGGTTATGCTGAAGGAGAAGAAGACCTCAAAAGGCTGGCGGCTCCGTAACATTATCTGGTTTTAGATTAGTTTTGATACGTATTTTGGATTCATTAACACTATAAGTCGGAATCTAAATCTAATGCTTAAGGAGGAACCTCTACGAAAAAGAAAAGGGAAGACTCTGAAGACAGCCAAAACCATACATGCCCAAATCCAATATGCGGAAAAGCCTTCACAAAACCGATAAAAGTTGAAAACGTAAGCTCTGGAAAACCCATAGTCTACGAGGCATGTCCTCACTGCCTAACAGAAATAACCATAGAAAAAACAATTCCAATCTCCGACAAGCAAAAACCGACGATGACGAAAAAGAAAGAGGCTGTTGAAACGGAAATGGAATTGCAATCGGAAAAGGTTGTTCAGGAGCCTTCAATAGAGGCAGTTAGCTGTAAACATCATTTTGGATATTTAAGCGAACGCTCAAAAAGCGAAGCGCTTCCAGAAGAATGCATAGTCTGCCCCAAAATAGTGCAATGTATGCTTAAAAGCGTATCAGAATAGGTCGGTTGTCAATGATACACACATCCCCTTTTAAATGGGCGCATTGTCCATTAAAACATGGGTAGGAGACAGCATAATTGTCAGCAGTTTTGCAGAAAAAACCACCAGGCGTTATAGCTTCAGCGACCCATCAATCTAAAAAGCTAAACGCGGAAACAGTTACGGTTATTGCCACTGGCTTCCTTAAAAGAATAGGGCATAAGGGAGGATTAAAGCCAAAAAGGGTTTCTTTGGAAGAGGGAATCTACACAGTTGAGGTGGAAATAAAAAAACTTAACGCCATCATTCGTGTTAACGCTGAAACTCAAGAAATCACCGCATATGAGATTCAGCCTAAAGGGGAAGAAACCTCCTTCATATCGTTTTCTCCAAAAACAATTATGGTCATAATGGTTATGATACTGGCAGTGAATGCTGCGTTGCATTTCGCCTTCAGGTTTTTGGGTTTATAAGGGGCTACTTTTCACTTTTCGTTTTCTTTTCAGGCTTTTTCTCTTCTGCAGTCTCTTCGGCGGTTTCCTCTGGCTTTTCTTCTTCAATTTCGCTTGTGATTTCTTCTATGGGTTTTGGTGGAGGAGTAGTAGCCATGGTCCATCCAATCCACGCGCCAATAAACATAACAGC
>JABFQN010000008.1 GCA_019685555.1 Candidatus Bathyarchaeota archaeon A05DMB-3 | reverse complement strand
TATCATGTTTTTCTCTTTGGGGATGCCGACTCGGCTGTGTCTTTCGAAGGATTTGAAGACACCGTCCTTGAAGGCTTGTTGTACCGCTGGGTCTTCTGGGTCTGGGATGACTATGTAGCCTCTTTTCTTTAGCATTATTGCCTTTTCTAGGTCTCTTACACGGACTTCTCCTCCTATGGCTTTTGCACCTTGTCCCCATTTCCTTTCGATGACGTTAACCTCTAGTTTTGAAATAGCATAAACATCTACGCCTAGTCTTTGGTCTTCAACGTTTGTTTGAACAGCTATCTCGCCGTATTTTCCATCCCAGAATTTTCGGAAAAGGTCAACTCTTCGTTTTAATTCTTTCGAGTAGGTCACCTTGCCGTTGGTGAATTGGGCTTCTGGGTCCATGCCGCACACGTTTTCTCCAACAATTATCATGGCGCCTGAAAGGGCGCAACCTATGGCTAACCCTTCCCAGTTTAGCCTCGCAACGTCGGTGGAGCCGAAAGCACCGCACAGTATGGGAACTTTAAGCGGAATACCCCCCAACCTTAATGTCGATGTTTACATTAGGGAAAAGCGCCACATCGGAGTTTTCCTCTATTCCATGAGCCTCGAAGAGGCTTGCTTGTATATTAAAGTGGGACCAATCCAATCCGAAGTCTTTTAGCGCTCCAGCAGTGCTATATCCAAACTGCACTGGTTCTGGGTAAAGGGCTTCCCTGCCTCTGAAGGCTGACAAGCCTATCTCACACATTATTGGGCAATCGCGGATGCATATGGGGCACATGCCGCTGGTTGGGCTTGTGTCTTTTACGCGGGTTGTTGTTCCAGTTGTTGATTTTCCGTTTAGGTAGGAGCTGTTTCTGAAAATACGTTCCGTCATTCCACTTCACCTTTACGTTTGTAAATGGCGTATGATGGATAAAATCTGTGAACATTTAAAGGTTATCCTAAAAACAACTAAAAATGAACATTCTTGTACATGGAAAAGGCTTAGAGAATTTCTATCCGCATTCCGTCAACAGTATATTCACGCCGCATATAAGTTTGAGGGTTATATCTTCCACCAGCCTTCTTAATCCACAAAAAGTTCTTGTTCTCCTGTCTCGTAAGGTCTATGACCACCTGCGTCATGTGTTCTATCAATGCGCAAAACTCTTTTGGATGGGCGTTTTTAGCCATAGTCCAGTAGGCAAGAGTTTGATAGGCATATAAGGTGGGGCATACGTGTCCGAAAAAGGCTTTAACGGCGTCCCTTCCCCAGTTGTGCTCCATTATTGATAGACTGTTAAAAACAAGTCTTGTTCCGGGGGTTACGAATTCTCTTTCAATTCTTCCAAAAAAGTGGTGGAAACGATCCGGGTCCTTAGAACTCGGAACTTTCCTAATCCAATGTGGGGCTTTATCATAAAAATCGTTAAATATTAACTCGCCTTGTCCTGCCGCTTCCGAGAAACAATCCAAAACAAGGAGCTTCTTCTCCCAGTCCTTTGGCAATGTTTTTGTTAATGGGGCCATCTGGAGCATGATGGCTTGAGGAGGATAAATAAACTCCAGATATATGACTTGGTTTCCTTCGATTATGCCTTGCCGCATAAAGGAATAGAGGAATTCCCTTGCGAATGTTCCAGATTCCACTTCCCATAAAATATTTTCACCCAGCAGCAGTCCATTACCAAGAAGTTTGTCAAGACCTTTAACGCCTGTGGAGTGGAAAACCGGCTTCTCATTAACTGTCAATTGATACACCGGGTGTAAGGTTTACAAGCGCTATTAAAAACGTTACGTTGGCTTTTATAATGTTTTAAACGTGTACAGCCTTGTACATAATGAACACAAGGTTTCTATAATTGAACATACCCCATAATAAGCCTCTGAAAGATGAAAGAGGTGAAAAATGAATGTTAAACTCGGTGGAACTTTCTGCAAGGGAATTAGGAATGCTAAAGCTTATGGTAGACTTCTTTGCTGAAAAACCAGAGTTAACCGCAAAAATAGAAAGCTACACAACAGCTCACTACGCCCTTCTTACAACCTATTCTGAAAACTTTGGAATACCAATAGAGGACTCTCTAAAGGTTTTTGAGGGACTTCAAAAGAAAATTGCAGAAGCCGAATATGTCCATGTTAAGGCACCAGAGCCTATAAGGAAACTTTTGCCCTTAACTACAGAAGAGCTAAACATGCTGAGGATTCTTTCCGACTACTTTTCTGAAAACCCAAAAATGGCTCCTGCTGGTTCGATGTTTTCAAAGAAGGAAGACGCTGTGGCTGAATCCTACTTATGGTTTTATGGAAGCAGAGAAGGAAACGGCGAAGTTGCAAGACAGGTTCTCACAAATCTTGTAGAGAAACTTCAATCAGCAGTGTTTGTTAAAATAGATACTTTGGCACCTTTGGCTGTTACGCCAAACCCTTATGAAGCCGCCCTTAAACAGTTGGACGTTGCAGTGGAAAAACTGAAACTTAACCCAGGCATCCATGAAATGTTAAAGCGTCCCATACGCACTCTTATAGTTAACATCCCAGTGGTTATGGACGACGGCAGCATACAAGTTTTCACGGGCTACCGAGTACAATACAATGACGCATTAGGTCCAACAAAGGGCGGCATTCGATATCACCCAGACCTAACACTGGACGAGGTTACAGCATTAGCAGCATGGATGACATGGAAAACAGCGGTTGTTGGACTGCCCCTAGGAGGCGCTAAAGGCGGTATCAGATGTAACCCAAAAGAAATGTCAAAGGCTGAGCTGGAACGCCTCACACGGGGATATGTACGGGCTATTGCAAAATTCATAGGTCCACAAATCGACGTGCCAGCGCCGGATGTTTATACGGATGCGCAGACAATGGCTTGGATAATGGATGAATACAGTGAAATAGTGGGCTATCCAGCCTTTGGAGTTGTTACTGGCAAACCCCTTAGCGTCGGCGGTTCCTGTGGAAGGAGTGAGGCAACTTCAAGAGGCTTAATGTACACCGTTATCGAGGCGGCTAAATATTTGGGCATAAATCTTGGGGATGCAACGGTAGCTGTGCAAGGCTATGGAAATGTTGGATATCACGCGGCACGATTACTGCATGAAGTTGGCTGCAAAATCATAGCGGTTTCAGACTCTAAGGGAGGCATATACAATCCTAACGGGTTAGACCCGGAAAAAGTGCTGGAACACAAAAACAAGACGGGCTCTGTGGTTGACTATCCAGATAGTGTTTTCATAACAAACGAACAGCTCTTAGAACTGGAATGTGACATTTTAGTGCCTGCAGCCCTAGAAAACCAAATCACAAAAACCAACGCCGCAAACATAAAGGCAAAGATAATAGCAGAAGGCGCCAACGGCCCAACAACACCAGAAGCTGACGAAATTCTCTTTAGGAAGGGAGTGTTTGTGATACCGGAT
Organism: Candidatus Bathyarchaeota archaeon A05DMB-3; assembly: GCA_019685555.1. Lineage (GTDB taxonomy): Archaea > Thermoproteota > Bathyarchaeia > Bathyarchaeales > Bathycorpusculaceae > JABFQN01. The sequence continues at coordinate 66,083 of JABFQN010000008.1, read as the reverse complement.
ATTCTCGCCAACTCCGGCGGCGTGATTGTCAGCTACTTTGAGCAAGTGCAGAACCAAATGAACTATTATTGGACTGAGGAAGAAGTGCGAAACAAACTGAAAGAAACTATAACTAAGGTTTTCTATGACATCCTTGAACTATCGAAACAGTACAATGTGAATATGCGGACAGCCGCCTATATGTTAGCAGTTAAAAGAGTTGCTGACGCCCTTGCGACACGAAAAGGAACGAGGTTCAAGCCCGTTGAATCTTTGCTGGTGCGCGGGTAACTCCCCCCTTTTTCTCTTACATGTGTACATTTTTTGAAAATTGTGAACATGTTTAAAAAGCAGCGTTTAAATAAGATAAACTAGTGAAGCGCCATGTCCATTCACCTTCACACAACAATATCGAAGAAGACAAATGATGTACTTGAGGAGTTGGCAAAAACTTATGGCACAAAAAGCCGTGTCCTTGAAAAAGCCGTAGAAACTCTGCTTAGAGTGGATAAGGTTGGTTCATGCGACGACTGCGCCATAAAGGCTAAAGTAAATGAGCAAATTAAGCTTAGGGAAGCTCTTGACCTAACCTCAATTGGCAGGAGAAATCTAGATAGCCTTTTAGAAATAGCCATAGGCAATAAAACAATCGAGGATTTTATAAAAGAGCAAAAAAGGGAAGCGAAAAACACCATAGAAATCCTTAAAAGTTCCGTCAGCTGGAAACCTCCATCAAACTTTAAAGAATTCCTCCTAGTCATGGAAGAAATTAGAGACCTCACAAATATGTTTGATATACCATCCTACAGCGAAATCGATAACATAGCTATCATTAGACCAAAAGTCTTCAAACGATTGCCAGTAATTGTCGCCTTCCAAGTTGCCACAATACTTGAAGGCATAGGTGTCTACTTTGACATGCGCATTATGGGCGAAGACATCGCCGTCAAAATGGTGCGCCCAGAAATTTATCCTCTGAGAAGAAAAGAGTTTGGGGAGTTTCTAGATCAGCAAATTGAAAAAGAACTGGCAAATGTGACTCCCGGGCTTTTCAAGAACACTTTGATGCTTGTGGGACCAGCCTTTATGGGTTGGGCTGAAAGACACCTAGAAGAACCAATAACTGATTTAGGCAATCTTCTGGAGGATGCTAGAACTGTTTTAGGGCTAAGTGAATTTCCAAAAGAGCCTAAAGATTTTGTGAAAGCAGTATTATCCGCATTTGTCAAAATGAACTGGTTTAGGCAAGCAAAGGTGCTAACAGAGAAAGATGAAAATATTTTGGAACTCGTTTTCCAAGTTGCGGCGACACCCATAACAAGAATGTCAGTGGCTGCCCTTTCGGTTATGTTGGCTACACGAGGATGGAAGACCCTAAACTATTCAACAGAACACACAACCGTAAACATGACCATTCAGTATGTAGGAGCAGAAGACCAAAGCATTCTCGACCAGCTAGCTGAGTTAAGCCTTTTCCAAGTTATAGGCAAACAATTCTTGGACGTTATTCCAGTTCCGCGCGACCTTTTCAACTCCTTCGCCTTAAAAGTCTATGAAAGTGACAGGCGAAAATTTGAGGAAATATACCGTGCAACCGGAACCCGCATATCCAACGCCATCCGCATGCTAGCCAGAAACGACCCGGAAAAAATCCGTAGGCTTTCCAAAAACTTTATCCTTAAAAACATCAGTGCAACCCAACCAGACGCTGAAGTGCGATTTGTAGATGATGAACACTTTACCATAATTTTCAAACGCATAGACCCCATTGTAATGAACAGCCAGCGCGTCCTAATAGAATCTATGTTTAAGGAGCTGGGCTACGAAATCACGACAACAACTTTCCAAAATCTCCTCAGCTTCAAATTAAAACTCTTGGAAAAACCTGTTTTGGAACCCTTGCCAAGGAAAAAACTTATGCAGACGTTGATTGAGGGTATGTCGTGCAACTCTGTAGAGGAAGCCTTTGCCATAGAAAAGGAACAGCTTGATGAACTGTTCCCAGAAGATTATCCCTGGACAATAAGGGAGGTTGGCGAAAGAATTACTGACATGTACCGAGAACTTGGCGTGGAAGTTGAAATAGAATATTTCGAGGGAGGTTTCACCCTCAAATACAAAAGCTGCCCCTACTACAAACTTGTAAAAACCGGACAAAAGACTTGGCTGTGCAGCCTCCGTAAAAAGACAATTGAATACATCATCTCACGTGTAAGCCACGGTAAAAAGGGAAGAATAAAAATAATAAAGTCCCTGCTCCAAAACGAACACCCATGCGAATACGCAATCTTCCTAACAGGATTTCTTGAGAAAGAAGAAAAAATCGAAGCGCAAGAATAAAACAGTTTAGAAAGCTAAACAAGTATTTATTAATTGTTTCTTCCTATGAAGGGGTAGGAGGCTCTCTGCTTGAGTTTTGAGATGTGGGCTGAAAAGTACAGACCGAAAACATTGGATGATATGGTGAACCAGAAAGAGATAGTGGAGAGGCTGAAAAGCTTTGTCAAATCAAGAAATGTGCCTCACTGTATTTTTGCTGGACCGCCTGGAACTGGAAAGACGACGGCTGCCCTTTGCTTGGCACGGGACCTTTATGGTGAAGCATACCGGGAACACATTATGGAGTTAAACGCCAGCGACGAGAGGGGCATAGATGTTGTACGTGAAACCGTCAAAACCTTTGCAAGAATCCGTTCTATAGGCGAGGTTCCATTTAAAATAATGATTTTGGACGAGGCGGACAACATGACCGCTGACGCTCAACAAGCCTTAAGGAGGACTATGGAGCGCTACACGGAAACTTGCCGCTTCATACTTTGTGCAAACTACAGCGGCAAAATAATAGAGCCCATACAGTCGCGGTGTGCACCTTTCCGCTTTACATATTTGCCTCGGGAAGAGCATGACAAGTATTTGAGGTACATAGCCGCGAACGAGGACATAAACCTATCAGAGGAGGGGTTAGACGCCATCTTTGAAGTTTGCGGCGGAGATTTAAGAAGGGCGATAAACACGCTGCAAGCTGCTGCCTCGCTTGGCAAGCTCATAGATGCGAAAATTGTGTATTCAATTGCTGGAAGAGCTAACCCTGCTGATGTGCAGAAAATGATTGAAACCGCCATGAAGGGCAACTTCCTTGAAGCGAGGAAACAGCTCCGAGACATGATTCAAAAATATGGCGTGGCGGGAAGCGACATAATCCGCCAAATCCACACAGAAATTTTTAGGACAACCATTCCAGAACCTTGGAAGATAAAGCTAGCAGACATAGTTGGCGAAATAGATTATAGGCTTGTTGAAGGGGCAGATGAAGAAGTCCAGTTAAGCGCGCTTCTAGCCAGACTTGTCGAAGCAGCACATGAAATGAAAGGCGCCGAAAAGGTGTAAAAAAGTGTATCACCCATGGACTGTTAAGTACAAGCCTAAAACCCTAAAAGAGGTTGTCGGAAATAGAGAAGCCATACAAAAGTTTGTGGAATGGGTAAAGTCATGGAATAAGGGCATTCCGAAAAAGAGGGCTGCCTTCCTCTATGGACCGCCAGGTATTGGAAAAACCGTTACTGTCGAGGCTTTGGCGAATGACCTTAAAATGGAGTTGGTGGAGAAAAACGCGAGCGATTATCGAACAGAGGAGGCTGTAAAACGTTTCGCCGGGCTAGCCTCCCAGTATAGTTCATTGTTTGGCACGAAGAGAATTATTCTCTTTGACGAGCTTGACGGGCTGACTGGAACAGCAGACAAAGGCGGAGTTAAAGCCATAACGGACATAATAAAAACAGCTCAGTGTCCAATTGTGCTCGTTGCTAATAGCGCCTACGACCCGAGGTTCATCAACCTGCGCAACTACTGCCTATTAATAGAATTCAAAAAGCCATCGTCAACCGATGTTCTAAAACATTTGAAGGCTATATGCCTAAAAGAAGGCATAAAAGCTGAGGAAAACGCTTTAAAGTTTATAGCTCAACGTTCCGAGGGCGACATCCGCTCAGCGGTAAACGACTTGCAAGCTTTGGCGCAAGGCAAGAAGCACCTAACATATGATGATGTATCATGGCTTGGTTACAGAGATAGACAAGAAACGATATTCACAGTTCTGCGGATGATTTTATATGGAAGGACATGTGAAGGAGCGAAGCGCGCAGTGAACATGGCGGACGTCGACATTGACATGCTTTTTGAATGGATATATGAAAATGTTCCAGCCCACTTAACCGACCCTCATGATTTGGCAAGGGCTATGGATGCGCTTTCAATGGCTGACGTTTACCGTGGAAGGATACGAAGCACTCAAGACTGGAGTTTTGTACGTTATGTAATTGATTTTATGACTGCTGGCGTAGCCATGGCAAGGGTTAATACAAAACCTTCTGGGTGGACGCCTTTCCACTTTCCAGGACGAGTACAAATGCTTTCAAGGTCGAAAGGCGAGCGCGCAATGCAGTTAGAAATTGGTCGCAAAGTTAAGCGCAGATGCCACATTTCAGCAACAAGAGCTTCAAAAGAGGTTCTTCCCTATTTACGGATAATCTTCAAAAACAACGTGGAAATGGCTGCGGGACTTGCGAAATGGCTTGACCTAAGCCCAGAAATGATTGAATACTTAGCAGAAAACAAGGAAAAGGCTGAGGCAATAAACAAATTGTTAAGCTGAAGCCTTTAGTGAATTTTGCTTCCCTCTGCAACGTCTTTTTCTGGCTTTAAAGCCACAACGTTTCCTTTGTCATCTTCAGCTGCCAAAATCATGCATTGGGACTCCACACCCATGAACTTTCTTCGCTGAAGGTTCAGGATGAAGGCGTATTTTTTGCCCACTAGGTCTTCTGGCTTGTACCACTGCAAAAGCCCAGCAACAGCTTGCCTCTTCTCTGTTCCAAAGTCCACAATCATTCTTATGAGGTTTCGTGAACCTGGAATTTGAGTTGCTTCCAAAACTTTTCCAACACGCATGTCTAGCTTCTGAAACTCTTCAAATGTTATCTCCATTTTCGGGGCACCACTCAATTTCGTGTGCAAACAACTTTTAAGTTTTATGTGTAGCTCTTCTCCTTTTTATTTTTTCAATTGTTTTTGCTACACCGTTCCAGCCTTCGACGGCCTTCGAATGGATGATTTCGAAAGCCTCTTTCGAAGTTAAACCCTTCAGTTCTTCGCCAACAGACTTCCTAGTCAAATAAGCTGCAGCATTTAAGACTTCTCCGTTTAGTCGTGAATCCATCAAATCCGCCAAGTGGCAAATCAAAGCCTCAATGGTGTGCGGCCTAATGGGTCCGTAGTCTCCATGGTGGGCGGAAACCACGTGAACAAGGTCTAATGGAAAGCCTCTTCGCACAAGCTCAGCTATGACGATTGATAAATGGTCCATGTAATCAGCCAAGCCCGTAGAGCCATAACTTCCATTTTCATTCACCGTGTAGGTTACTGGCTTGAAGATATCGTGAAGCAAAATACCCGCTATTACAATGTCGCGGTTCACCTTTCCATGGTAAACCTTTTCGACAGAATTGCACAAGGCCAAAGCAAGATTGGTTGTAGAGACAACATGCTCTATGTAGCCGCCAGGATAACAGTGATGATGGGACAAGCCGGCTGGCGAAACGTCAAGGGGCAACCCTGAATAAACTTTTCCATCAACTTCAAAAACTGGATTCTCAAGGAGCTTAACAACTTTTCTTCGCAGTTCCTCATTGCGAATTTTGTTAGCTATGGCTCTAAGTTTTGGGTGAAGCAAATTTCGTACACATCCACTGGAACAGCTATTCTATTTTGCAGACTGAATATAATATTTCCGCGTTTAACGCCCTTGAGTATGCAAATCCGCACTTATTTTGTGAAATTAAAGTTTTGCAAACAATAGGAAAATGGTGCCGAAAATTCAACTATTTTCTCTATCTCCTCCCTCTCTAGTTTAGCCTCTAAGAATACGTTCTTCACTAGGTTTTCAAGACAATTAGGTTGGCTTGGGGGAAGTTAAATGCGGAGATTGAATTTCCCTTTTCTTAGATGTTGCCGTTTGATGGGCTTTTCTTAAAGGCTCTGGGATTCCGCTGTAGCGGGTGCAGTGTTTGACGATTTTTATGGCTGTTTCAAGCGAAACCATGTGCCCAACACTAACATAAACGGGCTTACACTCAGGTTTAGCCTTAACCACAACTCCTACAATTTCCCCTTTATGCTTCACATAAGCAAAATCTTTTCCGCTGAAATCTTCGGCTTCGCCAACCAATCTGCTTTTTGCAACCCCTATCGTCGGCTTGCCTAAAACAATTCCAAGATGGCTTGCAAAGCCACAGCGGTATGGATGGGCAAAACCTTGTCCATCAACCAAGAAAAGGTCTGGCTGAGTTTTTAGCTTTCTGATACACAGCACTGTTGACGGAAGTTCTCTAAATGATAGTAGTGTTGGAATATAGGGAAAAGTGGTTTTGCAAGTGGCAGTTTGAGTTTCAATAAGGTTTAAGTTGCGGTAGTCCAAAACAGCAACTGCGCCTATAGACAAGTCGTCTGTGTAAGCTACATCAACACCAGCAATGTAACGGATTTTCCTCGGCAGTCTATCCTCAAAAACAATGCGTTTGGACAGCTGCAGTTGAATTTTGTGCGCTTTTTCAACAGAAAAGCGAGACTTTAGTTTGGCAAGGCTCATTTGGCTTCCTTTTCGTGAATCTTCAAGTGTTTTTCCAATATTTCAAAACGTTTCATAAATTTCTCCAGCGACTGCCTCCGCACTTCATGGGTTACGTCTCCCCGCGTGGTTTCAATGATTTTCCTTGCAACATCACATTTCCTTCTAAGCCCAGGCACAAGCATGTAGGCTTCATCCATAGCCATAAGCTCCGTGTAAATTTCATCCATTATCTGGAGGCATTTTTCGCTTTTCTTTGAATCGCCTTCCCGCAGTGCGTCTAACGCTAAACGTCTATACTCTCCGATGACGTCTGCAAGTCCAAGCACATAATCGGTGGAAGGCACGTTGATTTCGGTTGGCGTAATGAAACGGGACTCTTCAACTAATGTTAGGAATATGTTTGCTTCTGAATATTCTTGAAGCGCAATGTCGTATAGACCGCTGTGAATGATTTCTGGATGTTCCTTTGCTATTGCGTTAAGCCTTGCAATGATTTCTTTAGCTTTTTCGAGGAGTTTTTTTGCTTCTTGATTTCGCTTTTGATGGATGAAAAGTATTGCTTGTTTTGAAAGGCTTGTTACTTTCCGCATGTCAGCTTGAGTTTTTTCTCGAATCTTTTCCTTTCCCTTAAGCTCTTTTCTAATTTGCCTTAAAACAGCCTTCAGTGAGACCATGTTTTACACTCACTCTATAAAATAGGGAAACTGCTATTTTATAATTGCCAAAAGAGATTGGGGAGATATGGAGAGTATCGGTGTCTTTGACTGTTTTTAGTTGCTCTGTTGTTGTGTTTCTTGTTCAGTCCACCTTTCTATGAGCAGCTTATTGTCCCCTATTTTGAAGCTTACTTTGACGAATATGGAGTCGGAGCCTTTGAATGGGAACATGCTGTCCTCAGCCAAGTCTTTTGGCAAGTATATTAGGAATTTGCCGTCTTTCCTTCTAAACAGTCTTCCTCTCCCTTCACTAACCATGTTTGCACCTCTTTGAGGCTTAAGACTGCAATGAATAAAAGAGGGTGTTATTTAACTTTTACTCCCGTTAACTTAAGAGGAAAACCAACACTTAACTTAATGAAAACTTTATGGGCTTTTCAAGCCTACTCAGCAGCACAACGCGGCTTTCTTCCGACTCGTCAACAACCTTGTAGCCAGTAGCCCTTGCCAGCTTTAATGCAAACTCCTTTATCTCATTGTGGCTGGGCATGCCTTCGTAGCCTAAGCGCAGCCTTGAAAAACCGACATGCATGTAAGCCTTAGGCTCAACATATGTGGGATTGGCTTTCTCTATCAGTTTGGCATATTCTTCAACATTTTCCATGTTTAAACCCCGTACGGCGGTTATGCGAATCACTGTTGGGCAGCTAAAGCTTTGGAGAAGCTCCAATGTTTCATTCAGTTTCTCCCAAGCGTCTGGGACTATGGGACGGCAGACTTTTCTGTGGATTTCCTTGTTTGGAGCGCAAACGGAAATATAAAGTTGTGTTGGTTCATGGCTTAATTTAGCCAGTGTGGATGGCACTGTTCCATTAGACACAAGGAATGTTGTGAACCCCCTATTATGAAATGCGTGTATCAGTTCTCCTATGGGCTCATAAAGGGTCGGTTCACCAGTCAAGCTTATGGCGGCATGTCTAGGCCTTAAAGCTTCCTTAAACTTTTGGGGGTCAGCCTTAAGGTTTCCTTTATACCCGCTTAAAATTGCAAGCTGCGCCTTTATGCTTCCCTTGACTATTTCTTCAGGAGAATCCCATTTTGGCAATTTCATCTCTTGCCATGTGATTTGGAGGTCGCCGCTTTGAGCCCTCCAACAGAATAGACATCTTTGGGTGCAGTAGAAAAGTGAAGGCGTCATCTGAATACATTGGTGGGTTTTTATTCCGTAAAATTTCTGTTTATAGCACGGTCTATTGTGGATTAGGGTTTCATAAAGCCATCTGCATCTTTTGACGGCTGAGTGCCTTCCCACAACATGGTATTTATGCTTCTTCAACGCTTTAATCAACGAATCTGGCACAAGACTCATCGCTGATACCTACTTTAAAGACAAGTTTCCACGGCTTTTCTTCTCGTTTGTAAAAATAAAGACAATTTTATAAAATTGCCCCCTTATTTGAAACAGTACTCAACCTTTTGAAATTCTGAACAGAGTTTAGCAACCTCTTTCTTTATAGCTTCTGGATTTTCCCCATCTAAAACAGTTCTTTTGATTAAATCAGCAATTTTAGCCATTTCCTCCTCTTTCATTCCGCGCCTTGTAACCTCGCATGTTCCAATTCTTATGACACAGTCAACAATTATGTTTGCCCTTTGAAGCCTTTCAGCCATCTCTCTGCCCCGTTCATAGTTTCCAAAATCCAAAATAACCTGATGGGACTGGGTGAAACCGATATTTGCACATTTTACTGGGAAGCCATAACCATGCAATGTTTTAGCTAAAGCCTTAGCATTTCGTATCACCTGTTCAGCGTACTCTCTGCCAAAATTCTTTACTTCGGCCAGCGCTAAAGTTAAAGCGGCTATGCGGTTCCAGTGGGCGTTATCCACAAACCTTGGATAGATTTTCGCCTTTATTATTTCACCATGCTCTTTGTCAGCCAAAATGATGCCGCCCTGTGGGCCGAAGAAGGATTTATGGGTTGAACCGAAGAGTGCTTGCGTGCCCTCTTTAAGCGGGTCTTGGAAATTTTTTCCAGCAATAAGCCCTAAAACATGTGAGCCGTCAAATCCCACGAGCGCACCGTTTTCGCGGGCGACGCTGGCTAACTCTTCAACTGGGTGGGGGAAAAGGATTAGGCTTGCTCCAAAAATTAGGATTTTAGGCTTTAAGCGTTTGATGGTTTCTTCAGCCTTTTCAACATCAACGTTCATGTTCTCTTTCAAGAAAGGAAAAGGAACAGCCTTCACGCCCAAAAACCCAGCTAACCCGTCATCCCACAACCCAGGATAGCCACCATCTTCGGGTGAAATACACATAAGCATGTCGCCGGGCTTCGCAAAACACGCCAGGAAAATTAGGTCGGCGATGTGTCCGGAAAGCGGACGTAGGTCGGCGGTTTCAGCTCCAAAAACATCTTTTGCTAATTCTTCGCCGTATTGTTCGATTTCGTCAATGAAACGTGTGCCCATGTAGAAGCGGTCTCTTGCAGTGTAACGATGCCCAAGCTCCGACGCCAAAAGACTGCGCACAGCAGGACTCATAACATTTTCAGAAGGAATAAGGTTTAGGCATTCGTTTCCACGCCACTGCTCATGCTTCTCAACCAAACTTAAAATATCACTAATCATCAATGCCACACTCCAGTGCAAAAGTCTTATGCGATAATAAGTCTAAAGGTTTGCGGTTTCAAAGTTCAACTTTGCAGATGCAATGAGAAAAGGTAAAGTTTAAAATGTTCCCTTGATAGTAAATGTTCACAACGCCAGAAACGCCATAAAACAACATTCGGAGAGTAACAAAATTTGAAAAGCAAAATAGCGATAACCGCTCTTATAATTCTGTTAACGGTAATGATCTTCTCTCAAACAATCCCCTTGCATGTAAACGCGGTTGATGTGGCAATAACCTCCATCTCGCCAGAAACTCATGAAGGAAAAGTTGGAGAACTAATCCGCCTTGCTGGAACAATAAACACAACGGACGGCGAATACAAAATCTGGTTTGAGAACAATCTCATGACAACCAACACCTCTATCGGAAACAGTGTGAATTATTTCTTTCCAGTTCCCCAACTTCCCAATGGAAATTACACAATAACTCTAATGGATGTTGCTGCAAACGTTAACGCCACAACATGGTTCTACATAGAAACAGACTACATCCTCGAAATAAGCAAGCCCCCGCATCCCCGACAATTGCAAGAAGGGGCAGCAGTCAACATTTCAGTCAGCATAACCGGAGGGAAGGCAAACACCGTCTACGCTGCAAATGTGACTGTTAAGACACCCGCCAACGAAACATATTGGAAGCTCGTGCACCTATCAAACACGGGAGACACTGGAACGGGAAACGCCTCAATAATCACCTATCCAAACGATTTCGGCATAAATGCTCACACAAATTACACTGGAACATACACTGTATACTTCAATGGAACCCTCGCATCTGCCACGTTCTTCATAGGGTTAACGGACCTTGCAGAGTACCACAGAGGCGACTTGATGAAGATTAAGGCTGTGGACTATTCTATGCTTAACAACGACAATGTCACCATAACCATAAAGTTTGGAAACAAAACAATTTACCATTCTAACGAAACCGTTATAGAAGGCGTTGTTGACGTAAACTGGCCAGTTCCCAGCTATGTTATCGTTGGCAACTACACTTTAAGCATCACACCCACTCCATCATCTAAAAAAGTTAACGACGCACAAGTTTTCGCGGTTCCAGGATTTAAAACCGAAATTTTCACATTCAACCTTGCCGATGGACCGGCATCCGGTGTTCTTGTACGGATATATGACGTGTCGGTTAACACAACCTATGATGTAACAAGCAGTGAAGACGGCATTGCAAGCACATGGTTGGAAAAAGGCAGTTACAATTCCACAGCTTTTTTCAAAAGAGTTAGAGTCAGCATACCCCTTGAATTCGAAGTTATAGATGAAAGCATAACACTGAACCTTCGGTGTCAACTTACAAGTCTAAACATAGCGGTGGCAAGCGCGCAGAATCCTTCAATAAAAATTCCCTTTGTATCTCTAAACTTGACATACAATTATACTACAGAGTTGGATGGTGTAGAAAACAAAACTGAAACTGTCTTTCTGCAAACTGATATTATGGGAAAAGTGCAGTTGCATTCGCTTCTTTTAAATGCAGTTTATAGAGTTAATGCATCCCGATATGGGAAAATTTTCAATCAAAACAACAGCACTTTCTCGAATCTGCAGCCGCTGCCATGGAATAACATAGTAATACTTTGTCCAGAGAAACCCCTCCACGTGAACGTTGTTGATGCTGAAGGGCAACCGATAGCAAACGCCATGGTAGAAGCTCAAGAGTTTATGGGCGGCTTACATTTCATCAGCTATACAGACCAAAGTGGAAATGCAACCTTAAACTGCATTATTGGAATTTACCGCGTTAAAGTCTATTCCAACAGCATATTATTGAAAGAAACAACTGTCGAATTATTTGACGAAAACACGACGACAATCCACTGCACCCTTTACAATCTGCCCATTTATATTAAAGTTGTCGACTACTTTGGACAACCCATTCCCAATGCGAATGTAACCTTAGAAAGAAACGGAATAAAAATAAGCTCAAAACTCACAGGAAACAACGGCATAGCAGACTTCACGGAAATAGGAGGAAACCTAACCGTAAAAGTTTATTTAGGAAACCAGGATCAGCCAGCGCTAACCTTCACGTGCTCTGTTGTTAAGGCAAGAGGCGAAACGAATCCAATTAAAGCCACGTTAGGAAACTATGTCATCTTGGCTGGATTCCTTATGGAAACGGCTCATTTCTCAATGATTGTTTTGGCTATTGCAGCAATAGCGCTGTTTACCATAATAGAATTTGGAGCGAGAAAACGCCTAAAAAAATGAGCCGTTAAAGTTGGAGTTCAAATATGGAGTTTAGCGGGAAAAACTTTATATCAATTTTTGTGAACAATTCTAGAGAAGAGGTAATGCGTTAGGAACCGGTTTTATAGAAAAGTTTTAAAGGGTTGTGTCACCTTGGCGCAGGTAAAGATGTGTTCTCCCAGATGCGAACTCTTCAAGTGTGGCAAAAACGCTGCGGTTTTCCGTCGAGACGGCGTATGGTGCAGATGGACCGAAGACATGTGCAACGTGGCAAACTGCTCTTATGCCTTATGCGTTAAAAGACGCCTTCTTCCCAGAGGGGTATGTGGGGAAACCATAAAGAGAAAAACTGTGGAAAAGCAGCCAGAAGAAGTTGTTGGACCAGGAATAAGGCTTCGTGGAAGAGCTCTCCGCAAGATAGGCGAAAAAGAACTCTTCTAAAAAAGCTAAAACCGTCAAAACCCCAAAACTGAGACTCGCGCGTTCCGCGAAATTTACAGATTGCATAGTCTATTTGGCTTGAACTCGTTTTACCACAGGAGGCCTTATTTTTTTCAAAACCCTATAGCCGCACACTGTGCACTTTATTTCTCCGCCTCGAAGTTCAAGCTCTTCGATGGAAACTTTAGCTCCACACCTTAGACATTCGTAAACTATTCCTAGAGTTGCCTTTTCCATAACCGCCACCGCCATACAAAAGAACCTGTTTACTTTTAAGCATTTCCAAATAAAATTACCTATTGGGATGCTTTCGTGAAGAAACGTTTAAAACAACTTCTTTCAGAAATCCTCCCACGCAGGGAATTAGCCGACATTTACAACTCCTATGACATTATTGGAGACATAGCCATTATACGTTTAACTGAAACTTCTAGAAAGTACAGCCACATCATTGCCGAAACAATTATGGCGGTTCATAAAAACGTTAGGACAGTACTAGCCCAAACAAGTCCGGTTCACGGAGATTTTAGACTTCGAAAACTTGAACATTTAGCTGGAGAAAATAAAACAACAACCATTCATAGGGAGTCTGGGTGCCTTTTCTCCGTTGACTTAAAAAGATGTTATTTTTCGCCTAGGCTTTTCTATGAAAGAATGCGAATTGCAAAACTGGTTAAAAACGGGGAAACAGTCATAAACATGTTTGCTGGAGTGGGATGCTTCTCCATAGTGATCGCCAAACACTCAAACGCTGAAAAAATTTATTCCATAGATGTCAACCCCACAGCAGTTCAGTTTATGAAGGAAAATGTTAAACTTAACAGAGTTTACGATAAAGTGATTCCGATGGAGGGAGATGCAAAATACATAATACAGAGCAGACTGCGCGGCGTGGCAGACAGAGTCCTTATGCCCCTACCCGAGAAAGCCTTTGAATATTTGCCTTACGCTGTTTTGGCATTAAGAAACAGCGGGGGTTGGATACACTATTATGATTTTGAACATGCAGGCAGAACTGAAAGTGCAATAGAAAAAGTTAAGGCAAAAGTTGCTAAGAAACTTAAAGAAATGAGCATAAACTTCCAAATACCATATGGCAGAATTGTCCGGGCAACTGGACCAAACTGGTATCAAGTTGTTCTTGATATTTTATTAACCGGAATTTAGCAAACTTAATAAACATTCTGAAGAATCTCCTCAAGAGGGGAATAGTGTATGAAAAGAAAGCTTATGGAAATATTGGCTTGCCCAATCGATAAGCATCACCCTCTTGAACTGCATGTTTTCGAGGAAAAAGAAGAGGTTGTGGAAGGCTTAATTGTTTGTCCCAAATGTTTAAGGTGGTATCCCATTAGAGATGAAATCCCGGAAATGCTTCCAGATGAGTTGCGAAAAGAAAGGGAAGACTTACCTTTTTTGAAGAAGTGGAAGGAGAAAATTCCAGAAAAAATATTGCGTGAAGGAAAACCATTCAACCTGAAAAAGGAATAGCCCTATCTCATCTTTACAAGTTTGCCTGTTTTCGAAGACTTTAACGCTGCTTCAGCAATTTTAAGAGCCTTTAAGCCATCAACTCCTGTTATGAGGGGTTTTTCCTTTCCTAAAACACAACTTGCGAAATGTTGAAGTTCAAGCTTTAAGGGTTCTTGCCATGGGATTCTTGGCTGAACAGTTTCTTTTGCGTCTTCTACTGTTAACTCTTGAGTGATATAATCAAGTTTTAATATGGCTTCGCTTCCAGTGACCACCAGCATCCGCGTTTTATAGGGAGTTAACCAATTAGACTCAATGAAGGCGTTTTTTCCACTTTCAAAAGTTAGCATGATGTGAGCGTAGTCTTCAAACAGTTTATGTTTCATATTTCCAGTTTTTGCGTAAACAGCTATAGGGTCGCCGCCAAACAGATATCGCACTATGTCTATGTCGTGGATTGCCAAGTCTTTAACAACACCTACATCCCCTATCCTTTCAGGCCATTGGGAAACCCTTTTTGCTGTTGCGCAAACAAGTTCGCCTATGGTTTTACTTTCAATAGAGTTTCTTATGTACTGTACTCCGGGAATAAAACGCATTAAAAAACCGACTGAAAGGTGCAGTCCTTCTTTTTCTGCTGTTTTTAATAGCTCTTCTGCCTGTCTTGAGTTTGCAGCCATAGGCTTTTCAACTAGAACATGTTTTCCGGCTTTTAACGCTTTTAATGCTTCTTTTGCAAGGCTTGTAGACCATGTGCAAACGCTTACAGCTTCAACATCCTTTCTTTTTAGCATTCTTCCGGTTTCCACGTAGGCTTCAGCACCAAACTGTTTTGCAATGCTTTTAGCCCTTTCAGCGTTAATATCGCATACAGCCAAAAGCTCCGTTTCCTCTAGCTCGTTAAAGACTCTTGCGTGGTTTCTCCCCCAAAAACCTGCTCCGATAACCGCAACTCCAATCTTCTTCATTTTTTCCACACTCCTCTTCCAAAACCTCGGTATACAAAACCTTCCTCCTCAACTTTTTTAGGGTCTAAAATGCCTTCAAAATCCACAACCGCTGCGGGAGTCTTCGCCAAAAGCTTAAGCTTTCTCAAATTTAACCGCTTAAATTGGTCGTGCCCAGTGAATATGACTATGCAGTCTGCCCCTTCCACAGCTTCTGTTAAACTTTTTTTAAAGGCCGTTTGCTCCAAATCTGTTACCGTTCTCCGTGTTAAATATGGATCGTAAAGGACTGGCCTAGCGCCTTTGGTTTCAAGCATTTTAACAAACGCTTTTACCGAGTTCTTTGGAGTGCCCGCCATATTTGGCGTTTGGGAGGCTCCAAGCAGCGCGATTTTCGCCCTTCGCAAGGCTTTTCCGCAGCTTTTTAAAGCTTCGCGAATTAGGTTAACACCGTGCCTCAAAGTTTCCTTGTTTGACTCTAAGGCTACCGCTGAAACTCGAAGTTTTACGTTTTGAGTCTCCGCCTCTTCTAGTAGCATTTGAAGGGCTTCGTGTTCATTTTCGCTTTCTAAAGCGGGCTGTGCAAACATGCCTATATCTGTTGCCATTAGATTTTGAACAGCCAAATAATCTATGCCTGTTTTCTCGCAGAAAAAGGCAAACTCGTTAGTTAACGCTAAATTGGCGTTTCTCCGTGCAATCTCAAAGAGCACAGCAGCCTCTGCGGCCTTTATATCCGAACTTTTTATGAGTGGTAACCTTGTTATAGCACCTATAACATTTGAAACCCTTTCTAGACTAGCCTTGTCTGATGCTGCAACAATCCGTTTACAATTCGCTAAATTATTAAGGGTCTGTTCTTCCGGAAATGGGATAGGACTGTAGGCTAAATAGAAATCTGCGCTTACTTTAAGCCCGGAAACGCTTTCAAGAATCTCTTTAATGGTGTTTTCTGTAACGCCGATTCCGACAACACTTGCAATTATGATTAATGCGTTTTTGTGAAGATTTGAGCCAAGCCGCCGCAACATTCGCTCCATATTTGAGTAGTCTATCTTACCTTTCTCATTCATAGTGGCGGTAGTTGTAACTATTACAATGTCACTTTGAGTTGAAGCGTTCTCCACGTCGCTAACAACTTTTAAGCGTCCATTCGTTAGATTTCTTCGGAGTATGGGCTCCACTTCATTTTTTAAAAATGGAACTTTGGCTTTCGAAACTCGGTCTACAACAGCCCTGTCATTATCGGCACATATGACCTTGAAACCTGCTTCTGCGAAGAGGCATGCGTGTAGAATCCCATTTCGCTCGCAGCCTATAACGATTACCGTGGGTTTTTCGCCTAGTCCTCCATTTTTGATTTCTATGAGTTTTTTGTCAGTTACTGATGACACTTAGGCTTCCTCCGGGCTTGCAGAAACTGTTGCTTCTTAGCTTTTTAAGCTACCAATTATCCTTTTAAGCTTTAAACTAAAGTCGTTAATCAACTCTTTAGCTCTATTCTTCGTTTTTGCCTCTGCATAAAGCCTATACAATGGCTCGGTTCCGCTTGGCCTCATTAAAATGGAGCTTTTATCTTCAAACCATATTTTAACTCCGTCAATCGTGTTCGTGTTCAGTCCCTTAGTTTGTTCAATAAGTCTTTCCAGAACCTTTTCTTTAAGTTCGCTTGGACATTCCACTTTGCCCTTCTCAATAAAGTATTTAGGGAGTTCTCCGAGGAGTTGGGAAAGCTTCTTGTCTGTTTCAGCCATTATGTTAAGTATAAGGGCTGTCGCCATCCCTCCGTCTCTAACTGCTTGATGCAGTCCGTAGAAGATTCCGCCATTTTCTTCGCCGCCAAGTCTTGCGTTTAGCTTCTTCATTGTGTGGGACACGATGACGCTTCCAACCTTTGTCCAAACCACTTCCCCTCTATAGGCGTCTGCAATATCCTTGACCAGGGTTGAAGAACTAATAGGCGACACAACTTTTTCACATGGGTTCCACATCAAGAAATATTTTTCAACAAGGGCGAAGGTCTTGTCGCCCCAGTGAATCTCGCCCTTTTCATCAATAAAGATTGACCTGTCAGCGTCTCCGTCAAATGCAACTCCTAAGTCCGCATCTACCGCCCTAACGGTTAGAGCTAAATCTTTAAGATTTTCTGGTCGCGGTTCCGGCGGCCTTGCTGGAAAAGTTCCGTCGATGTTTGCGTTTATTGTTGTGACTTTGCATCCCATGTCTCTAAGGAGTTTTGGAACTGCAAGTGTGGCTACACTGTTTGCAGCATCAACCACAACGTGGTAATGCTTTTCCCTTATCTTAGCGGCATCCACATGCTTTTTAATAGCCTCCATGTATTCGTCTATAATTCCGATGAGCTTTTGCACAGTTCCTATTTTATCCCATTCCACATAACGCATTTTTCCATCAAAAAATATGTTTTCAATCTCTATTTCCTGCTCCCGCGAGATTTCTATTCCATCATTCCACACAACCTTTATCCCATTGTATTCTGGCGGGTTATGGGAGGCTGTTATTATGACTGCGCCGTCTGCCCCATGGTTTTTCACGGCATACTGCAATGCTGGTGTCGGCGCCATGCCAGCAAACAAAACATTACAGCCAGCAGCGTTTAACCCAGATATGACGGCTTTTGTAAGCATTGGGCTGCTTGTCCTAGCATCGTGCCCCACTATTAAGTTTCCAGCTTGGAAGAAGGTTCCTATCGCGCTTCCAATGTTTGCCGCCAGTTCTGGGGTTAACTCTTTGTTGGCAACTCCTCGAATTCCATTTGTGCCGAATAGCCTTCTAGAGGTTAGCATTTGCCCACATCCTTCCGTTAAAAAACGCATTTTGAAGTTGTCACGCTTTCGAGAATTTCTTTCGCTGGGCAGACTGAAACGCCTTTTGCCAGTGTAACGTCATCTCCTATAACAGCGTAGTCACCTATTACACAGTTCTCGCTTATTTTAACCCTTTTCCCAATGACAACATTTTCTCCTATTACGGCTCCATTAATCACAGATGAATCTTTAATGGAAGCTTGGGGAAACACTATTGAGTTTTTTATACAGGCGTTTCTCCCAACCTTGACATTTTGCCCTAAAACTGTATATGGTCCAATAATAGACCCTTTCCCAATAAAGGCACCTTTACCACAAACTGTAGGCGGACTAATCTCTCCCACTCCTTTTACCACGTCTTTTCCCTTTTCAAAGAAAATTTCCAGCAAAATTTTATTTAACTCAAAATAATCCTCCATCTTACCTATATCCTTCCACAATCCCTCAAACATGTAACCGTATAGCCTTCCCTCCTCCACAAGTTTTGGGAAAATTTCCCGCTCTAGGGAAACTTTTCTCCCTTTCGGAATATAGCCAAAAATTTCCTGGCTGAGAACGTATATTCCAGCGTTTATAAGATTTGAGGGAGAGGCTCCAGCTGGTGGTTTCTCAATAAATCTTTTAATTCTGCCGTCGTTTGCTAATTCTGCAACTCCATATCGGCACGGGTCTTTAACACGGTGGAGGGTTATTGTTGCAATGGCGTTTTTATCTTTATGCATTTTGATGATTTCTCCGTAACTTATATTGGCGAAAATGTCCCCATTAACCACCAAAAAACATTCTTCGTCCAGAAACTTCTCAGCCCTTTTTACCGGTCCACCTGTTCCTAAAGGTTTTTTCGGCGGGTCACATGAATAAACAATTTTTATTCCGCTTTTTGAAAATTTTGAATGTCTTAAATGAAACGCTGTTTGGCTGTTAACCGCAAATACGGCTTCTTTGACATCGCTTTTGGAAAGCCCTTCAAGAATCCACTCCACCAGAGGCTTGTTAAGTATTGGGAAAAGAACTTTCGGCCGTGTGCAACTTAGAGGTCTCAGCCTTGTCGCGAACCCTCCAGCAAGAATCAAAGCCTTCAAAAGGGTCACTCTGTTTAAGCTGCAAGCTTTATATTCCAATAATTCTCAATAAAACAGTTTCGCGGACGGTGAAAGACAATGAAGGTTTTACTCCACGAGATGAGCTGGACTGAAGCAAAGGAGTACTTTAGCAAAAACGACATCGCCATAATCCCAGTAGGTTCAAACGAGCAACATGGTCCCCAAAACCCTCTTGGAACAGACCATTTGATAGCGAAAACTATAGCTGAAGAAACCGCCAAACGTACAGGAGCCATCTGCCTACAAGTCATACCTTTCGGTGTAAGCCACCATCATAGGCAGTTCTGGGGCACTGTCTACGTTTCGCCTAAAACTTTCAAAAAATACGTTAAAGAAGTTTGCCTCGCCTTGAACTATTACGGCGTTAGAAAAATAGTTATCGTCAACGGGCATGGCGGAAATTTAAACGCTTTAACAGAATTGGCCAGAGAACTGAGGGAAAAAAGAATTTTTGTGTCTGTTTTTCAATGGTGGCCAGTTGCGAGTAAGCTTTTGCCTAACATATTCAAGTCGGATGAGAGGGGGCATGCTGGCGCTGAAGAAACTTCCATGAATTTGGCTTTACATCCACACCTTGTCAGCGTAGACAAGGCTGTTGACGAAGAAATCCGCAAACACGCTGTCGAAACGGAGGGCATAACGCTCCCTCTAGACACAGCAGACTACACGGGTTCAGGTGTCTTTGGCAAATCAACAACCGCCTCAGCGGAAAAAGGCAGAAAAGTCTTCGAAGCAGTTATCAACGAGCTAGTTAAGCATGTTGATTTGCTGAGAAAGGCAAAAGTTGAAGATTTAATTACCAAGTCAAAGGTTTAAAACATATTGCTATTCCCATTCTATTGTCGCTGGAGGCTTGTGGGTCACATCATAAACAACTCTGACAACCTGCGGAATCTCGTTAGTTATTCTTGTGGAAATTTTCTCCAGCACTTTAAATGGGATTTTTGCAAAGCTGGCGGTCATGGCTTCACGGCTTTCCACCATCCTTATGGCGACAACATAGCCGTAGGCTCTAGCGTCGCCTTTAACCCCGGTGGCTTTCGTATCTGTTAAAACGGCGAAATACTGCCACAACCTATCCTTTAAACCGCCTTTTTCAATTTCTTCCCTCACAATCCTATCCGCCCTTCTAACAATATCGATTTTTTCTCTAGTTACTTCGCCAATAACCCTTACAGCAAGCCCCGGACCTGGAAAGGGTTGCCTAAAAACTATTTCTTTCGGCAGTCCAAGCATTTTAGCCACTTTTCTAATTTCATCCTTGTATAGGTCGCGTAGTGGTTCCACTATTTTCTTGAACTTAATTTTTGTTGGGAGTCCAGCCACATTATGGTGTGTTTTAATCTTGTCTGAAAATCTCCTAAATCCAGACTCAATTCTGTCGGGGTATATTGTTCCCTGAATTAAGTATTCCGCGCCAGTTTTTTCGGCAACTTCTTCAAAAACCCGTATGAACTCTTCGCCTATAACCTTCCTCTTTCTTTCCGGTTCTGTTATACCTTTAAGTTTTTCAAAAAACCTATCTTGCGCATTAACCGTTACTAAGTTTATCCCAAGCCTTTCAAAAGTGTCCCTCACAAATTCCGGCTCTTTTTCCCTCATGAAACCGTGGTCAACAAAAACTGCCGTAAGTCTATCTCCTAATGCTTTGGCTGCTATAGCTGTGGCTACGCTGGAGTCTATGCCTCCGCTTAAGGCTATAATAGCCTTGCCAGCACCTACTTCGTTTTTCACTTCGTTAACCATCCTTTCCACAACGTTTTCCATTTTCCAGTTTGCAAAGCATTTGCACACTTCAAAAATAAAGTTGCGAATCATTTGCATGCCGTGAACAGTGTGCACAACTTCTGGATGCCACTGCAGGCCATAAATTGGCTTTTCCTTATGCCTAAAAGCGGCAACAGGACAGTTCTGTGTATGGGCTAAAACTTCGAATTCAAATGGAACTGAAAACACTGTATCACTGTGGCTCATCCAAACCTTTTCTTTTCTGTCTAAACCTTTAAGGACCCCTACAGGTTTGTCTATGGTCACGTATGCTGAGCCATACTCCCTTCGTTTAGCTGGCTTAACTTCCCCTCCAAAGATTCGGGCTATAAGCTGGTGTCCATAACATAAGCCTAAAATTGGCAACCCTAAATCAAAAACGCCTTTATCGGGTTTAGGTGCATCGGCATCAAAAACACTTGCTGGGCCTCCCGAAAAAATTATTCCCTTAATGTTGGATTTCTCGCCTAAAAGCCTTATTGTCTTAAGGCTTACGTCGTGGGGAACAATTTCTGAATACACACCATTTTCTCTTATACGCCTACCTATAAGGTGGCAGTATTGCCCTCCAAAATCCAACACTAATACAGCGTCATACTTCATGCCTATTTTCAACCCACATTGACTTCAAAACTTAAAAATGGAGGATGATTTAAGATTTGTTAGGCGTAAAGGTATTTCTGCAACTCCCACCATGAGACTTCATTCTTTTCTTTGGGCATCCAAGCCTCATATTCCTTCCATTCTAGCATTTTAAGCTCCACGTATTTCTCAGCGTTTTCCCTGCCCAACACTTTTCTGCATATGTCGTCGCTTTCCCACTCCTCTAGGGCTTCTTTAAGAGAACCCGGCAAAACTTTGATTCCAAGCTCTCTGCGCTTGGCTTCACTTAAATGGTAAACATTAACATCCACAGGGTCGCCGGGTTCAATTTTCTTTTTAATGCCATCCAATCCCGCTTCAAAAATCACAGCATAAGCCAAATAAGGATTGCATAGTGGGTCTGGACACCGAAACTCTATTCTGGCTTCATTCTCCTTTCCTGGAAAGTATTCTGGCACTCTTATTAGGGCTGAACGGTTCTTCTTGCTCCATGTAATGTAAACTGGCGCCTCATAGCCCGGCACCAGCCTCTTATAACTGTTAACTGTAGGCGCTACAACAGCGCATAATGCCCTTGCATGCTCGAGGATTCCACCTATGAAATAACGGCATTTCTGCGAAATGTAGGCGTAACCATCCTTATCGTAAAAAAGGTTTTTGCCAGTTTCTGCATCAAAAAGTCCCAGATGAACGTGCATGCCGCTTCCAGGCTTTCCAAACCATGGTTTAGGCATAAAAGTGGCTATCCACCCATATTTCCTATCCGCAACAGCCTTAGCTGCAAACTTATAACGCACTATATTATCTGAAGTCGTCACAGGGTCCGAATATTTGAAAGTAATTTCATTCTGAGCGGCGCCAACCTCGTGGTGTTCCCTCTCAACTTCCATACCCATAGTGAAAAGCGCATTAGTCAAATCTAATCGGAAGCTTTCAGTTACATCTCGACCCGGTGTTATGTCAAAATACCTTTGCTTGTCTATCAAGTGGTTTTCAACGGGTTGGAAATTCCCCGCTGGAGTTCTCTGCACCAAGTAAAATTCCAACTCTGCAGCGGCTGTTGGTTCATACCCATCCGCCATTAGCCTTTCGAGGGTTTTTTGGCAAATATGTCTTGGGTCTCCTTCAAAACGTTTGCCATCAGGCGTATATAAGTTACAGATGAAGCTGACAACGCTTTTGTCGTAGAAATAGTAGGGGCAAACTGTGAAAGTGGCTATGTCTGGCTTCATAATCATGTCGCTTTCCTCTATGCTAACACCGCCTATCAAAGATGAACCATCAAAACCGACACCTTCAGCTATGGCATTTTCCACTTCTTCGACGGGAATTGTTCTGCCTTTAAAGAAGCCAAGTAAATCGGTGAAGTGTAATAGAACATGGTCGGCATTTTTCATAAGCTTGAAACACAATTCAATGTTCTGATTCTTTCTATCTGGCATTTTTCTCACTTAACTTTACAGCAAAAAAGATTCAAACCATAAATATAAAAGGTTTTTTCATAAAAATGATGACAAATGTTAAATATTGGGCATTTTAATTATACAAATGTAAAATGATTTAAGGAGCGTGTGAAGAATGAACAAAACAAACGTTCAGAAATCAGTTTCCAAAGGAAAAGTAAAAACTAAAAGCACTAAAAAAGAAGAAGCGTTGAACGATGTGGACATTAAAATATTAAAGGCTCTAACTTCAGATGCAAGGCTGTCTTCACGACAGCTTGCCAAACATTGCGGCATATCCACAAGCACAGCCCTATCCAGAATCAAAAAGCTTGAGGAAAACGGCATAATAAAAGGCTACACAGCCCTATTAGACCACGAAAAACTTGGCTACGCACTAACAGTCGTAAGCGAAATAACAGTTTCAAAAGGACGCCTCCTAGAAGTAGAAAGCGAAATAGCAAAACTCCCCAATGTCTGCTGTGTCTACGATGTTACCGGACTAATAGACGCCATAATAATCGCCAAATTCAAAAACAGAGAAGAACTAAGCAAATTCGCAAAACGCCTACTGGCAATGCCATACGTGGAAAGAACAAACACCCACGTAGTGCTAACAACCATAAAAGAAGACTTTAGACTAATCTAAAAGCCTTCTCCATTTTTATAAGTATTCGCAAAAACACGCAAAAGGAAGATTTAATTCCACCCACAAAATTAAAAATAAAACGCAACAACAAAGCGGGGGTTGCCAAGCCTGGTCAAAGGCGCAGCCCTGAGGCGGCTGTCCCGTAGGGGTTCGTGGGTTCAAATCCCACCCCCCGCACTAAAAATAAAGCCTTATAAAAGCGTATTTTAACAAAATAGACTAAAATTAAGGCGATATTAATTGGGGCTGAAATTTCAACACAAAATTACTAGTAAAAGTTAGTATTTGACGCTGAGGTATAGTAGAACGATGAGTGCTGCGAAGGTGAATAGGTCTGGTAGTAGGGCGAATGGTCCTAGTCCAAATATTCTGAAGCCGAAGATTGATATCACTATTGGGTTAGAGACAAGGGCATAGAGGAGAAGTGTTGTTGAGAATATTATTAGTCCAATGGTGAATTCTGATCTTGTTTTTCTGTATATGTCGGCGTATAAAATTAGTAGAAATATTAGCATGGTTATGTTGATTGTGGAAATGACTGTTTTTGCTATGTAATAAAATTCTATGTCTCCAGGAATTTCGTATGGAGGACGAAGTTGCCATGGAAGGCGTGGATACCAGAAGGTTGACGCTGCCCATGTTGCAGCCAATATGGCTACAACTACTAGAATGGGCAGAAGTATCAGCAGTGGCCAAGTCCTCGATTTCTGATCCATTTCACGTTTCATAGGTTTTACCTCCTTTTCTACTTTTTCCAAATTTTCTTCAAAATTTCCTCAAACAAGGCGTAATTTTCCTCCATAATGGGGGATAGGAAATACGTGGTGCCATATCCTTCACCCGCAGATACAATTATTTTGTTTTTCTCAAGAACCTCAAGATGATGCCTTATTGTCCTATAATCCAGTTTAAGATTTGTCGCTAACTGGTTTGCATTTTGTGGAGTTTCCTTTAGGGCTATAATTATTTTTGCACGCGTTAAGCCACCTCTCGTACCTGCAATTAACCATCCAAGCAAGTACTTAAGGGAACGTGCGCTAGCGGACATCGGTATGACTCCAGATTTAGCTAAACTTATTTTGACTTAGCAATAAAAATGTGTCTTCCAAAATTATCAAGGATTAGGGTCAAATTTGGGTTTAATTTTGAAAAACTCTTTAGTGATCCATTAAGCCACTAAATTGAATGGTTGGTGGAGGCAAATTTTCAAATTCTCCTCTCCTTTCTCCCTATTTTCTAATCCTCCCCAACCAAAACTTAACTGTGTCAAAACTTGATAAGGAAATTCAGTGATGCAAGGTTTAAAAAAGAGGGTCGGAAAGACGCTTATCTGATTAGGTATAGAATTGGGGTTAATTCTGAAAAATCCTTTAATAATTTTACCACTTTGGCGTGTGTGAAGTGCACGAGGCACTTCGTGAGAAAATGGAGGTGGTTGAAAATAGATAGAAGGAAGGTCCTAATTCTACTATCTATAGTGATTGCAGTTGCAATTATAGGAGGAATCGTTTTAAATGCATATTCAACTGCCAACGCACAAACCACAGTTAAGAGCGAACAAGGCTGGAATTTCGGCGCTGGATGGTTCATCGGAAACATAAGTATGGGAATGCATGGCATGCCTCATGGAGGAATGCGTGGGCGAGGATGCTTTGGCTACGGATTTATTGAAGTCAGCGAAGAATTCAAACAGAACGTGATTAACATTGCTCAAAACGATGCAGACGTGCAGAATTTGCTAAACGAAGGATACAACATCACGGCAGTAAAGCCAATCATCAAAACCATAGTTGAAGGAGATGGCACAGTCGTTACAAAAGCAACAAGCGCCATTCTAATGCTGGAGAAAGATACAACAGGCCGTGCTTCAGTATGGGTGGATTTAGAACAAGAAAAAGTGACGAGAATAGAGATCCTAACAATAACAGTGATCGAAAAGCCCTAATCAGCATTCGGCATTCAAACCTCTTAAACATCCCTTTTTAATATTTTGTGAAAAACTGCAATTTTCGATTTCTTCACGTTTGGACTTTGCAAATAAAGATAAGGAATAGATTTTGGTATAATTTTGAAAAATTCTTTAATAGTTCACATTCTTTTGCTCAAACCTAACTGCGTTTGAAAGGTGGCAGGTTTGGGGGTTTTAACAAGAGCCGTTAGAAATGTTTCAAGAAGGAAAATGAGAACTTTTTTGGTAATTATTGCTTTAAGTTTATCCATGGCAATTATGATTTCTATCCCTGCAGGTATTATGGCGAATCAAAAAGCTGCACAAAGCATCATTGAAAATTACAACAATACAATAACTAGTATGCAAGAGGAAATCAATAAAACATCTACCTTAATTGAAATTTCTGCTTCTTCTAGAAGAGGCATGTTTTTTGGTACACCATCCGGCATGCCATTCCCAGGGTTTGGACAAGAGGAGGCGTTCATAAATGCAACGGTTGTTGATGAAATTAGCACCATTGAAGGTGTCAAAGATATTGTGCCATTTCTTGAAGTATCCTCTGAAGAGACAACTGAGGACACTATGAGTACACCGCGTGGAAGTTTCACCATTTCCAGGCCTGTTTATACGATTACTGGTGTTTGTTTAAAGTCCACTTTAATTGATAACTATTCAATACTGCCTACAAACGTGATAGATGGAAGAAATCTGATAGAGGGTGATAGCGGAGTAATTGGCATCAGTTTAAATCTTTCAGATTACTATAGCGTATATGTTGGCGACAAACTGAAGGTCTATGGCGAGACTTTCAAAGTTGTAGGGATTTACAACTCAACAGCAAGAACAGTGTATATGAACATTACTGACGCCCAAAGAATAACCAATAACATTGGAAACGTTACTAGGCTTGATGTTTACGCACAGGGCATCTCTTATGTGAATAGTATAGCTGACGTGATAGAAGCAGCGTACCCAGAACTTTATGTTACGACATATGAAGATCGCTTGGCAAACCTTGAGCGTACTCAAGCAATGTATGAAACTACTTTAGAAAATGCTGAATCCACCATTAGTCAGACGCAAGCAGTTGCCTTCCAAGAGATCTTGATAGCAATTGTTGCTACAAGCTTAATTGTTTTGTTTATGATGTTGTATACCGTACGCGAGAGAACAAAAGAAATAGGCATACTTAAGGCAATAGGCTTCAGCAATTGGAATGTCATGATCCAGTTTATACTTGAAGGAATACTGTTAAGCGCAATGGCTGGAGGAGTCGGCGCTTTGATAGGAATTGTTGGAGCACCTGTGATATCTTCGCTTTTACTTCCCAGTGTCAACCCATTTTCCGCACAGCAGCCGGGATTTCCTAGGCAAAACATAAACTTTGGAACAGCCTTATCCCAGTCTGTTACAGTTACACCAGACCTCCAAACACTGTTACTGGCATTTGGCGTATTTTTACTGCTAGGAGCATTGGGCAGCTTATACCCTGCTTGGAGAGCGGCAAGAACAAGTCCCATGGAGGCGTTAAGATATGAGTAACTTAGTCCTAGAAACAGAAAACTTGGAGAAAGTATACACAATAGGTAGACGCAAGATCAATGCCCTTTCTGATGTAAACCTTCGAGTAAACAAAGGAGACTTCGTTGCCATCATGGGGCCCTCAGGCTCCGGCAAGACAACACTACTGAACCTTTTGGGCTGCCTTGACAGGCCGACTAATGGAAAAGTTATTCTAGATGACATAGATGTTACAAGAGTACCGGAGAAAGCTCTTTGGAAGTTTAGAAAACACAAGATTGGATTCATTTTCCAGACCTTCAATCTTTTACCATACTTGAGCGCCATTGAAAATGTAGAACTTCCCATGGAAGGCACAAAAAAATCAAAAAGTGAAAAGAGAAAGAGGGCTCACGAACTATTGGAAATTGTTGGACTATCAGCAAGAAAAGAGCATAAGCCACCTCGACTAAGCGCAGGAGAACAACAAAGAGTCGCTATCGCACGAGCATTAGCCAACAACCCAACCATCCTTCTGGCAGACGAGCCCACAGGCAACCTGGATATGAAAACTTCATTTGAAATCGTTAGATTATTAAGTAAATTGAACCTTACCCAAGGAACAACCATAGTCATGGTAACCCACGACAGCAACGTAGCTTCACGTGCGGGAAGAATACTTTTCCTCAGCGACGGAAAACTGCTTAACAGAGAAAAGAAAGGAATGCATCTTTTGAAGGGAGATCTCACATGTCCTCATTGCCATAAACCAATCCAACCAGACCATACATTTTGTCCCCGTTGCGGCAAAAAAATAGAGTAAAAAGGAGAACTACAATGGAACTACCACAAAAACCCACACCCCTTTCGAAAATCCTTATAACAACCATCGTCATAGCCAGCCTACTTATTGGAGGACTATTGGGTTATTCACTAGGCTACTTAACTACATCAGAAAAACTCAATGACTTAGAAAGTCAACTTTCAACGCTTCAAGAACAAATGTCAAATCTCCAGTCAACGCAGAATGTCATAAATCAAAATAACACTTTCATATTAGGAGAGAACGTTTCACTTTCCGGGTTATATGAGCAAGTGAAAGATTCTGTCGTTATAATTCGAGGAGTAATAGTGCAATACGACATTTTCCACCGTGCATATTACACTCAAGTTCAAGGTTCAGGCTTCGTTTACAACTTTACAGGAGGAATGGTGATAATCACAAACTACCACGTAGTCGAAAGTACAATCAACGTTACCGTGACATTTATAAATGGAAACGGATACGCAGCAACAGTTCTCGGTTCAGATCCTTACGCTGACTTGGCAGTGCTTTTAACCGATGCGCCTCAAAGCGAGTTTAAACCTCTCGAAATTGTCAGTTCATCGACACTGAAGGTTGGTGACATCGTTGTTGCTGTTGGCAACCCATACGGGCTAGCTGGATCAATGAGCATTGGCGTAGTAAGCGCTTTGGGAAGAACAATAACTGAAGAGACAGGTGGATATCCAATAGCCAACATTATCCAAACAACTGCCCCGCTTAACCCAGGCAATTCTGGAGGACCACTCCTAAACCTTCAAGGCCAAGTTGTTGGCATAACAACCGCCATCGTAAGCGATTCCCAAGGATTAGGCTTCGCAATCCCATCAAACACAATCTTACGAGAAATTAGTTCATTGGCAATAACAGGTTCTTACAATAGGCATCCATGGCTAGGTGCCACAGGAGTAGACATGACCTATGAAATAGCAAAAGCCATGGGTGTAAACGTCACATACGGATGGCTAATAACCCAAGTCACAAGCGGAGGACCAGCAGCCAATGCAGGTCTAAGAGGTGGAACAAAACAAGTTTTAATTGCAGGAGAATATGTTACAGTTGGCGGGGACATCATAATAGCAATAAATGAAACTAGAATAACCGACATGGACACCCTCTCAACATACCTAGAAGAAAACACCACACCAGGACAAAAAATTAACGTATCAATAGTTAGAGAAAACCAAACAATGACTGTTGCAGTAACACTGGGAACACGACCATAATGCCGCATCCGTGAACAGTAATACGCTTATCTACATTTTTACTGGTAAATTTGTGTGCCGTTCCCACCCAGATCACTCCAAATCTTTCCGCTTTCAGTAAAAGAATCCAGAAATGGGTTTGCTTGCCTCTGGCTTTTGGGGCCGCCCCAAATAATATTGCGAGGGCTGTCATATGCACAAGGGCAGGATAAGCGAGTTAAAAAGGCGTGTAGATGTTTTTGTTTCGGGTAAGTTCGCTTCTTCTTTCAAAAATGTGTGCATTAAATCTACATCAATAAAGGTTTGGGGTTGTGGCTACTCTGTTTCTGCTGTTCCGTGCCATCTTCGCTCTAGGTAGAGGATTAAGCTGAAGAGGCCTCTGCTGATTATTATGAGGATAAGCACTGAGAATTCTTCAAAAGTTCGTGTAAGCGTTGTTCTTATAATTTCTGCACCTATGAATAGTTCTAGGCTTAATGTTAAATACCCTGAAAGGTAGCGTGTAACCCCTGACGGTTTATCAGGGTCTTTCAGTTTGGTTTGTGTAAACCGAATTATTATTATTAGGGCTCCGAAAATCACAATTCCTCCGCCAATGAGATAAACAATGTCTGTGACTAATGTTAGCAAAGTCAATATTACTCCATCTATAAACGGAAGGAACTCTTCACTTCTCGGAGTGAAAAAAGCACATAAAACCGCTAGGACAGCTATGATAACCATTAATGCCATTGTTAAGGTGCTTGGTGCTTTTTCCCCACTCATAATTCTTACCTTTGTATGCTCGGCAACACCAACAGTGCTCTTTTAATACGGTGTATCGGCTAATATGGTTTTCCTTGTGCAGTGTGTATATTAAAAGAATATGGAATGCACAAGAGCCCGACAAGCACTACTGAAATGTATAAGAGAACAGGTCTACCTTTTGACGCTCAGCGCGGTCATACTTGTAAAACCACCAGATTAGGAAAGCTATGTGGATAAATGTTGATGTGCAAGCATAAGCGAGTAAAATTATATTCATTTGGCATTTCCTCTTTAAGCAGTTGGGAATGCCTTAATATAGGGTTTTCCTTATTAGATGCATTATATCGCTTCTTGTTAATATTCCTACTAATTTGTGTTTGTCAGTTTTGTCAAAAACTAGAAGTCTGCCAATATTATGCTTATCCATTTTTTCAAGGGCTTCGGCAACAGAGTTATCGGGGTAAATTGTGATCAATCCCTTTGTGCAGATTTCACCGATAGAGACACTGCTTCGCTTTTCTTCTGCAATTTTCATTGCATCTTGCAGTGTTATTATTCCGATGACTTTACCTGACTCGTTTATTATTGGGAAGCCTACATGATGGTGTTCAGCTATTTTTTCAAAAAACTGGCTGACAGTTAGCGTTGGAGACAGTGCTACCACCTTTCTCGTCATACTTTGTTCTACTTTAACTCCTTCTAATAGGCTGATTTCGCCGGGTCTGGGCCTAACAGAGAGTTCTGCGGCAGCCGGAACATATACGCCCCCTTCCTTCATAGCTTTCATTTCTCGTAATGCGTTGTTTCTTTTGTACGCTGACACTTGAATTAGGTGAGCTAATGTTTGCGGTTCCTCTTTGACATTCCTAGTTGTTATGACGCCGCTGGTTAGAGCTTTATTAAGGAATTCTTCGCCTTTTCTAGTCCTGACAATTACAATGGACCATTCTTTTAATAGGCTTGCCCCGCCAATGCTCAGGTCTGCGTATTCTGAAGTGAAATCTACACAGGTTTTACAGCTGTTTAAAATGTGCGATTTAGCCTTGGAGACGGGAACCCGTATTTGCCGATTTTCCATGTTTACAATATATGCGTCTGCAGACAGATCGACATTTTGAATTTCATTAGCAGCAATATGATATTCATCTAAAAGAAACTCTAACAATCGGCTTAATGAGAATCCCCAAAGGCAGAAAAACCCAATAATTATCTCTAAACAGAGACTCTGTAAAGAGCCAATGCAGCAAAAGCCGCCAAAAGCACCGAAGAATCTAAAATTATAAAGTATGCAAGATACCTATAATAAGAAATGCTAATTTTCAATTTACCAAAATTCACATTCTCACCACAAGCATAAGCAGATTTACCGTTTTTACCCCGCACAGATTTAGCTGACAACAAACGCGCAAACAAATAAATTATACACGATACAGCCAGAATTGAAACAAAGGCAACAGCCAACTCAATAAACGTATACCTACCTCCTTTACAACATCGATATCTGCTTTTTACGTTGCGCTCTAACCACCTTCTCTAATCAAGCATTTTCTAAATGTCATAACAACGGAACTTTCTAGAGAGACGGAACTCATACTTACTTTTCATTGCACTCATGAAAACAAACAGCAAGATTTAAATTTTATCAACCAACCCTCCACTTCCTATATGTAGTAGCACACTCAACAAAATCTTCACCTAACTATTCTGTCAGTCGCTGTTAACGGATCACCAGTAAAGGTACCTACAAATGTTGATCTTTTTTAGAATATTTTTAAGGGCTATGGTTGAAAAATTATGGCAAACATTTGCTGAGATGATTTCTTATTGTTTTGAAGTTTTTAGGTCTTCAAGTTTTATTTCCCTTTTCAATTGGTTGAAGAATTTTGAGACTATCTTGTTTCTTCTTTTTGCTATGGTTCTGGCTGTTTTAGTGTAGAAATGTGGTTGTTTTATTTTTATCCATTTAATATGTTGAAAAGCGTATGCTTCTTGGTTTTCTTTGTAAAAGTTTTTCAGAATTTCTTCTATTGTCTTGTTTGTGAGGCAGGCTTTGATGAATATTGTTGCTATCCCTGTTGCGCCAAGCTTGTCTAGAAAGTCGGCGTCGTGTAGAATCATAGCCTCGGTTGATGTTGGCTCTTCAGAGTGTGTATGAACCTTTATGGCGTGGCACACTGCAAGCACTTTTGGTTCTGGGAAACCTATTTTCCTCAAGAAGGCTTCAGCTATTTCAGCCCCAACAACACCGTGGTCGATTTGGGGATTGTTCTTTTCAAGGTGTTTTGCCACGTCATGCAGTAAAGCAGCAGCCTTAAGAACCTCCATGTCCACATCGCACTTTTCAAGTTTAACCAATTTCACACAAAGTTGGAGGACTCTCTGCACATGAGGCCAGCCATACAACCCAAGCTTATCCATCTGCTCTTTTGAATAATCTTCAATAAGCTTGAACAAGGCTAAACCCTCATCAGCTTTTCAGCGTCTCATTTTTTAGTTTTGCGATTTCTCAAGTAAATGTTTTAAATGGCTTTGGCGATTACATTGAGGCTTGTTAGGGGATTCATGGGCTGCAAGTTCATTAGGCTTCCGTAATAGGCGATTGTTTCCCATCCAGCCTTTTCCAGAAGCCCCACAAGCTCGTTTAGGCTGTATATGTGGAGTTGAAAGTCTACTTTGTCTATGAATTTTAAGTTGTTTCCATGCTTCTTGTAGAACGACCATGTTGTGTTTAATTGTGCTGTTTTTGGGTCGTAGCTTCTATTCTCCAAAATTACGAAGTTGTCTATTTCTGAATAGGATGTGGGTGTAAACTTTATGGAAAAGAATTCTGTGTGGGCTGTTTCGGCGATGAATAGTATTGCGCCTTCCTTTGAGAGTTCTCTTGCTTGTTTGAAGATGTTTAACTCTTCTTCTTGAGGGAAATAGCCTATGGAAGTCCATGCGTTGACAATCACGTCGAAGGGTTCGGAAACCTCCTTGAGGATTTCTTTCAGTCTTCGCACATCTCCCTCTACAAATCTTGTTTTGTCTGAAACTTTGTGTTCCTTCGCTTTTTTGTTGGCGTCTTCTATGAAAGCCCTTGAGATGTCTACTCCTACGGTTTTGAATCCCTTCTTAGCCATGTAAACCGATATGCGTCCGTTTCCACAGCATAAGTCAAGGAGATTTCCGGAGGATACACCGAAACTGCCTAGCACTTTTAGCATTCCGTTAACAAGCTCTTCGGTTCTAGCCCATCTTTCATTGAGAAGTTTTAGGAATATGTCTGCCCTTTCAACGAAAAGCTTCTTAATCCACTCTTCCATGTAGAGGCTCTCGCGTTTTTCTAAGCTTTTGTTCACTTGTATACTTTTAATGGTTTTCCAAGCTTTGAGTTGTCCAATTCTTTTATGCCTAGTCCATGGCTTTTTGGAAATATGCGCATGGAGTTTTTGACTTTTGTTCCGCCTTTCTTGGCGAGCTTTTCTTTAAGCAGCAAGTCTGAGTCTAGGTCGGCGTATTGAATGTTTTTTATTGCTGCGGCTAGGTGGGCGCCTGCAGCTATGCCTATTTCTGATTCACCCATGCAACCTATCATGCAGGGTATGCCAGCCGCTTCGGCTATGGCGGCTATTTTCTCGGCTTTGTGGATTCCTCCGCTTTTCATGAGTTTAATGTTGATTAGGTCTATGGCTTCAGCCTCTACTAGGCGTAGGGCGTCTCCCGGCGAGTGGACGCTTTCATCCGCCATGACTGGTATGGGCGAGTTTCGCTTGACTTCGATTAAGCCTTTAAGGTCTTCAGCTGGGACAGGTTGTTCGGCGAACTGTATGTTGTATTTTTCCATTTTGTTTAGGGCTTGTATGGCTTGTTTCGGCGTCCAGCCTTGGTTTGCGTCGATTCTTATGTGGATTTTTTCGCCCACTGCCTCGCGGATAAGTCTTATTCGCTCAACGTCTTCTTCCGGGTTTACACCAACCTTAACTTTTAGGGCTTTGAATCCGCGTTTAACGGCTTTAACAGCGTCTCTAGCCATCTCTTTCGGAGATTTTATGCCCAACGTGATGTCGGTTAACACGTCTGTTCTGTAGCCGCCTAGAACACGGAAAAGCTCCTTTCGAACGGTTTTGCCAAAAATGTCGTGCAAGGCGATGTCTATGGCTGCCTTCGCCGAAGGATTTTCAGCCACAAGGTTGTCCATAAGCTCAACGGTTTGTTCAATCCGCAAGGGACACATGCCAATAAGCTTTGGCACAATCTTGTCTAGAACTTTGATGACTGTTTCCGGTGTTTCGCCAGTAACTCGCTCCGAAGGGGAGGCTTCTCCCCAACCGTATACACCATAATCTGTGACTATTTTGGCAACTACGTTGTGGCTTTCAGTGCTTGCACCCGGCGCAATCCGGAAAGGTTCACGGTAAGCCAGCGTCACTGGATAAACCTCAATTTGCTGGATGCCCAAACCAAATCACCGGTGGATAATATGGTGTGTTTTCTGGAAAAGCTTTTACCTCAAGTTTGGAATTCGCAAGCGGAAAGTTATGTTAAAATTAAAACATTGTTGATAGGCGATCGACGAAAACTTTCATCTAAATTTCTTCGGTGGGTTTTGCTTCCCGCCTTTTCAACCCTTTGAATTTTAGTTTTGCTGTGAGGATTTTCTCTGTTGCAAAAAACTTTGAGGCCGCATACATGACAACTAGCGTGAAGGCTGAAACGTAAACTATGCCAAAAACAACAGTCCAGTAATCTCCCATTATAACAGCTTTTGAAGCTATAACTGGGTGGCTGAAGGGAATAGCATAAAAAACAAGCCTCAAAGCGAAGGGCAAAGTGTTAATATCCAAATATATTAAAGCGATGGATGGGAGAAAAATCAGCGGATAAATGTAGCTTACAAAAGACTGGGCGCTCCTAACGTCTTCAGCGAAAGCCGACATTATAACAGCCAAAGCCAAAGCTGAAAGCATCGTAACGAAAAGGGTTAAACCTAAAAGCAAATAGCCAAAAACCGACGGTGTGAGTCCCAAAGCAGCCAAATCCAAGTTTAAGCCAACGGGAATCCCAGCCATAGCAGAGCCTAACACATAGCTGTAGCCAGCCATGTAGGCGATGGCACCGACAGCCGCAACAATAATTGAGCTGGAAAGCTTCCCCCAGAGAATCGCAAGGCGATCCATGGGCAGCGTCAAAAGCGTTTCAAGGGTCTTCTCTTCCTTCTCCATAGCAACTGAAGTGGCGGCAATTTGAACAGCATACATAAGCAAAATAAGTATCGTGATTGGCAAGGCTATGGATTGCGACATCAAAAGTCCAGAAATAGTGGCTGGGTCTACACCATACTTAATTTCACCCTTAATAACCGTTGCTTTTTCAGAGTACAAGATATCCGGAGCTACAGCCCTATTAAACTGATTTATCAAGGCGTCAACCACAGAGGAGCCGACGCTTTCAAAGACGCCTGTCCCGCGTAAGACGCCATAAAACCTTAGGGAAGCCTTCACGTTGGAATTGCTAAAGTGAACTGTTACATTTTGGCTGAATCCTTCTGGAATCTCCAGAATCTGTGTAGTGTTGTACCTGGACAGCAGTTCCAAGACCTTTTCATTATCCAATTTTGTGTTGTTTTCAACGTAAACCGTGACATTCAAGCCTTTCAAAAAGCCTATAAACACGCTGGACCAGTTTCCACAGTCGTTGTCTACAACAATCAATGAAGCTTTTATGGCTTGTTCTTGGGCTGTTTGCACTGCATAACCCATTATTCCGCCTAGGACTGGAAACATGATAAGTGGCACAACTATCATGCCTAATAGGATTTTCGGGTCTCTTGCCAGCTCTTTAAGCTCTTTCAGGAGGAAATTTCCGAAGCCTTTAAGCAATTTTCACCACCTTTGCGAAAACCTCTTCCAAGTTTGTGCATCCAAACTTTTCCTTAAGCTCTCTGGGGGCGCCTTCAGCCACAAGCTTGCCCTTGTTGATTAGGGCTACTCTGTCGCAGAGGTGTTCCACCTCTAACATGTTGTGGCTTGAAAGAAGCACTGTTACGCCGTGTTCCCTAACATACCTCTTTATGATTTCCCTAACGTGGTAGGAGTGGATGACGTCTAAACCGCTTGTAGGCTCATCTAAAATCGCCAGTTTAGGCTTAAGCATAAGCGCCCTTGCAACTAAAAGCCTCCGCTTCATTCCCTTACTGTAGGCTTTAGTCTTATCCTTCAAGCGATCGCCCAAACCAGATATTTCAGCTGCCTCCCTAACCATCGCACAGGCTTCTTCCCTGTTTTGGGCGTTAAACTTCGCCATAAACTCCAGATATTCCCACCCTGAAAGATATCGATAAGCACCAGCATCTTCTGGAAGATAGGAGATTATCTTGCGAACTTCAGCAGCCTTCTGGACAACATCCAACCCGAAAACTTTCACACTGCCAGAAGTGGGCAAAAGCAGCGTTGAAACTATTCTTAGGGCGGTGGTTTTTCCAGCACCGTTGGGACCAATAAGCCCATAAACCTCTCCAGGCTTAACTGTGAAGCTTAAACCGTCTAAAGCGTGGATGCTGCCAAAAACCTTAGTAACTTCTGAAGCCTCTATAGCCCAACTCGTTGACATCCAGCCTCCAACCGACTCAAGCAAACCGCAATAGTTTATTTAAACATTTTCGCAGATTAAACCTTCCAGTCTAACTTATGGTTTGAAGATAGAAAAGCCTGTATTATACCAACCAAAAGTACGAGGGCAGATATGGGCTGATAAACAAAATAATATATGAAGAATTCCGCAATATTGAAGCGGAAATTCAGCCTCTTTGAAACCGCATAAAAAATGGCTGCAAACGCTATGAAACCCAAAAAGAAGTTTGTCAAACCCGTAAAAATAATGGACAAAACTGAAACAGAAATCACGGGCGGAAGAGAAAAACTCAACTGCGCCGCTAAAACGGGCGGAACAAAATTAAGAATCTGAAAATTTAGAAAGACAGAGCAGATATAGTTGAACAGCAATGGAACAATTGTTGGAAAAAGGATTAGGGCGCATGGAAGCGCCACATGAGGGTATTTTGCTATATACCTCACCAACTTTTTCCAGTGTTCCTTAATCCATAAACCAGTACCTATCCCCCACCTCTTCCTCTGGGTAAACCAGCTTTTCCAGTTTGAAGGCGCCTTTGTATAAACTTCAATTTTCTCGGCATATTTGAACCGTTTATTTTTAAGAAGAGTTTTAAGGGCTAGGTCCAAGTCTTCGGAAACAACTTTTGAAAAGCCTCCAACTTCTTCGAAGGCTTCCCTTCTAATTGCGAAGGCTGTTCCACCAACACAGAAGCATTTCCGCACAAGTCTTGAGTAGAGGTAACTCGCAAAGTTCGAGCCAGTATACTCATAATTCACCATTCTCGAAATGAAGGATTCTGGGATAATCTTCTTCTTTAAGTCAAGAATGTCGGTTTCCGCCATCTCCCTTCTTATGGCTTCCAAAAAATCTTTACAGTCGCCGATTTTCACATCAGCATCCAGAAAAACGAGGATTTCTCCATGGGACATTTTCACGGCACTGTTTAAGGCTTCCACTTTTCCCCTTCTCTGATTGCTTAAAAGAAAATGCACTTTGCCGTGGTAACGCTCCGAAATCCTCACGGATTTCTCATTAGGCTTGTCTATAGCAACAAAAATCTCTTTATCATCGCATCCGTCGCTTGTTAACTTCTCCAGCAAAGGCTCCAACAATTCTGAACTTTCATAAACTGGTATGAAAACGCTAATCTTTACCTTTCCAACATCCGTCGAACTGTGCTCCAAGCCTAAACTCTTAAACATTGAATAGACAGCTCTCCGAAGCTCCATCATTTAACCAATTTTTGGCTTCACACACGATTACACGCTAAACTAATTTTAGACGCATGCAAATAAGCTTTGTTTATCAAGGGGAAGCTTTCGCGGGAGTTTGCCATAACAAATACTGAGGAAACTTGCTAACAAACTACTAATTTTATAAAAGTAACGCGAAATTGCAGGGGATTGTGGGGCAAGTTCCAAAATTTTCATTTTAGATTATGAGGCGAACGCTTTCAGATATCGTGTCTATCCGTGTTAAATTGTTAACCAAAAGATTAAAGCGATAAGAGCTTGTCAGCATTCGGGCTCCCTGCGTCAGAATGTATCTTGGGCGAAGGAGAAAATGCCGGTAATTTTCATGAATCATTCTTTCAATTTCACTGCATGGCACAGTGTCTGGATGAAAGTCGGGCACCAAAATTCCAGTCTCCCAGTGTTGGTCTTCGTTTAGAAAGCCCTTCATTTTAAGTTCTTCCCATATGTCAGTTCCTGGAAAGGCTGCGAGGATGTTGAACTGAGGGATGTCCACATTCAGTTTTTCTGCAAACTTTAGAGTGTTTTGAATTTCTCGCCTAGTTTCGTTTGGGGCGCCTAAAATAAAGGAGCCAACTATGACGTCTACTCCGGCTTTTCTGGCGTTTTTCACTGCGACTTCAGCTTGCTCTGGGGTTGTTTGTTTGTTGTAGTAGTCTAAAACCTTCTGGTTGGCGCTTTCTATTCCAAAATATATCATTTTGCAGTTGGCTTTCACCATTTCCTGCATCATGTCATAGGAGCAACGGTCAACTCTTCCCTCACAAATCCATTCTATGCCCACCTTTTCTTGCCGCATCCTTTGGCATAGCTTAATCACCCTTTTAGGGTTCAACGTGAAGTTGTCATCCACAAACATTATCTGCCTATAACCTTCACTGGCTAAAAGGTGAAGCTCTTCAAGTATGTTCTCCACAGACCTTGGCCTCCAAAGGTTGCGGGCTAACCTCCGGCATCCGCAGAAACGACATTGAAAGACGCACCCGCGGGAAGAAACAAAGCTGGTGAACTTTTTGGGAGCTACATTTATTCCAGCAGTTGTATTGTGATATTCCACTTTTAGAAGACTGCGGTCTGGAAAAGGTATAGCGTCAAGGTCCTTAATCAACGGCCTATCCGCGGTGGAAACCACACGTTTTTTCCACCTAAAGGTTATTCCAGAAGCTTCTTTGAAGCTTCCCCCCTTTTCTAAACATTTTACAAGCTCTAAGGCTGTGTGTTCTCCTTCTCCTCGAACAATCACATCCACCGAAGGATGCTTTTTAAGAATTCTTTCCGCGTTAAAGGTTGCATAAAAATTACCAAAAACTATAATCAAATCGGGGTTTTCCCTCTTCACCGCCTCCGCAATCAACACTGCATTGCGGCCTGAAACATTTAACGTAGAGAACCCAAGAATTTCCGGGTCCTCTTTTTTCACCCAGTCAACAACACCCTTTATCGAAAGCCCCATAGCCGACTGGTCTAAAAGTGAAACTTCAACCCCCTCATTTTCGAGGACAGCAGCTATGTATAACAAGCCAAGAGGAGGAGCCGCCCCCATCATTTTCTTTGCCTCTCTCATTGAAACCTCTGGGTTTGGACCTGGATTTATGAATGAAAACTTCATTTTCCATCTTCACATCTCTTATTCTTTAATGCAGATGTTTAAAAGGTTTGGTGAGACACGGTAAAAAAGACTGCTCTAACCCCAGCGCTCTTGGCCACGGTATTG
Source organism: Candidatus Bathyarchaeota archaeon A05DMB-3 (assembly GCA_019685555.1). Lineage (GTDB taxonomy): Archaea > Thermoproteota > Bathyarchaeia > Bathyarchaeales > Bathycorpusculaceae > JABFQN01. The sequence continues at coordinate 26,905 of JABFQN010000008.1, read as the reverse complement.
GTGGGTAGCTGGTATTTGAACCTGCCACATTATGGCGAAATCTCCCGCAAATTCCCTTTTTTCTGTTTTCGGGCTGGGCAGACGCCATAGTCAAGCATGCCCTCAGAAAATTTCAGCTTAAAGTAGACTTAGGTGAGTAGTTGCTAAAATGCGGAGATGTGGATCTACAGTTTATCGAATGATTTGAAAACTCCATTCAAAAACTCAGGTTAGAGGACATTAAATGAGTTTAGGCTTGTTTTGGTGTCAGCCAAGGCTCAGCCAATGTGCGGTATGTTTCCCTCCAGCCTTCGCGGCTTTTACTGACATAGGCGATTGCTGTTCTGGAACCTTGTGGCCCATCCAAAACTCAATGTAAAGCGGATCAACCTTGTGATCGCTGAGAATCATCCTAAAAGCAGCCCTAAGCGAATGAGGACTGTATGGGTTTCTACCCTCAAATTCTCCGCCACTAAACTTTGTAGCTGTTCTCGCAAAATAGCCATCCACAGCCCTCGTGGAAACAGTGAATAAAGGCGTTTCATCCTGTAGGTTTTTGCCATCCAAATGCCGCCTCAAAAGGGATAAAGCCCAGCTGCCCAAAAATGTTAAGAAGGGTATGTTTGTCTTCTTCCTAGAAAGGCCCAAGCAGAGTGGCGTAATACCCTTTTCAAATTCGCCTTTTATGTCACCGTATCTCAGACCTAAGAGATCCGATATGCTCAAACCGCTTTGGACGATGCAAGCTGCCACACACTTGTATTGAATGTTGTCCATTAACGACGTAAACATGCCTATCTCCTCAATAGTCCATGGGTGCTTTTTGTGAACTGCTTTGGCTGGCGGTCTGCTGATAAAGCGCATACTGATAGGGATGTCATAATACTTGGCTAGCGACTGAACCGCTCCCACATAAGTGTTTATGGATTTTGGCGCATAGCCTCTGTCCTGCAAGTAGATGATGAAGGCGTTTAGGGTTTTGCGAGCTACACGGGTTTTCGAAGCCTAGGCCTATGCAAGTCCTCCTCAACAAGCCTTAAGAAACCGGCAACGTCCAACCCTTGAGCAGTCAAAAACTCTTGGAATGTGGTCAAGCCCCTAGCGTATATATGGCGGGTTCCAGGTCTAAGGGCTGATAGGAATTCCTCTATTTCTGATGACGATTGTTGCATCATTCAATAGAAAAATCTAATGGAAGCCAAAAATAGTATGGCTGAAAACCTCTTTATTTCTGGGCGTTTTAGCCTTTTTGAAAAATTTTCTATTAAGAATGGCATTTTGGGCTGTTCTATTAAGAAGTGTTAATAGAACATAAAACTCCATAAGCCAAAAACCAGACGGAAGTGTTTCTTATTAGGATTTCCTGTTAAATAATTAATTTTTGCGGGGGCATGGAGAGTATAAGTATATTTTTCAGCCACAAAATGGGGGTTGTGCTCATCAAAGTTAGTTTGTTATTAATTTTCCTCTTAGGTGGCTCTGTCTATGCCTAGACCTAGAAAATACGCTGACATGGTGGTCAAATTTTGACGCGAACGTAGTATGCAATGCCAAGGCTAAAGCTGCTGCACCAACCATCCTTTCAATGGGCGCGGGTAAAATAAAGTAGCCGATTACTCCAGAAACAACTAAAAGCTAACTATCTAAAGGGGCCTCCACCGCAAAGGCTTTAAACTCTTAACTTCGACTTTGGATATAAGCTTACAGGATGAAGAGATTTTTACTCCCAGATTTAAGAGTATTGTTGATGTTGATATAATGTGAAATGTTTTTATTTTGAAAATACAAAATTACAGTGTGGTGCTTGAAGAGGAGTGTTCAATAGGTGATTTTGTATGGACATGGTCATTGTTTTTCTTGCTTTGTTCTTCACATCAATTGCTACCTTTTCATATTTAGCTTATAAGCTCTACAGAAGGAGCATAGATAGATGGGTTCAAGTTGGCTGGGGTATTTGGGTAATGCTGAGCTTTTCAATGTTCTTGAGCGGTTTTCTTTCTGGAGATATCGTTATGATGGTTTTTGGGTTGGCTATCGCATTTGGAAATATTTCGCTCTTCTTTTCGTATTACATTAAGAGTGAACTTGGAGGAGCAAAAAGGTTCTTAGAAGTGATTTTCGGAGCTGTATCCCTTGGAATTATTGTTTATGGATACGTTATCACTGGAAGCCTCATTCTGGAAGTAGCAACATTATTCATTATTATCACAATTTTAATAGCCTTCATGCTATCATACTTTCTGCCCAGAATCCATGCCAAGTTAAAGAGTCAAAGACCTTGAGTAAAAAATGAAATTCGTATCTCCTCATTGCTGTCAAAATTTTAATGTTTCTCGGCTCAAGCTTATCTTTGTGAAACATTTCAGCGGCTATGCCCATCTCATCCCAGCATGCCTCATCCAAAACCAGACCCAACTCAAACACCTAAAACAGCCTACTACCTAAAATGCCCGAAATGCCACAATAAATCTTGATGACTTCTAATAGTCGCTGTTAACAGAAAAAGAGGATTTGCGGGGGAAATCCATAATTTCAGCGCAAATAGGCTACCCGGCAACTTTTTGGACTGCCACGATACACTTTTCATATGCGCTTCCTAAAAAACATTAACTTGTCAAATGTCCTCCAGAGTTTGCTTTTGTGGGTTAAAGCTAAAATAAGGTTTTAGCTTAATCCCTACTCTTTAGCAGTTTGGAGATCTATATATGGAAGTGTTAGAATCCAGCTATAAGAAACTGATGGATAAAGTCAAGAACTTGCTGATTTTTCAGTCTGCCGTGTCCATTATACATTGGGATATGGAGACGATGATGCCTCCTAAAGCCATAAACATTAGAAGTCAACAGCTTGCTTTGCTTAGTGCAATAGAGCATCGAATGAGCACGGATCCTGAAATTGGGAAACTGCTCGACAACATAATGCGCAGTCCACATTACGAAGAGCTGGGCCATATTCAAAAGAGAAACATATACTTAATAAAGAAGCAGTATGATGAGCAGACAAGGCTTCCAGAAGAACTTGTCGCGGCAATAGCAAAACAGCGGGCGATAACAACAGATGTCTGGAAAAAAGCAAAGGCTGCAAAAAACTTTTCCATGTTTAAACCTGAACTTGAAAAACTTTTAGAGTTAGAAAAGAAAGCTGCAGAAATCTTAATGGAAGTTAAGCAGACAAAAACGCCTTACGACGCGTTAATCGACATTTTTGAGCCGAAAATGACAGCTGAAGCCATAGCCAAAGTTTTCGGCGAACTAAAAGAGGGACTTGTCTTGCTATTGAGAAAATGCGAGGCTTCTCTGAAAAAACCGGACACAAGCATTCTACAGCGCAGAGTCCCTATAGAAATTCAACGCAAAATCGCAAAAGAACTCGCCAAAACCGTTGAATACGACATAGAATCAAACACTGCTGGAGGTAGAATCGACGAAACTGAACACCCCTTCACAACGGGCTATTACGACGATGTGCGCATAACAACCCATTACCATGAAAACAACTTTGCCTCTTCAATATTTTCAGTCTTACACGAGGCTGGACACGCCATTTACGAGCAAAACCTAAACCCAGAATGGATTTACCAACCCGTCGGCACAGCATGCTCATCGGGATTCCACGAGTCCCAGTCCCGCTTTGTAGAAAACATCATTGGAAGATCAAAAGAGTTTTGGAGCTATTTCCTGCCAAAACTTAAGGAAATCACAGGCAACATTTTATCAGATGTAAGCCTCAACGCTTTTGTCCACGCAGTAAATGAAGTGAAACCTTCAAAAATTCGAGTTGAAGCAGATGAAGTGACATACTGCCTCCACATAATAATACGCTTCAACATTGAAAGAGACCTTTTCGCCGAAAAAATAAGCGTTGGAGAACTTCCCGAAATATGGAATCAAAACTACAAAGACTATTTAGGCTTGACCATCGAAAACGACTCAGAAGGCGTAATGCAAGACACCCATTGGGCCAGCGGATTGTTCGGCTATTTCCCAAGCTACGCGTTAGGCAACATATACAGCGGGCAAATTCTAGTGCAAATGGAAAAAGAACAAGCCAACTGGAGAGAACAAATTAGCCGTGGAAACTTCAGCCCAGTAAAAAGTTGGCTTGTAAACAATGTTCATAGATATGGCAATCTCTACGATCCAGCAGACCTTATAAAGAAAATAACAGACAAAGAACTGGACGTCAAACCATACATAAAATACCTTGAAGAGAAATACTCAAAACTTTACGACTTCTAAACCGTTTTACGCACAGCGTTATCCTTTACGTTCCAGCTTCTCAACACCCACTTTTTTACCTAAATAAACCATGTCAGCCATACCAACGAAAAGTCCAGTTTCAACAACCCCTGGAATAGCCTTCAACCTCCTTTCCAACTTAGCTGGATCTTTTATAAGTCCAAAATCAACGTCAATTATGAAGTTCCCATTGTCAGTTATAACCGGCCCAACCTTCCCTGTGCTTTCCCTTATTTTAGGTTTCCCTTCAAGTTCTTCTACCTTCTTAATTACAAACCGTGAAGCAAAGGGCACGACTTCTATTGGCACTTGTTGACCATTTTCCCCTAGAATTTTAGCTTTTTTCCGTTCATCTGCAATTATTATGAGGTTTTTAGACGCTGCAGCGACTATTTTTTCACGGGTTAAGGCGCCCCCCATACCCTTTATTAGGTCTAAGTTTTCATCTATCTGGTCTGCTCCGTCGATCGTCAAGTCTAGAGTGATGTGCTCCTCCAATGTTGTTGTTGGGATGCCATTTTTAACAGCGAGCAGGAAAGCTTGATAAGAAGTGGGAACAACTTTCACGTGAAGGTGTTCAGCCTTTATTCTTCTTCCCATTTCATCAACGGCATAGGCTACTGTGCTTCCGCTTCCAAGCCCCAACACAAAGCCGTTTTTAACGTGTTTTACGGCTTCCAACGCCGCGTTTCTTTTGGCTTTTTCCACATCCTCTTCCTTTTTAGGTTTCAATTTCCATCTGCCCCAGTCTTTCCAAAACCTTTTCCACTTCAGCCCTAATTTCTTCTATACGCTTTTCAGCTTCTGTTCTTGGGGAAGGCTTAGCTGGCGGCTTTCTCTTCTTTTTCGCCTTTTCCTCTGCTTCCGGCTTTTCCGCTTTCTCTGCTGGTTTGGCGGGCTTGGCTACTGCTGGTATCGTTATCTCTTTTATGGGTTTTGCTTCAACCTTTGAGCGAAGCTCCTCAATTTTGCCGCTTATTTCGTCGAAGCGTTCGCTGAAAAGCTTTATTAAGTCTTCTTGCATGGCTTCAAGCTCGTGTAACGCCACAAGAGACTCGTCTTTTGAGATGGCTTCCTTAACGGACATCATCCTCTCCTTATAGGTCTGCGCAAGCCTTTCCCTCTCCTCTTCAGTTATTTTGCCCTCAGCATGCGCCTCATAAAGCCTTCTAATAGCGTCGCTCAGTATTTCCCTCTCCAAATCCAATATTCTGAGCTCTTCCCTTGCCCTCGCAGCCTCTTCCTGAGAAACCGTCTTAACAACTTTGAAAGGCAAACTTTTTGCCTCCATTTCTACCTTCTCTTCTGCAACCCGCTCTTCCTTTCTCCATCGTTTCCTCATGGCATAAAAAATTATGAAAAACGCGGGAATCACCCCTATGGCTGTAACTATCAACGCGATGGTTAGGGGGTCATCCAAGGGCAAAACTTTCCCTCTAATCTTCATTAAATCTTAAATTGCATATATTAAATTATCCAGAGCATGATTCCAAAAACCCTTTATTAAAATGTGCGTAAATATTTAGGAACCATTAAAGGTGAATTACAATGAATAGGGGAAAAGTTTTCAAATACATCGAAGAACATTATGAAGAACACCTTAACCGTTTAAAGGAACTTGTTAGACAACCCTCAATTTCAGCTGAAAACCTTGGAATCCGCGAATGCGCCGCACTTATTAGAGATTATTTAAAGAGTTTAGGCTGTAAAGATGCCAGACTTGTGGAAACGTCAGGCAATCCTGTGGTTTACGGTTTTTACGACGCTGGCGAAGATAAAACCGTGATAATTTACATGATGTATGACACACAACCTGTGGATGAGCCGGGCTGGATTGTTCCTCCACTAGAAGGGCATGTTGTTGAGATGAAACCTTTCGGCAAATGTCTAGTTGCAAGGGGCGCAATAAACACTAAAGGCGAGCTTGGAGCCTTCCTAAACGCTTGCGAGTCTATAAAGGCCGTGGGCGAAGAAATCCCGCTGAACCTAATTTTTGTAGCTGAAGGAGAGGAAGAGCTTGGAAGCCGCCACCTCCCAGAGTTCATAAACAAATATATGGATAAACTGAAAGAGGCAGACGCCGTCTTCTTTCCAACAGCGGACCAAGACGAGAAAGGCAAGGTTCAAATGACTCTAGGCGTTAAGGGAATAGTCTACTTCGAACTGGAACTCAACGGAAAAAGCTGGGGTTATGGACCTACAGAATTCGACATTCATGGAAGCAACAAGGCTTGGGTTGACAGCCCAGCGCTAAGAATGATACAAGCCCTAAGCACCTTAACAACAAAAGACGGAAACAAAGTTTTAGTGAAAGGCTTTTACGAAAACGTGGCTCCGCCAAGCCCAGAAGACCTAGAGCTAATAGAAAAACTGGAGAAAACCTTCGACGAAGAAACCATCAAAAAAGAGATGAAAGTTGAACGCTTCACAAACGACGTCCACGGGAAAGAAGCTTTGCTAAAATATCTTTACTCGCCAACCCTAAACATAGACGGAATATGGAGCGGATACACTGGACCAGGCACAAAAACAGTTTTACCCCACAAAATAACAGCCAAGATAGACGTACGCCTTGTACCCAACATGACGGTTGAAGAGGTTATCCCAAAAATAAGAAGACATCTGGACGAAAATGGCTTCAGAGAAATAAAAATAGTGCAGCTGGAAGAAGGCTACGGATGGGCTAAGACAAACATCCGCGAACCAGCAGTCCAAGCCATACTGAAAACTTACCGCGAATTCGGCTACGAACCAGAAATATGGCCCCACATGGCTGGAAGCGCCCCCTTCTGCATGTTCAATCGCGAACCCCTAAACCTACCCTTCGTCATGGGCGGAATAGGCCACGGAGCAAGAGCCCACGCACCAAACGAATATCTAGTCGTCGAAGAAGGAGGCCCAACAGGAGGCCTAAAAGCCCTCGAAAAATCCTATGTAGCCATCCTAGACAACCTCTCAAAAATGCTATAAGACGTAAAGCCTCGGGCGTGCTTCAAGCCAGAAGTATAAAGGCACTTCAATACTTGGCATGTTCATCCAGATTTATTTATTTCGGATCTATTTAAAATTAACACATGCTAATGGAAAGAAAAAGAAATTGAACTCTGCTTTTCCACAGAAAGCATGTTTTTCTCTTTTGTTTGGAGTGAGTTAAAAATTACGATGGAGTTTAGTTAAAAATTCAGTTAAAAAACGATTTTTAACGCATACTAGTGTTCTGGTTTTGTTTCTGCTGAACGCTTTAAATTATCCTTCGAAAGCTGCAGGACTACTTATGTTTTTCCTAGGTTAATGCGTTATTGCATGAAAAAATGTGCTAAAATGGGATAACTGAAGCTTGGTTTAAAGCTTCCTAAACATGACAGCTTACAGATTGTGCCTTCAGTTAAAAAAAGTCTCACATGGGGTGAGAATGCGCCTTATAAACATATTAAATCACCTTATATGGTTCCTTTTTAGTTTACTCTTTCTATGCTTGATATAAGTTCAGTTGCATAGAAAGGAGGCTTATAGTTATATGGGACATTTCACTATGTGTAGAATAAAGTCGCTGAGACTGTATGATTATGGCTTAGAAATGGAAGTGCATGTTTGCTGACCGCATTCGAGAACGAATACCGGACCTTGAAATTGTCTTCTTATAGTTGGGAATACTCTTAACGTTAAGAGTTTTGATTTGAAGAAAGTGTTAACTTTAACTGTTTTTAGTCAGGTTCTGTACTTATTGACGGCCTCGGATTGAATGTTTTAGCGTTTCTCAGCGGCATTAGCTACACTTTGTAAAAGAGGTCATTTATGAGGTGAAGGATATTGCGTCTGACATGCACATCTATGGTTAAGTTTTTATTACGCGCGTAATAGACGCGGTCAAGACATAAGTCAAGCAAGAAGAGGAGGACAGTTTCTAATTTGCGAAGTCTTCATGACGCGTGTCATAACGTGTGTTATAACAATTATGTTCTGAGCTTTAATTTTTATAACGCGCGTTATAATTTTGGGCTATCACTGTCTTAGAGAGGAGTCGCCGTGCACTCTGAAAAGTCTCACTGGTGAGAGTTTCAAGTTGTCTCCCAATAAAACTGTCGAGTAGAGGAAACGATCAAACTTTGGGGTAATCCAACATTGGGCGGGGTGTTTTAGTTTTCTAATAAGTAAATAATGAAAAATAGGCTGCAAAATTGTCCTTTCCGTAAAAACCTCTATATACAGGTTTTTTTGGCTTTTTGAAATTTTTCTAAATATATAATCTTTTGGTGGTTTCTGTTAACATTATTTAACAGAACATAATCTTTCATGACTGAAAACTCCGGGGAGGGAATTTTCTAAATAGAAAAAACCGCTCAAAAAGCAAAAACGCCGAAACAGAGAGAGTATAAGTATATAATTCTAACATGCTTTGGGCAGTGGGGAAGCCCCAACGCATTTTCTATTTTTCTAAATAGATTTTCATTGGCTTCCCTGTGTGGATGGTAAGGTCAGCAAAATCTTCAAGGTGAAGTGTAGCCGAATCTGAAGATGCATAGGACAGCAGTTTATGCTTTAAGTCTTGACTGGAAGTTGTAGACGTAGCCCTTCCTAAAGGAGGCAAAAAAGCCTACTCATCACATCCAAACTACATAGTCTCCGTTGGAACCTTAACACTAATAAAACCCAGCCAAACACCCGGATGGATAATGTTCAAAAGCCTACACATCAAATTGCATGTACGTAAATCATCACACGAACGCCACTTCCAAATGAACAAATGCAAAAAGCAGACCCCACATCCCCCTAGGGGGCACGTATTCTAAAATATACTTATACTCTCTATGCCCACGCAGTTTTCAATTTTTAATAACTAATCTCAAATGTAAAACTTCGCCCCCGCTTAGCAAAACTATGGATTTTATGTTCTGTTAATACGAATTAATAGAACACGACGAAAACATTAACCATTTGGAAAAAATTTTGAAAAACCAAAAACGTGCATATATAAAGGCTTTTCCAGGGCAAAACAAAAAGGCAACATTATGCCCCCGGGGCAAAATGTTAGAAGCTAAGATTATGCCTACACGTTTGGCAGGGTCAGCCAAGCCTCAGCTAACGCGGGTGGGCTTCACGCCAGCCCTCAAAGCTTTTGCCGACATTAACCTGCTTCAAAAAGTCAACAAAATAAAACCATCTTCCATTAAACGTTATTAATGGAACAAAAGGCAACCGTATAAAATTTTTAATTCTCCCATTTTTTATTCTTTTGTGGTGATTGCCTATGGTTCAGGTATGCGGTGATGGACAATGGAGATGACAAGACAATTGATCTTTATGGGATTAACTACATTAGGTGTAGGTGTGATTTCCGTTTGGTGTTTTATGCGGGGTGAAACGATTAATGGTGCAATTGGCGCTTTTCTTTTCTTCGCCTCAGCAGGAGCCTTTCTCAATACAATTTACAAACTACTAAGAAAGAGAAGATGAGTAACATGGTGGGGGCAGGAAACTCAGATGGTATTAACAGAAAACTTGAGTTTTGATGATATTCTTAGTTTGTCTTAGTCCTTTTCAATCTAAAGTTTTTAGCATTTATTCTTATGGCGGTAATGACCGTGCTGAGTGTTGTTACTTATCAGTGTCCATGAACAGTTTCAGCCTATTTCCCTTTTCTATTTTTTATAAACAAAATAATCAAAGAAAAACTAAGACATATATTTTGGTCATTGCTGGTTTATAAACGGGTGATGTTGATGCAGTTGTTTGAAGCGGTGGTGCTTTCCTTCATTAACACTTTAATTATTACTGGTATTTTTGTTATCAGAATCGTTCGCGGAAGGAAAACGCGACTTTACGGCCCAGTGTTATATAACTTAGACAAGTCAGGCGCTTTAAGGGAAGCCCATCCCGATTCAGTTCCATTAGAAGAAGTAAAAGCAATTCAGGAAAGAATATTGAGAGAGATTAAGCCGACTATTCCAAGGCTTAAGAAGACAACGGTTGTTCTCTTTGCCGCAATAATACTCATTACACAGCTGATAATTTTTCTTTCAGTATAGTTGCGTAAATTTTCAGAGCATGAAATTAATCTCTATTTTCGCAGTTTCTGTTAGTGTCTCTTAACGGAAAGCTATATTTTTGTAGCATAGGAGAATGAGATGGATATTGACCTAGGGTGAGCGGTATGGAAAAGTATGATGTGGTTGTTGTGGGTGGGGGTGTGGCTGGTTCTGTTGCTGCAAGGTTTGCTGCTAAAAGTGGTTTTAGGACTTTGTTAGTTGAGAAGTTTAAGACTCCACGAAATAAGCCTTGTTCTGGAATTCAGTTTCAATATTTTGAAAAGCTTATTGGTGAGAAAATACCCAGGGAGAAGCTTTGCAGAAACGAACTCTTTAAAGTGGAGATTATCACTCCGAAGGATAAGGTTTTGAAAGGCAGAATGAAAATGCTGAATTTTTGGAGATCCACTTTTGACAGTTGGCTTAACTCGTTAGCAGCAGATGCTGGCGCAGAGTTTCACGATAATACTTCCCTAATTGATTTTGTTGCGGATAAAACCGAAGGCAAAATAATCGTTAAATTATCGGCGGAAGGGGAGCATAGGGAAGTTAAGGCTCACTATCTTATTGGCGCTGATGGAATGCTTTCAAGGGTTAGAAAGAAACTGCGACCACAAGATTTCGATAAAAAAGCCTCAGGGGCGACGGTAAACTATTATTTTGTTGGAGAGGCAAATTTGGACCCAAATACGCTTTATATGTTCTATAAACGAGAGTTCTGCCCATTAATGTTTGCATGGGTTTACTTGAAGGATGACAAGTGGGTTATCGGCACTGGCGCCAACGAAAACCCGCTAGAATACGCTGACAGATTCTTCAACTATGTTAAAGAAAAGTATGGGCTTCGCGGCCAAATCGTCAAAAAAGAAGGGTTCTCTTCAACACTGAAAAGCACCGTATTTTTGGGTGAAGGAAGAGTATTACTTCTTGGGGATGCTGCGGGCTTAGTTGACTTATATCGAGGCGTGGGGATGGATAACGCCGCCCTCAGCGGACGACTGGCAGTAAAAGCCATAACAAAGGCTGAAGAAGAAGGCTCAGAAGCTGCAAAGGCATACGAACATCACATGAAAAAATTTGTAAAGAAAATAGAGACGAATGCTAAAAGGCAGATGAAAAGACTCTCATCAAATAATGAACTCGAAAGAAGCTTGTCACCGCTAAACATGCTTAAAGGAGGACTACACATGCTAATAGCCAACCAAATAAACAAAATACTACCACCAGAAAAACTCAGATTTCTCCCACCGTAAATCAAACAATAACCGTTTCCATTAATCATCGTTAACGGAACAAAAATATACGCTTGTTCAGATGGATGTTATGTTTAGGATTTCTATTGCGGTTATTTCGCCTTTTTCGTCATAGTGTATGATTGCTTGCCCGTCTTTTGTTGGTTCCCCATGGGTTGTTTTTGCATGTTTAAATCTTATGAACAAGTCGCCAATGTCGTCTCCATAGTCTATTGTGATGACTTTTCTGGGCAGCTTTATTCCGTATTTTTTCTCGAACCTCTCTAGAACTTCCTTGGCGTTGATGTCTAAGAGGGTTTTAACTTTTTGAATTGCCTATACCTCCTGGCTTTTCTTCTATAACTTGTGTAGAAAGCGGTTCTTATATAGCCTTCCCCATTCTCCTTGCAGTAGATCACCACGAGATAGTCAGACACTTCACCATGTAACCTTTTTAAAGCGTGGAAAGCTCCTGTCGGGTCAAAGTATAACTCGTCTGGATTGGCTACAGTGTCCAAAACGAGGGAAAATTTGTTTTCCAGTTCTGGATGCCTTAAAACTATGTGTTTCCATCTTTCTTCTGTGAGCAAAACTTTAGTTCCATCAAACGCTTTTACACTCATTAGCAGCAACCTTGAAAACAAGAAAATGTGAACTACATTTAAAATTTGCTCGTTTTAGCACAAAATGGTTTGGATGATTTTTATGTCATCGTATTGCAAGTCGATTTTAGGCTGTTTTCCTTACGAGTATTTTGCCTGATGGGAGGACTCCTTGGACATCCCATCCTTTGGCTAAGTAGCGTTCAAGCTCTTTTTCATCTACAATCTTTTTGGGGTTGTTATTTGAGTTTTCCTTTAGCTTATAACTTTCTAGACTTAGCTTCCTTATTTCTTCCATGGCTTCGTCTACTGTGGCGTATTTGGCTAATGCTTCAATGGCGCATGGCGTATCCTTAGCCCTATAGGGCTGCACTGACATATAGCATGGCTGTAGTGTTTGCGCGCACTTCTTGATTGTTCCAAATAAGTCAGCGGAGTTGCTTGTGAAAAACCTCTCGGGGCATCCTAACTCTCGACCTTCACAACCAAACCAATCCAGCATAAACTTTTCTGAAAGTAGCTTCAGCTCCATTTCCAAACCCCCTCATACGAGCGAAAACCTCACCGCCCTCAACTAACCGCTTCCTTTCCACACCATCTGTAATCATCAAATTATTTTAATCATATGCATTTAATTAGTTTTATAGAGGCTAAAGCTTTGAAGTATAAAGGCATTAGGGCTGTTTCCTTTGATCGCGGTGGAACCCTATATTATGAGGTTGAGGAAGATTATGTTGTTTTCCATAGAATCTTGCATGAATTAGGCTATGATTTTGGAGTGGCTGAAGTTGAAAGGGCTTTACATGATGCACGTGTGTGGTGGAATAGCGAGAAGGCAAAAACTGGTGAGGTTTGGACTGAACGCTCTTGGGCTAAATTGCTTCAAAGGATGGCCATGAATCTTACAATTCCAAATACGGTTTCGGTCGCGGATAACCTTCGCGAACGTTGGCTGGTTGAAGCAGATTTTAGGGCTTACGAAGACGCTGTGCCGGCTTTAAATGAACTTAAAAGCGCCGGATTCAAGTTGATTGTAATATCCAACGTTTCGTCGGGAAGGAATCTCCAAACATATCTAAGGAAGGCAGGAATACCAAACTGTTTTGACGCGGTCATAGCATCCGGCGATGTTGGATATGAGAAGCCAAGCCCGGAAATCTTCAGAATAGCCTCGAGAATTCTAAACATTCCTGCCGGTTGCATATTGCATGTGGGCGACAAGTATGATGAAGACTACATTGGTGCATATAACGCTGGCTTTAAAGCAATATTAATCGATAGAAAAGGAATATATGATGGTAACGATAAACCTGGAGAAATTCACAGAGAATGGAGAATTGCAAATGGGTTACTAGGAGACTATGAAACAAATAAGGAAGTAAATCAAATGATTCCTAAAATAACGAAGATTTTCGGATGGCCAGATTGCTAAACTTGTAGGCTTAGGCTTCTATTTGCGGGTAATAGATAAAAATGCCTTATGTACTTCTTTCAATTCCCTTTATTGGGATTTTTGCTCTGCATCGCCCAACATCGGAAAATTGTAATGCTTTAAATGGTATGCCTTTCAATTCCCTTTATTGGGATTTTTGCTCTGCATCAATGGTTACTGGCTAAGCAGTAATGGCAAAATCGAGGCCTTTCAATTCCCTTTATTGGGATTTTTGCTCTGCATCCTAGAGTATCTCCACAAAAACGGAGATTGTTGCTTGTATAGCTTTCAATTCCCTTTATTGGGATTTTTGCTCTGCATCCCGTGGGCTTATTTTGACGGGTTTGTCGTTCAAGACCGTTTTCGGGTTTAGTTTTGATATGTATTTTCGATTATTATTAGGATGCAATTTAATTTATAAAGATAATCGGAAATAGGCTTTTTGATGGTTGGTAGGGTTGTATTTCCTATCGGATGTTGAGCATAAATATTTGCTTTATCAGCTTTTGCCTACTGCCCGTGAGGTTGGCGTTAGCAAGGAGTTGCGGGGTTGGAGTTGGCATCAACCGCCATTAAAGCCCTATTACGATAGTGTTAAGTTGCCCATGTATGCGGTGTGCTCAAAGTATTGCCCTACAAACCGTGATGTTTATCTGCGTTACGTAGAGAAAATTTCGCCCGTTCCCAGTGGTAAAGTGGCTTTGGGTAAAATTCTTCACGGAGTTGTCAGCGACTGTCTAAGGGCGTTTGTTCAACGGCTCGGCATCAATTTTGAGTCTTGGTGGCAGACCATTCGATGGTCTGAGATCAATGAAAAGCCTGAAAACTTGAAGGAGTCGTCCAGAAAAGTTTGGGATTTTCTCCAAAAAATCTGTGAAGCGCGTTTAGCTGAGGTTTCCAGTCGGCAGCCATATGCCTCAGAGCTTGATTTGGTGGCTTCAGCTCTGCCGTTTCTTGTTGAGCACAAGATTTCTGGCGAGCTGCTTGGCTTAAGCGGCATTCTAAGCTTGGATTGTTATGACTATTTGAAGGCGATAATGTTCGATTTGAAAGTGGCAAGTGAACCACAAGAATGGCATAGACTTTCGCCAGTAGGCTACGCGCTTGTCTTTGAAAGTGTCCACGAGGTTCCGGTGGATGTTTGCTGCAACGTCTACCTTGATGTTAAAGATGGAAAGGTTTTGGTGCGTAGAGATCTGTTCTTTGCTAGCGATGAGTTAAGGCAGTGGTGGATCGAAGAAAGAGACAAAAAGTTGGGGATTGTAGCTGAAGGAAAAGATCCAGGCAAACCAGAACGTTCTCAATGTAAAGAAGATTGCATGTATTTCAGAGTTTGCTACGAATAGATCGCAAGGTGGTTCTTATGAGGATTTTCTTAGATGATTTCGGCATTTTCTTGGGAAGGAAGAGGAACCGCTTTATTGTGAAAAAAGAAGGTGAAGCTAAGGAAATTGTTGCGGATGACGTTGACTCTATAATTTGCTGCTCGTCTGGTGTTGCATTTTCCGCAAGCGCTCTAAATCTGGCTGTCCAAAACAATATTCAAGTGGTTTTTGCCAGATACAACGGTTGGCCATACGCCGTTTTGATGCCTGCTTCGATGACGGGTTCTGTTAGAGCCCGCAGGGAACAGTTCATAGCCTACAACGATGAAAGAGGCTTTATTTTAGCCAAAAAGTTCGTTTCTGGAAAGCTTACTAATCAGGCAAACTTGTTGAAGTTGATGGCGAAAAACAGGCGCCAAACAGATCCGGCGCTTTCTGAGAAGCTTTACGAGGCTGGCAAGGCTATCGACCAAATCAATAGTAAAGTTGAGAAAGAACAAGGTTTGAGAATTGATGATAAGCGTCAAGATTTAATGAATTTAGAAGCTGAGGGCGCTCGCTTCTATTGGGAAGCGATACGTCAAGTTCTGCCAACAGAGTTGGAGTTTACCGGACGAGAAACAAGAGGAGCGCGTGATCCATTTAATGCTATGTTGAATTTTGGTTATCAGACAATTTTGTTTCCTGAAGTTTGGAAAGCCGTTAGCTATGCTGGCTTAGACTTTTACGCGGGATATTTGCATGCGGATAGGCCGGGTAAGCCTTCGCTTGTTTTGGATTTGATGGAGGAGTTTCGACAGCAAGTCGTGGATAGAGCCCTCACCAGCTTGATAACGAAGAATGTAATTAAACCTGACGAGATTATTGTTGCCGAGGCTGTAGAAGAGGGCAGAGTTCTAAGCAGAGAGGCTATTAAAACCCTACTAGAAGGCTTTCAGGAACGCCTTGACACGGAGGTTATGTTTGACGGGCAACGAGGTTCCATTAAAGGCTTTATTCATCATCAAGCACGGCGTGTGACACGTTTTCTATTACGCGAAACTGATTATGTGCCGTTTGCTTTGGGCTGGTGAAAAGAAATGCGGTATTTGGTGATTTATGATATTACTGATGATAATTTGCGGACTCTGGTGGCTGAAACGCTTAAAGATTATGGGTTGCAGAGAATTCAGTACAGCGCGTTTATCGGCAGTCTGCGCCGTGACGAATTAAACAGTCTAATAGTGGACTTGAAGAATTTAATTAAGGATCTGGTGGAAAACGTTCAGCTTTACCCGGTCTGCGACACATGCTTTAAGGGTAGACGCGAGGTTGGTAAACCGAAGAAATATGAGCTTAAGGAAGGAAAAGAAAAGATAGCCTATTTTTGACTGAGCGCAACTTTTATGTATGCGTTTGATATCATTTGTTTACGGTGAATGGCTTGACGCTTAAACCCTTAGCCGTAAGAGTTCCAGAAGAAATCGAGAAGGAAATTCAGGAGGTTGTGGAACGGGAGGGCTTAGATAAGGCTACGGTTGTTAGGAATCTTCTTGAATTGGGCATAAGCGAATGGCGAAAACAAACAGCCTTGGAGCTATTGCGCGATGGAAAAGTTACTTTTGCCAAAGCTGCTGAAATTGCCAAGCTTTCGCTTTGGGAGTTCGCCGACTTGGTGAAGCAACGCAACATTGAGTGGGTTCGATATTCGCCAGAGGAAATTGATAAAGAGTTTAAAGAAGCAAGTGCGACGGAGTGAACATGAAGCCGCTCGTGTTTAACTCGACCCCGTTAATTTACATAACGAAAATTGGGTTAAGCCGAATATTCGAAGAGTTGAAAGGCGAGAAATTCACTTCTCCAAGCGTTAAACGCGAGGTTGTGGATAAGGGGAAGCGCAAGGGTCTTGCAGACGCCATAATTTTGGAAAAGCTGTTTCAAAAGGATATTTTCAAAGTTGTAAAACCTAGAAATGTAGGTTTCTTTGAAACTCTTCTACAAACGAAGGGGCTTCATGTGACTGACGCTGAAGTTCTAGCCACAGCAAAAGAACGTGGCGGAAAAGCCATAATAGATGATGAAGTTGCGAGAAAAACAGCAAAAATCTACGGGATACCCTACGCTGGAACCCCATACGTTTTGGTAAAGGCGATATCTCAAGGACTTATTACAAAGCGGGAGGCGAAACAGGCAATAAACGACATGATTTCCGCTGGGTGGAGATGCAGCGTTGAAACATACGCAAAAATCATAGAAAACATAGAAAAGCTGGGAAAGAATAAGGAATGAGTGGGGCTGAAAAACGGCAGAGTTTGCCCATTTCAGACGTTGCAGAACCGTTGGTTTCGGTTACCGATGTGAAACATTATGTTTATTGTCCTAGGCTTGTGTATTTTGACCGTGTTTTGCACGCTCAGCCTGTTTTTGGTTCTCAGCAGGAGGAAAGCCAAGAACTGCATATAGAGTATGTGCGTAAAGAGTTAAGGCGGAAGGATGCGGTTTATTATTCACCCGAATTTGTGGGCGCTGAGAAACTTCTTTTTGTTCCCCTTGTTTCAAAGAGCCTACAGCTTCAAGGCGTAGTGGACTGCATAATAAAGACAGTTAAAGGCGAATACATTCCAGTCGAGTACAAGAACATGAACTCTGATAAGGGTAAAGCCTATATGGATCATAAGTATCAGCTTGTGGCTTATGCTTTGCTTATGGAGGAAAACTTTGGCACAGTGGTTAAGCGTGGTTTTGTAAATTATGTTCCTGAACAGTTAATTTTAAAGTTTGAGATAACGCCTTCGATGAAGAGTTATGTGAAGAGAGTTGTTGGGCATATTAAAAGGATAATTAGGGAGGAGATGCTTCCACCCATAAGAGTAGCCCAAAACAAATGCCAAGGAGGATGCGGACACAAACAAACATGCCAACAAAACTAACTCCGTTTATTAAATGATTCATCTGTTAAGCTCTTATTTGATGGCAAATTTTAAAAGTAGAAGATGTCCTATTTAAATAGGGTGACTACATATTGTATGAGGAAATATACAATTGGGCTTATGCAGTAGGACTAACCATCCTTGAAAGAAGCGATAAAGGGGATGAACTTCTAAGGAGACTGATTTTTGATATACGCGGTGAGAACCTTTCAGGTAGATTTTTGGAGAAGTTGTCTGGGAGGTTAACGGAATACAAAACTAACCGAAATATCGCTATTGATGTTTCTATGCATGGTAAATTATTTGAAGTTAAGTGGCAAGGAGATAGTTTCCATTACGCAAAATCTGCCATCTTATCTGGATTTTTAAATTCCTTATCAAAACATAAAGGTCAGATAAAAAGCGAAGGTGAATGAAATGGAGGTTAAAGGAAGAAAAGCTGTGCAAATTTCAATTTTGGCGAGGGTCTATGGAAATGTCAATGCAGATGAAGTTATAGGGACTAGGATAACCTTAAAGAAAATGTACTCAACTGCTGGAGAAGTTCTTCCTTTTGTTTCATCAAGAGCATTGAAGTATTCTATCAGACAAGCTTTAAAGGAACGGGGTTATGATATAGACCCCTTCGTAGAAAATCCAGACGCTGTGGAAGCCTTAAGACTCAGTGACACTGGACGACCTGACAAGTTTGTCGACAACGACTTGTTTGGGTATATGGTAACTAGGGGACGAAGAGAACAAGCACGCCGACGACAAGCACCTATATCTTTTTCTTACCTAAGAGCGTTAAGAGATACGTCGGTGGTCGCGGAGTTTGCAGCTAGGTTTCCAAGGCAAACAGCCACAGGTTCAAATCCAGTTCCTTTTGAAGTTGAAGTAGCAGATTTCATAGGCAGATTGAATTGTTTGATATATGACTATATTGGTGATTTTACAGAAGATAAAAAGCAGGCCGGTGCACCAAGCGACCTTCCAGCACAGCTCCCCATCGAAGAACGTAAGAAAAGACTAAAGGATTTCCTAGAGATTTTGCTGACTCCTTCGTATATACTTCCAAGAAGAACAAACTCGCTAAATGTGCCAGAATACTATGTTGCGCTAATATCACTTTCACATGGCGCGATGCCAATTTACCAATACCTTGACTATAAGTTACAGGAAGAAACAATCGATATAGAAAAACTGAATATGCTAGCTAATCTTGATGCAATTAAAAATAAAAAAGCTAACATATACCTCATAGATTACAAAGGAATTGCAAAAGGCTTACAACTCGCACCCATACCAATTATAACTGTACAGGAAGCGATACAAAATATACTTGCGTTCTTTTTCTCTGTTTAGGAAATGAGTAGACAATGCAAGCTATTTTAGCTGAAATAACTTTTTATGAAGCCTTCTTCAAAGTTCATTATACTAAAGGATTTAGACTCACATATCCCATGCCTTTACCTACATCTGTGGCTGGGATTTTTGGAGCAATGCTAGGGATAGAGAGAAAGGAAATTAAGGATGAATTCAAGGAAATGCTCTTTGGATCTGGAATTTTGAGTTACGAAGGCTTTACAATAGAAAATGAAACTTTCCTTCAGTATAAAACTGCAAGAGTTCAAAAAGGAGTTGTCCGAACACAGATTGTTAATCATCCGACCTATTTAATAGCCATAGCTGGACAGAGTGAACGAATAACAAAATATTTTAATTCCTTGAAAGACAATAACTTTGTTTATCTTCCCTACGGTGGACAAAACGACTTTTTCATTGAAGATTTAACAATTAATGGGGTAGCTAATGTTATCCAAAGTGAGGTTGTAAGCAATTATGCCCCTCAAGACATGGTTATCGGGCTCGAATCTAGTGAAACCACACTCAACATTCTTCCAGTAATGCATACATACTCTCCCAATCCAAATTTTTACTTTGTTCTAAAGGGGGTGCTGAAACTTAAAGAGCGAGTCAATGTTATTGAAAACTCCAATATTGCGGTATACCCTTTAGAGATGTTTAAAATTGTTTACGGCTAAAGATTGTCACGAATGGGATAACAAAAACCAGAAATATTCTCACAAAGGAAAATTGTTAATAGACCATATAGAAGAGGTTAAGCAAATAGCTCGCGATTTATTACGATTATCCAATAACTTCTCTGATTTTAATTTGGAGCTCCTAGACTATCTTGCTGAATATCACGATTATGGGAAATTATGTAAAAAATGGGATTTGATTGGTAACCCGCCTCCGCATTCACCATGGTCTGTTCAATGGCTTCTAGAAAATTCAAAAAAATTTAAGGATAACGACAAGCTTACATATGTTCTCTGGTACTTTATCCTCAAACATCATTCTAAGCTCTCCAAGACTGTTCCGTTGCAAGAGTATAAAATTTTTATTGAAATTCTCAGGAAGTTACTACCGGAATATGCTACAGAAGAAAAAATTAATCTGGTCGATATTTTTGGGCTATTTAAGATAGCCGATGTTCTTTCCGCCAGCAACAAACAATTAAGACTAAACTCGTTGCCAATAAACGAAGAAAGTGTAAGGAAAATAATTGGGGAAGTGGATGAAAACAGATGGATTCAACAGCGTAGCTTACAGCAAATTGGAAATATCGGCATTTTAAGAGCTTATACAGGATGGGGAAAAACATCAGCATCTTTACTTTTCTTTTGCCACAAAAATACCCCAAAGATATTTTATTTGTTGCCAACAATTACAGCAATTAATAAATTTCACAAAAAATTGTCGGCAGCATTTCCACATGGTGTTAGCAGATACTTTTACTTTTATGATGCCGAAATTAGCGAAGACGATGATAGATTAAATGAACTATATTTCGCGAAAAACTTTCTTTCGTCTATTGTAATAACTACAATTGATCAATTCTTGTTATCATTTATGCAATATGGCAAATATCACACTAAACGAGTTATGTTTAGAAACGCGGGGTTAATTTTTGACGAAATTCACTTACTTAACCCTTTAATGTTGAGTCTCACAACATACTTTTTGCGTAAATATTTAGAGCTATACAAAGTCAAGGCTCTCTTCATGTCAGCTACTTTGCCAAGAGCGTTAAGTAGATATTTAATGGAAGAATTAAATGTAAAGGAAAATAATTTTTTAGATTATTCAGACGAATATTATAAGTTAAAAAGGGTAAAATTTGTCTATTCTTCAAATTACATCGAAAATAGCATAAATGAAATAGCGGAACAATGCAAAAAGGGAAACAAAGTCCTAGTAATAGCGAATACTATCCCCAAAGCTGTAGCAATCTATAAAAAAATAGTAGAATGTATGCCTCAAGAAAGAATTATTCTTTTGCATTCCCGATTTATGCATAAAGATAGAAGAGAGAAAGAACAAGAGATAGATGTAAAAGACAAAACTCCTCATGTTTTTATTTCAACTCAGATTAGTGAGGTTTCATTGGACATATCTTACAATTTGTTGTTTTCAGAAGTGTCACCTTTACCTTCCATGATCCAAAGATTTGGAAGAGTCAACAGATATGGGAAAAATGTGAGTCATACTAACGTATTTTTATATCAACCTGAAATTAAAAATGAACTATACTATCCTTATGAACCTCAAGAAATTCAATTAGCTATAAAAATTTTGAAAGAACTAGAAGGAGATAAAATGAAGAGTGAAGGGGAACTTCTTGAAGTATTTGATTCAGAATATTCTTTCAACCGGTTTATGAATGATATGCAAAAAGCGCAATCAAAGATTGATCTAGAAGCGTTTGAGGAAGCATTCTCCTTTTTCTTTTGCTTTGATATCAACGATGATCGACTTATGAGAGTTCTGCAATACCGAGAGGCGTTCAACGTTTTAATTATACCTCATCCGGAATGCATAATTAACGAAGATGTCAGAGGGTATGTGGAACGCCTTCTATCTCAATCTGCCAATAGTAAGGGATATGAGATTAAAAGAAAATTTTTGGCTAAAATAAAAAACATTTTAGTTCCCGTTCCTATTTGGTGGATAAGAAATGCAGAAATACAAAAAAATTCGCCTTATCCTATAGTTAGATTTGAAGATAAAGTATACAATAAATCCACGGGTTTGGTGGAAAAATATGACTTATGAAACTCTTCTGAAAGAGTTTCTTAGCAAAAAATCAAATCGCATATACGCAAGCAGTATTCTCATCAAGCTGACAGGACAACATCAACATGGTTTTATTGCGGAGACTCGAAAATCAGGAGTAATTGCTTTCATTGATAGAATGGATGATATAATTAATGAGTTAGTTGAAGATTCGACAGAGAAGAAGAAAAGGTATACTGCTTCTATATTACCAACAGCGGTATCGCCTGAAATGGCACCAAATTTCTGGTTCAAGAACGAGAAAAAGCCAACAAGAGAAGAGACTTATAGATTGCTATATCTCCTTCTAACAAGTCTATACAGAGGCAATTACCTCTTTAATCTCGATAATGTCGCGCCAGCGATTAGAGAAGATTTTCGAGAATGGCTCATTGAAAAAAAAGTGTTGGTTCTCAGAGAGGAACGCGGCGGAGGTATTAATCTCAAGGAGGTATTAAGTGATCTTTCTTTACCGGTATTTCCTCTATCGGAATTCGGCTTCTCTCTTTTAATGCTGTCTTATTTTGTTTCATGGCTAAAATATAAGGCACAACATTATTCAAAAATGCTTCAGTTACTAAAAGAAAAAGGCTTTTCCACATTCTTGTCGGAAATAAGTGTTGATGAAACTGCCACTTTAGTACTGTTCAATATCCATAGACAAAAGAAGGAGATGCACTTAATACCACGTGTTAAAGATTTCATTGTTAAATGGTACACAGATTTTATAAATAACAATAAACCAATAGAACTGCTTCTATTTCTTTCCTCCCTTTACATAACTCACGAAAATTACCGAGAGTTGTCAGAAAGAACTTTAGATAAATTCATCTATTATTTGATGCGAGGGTATGTCAATGGTGAGCTACTTACCGAAGCTATAAATCTCAAGATAAAATATGACCTTAAAGAAGTTGCTGGAAAGCCCTTTCCGATAAGAGAAGCACGTAATTTTATGAGAAAAATTAGCTAAATTCTCAAAATAAGTTTTGTTACGCCGTATCCTGCTGTTTTGTTTCCTCCTATGTTTGAGTATTCCGCGTATTTCGCCAACATAACCGTCACCCTATTCCATTCACTTTCCAAATCCCCAATCTCATAAGTACACCACCCAGTGAACCCCACAGCCTTCTTATCTCGCATAACAGCCACCCTCGTCCCAAGCCTATACCCACAGACCCCCACATTCTTTGCCAACCATTCTTTATAAGCCAAAAACTCCTCTTTGCTAAACCGTCTACCATCACTAAACCTGTTCCAGACACGCAAAAGCCCAGAAAAAACCCTAACAGCATCAGGAAACATCCAACGATAACTGCTACCCAAACACGGCAAATAAGTAGGCGTTTCAAAAATAAGCCTAAAACGCTCAGTTGCACTAGCTTCACGTTCTAAATCCGCATAACTCTTGCTTTTAATGCTTAAGGAAGCTATACGAAAAATCGTGTCAAAAATCATAACACTGTTCTGCCGCTCAAAAAATCTCAACACGTAACCAGCCAAATCATCCCGCAAAAACCTAAAACCTACACGACAAGGATAAGCAGGATCCAAAACAAAACCATTCTCAACCCGCGAAACACTATGGAAACGCAAAGGCGTAACACTATAAGGCTTAGAAACATCCAACTCATGCAAAATATTAGCCGCGCTTGGATCTACCTGCCTAACAACATGCAACAACAAACCCCTAGCCACATGCCCACTAAAAAACGGTAAAACAACGTCTTTCTCACCATACAACTCCAAACCAACATCAACAGGCAACCTAATCACTCCCACAATGGGATTCACATACTATCCTTACAAAAGATTCTCTACACAAAACACTAATTAAAACTTTAGAGTCCACATATTCTGTTAGTTGCTATTAATAGAATTGGTGATTGTTGGATTTGAGATTGTTATTGTTTTAGTGATTCTAGTTCATTGAGTATTCAGCGGTATACTTCTGGGTTTATTCTGAATCCGACCTTTAAAAGTTCATCTAATGTTTGAAGAGCTTCTTTTTTCGTGATTAGTTTCTGTTTGTAAGCTTGGATTATTATGCTGCATGTTCCTATGGGTGTTATGTTAAGCATTTTGGATACTTTTCTCGCTTCTTTGTCGTCTGCTATAAGATGTTTTGCGTTGAGTTGTTTGCACAGTTTTATGGCTTGCTTTTCTCCTAGGCCGATCCTTGGGTTTGTGTCGAGGAATCGATATTCAGCGTCTACTTCGGGTCGTATTTGCTCCTTGATAATCCATGTTCCCACGGCTCTTTCGATAATGTATGCATCGCTCATGTCAAGCGCCTTTCCCTTAATTACGGCTTCTTCAAAGACGGCTTCTGGAATGAAGATTTTCGCAAAAACATTTCTAATTATGTTTAGCTTGCCGATTTTTGCCATATAAATTAGTGGAGTGGAGTTTGAGACAACAATAGTGTGTTTATTCTCTTTCAAGCGCCTTCAGATCCTCTTCCAAATCCTCAACGCTGTATTGAAGCGTGACCTTCCTCTGGGCCAGTATGTCAATCATCTCCCAAACTGAGATTTCAGCGATCTCAGCTGCCCTTGAAAGCGTAACCCGCCCCTCTCTATACAATTCCACAGCCTTTTCAAGCTTCCACTCCCGCGTATAATGTTCCACAGCCCTCTCCAATATGGTTGATTTATCCACCTTCTCTTCTTTAGCTATCTCCTCTACAAGCCTCACCTTTTCCTTAGGCAACCTGGCCGAAACAACTTCGGACAAGACCAAACCTCCGTATACAATTTAAAACAACGTCTACATATTTAAACCTTGCCGATGATAAAACCAATAAAACTCTAAAAAGTCAAAAATGTCCGCCACAATTTTCTCAAAAAGGTTTCCAGCAAATTTTCTGCTTATTCCAATAACTGAAAATAGCAGTTTATAATACGTCATTTGTTGTTAACAGAATAATAAGTTACAATACAAGAAATAGCATCGGTAGTGTTCCCCAAGTTCTCTTTATAAAAAAGAGTGACATTGATTATTACTTCCTTGTAGTTGACATAAAGCAAAGCAATAGTTTATGCTTGGGTTTTACCTTATGTATGTTTGAATTGCTATTAATTCTACTTTTTGGTTACCTACATGTTACCTTACATGGTGACTGTTGGCGCTTCAGTAGAACACCGCCAAGATTTCCTTAAGAAGATATAAAGCTCATGAAGATGGTTTATAAAGCGCATTACACGTTCGAATATGTCCGTTTTTGGATACTGTCCACTGTAGAGGCTTCTAATGGACAGTGTCCTTTGGAAGCCTTCGTAATGAATAGTGTCCATTGGGAGGGGCAGAAAATTCTTGTGGTTTTATCGTGAGCATTTATTGAGGCAGAATCAGTGAATGTTCGTAGGCGAGCAACTTTCGAGAAGAAAATGGATGTTAGCCCTGATGTTTGGGAGAGGCTTCCATTCTGGGTTAAGGAATTGCTTAAAATGCTTAAGGCTTCCGGTTGGCGTAGTGATGCTGAGTAATTTGCCGTTTATAATCATGTGATTTAGGTTGAAATTTTGTATTCCTTAAGTTTTTTGGCTAGTATTTTCCTGAATTCTTCATCTTTCATCAAAATGTTCATGACGTTATCCGCTGTAGTTCTCGCTTCTTCCATTTCGAATGCAGCTTTCACGTCTAGGGCTAAGCCGCATTTCATACAGAACCTCGCGTCATAAGCGTTTGTGGCTTTACATCTCGGACATATACGCGGTGTAAGCTTTGGCTTCTCTTCTGTCTGCTTTTTAAGTCCATATACGCCTAGAATGGCGTCGTCGACATCTCTTCCAGAAAGGTGCACGTATATGCTTGGCATTTCTGAACCCTGCTTCCAACCGAATATCTGGTTCATCTGAGCTTCTGTAAGCTTACCCGCTAGGAATGTGGCTCGGCTATGTCTGAATTTATGAGGTGTGATGCGCTTCTTTATTCCTGCCTTTTTGGCTGCAACTTTCAATATCTTAGCTAGGGCTGGATAGCTCATGGCTTCGTAGCGGTTAACTGTTCCCATGTTAATCCATAATGGGGCTTCGGGCTTGGCCCTAAGCGGGTGGTTCTGTATCCAAGCTTGAAGGTAGGGTGTAGCTGCAACTACTACGATGCGTCTTGAGCCAGTTTTGCCCTTCAGCATAAGCGCTGTATAGCCTTCCTCGAAGGCGACATCCATAATCCTTAAAGAGCCAAGCTCCCCTATTCTTGCTCCACTTTCATAAAGTGTCATTATGAAGGCCTTGTCTCTAAGGCTGTCTGAGGCTTCAACAACTTTCATAACTTCTTCCTCGGTCAAGAGCTGGTCTGGCAGTATAGCATCTTTCTGCTTAAACGTGGTTTTGATCCACTTCACTTGGGGCGGGTAGTCTTCGCCTCCTCCCAGCCAAAGGTAAAAACGCTTTAGGGCTACCTTATAATCGTGTTTTGTCCAAGCTGAATATTCACTTCGTTCCAAAAGGTTTACGACACGTTCCACATCAGCCTTGTCCGCTTTGTCAAAGTCCTTCCCAAACCATTCAGCGAGCTTCTTGAGAGACTGCAGATATTTGACAATCCTGGCTTTGCCTAAGCCCTCAGAGAAACAGTATTGCTCAAACTCCCTAATGAGCTCAGCATTTCTTGCTGAAATCGGATTGTGGGCATCTATCTTACGCTCAGCATCATGCAGTCTCTCATCAAAGTTATGTATGTCTAAACGCTGCTTCATAGCCATCAATAATAACATCAGAGACAAGCGCTTTTATACTTTTGGTTTAAAGCCTCGGGCGGGATTTGAACCCGCGACCACCGCCTCTCTGGAAGCGCAAACCCCTACCAAGGCGATGCCCCACCAGGCTAGGCCACCGAGGCACAACCACAGCCTATACAAGACAAATAATTTATTATTTAGGTATTATTTTAGGATTCTTCGCACAGAAAGATTAAACGTGTAAAACGCGGGGGTCGCCAAGCCTGGTCAAAGGCGCAAGGCTTAGGACCTTGTCCCGTAGGGGTTCGTGGGTTCAAATCCCACCCCCCGCACTGCGTCTAAAAGCTCGGTTTAGCCGTATTTTTCACGATGTTTTT
>JABFQN010000007.1 GCA_019685555.1 Candidatus Bathyarchaeota archaeon A05DMB-3 | reverse complement strand
GGGAACTAGCTATCACCGGGCTAGATTGGTCTTTAGCCCCTAGCCCCAGGTCTGGGGAACGAATTGCACGTCAGCACCCTTTCGGGCCTCCACCAGGCTTTCGCCTGGCTTCGCCCTGCCCAGGGCTAGATCGCCCGGTTTCTAGCTTCTCGGCCGTGACTCCGAGCCCTTTCAGACTCCGCGCCTCGCCAGGCTTACGCCTAGTTGCGCGCATGTCGGTTTCCCTACGCCTTCGGGCTTAAAGCCCTTAAGCTTGCCACAGCCGTGAACTCCCCGGCCCGTGTTTCTAGACGGAACGTGCAACCCTGGTCCCCCTCCCTCGTACTCCCGCCTCACAGCGGTTTCCTTTGGGAGGGATCTACCCTTCCGGGCTGCACACGTCTGTAACCGTCTGGTTTCAGGCGCTTTTCACCCCCCTCCCGGGGTACTTTTCAGCTTTCCGTCACCGTACTAGTGCGCTATCGGTCTTGAGACGTATTTAGTCTTGGAAGTTGGTGGCTCCCAACTTTCCGCACCCAAGCCAGGGTACGGTACTCTGGGACACCGGCACAACTCCTTCCAGCTTACGCCTACGGGGCTTTCACCCTCTATGGCGGGCCTTTCCAGGCCACTTCGGCTTAACCGGCGAGGAGGAGCCGGGCCCATAACCCTACATCTCCCATGGGTTATCCCCGTGGGATTTGGTTTGGACTCTTCCCCTTTCGCTCGCTGCTACTTAGGGAATCCCGTTTTGGTTTCTTTTCCTCCCCCTACTAAGATGCTTCCGTTCGGGGGGTTCCCGCTCCCTGCCGGGAGCACCGCAGACTCCCGAAGGAATCTGCAGTAGGAGGTCCCATTGGGGAATCCCCGGTTCTAAAGCTGCATACGCTTACCCGAGGCTCTATCGCGGCTGGCCGCGCCCTTCTTCGGCGCTCAAGCCGAGCCATCCTCCAGACGGCGTGGCATGTCGGGCCTTTGGCGGTGTCTGTTTGGCGTCTGTGTGAACCCTCTTGTTGTTATGGTTGGCCTATGCGTGGCTTCATTATGAGCTTTATAGGCTCATTCGCCCTTTGCTCCTCATCCATTGTGATGGGAGCTGCATCTAGTTTAATGGCTTAACGTAATGTAGCCAAAATATTTCTGAAACGGGTTTCGCACATATAAGGGTTACGTCGCATGTAATAAAGGTTTTTAATAAGCTTCTGTGTTCGTATAACGTTTTTATTTTTGTTCGGGAATATGCCTATGATAGCGTGCATGGATAAGAGTGCCTCGGTGGCTCAGCCTGGTAGAGCAGCGGCCTTGTAAGCCGCAGGTCGCGGGACCGAAGCCCGCCCGAGGCTCTTAGGATTTTATGTTGTTTTGGTTGTGGAAAAAGCCAATAGTAGTCTACTCCTCTAGATTTTCTGTTTTGATTCTAATAGGTTGGGGTAAACAATAATTTCCACTGAATATACAATGTTATGGGGAATTATGATGCGTGAGTTCGTTTTGTATTCTCGTTTGGGGTGCACGGATGCTAGGTGGAGCAATTTGCATGATGCTGGACGCTTAGACATAGTTTACGAGTGTGCAGTTGCAAGCCTCTTTCTGTCTCATGCAATACGTAAGGAAGTTGTTTTCCACGCCATGCTGAATGGTCCGCCTTCGCCGCCGTTACATTTAAAAATTGAAGGTTTAACGTTGCATGATGTTAGAACGGATGTGGACACTTGGGCTAAGATATTGAAGAAGGTTTTGTCTGGCAAGCCTCATCCGGGGATAAGTCTTTCAAAAACAAGCTTTGAGGCTTTAGTGAAGGCAAAAGCAGAACAAGCCCCAATATATGTTCTCGAAGAAGGTGGACGAGACGTTTTTGAAATGGAGATTGGCGAAAACTCCATCTTCGTTTTAGGAGACCATGTGGGTTTGCCTAAAAAGGTTGAGGCTTATGCTCTGCGTTATGGAGAGAAAATATCCCTTGGAAGAAAGCCTTACTTGGCTGCCACATGCATAACAGTTCTAAACTACTTATTAGATAGAAGGGAATTAAGTCGAAAATAAGCGCTAAATTTTTATTTTTGTTATTTCTGGTTTAAAATCTGTTATTGGCTCACAGTTTTAAGTTGAGACATTTGGAGGTGAAAAGCGTAAAATGGCAGCTATTCGCGAGTTGCCAACCGCTCCAGTGTCAAAGTTCGAAAGGATAGGCGCCCACACCCACATTAAGGGTTTAGGCTTAGATGAAAACCTTAAAGCTGTGAAAATAAAGGATGGGATGGTGGGACAGGAAAAGGCAAGGGAAGCCGCGGGTCTAGTTGTGAAAATGATTAAGGAGGGAAAACTGAGCGGAAAATGTATAATTTTGGCTGGTCCGCCTGGCACTGGTAAAACCGCTATTGCTGTGGCTGTTTCTAAGGAGTTGGGTGAAAATGTTCCCTTTATCCAAATGAGCGGCAGCGAAATCTATAGTACTGAGCGGAAGAAAACCGAGGTGCTTATAGGAGCCATAAGAAAATGTTTAGGTGTTGAAGTTCATGAAATGCGAAAAGTGTACGAAGGCGAAGTTGCTTTAGTTGACATTAGAACCGCGCCGCATCCCTACAATTCTTACCAGAAGGTTCCAGAAAGCGTTAGGTTGACGCTGAAAACAAGGGAAGAGGAGAAAACCATAGAAGCAGGAGCCTCGATAGCCCAGCAGATAATTGCTGAGGGCATATCTGAAGGCAGTGTCATCCAGATAGACGCTGAAACAGGCAGAGTGGTTAACCTTGGACTCTGCTTGGAAAGCCAGAAGGGTAAAACCTACGACGTTGACACGCGGAGGAAGGTTCCCCGCCCCAATGGCAAGGTCTTAAAAGAGAAAGAGTTTGTTTATATGCTTACGCTGGCAGATTTAGACGAGCTTAACGCGAGGCAACGTTCGGGCGGGCTTTTCTCCATATTCTTCGGCGGCTCCGAGTCTAAAGAGATAGATACTGAAGTGCGGATGGCTGTGGACCAGCAAGTGAAAGAGTGGGTGGACAGCGGAAAAGCCTTCATTCACCCCGGCGTGCTCTTCATAGACGACGCGCATCTCCTAGATTTGGAAGCGTTTAGTTTTCTTGGAAGAGCCATGGAAAGCGAGCTTGTCCCAATAATAATTTTGGCGACAAACCGAGGTGTGGCGAGAATCCGTGGAACAGATATAAGAAGCCCGTTAGGCTTTCCAGTGGACCTAATAGACCGTTCAGTTATAATTGCCACGCAACCCTACGACATGGAAAGCATTAAGGAAATTCTCAAAATCCGCGCAACAGAAGAAAAGATTAAACTGGATAAGGATGCCCTTGAAAAGCTTGCAGAGGTTGGAGCGAAAAGCTCTATGAGATATGCTGTTCAACTCTTAAGCCTAGCGGCTCAAAACGCGAAATCCTCCAACAGGGACAAAGTCACAGTGGAAGATGTGCAGCGGGTGGACGACCTCTTCATGGATGTTAGCGAAGCCGCCGAATACCTGCGGAAACATGAGGAAAAACTGCTGGTTCATTAGCTTTCTAAACTTTAAAAACAATCCTTATTCTTGAATAGCAACCCTTTAAATCTCCATTTGCCTTTCTTTAAGCGGTGGTTTAATGTCTGAGAAAAAGCATAAACGGGAACCAGCGAATCCCGCCGAATTAAGTCTTCCAGAAGATTGGGGGTTCGTTTTAGAACCAGCAAAAATTGAAATAGGCTCTGGATACGCTGTTTCCCTAAGCTATGACGAGGATGGCAACCCAATAGTTGATGTTAAAACCTATGGGGAAGTGGACTCAGCAAAAATAAGGAGAGACATTGAACGCCTATATCCCAACGCTCAAATTCGAAATTTAAACGAACCAACAGTCACCGTTGTCAGAAAAAGTCCGCGCAAAGGCAAAAGGAAAACTGGAAGAAAGTAGTTTCTCGCCCAAAATTTCAAATTTTGAAACGAGATTGAAATTAAATCGAAGATTCCTTCATATAAATTTTCCTTTAAAAAGTTGAAATTTCAACATAGATTATCAAAATTGAAAGGCATGGTTTAAATGCTGACGAATAGAAAGCTTTTGCTTTGACCGTTTAGTTTTTAAGCTTCCTTTGAGGCATGGTGTAGAATCCTAAAGGGCGAAAGCGAGAAATATGACGGAAAAGGGCGATAAGCAAAACGAAAATGAAAAGGAGTTAAAGGTTGTTTATGTTCGTTCAGTAGCAAACGCCTTAGGAACAAGTATGATAAACCCTTTTGTTGGACCATACGCCGTTAAAGGTTTAGGTGCCTCCTCCTCTGAGATGGGTTGGCTTCAGTCGGTGAGCAACATTTCAAATAATGTTATGCAAGTTCTTTGGGGAAGATTAAGCGACAGACTTGGGCGAAGGGTTCCCTTCATTGTTTTAGGCGGTTTGATTGTTGCTTCGCTTTGGGTTCCACTGTTGTTTTTGAGGTCTGCAAGCCAGCTTGTGGTGCTGGTTGCTTTACAAGCGCTTTTGGGTTCAATGGCGGTTCCAGCGTGGACTGCATTGATTGGCGATTTGGTTTCTCCATCAAGCCTTGGAAGAGTTAATGCTGCAATCAATCTGTGGGCTTCCGTGGGCAGCCTAACAGCAACTTTGGCTTCGGGCATTATAATGGCAAGCATCGGCGGAACAGTGCAGGAACAGCTTCTAATTCCAGTTGCCATTGCAACACTTTGCGGGCTTACATCCTCCATCGTGATGGTTAAAGTTAAAGAGAAAAACGGAAAGGTCAAAGCGGAAAAACCATTTATCGCCGACCTACTCGATGTTGTGAGACTTGCGGAAAAATCTCCAGACTTTCTGAAATATTGCAGTGCAAGTGTGGTCTTCAATTTTTTCATGTCGATTGCTTGGCCGCTTTTCGCAATAACGCAGGTTAAGGTTTTAGGCGCTTCCATGTTTGAGATAGCTTTGCTTTCTGTTGTTCAAGGAGTGTTTACGATAATTTTTATTGGATGGGCTGGAAGGCTCACGGATACTGTTGGCAGAAAACCACTATTAATTTTCGTTAGGTTCAGCTATGTTTCCGTTCCCCTAGTCTACGCCTTCTCACCAAACATATATATCATAATAGCCGTTGGAACCTTCTGGGGCATTGTCGCAGCCTTCGAACAAGCATGCGTAACAACATATTTGCTGGATGTTTCTCCAGAGATGCACCGTGGAAGCTTCACAGCATTCTATAACCTACTAATAGGAGTGGTGACTTTCTTCGGCTCTCTGATAGGCGGATATTTATCCGACTTTACAATCAACATTTATGGGTTGGTTTTAGGCTTGCAAATCGTTTACATAGTTTCAGCCTTAGGAAGAGGGATAGGCGCAGCAACATACATTAGGCTTAGGGAAACACTGAAAAAGAAAGCTTGAAAGGTAAAATTTTACATTCCCAAATATTCCCCAGTCACAGGAATTTCGGTTCGGCATCTTGGACATTTTTTATCATCGGTAATAGCGTATTTCAAAACATAGTATCCATATCTTTTTATGAGCACTTCTCCGCAGTTGGGGCAATAGGTATTCTCATACTTGTGACCCGCCACATTCCCAATGTAAGGGTATAAAACCCCAGCCTCCTTAGCCATTTCATAAGCCCTCTCCAAGGTTTCAATTTGTGTTGGTGGGTTGTGGAACTTGTAGGCTGGAAAGTACCGCGTAAAATGAAGCGGAGTTTCTGGTCCAACAGCGTCTAAGTGTTTTTCAATAACCCCCTTTAGCGTGTTTTCATCGTCGTTTACATCAGTGACAACCAAATTTACAATTTCAACATGTATTCCCATGCGTTTGGCTTCTCTGGCGTTTCTCCAAACCTTTTCCACGTCAGCGCCTCCACAATATTGCCTATAAACTTCACAGTCGCCTTTAACATCTATCTTAAGCCCATCCAACCCAGCCTTGTAAAGCGCCTTTAAAGCTTCAAGGGTCATGTAACCATTCGACACGTAACAGCAGTATTTTATTCCCATGCACTTGCCAAGTTTAAACGCTTCAACAGTCCAGTCTGTCAAAAGTGTGGGTTCCTGAAAACTCGCGCATAAACCAGCATCTCCGCTTTCAAGGGCCAGTCTAACAACTTTTTCTGGCGATTGATATATTGCCTTAGCTGGTTCCGGAGTAGTTTTTGAAAGGTGAAAATTTTGACACCACACACAGTCAAAGTTGCAGGACCATGTGGAAAAGGTTAGAGCTGTGGAGCCCGGCCAGTAATGGAAGAAGGGTTTTATCTCTATGGGACGGCTTTCAACGGCGCTTATATCCCCATAAACAAGCGTGTAAAGTCTGCCGCCAAAATTCCTTCTAGTCTTACAGAATCCAGTTTGACCCTCTGCAATTTCACATCTTCTCTCGCACAAAGTGCACTTAACCCTATCTCTTCCAAGCTTTTCATAAAAAGTGGATTCCCGAACAGTTGGATGCAGAGGCTTATCGTCCATTTCAGTGCCTTCGGAAATGCTCCCAGCCTCTCGGCTCTATAACGCGCTTTTCACCTTCCGTTTCTAAAAGAACACGTTTTTCAGCCGTAACCCTCCCTATCCTAATGAGGCTGCCGCCAACATCTTTAACGGCTTTCTCTGCCCTGCTCCAAAGCCTAGGTTTTACGGTTAAAACAAGCTCGTATTCCTCGCCGCCGTAAAAGGCTAACTCAAAAGGGTCTAAGCCATTCATTTCAGCAAACTTCGCCGCTTCAGCAGCCACTGGAACACTGTCTATTAAGAAGCCTACACTGCTTGCTTTTGAAATTTCATAAAGACTCCATGCCAAACCATCGCTTGAATCAATGGCGGATGTAACCGCTTTTGAAGCGGCTAGGGCTAAGCCCTCTTTCAGCCGGGCTTTAGGCATGTAAACAGCCTCAACAAGAAAATCGCAAATATCCTTAGGCGCCTTAAACCCTTCAAGAAGAATCTTCAGTCCAGCAGAAGTTTTCCCAAAAAGTCCAGTGACAGCCACCCAGTCGCCGGGTTCGGCTCCACTCCGCAACATCAAAGAACCTTTTTCAGCTACGCCAAAAACTGAAAGGCTTATCACAAGGTCTGAAGCCTCGTTGGTGTCCCCGCCAACAATGTAGGCACCGTATTCACGGGCTCCAGAATTTAACCCCCTTCCAATCTCCTCTACATCCTTTTCTGTCAGTTTTCTCGGCAGCCCGAGGGATACGAGGATTGCTAATGGTTTAACGCCTTTTGCTGCAAAATCGCTGACGTTCATAACAACTGCTTTGCGGGCTGCTTGCCAAAGGCTCATGCTAGGCGGAACATCAGTTTTACCCACAAGCATATCCGTCTTTAAAATTGCAAGTTTGCCGTTTCCAATGTTGTATGCGGAGATGTCATCGCCGAAGGGTATGGGCATTTTCGGCAATAGGTCTAAGCGACTTTGTATGATTTCAATTATTCTTCTTTCACCCAAATTTTCTCGTGCTTTCATTAGTTTTATTCCCTACAACTTTCAGTTAAGCTTCTATTTTCACATCTCTTTCAGTTTCTCCCTAACCCATTTCATGAAGCTTTCAGCGAAAATCCCCTTATCATATTTTTCACATGGATAATCCCCACAATCAGAGCACGTAACTAGGTTTTTGTCTTTAGCACAAGAATATATGTCGCAAAATACTTTCCCAACGCTTTCGGCTTTTTTGCTTTCTTCGGCACAGCCCAAACATTTACCCTTTTTGTAAAGAGCACAATTGCCACAATAAACGTTACATGGCGCAAGTAAACTTATATCCATTATCCTTCCCAATCTTACTAAACTCTAACTTATTTAAAATGGCTTTCCTATAAAGTAATGGAACCGATTTCCGAGCATCCAAGAAAAAGGGGTTCTGTTGCATTAATAGGGTTTATGTTGCATTTTGAGATTCATAATTCTCTATAGCTGATTCTGCATTTCCAATTTTCGAGAAGCTCCACTACGACTAAAGCGACTTTGAATCCAATCGCTTTTGCTTTTTCAAGGTTCTCTGGCGAAAATGCCCGTATAGGGTTCTTTGAATAATGCCTGATGTTTGCTCCTCGACCTGTTTTGACCTCAATCAAGTAGACATCCTCAACTTTTTTGGTAGAAAGAGATTTGCCCCTCGTCTTACCGTTCATAAAATCATTGATATTCTCAACTTCTATGACATAGGGTAGCCCATGCTTCAACTTAACTCCAACGAAATCGAATTCAATCATGTTGTTCCTTACTTTGTTCTCCACGAATTCAGTCTGTTTCCTTGTTAAAAACGTAATTTTCCTGTCACGAAAATGAGGATAGCCTTCTGGAAAGAAATTCCATGCGCCGATTTTATAAGTCCGAATTCCCATCTTACGCAAGACATCCCAAGCAATAATCTCTCCTAATGCTCCTATGAGATTCGAAGCCTCTTTACCAAAAAGGCTAAGTTCTTTCTCCATCAACCATCACCATCTCCATCTTGAAGAAATACCGCCATGCTCTTAAACCTTAATTTGCAACACAAACCTCATGAATGCAACAGTGCCGAAAAAGGTAAAGTTTAAATCTTTAGTTCATGATTGAAATGGAAGTTTTAGTGATAAATCATGCTTGAAATCAGACCTTTCAGAAAAGGCTTCGACGAAGAGCTTTTCGTTGGCATCTTCAATGCATGCTTCGGAGATTACGATGACATTAGAGCTATGACAATTGAAGAAATGAAGAAAATGGAAGAGTCGCCTGTATTCAGCGCTGAAGGAATATTCATAGCCGAATGGAACGGCGAAATAGCCGGAATGGTAAACGCTTACATAGACAAATTAAGAGAGGAAAGAAAAGGCTTCATACAATCGCTTGGGGTTCTTCCAAGATTTAGAGGGAAGGGAGCAGCCAAAAAACTCGTGGAAAAGGCATTAGAAAGCCTAAAAATGAGGGGGATGGAGATTGCTGAGACATGGGCTCAAACAGATAGGGACGCATGCATACACATTTTTGAAAGTTTTGGGTTTAAGAAAGTTCGAACCACAAGCATGATGAAAAGAAATTTAGAGAATATTATTTTCAACATTGGAGAAAACATGACGGTCACAATTAGGGATGCAAAACTAACCGGCGAGGAAGACATCAAATTATTAAATAGACTCGACAATGAAACTTTCAAGGAGCATTTCAATTTTAGACCAAGAACCATTGAAGAGACCAAATATGCTATTTTAGAAAATCCATGGTTTCAAAGGCAAAAATGGTTCTTTGCACTTCTGGGCAATCAGCCTGTGGGGTATGCTGGTGTTGGAGTTGATGAAAGATTAAATAAAGAAAAGAGTGTGAAGTGGGGCTGGATTTTAGACATTGGTGTCCTCAAACCTTTTAGGAGAAAAGGTATAGGAAAAAGATTGATGCTTCATGGCATGCAGTTGCTAAAATCCTTCGGAATGGAAGACGCGCTCCTTTACGTTGACGATTTGAATCCAACAAACGCCATAAAACTATATGAAAGTCTGGGGTTTAAAGTGCTGAGAAAAAACATCGTGTATCAACTGTCGCTTTAAGCTTAAATTCTTTTTTGTTTCTGCTTAAATATGTGATTTATAAAATTGATATGTGACGCCTCGGTAGCTCAGCCTGGTAGAGCGACAGCCTCGTAAGCTGTAGGTCCCGGGATCAAAGCCCGGCCGAGGCTTCATTCTGTTTGGTTTTTGTATTTTTGTTGTGCGTGTGAACAGAAATGTTTATTAAGTATTAATATTACCGATTCATATCGGAGAAACCATTCAAAAGGGGAAAAATATGTCTCCCCCTCTGCACTTTCATCATCATGAAGAAAAGCTTAAATGTCCCTACAGGGGGTGCGGAAAGTCTTTTGAAAAGCCAGCAGTTTTGACGGATAATTCCACGATACCGAGGCAAACTTATTATGCCTGTCCCTACTGCATGTCGAAAATAGACATTGTCGTGGAAGACATGAAAATCGTAAGCGTGAAAACAACAGACTATCCTAAAGTTTTTGATTCACCAGCGAAATGCGCCTACTATTTCGGCTTCCTAAACACTATTCCAAAAGACATGCCCATCCCAGACGAATGCCTAGTCTGCCCAAAAATCCTCCAATGCTCCGTCAAAAAACGCTAACAAATCCCAACTTCAACATGTTCTTTATACAGAGAAACATTTTAAACCCTCTTTTCGAAATTTTACTCCAAAAGGGGCTGTCGGCTAGCTTGGTCTAGGCTTGGAGACTTGGGCTCTCTAGACCCCGGTTCAAATCCGGGCAGCCCCACCATTCTAGAGTTGGATGTTGGGTTTTGTTTAGTAAAGTTTATTAGGTAATACTTTTTTATTAAAAAGTATTACGGGGGGGTTGAAGTGCACATACCTGATGGTTACTTAAGCCCTGAAGTTTCAATTTTGATGGGTGTTGTATCTGCAGTGTTTCTTTTTTGGTCTTGGAGGAAGGCTAAGGCTGCTTATCCGAAGTCTTTTGCTTCTTTGTTGGCTGTTTCAAGCGCCTTTGTTTTTGTGGCTCAGATGATTAATTTTCCAATAGCCTATGGGACCAGTGGGCACTTGGTTGGCGGCGCTTTCCTCTCTGTGGTTTTGGGACCATATGCGGCGATTCTCAGCATGACTATTGTTTTGCTTATGCAGGCTTTGCTTTTTGCAGATGGCGGAATCTCTGCCCTAGGAGCCAACGTGTTTAACATGGCTGTAATAGGGGGTTTAAGCTTCTTCATAATTAGGCTGATTGCAGGGAAAACTGATAAAGGTAGCCGTTTTACCATAGGGTTTTTGTGGCTTCTTGGCTTTCTGTTGTTTTAGGAGCTTTATCATGCGGTTTACAGATAGGCTTGTCTCCAATGTTTTCACAGGCTGGCGGAATAGCCGTCACCGTTCCAGCCATGCTGTTTTGGCATGTCATAATTGGATTTTGCGAAGCAGCAATAACCACAACTTTTGTAATGCAACTCTATAAGCTGCAGCCAGCAATCCTTAACGGTTTAACTTTTCTTAAGAGGGGTGCCGTTTGAAAGGGTATGTTAAAGCCTTAATTTTGATAGCGGCTGGTTTTGCAGTTTTGGTGCCTTTCGCCTCAACTTACCCTGATGGACTGGAAACAGTGGCTGAAACCCTTGGCGTAGAAGAAACCGAACCCTTTTGGAAGGGATTAATGCCGGATTACATGCTGCCAACCGTTGATAACCCTTATATGTCAACTTTGTTTGCAGGTTTCTGCGGAATTCTCCTCGTATTAGTTTTGTCTTTCGCCCTTGGAAAAGCCTTGTCCAAGCCTAGCCAGTAGACTGGTGGGTTATTCTCTGCTTGCAAGTATCACTATATAATCGGCTGTGTCAGCGCACATGTCAGCGGCATGTTCAATAAACTCCACCAAATCGTCGAAGATAACCATTGAACCACTGTCCATTTCCTTTGCATATTTAATAAACAAAGCCTTAGTTTTTAGGTACTCATCATCTATTTTCTTTTCGATTTCCTCAACTTTTT
Organism: Candidatus Bathyarchaeota archaeon A05DMB-3; assembly: GCA_019685555.1. Taxonomy (GTDB): domain Archaea; phylum Thermoproteota; class Bathyarchaeia; order Bathyarchaeales; family Bathycorpusculaceae; genus JABFQN01. The sequence continues at coordinate 66,395 of JABFQN010000007.1, read as the reverse complement.
TCGCTCCGCCTATGGCTGCAGAGGAGTCCACAGCTATTTTTTCAATGCTTCCCCTTAAGGCGTGGGCGCAGTCTACGAGGAAGGCGGTTGTGTGGGCAGTGTTTTCCCATAGCTCTTTTGGAATTTTTGCGCCTTCCAGCATTTTGATGCATCTTGCAGCATCCTTAACGTGGTCGGCGAGCGTATCAAGTCTTTTCACAAGGTGCATTAAGTCTTCGCGGTATTCTGCAAATAAGGCTACGCCCTTTGAGAGTTCTTTAAAAACTTCTGTTCGCAGTCTGTCAACTTCCTTTTCAACTTTGAAAATGTTCTCAATATGCTGCATAGCCTCTTTTCTATTGTTTTCCGTCATTTTCTGCATGGCTTGATGGAGAAGCGTTACAGTGTCAAGCGCCTTTGTTATCTGTTCTTGAGCTAGGTCAAGGGCTTTTGTTCTCCGCCTCCTTTCAAACCACGCGTAGCTTTTCTTTTCCAAGCTTTCATCTCCTTAACATAGCTTTAACGGAATGCTTAATAACACTTTGCAAAAGCAACTATGTTTTTTCATTCTCAGCCACCCAGTGGGCTTTAACCGTGCCCTCTTTCGTTATTAAATATTCCTTTTTGAAGATTGGGGCTTCTTTTTTATATCTTTCAACGGCCTCCCTCAAAACAGGGAAAACGTTTTCCCTATGAGAACCAGCAACCAAAACGTATACAAGGTCTTCGCCAACGTTGAATTCGCCGAGGAAATGGTGGATTTGGACGTCAACTACGCCTTCCCTATTTTTTAGATCTTGACATATGCGTGAAAGCACATCCTCAGCCTTCTCTTCATAAGCCTCAACCTCCAACTTCTGAACCTTCTCTCCCTTTGATGTTTCTCCACGGACAACGCCAACAAAAATAGCTAACGCTCCAACCTTCTGAAAAGCCGAGTTGCCTCTCACCTTTTCAATTAGTTTTTCAAGGGATAAGGCTCCTTTATCATGAACATGCCCACTGGACATTGTGGCACCACGCTTTACACGTAGTAAAAACCGAGTATTTTAAGGTTAAACAGTCTTAATCAGCTTTCCAACTAGGCTTGAAAGGGTTTTCCGGTATTCAAAAAGTCTTTTATAGGCGTCTTCAAGGGTTATCTCTGAAAAACGCACTGTGTCGTTGGGTTTGGCTTGTCCAAGTCTATCTAAATCTGGGGTTGTTGCAACCGCTATTTTTGGGTATCCCCCAGTTGTTTGGGCATCCCTCATTATCACAATTGGCTTTCCATTTTTGGGAACTTGGATTGCCCCTGGCAGTAGAGCGTCTGAAACAATGTCAGCTTTTCTCTTATGCTCTATGGTTGGGCCTTCAAGGCGGTGGCCCATGCGGTCAGATTCTATGGTAACCTTGTAGGGGTTTGAAAGGAAGGTTTCAACGCCCTTCTCTGTGAACATGTCGGCTTGAGGTCCCAAAATCACATGCACTGTAAAATCGTTGGTGAAGCGGGGCACAAGGTTTTCCGGCATTTTATACGTGTTTTCAATAGGAGGAACGTTAAACCCTTCAATTACGTCTCCAGCCTTAAGCCATCTTCCTTCTATTCCGCCGAATTTTCCCCGCACATAGGTTGACTTGCTTCCAAGAATTGTAGGCGTGTTTATTCCCCCTCTTATGGAAAGGTAGCTTCTGCATCCATTCTCCACTTTTCCGAAGGAGATTACACCTCCTTTATGGATGGTTAAGGTTTGCCACATGGGGACAGTTTCTCCATTGATTTTAGGCGAAAGGTTTCCGCCAGTTATGGCAATCTGCGTGTCTGCTAATGCTTTAAGTTCTGGTCCGATGAGGGTTATTTCTAGGCATGCATCGTTTGGGTTGTTTTCAACCAGCAGGTTTGCCGCAACAAGGGAAAAAGTGTCCATGGCGCCGGAGATGGGAACTCCATATCCGAGATAGCCATACCTTCCCAAGTCTTGCACTGTGGTGAAAAATCCGGGCTTCAACACGTGGAACAAGTTCATTTCTGCTTTTCCTCAAATTACGGTTTATAAGCTCCCTTTTTGGCTAGTTCTTCAATTCTTGCGAATTCTTCTTCTGAAATTGGCTTAAACTTAACAGTGTCTCCTGGTTTCAGCAAGGCTGGCGGTTGCCATAATGGGTCAAACAGTTTGATGGGGGTTCTGCCTATTATTCGCCATCCTCCAGGAGTCTCGCATGGGTATATTCCCGTCTGTTTTTCTGCTATGCCAACAGAGCCTGCTGGCACTTTTAGGCGGGGGGTTTCGAGGCGTGGGGTTGCAATTTCGTCTGGAACATCGCCTAGATAAGGAAATCCGGCGACAAAACCAATCATGTAAACCCTATATTCTCTTTCAGAATGCAGTTTAACCACTTGTTCCTCGGTTAACCCGTGATATTCAGCCACATAGCTCAAGTCTGGTCCATAGACGCCGCCATAAACAACGGGAATTACGATTCTTCCTTTTTTAGCTTCTAACAGTGCTTCTTCTAATGCTTTTTCAATTTTTTCAATGGAAGATATCAATTGTTGGTAGGTTGTCTCCGCGGGATTGTAGCGGATGAGCAGCGACCTATAGGTTGGAACAAGCTCCTCAACTCCCTTTATGCTTGCTTTTTTAATGGTTTCGCTTAAGGCGATGACTTTGCGGTTAATAGCTGCATTGATTGTGTCGCCAAACTCAACTATTAGGGCGCTGTCGCCGAAGGGCAAGTAACGCGTAAACATGTAAACATTGGTTTTCATGGCGAATCCTAAAATTAGATGAATTGGCTTACTGGCTTAACTTCAATGTGCACTTTAGCTAGTCCCTTCTTTAAGGCTTCAGCAAGCTCCACGGCTGTTGGGGTGTCGCCGTGAACACAGATAGTGTGCACCTTGCCGAGTTCCAAAACCTCGCCGTTAAAGGCTTCCACAGTTCCTTCCTTAACTGCTTGAACAGCCCTTTCCACAACTTTTTTCGGTTCTTCGATTATTGAGCATGCATGTTTCCTTGATACTAGGCTTCCATCTGGGTTGTAGGCTCTGTCGGCGAAAAATTCGTAAGCCACTCGCAGTCCATTTTCAGCGGCAATTTTAGCCATTACAGACTTTGGCGGAGCAAAAATTATTAAATCATGGTCTAGTTCTTTAACGGCTTCAGCTATAGCCTTGGAAAGCTCCTTGTCTTTCATTGCCATGTTATACATGGCACCGTGGGGTTTAACGTGTTGGAGGCAAACGCCGTAGATTTTTGCAAAGCCTTGAAGGGCGCTAACTTGATAAATAATGTAGTTTTTTGCCTCTTCACGGGTTAGCTGCATTTCTCTTCTTCCGAACCCCAAGAGGTCTGGATATCCTGGATGGGCGCCCACAGCAACTCTATGTTTTTTTGCAAGGGCTATTGTTTGGGCTATTGTTATGGGGTCTCCAGCGTGAAAACCGCATGCAATGTTGGCGGATGTTATGTAAGGCATTATTTTTTCGTCGTTTCCAACTTCGAAGGCTCCGTAGCTTTCACCCAAATCACAGTTTATATCTACTTGAAGCTTCAAGGTCTAACTGCCTCCGCGTTTAGGATGAAATGTATTTTCGCATGTGTTCGGTTACAGCTGAAGGAACTGGCAAATCCTTCATAGTTAGCAAACCCGCTGGTGCATTAAGCACTTTTGGGATAGAGTTAACCACCATTGCCACTGTGCCCATGTCTCCGTGAACACATGGCTGAATTTTCTGCCTGATTGTTGGAACACCCGTGATTGTTATGGCGTCGTATTCTTCTTTTGCCCCGATATAGGCTTGAAAGTCTAAAACTATGACTTCCTTTTTGTTCATGAACCCTCTTGCTATTTGCCTTAAGCCCGCCACCTTCCCAGCCTCAACTTTTATGGCTTCGCTTTCCACGGGTTCTTTAGCTATTACAGGCTCGACGGGTTCAGCCCTTATTTTTTCCAGTTTCCATGCTAGGGCATCTGCTGTCATGGCTATTGACTGTTCAAGCCCCACATGCCCACTAATCTGTCCACTTTCGATTTTTTGTTTAAACTCTTCCACGGTTAGTCCAGCGCCTATCTTCTTCTGGAAGGGCAACCGTCTTGTGGCAGCGTTCATAACTCGGACTGCCTCAATTTTTTCTATCTTTTGGCAAACCGCAGTCAACGTTATCACAAGGGTGTCCATCAAAAAGCCGGGGTTTATTCCAGTGCCTAAAACTGTTACATCGTGTTTTTTTGCCAGCGCGTCCAGTTCTTTTGCAAGTTTAGGCTCTGAATGGTATGGGTATGAAAGCTCTTCGCATGTGGATATCACGTTTACGCCATGTTTTATCAGGGAGGCTATTTGATGGTAGGTGTCTCTTAGGTAGGAGGATGTTGCATGGATGGCTATGTCCGCTTTTGTGGCTGAAAAAAGCTTGTCAACATCATTGGAAATTGTTATGCCAAGTTTTCCCTTCAAGCCTAAAACTTCACCTAAATCCTTGCCAACTTTATCTTTTGCCACGTCAACTGCGCCGACTATTTTCAAGCCTTCCTTTTCTAGTAGAGATTTGGCTATTAAGCTGCCGACGGCGCCAACCCCATACAAAACCGCTTTAACTTCTTTCATTTGCATCCCTGCGCTTATGGTTTAGTGTGGTTGTTCGGTGTATAAAAGAAATACGTTTGGAAAAGGATGGGGGGGCTCACGCTAAAAACCTTTACATTTGTAAAGCTTATATCTTGAGGTGTTCCCAATAATATGAATGGCTGGACAATAACTTGAACACTGTAAAAGCCATAACATATAAAGAAGCCCTCGCAGAATGCGTTGACGCGGAGAAGCTCAAGTTTTGCTTCGAATGCGGCATATGCACCGCAAGCTGTCCCATGGCTGAACTACTAGAAAGGGAATATAATCCAAGAAACCTTCTGGAAAAGCTTTTCATAGACACTGAAAGGGCTTTGACTTCTGATGAACTTTGGCTCTGCGCTTGGTGCTACCGCTGTTATAGGCGTTGCCCCCAAGCCCTAAAATTGCCGGAAATTTTCCTTCACGCCAGAAGGTTCGCAGTCAAGCATGGATACACGCAACCGTTTAAAAATGCGGTTAAAAAATTTGTTAAGGCATCCCCTCTCCCCCTAGTAGCCATCCTTACATGTTTTCATCCGGAACGCGCCGGGTTAGATTTGAATACGGTTTTGAACGAGACGGAACAGTTGCGAATGGAATTTTTAAGCGAAAAAAAGGAAAAAATGGAATTCATTAAGGGAAAAGTTGCCGTCATAGGTTCTGGCCCAGCTGGGCTTACAGTTGCTCATGAGTTAGCCTTGAAAGGCTGCGAAGTTACGGTTTTTGAAGCGCTTCCAGAACCTGGTGGAATGTTGAGGAAATGTCTGCCTTCATATCGCCTTCCAAGAGAATTTTTGGACAAGGACATCAAAGCCTTGGAAACCTTAGGCGTGAAGATAAAAACGGGAATTGCTGTTGGAAGAGACTTTGATTTTAACAGTTTATGGGATGAGGGGTATAAAGCCATTTTTATTGGTGTGGGTGCTCATAAAGGGCGGGAACTGAAAATTCAAGGCACAAAACTTGACGGCGTTTTCCACGCCTTAGACTTTTTACGGATGGTTAATTCTGGCGAAAAACCAAATGTGGAAGGCAAAAAAGTTGTTGTTATCGGCGGTGGAAACGTTGCAGTTGACTCTGCACGAATCGCCCTAAGGCTTGGAGCAAACGAAGTTAGCATATTATATAGGCGTTCTATTGATGAGATGCCCGCAAACCCATGGGAGGTCAAAGAGGCAGAAGACGAGGGAGTGAAAGTTGAGTTTTTGGTTTCGCCTAAGAGGATTTCGGGAAAGGATGGGAAGGTTGCAGCTGTCGAATTTGTGCGCATACAGTTGGGCGAGTTCGACGCAACTGGAAGGAGAAAACCCATTCCGATAGAGGGGTCTGAATTTGTTAAAGAGGCGGACATGGTGATTTTTGCAATAGGCGAAGCCCCAGACTTACAGTTTCTGCCCAAGGAAATAGAATTAACCGAGGACGGCACCATATGGGTTAACCCCCTAACCATGGAAACAACCTTAAAAGGGGTTTTTGCCGGAGGAGACGCCGTAACAGGACCAGCCACAATAATTGAGGCTATAAGGGCTGGAAAAATAGCCGCCGCCTCTATTGAATATTACTTGAGGCTTCTTGGGTGATGGAGATGGCGAAACAAGAAATCCGCATTGGAGTTTATGTTTGCCACTGCGGCTTAAACATCGCCGGCTCCGTTGACTGCGAAGAGGTTGCAAAGTTTGCAGCATCTCTTCCAAACGTTGTTTTGGCTAAGGATTATCGTTACACATGCTCAGACCAGGGGCAGGAACTCATAAAAAAAGACATTAGGGAAAATAGGCTTAACCGTGTGGTTGTAGCTTCCTGCACTCCGCGGCTTCATGAACCAACATTTCGAAAGGTTTGTGAAGAGGCAGGGTTAAACAAGTATCTTTTTGAAATGGCTAACATACGGGAGCAGTGCAGTTGGGTTCACCTCCATGATAGGGAAGCAGCGACAGAAAAGGCTAAAGACCTTGTGAAGATGGCTGTGGCAAAGGCTGCCTTGCTTGCGCCAGCAGAAGAAATTGAAGTGCCAATAATCCGAAAAGCACTGGTTATTGGCGGCGGCGTCGCTGGAATCCAAGTAGCATTAGACCTTGCAGACACTGGTTATAAAGTGTATTTGGTGGAGAAGCAGCCCAGCATCGGCGGAATGATGGCGCGAATAGACAAAACCTTTCCAACAATGGACTGTTCCATATGCATCCTTGCACCTAAAATGTCTGATGTTGGACATCACCCAAACATTGAATTGCTAGCCAACAGCGAAGTTATCGATGTTAAAGGCTACATTGGAAACTTCCATGTTAAAGTTTTAAAGAAACCCCGCTATGTCAAGGAAGACTGCACCGCATGCGGCGACTGCTCAAAAGTTTGCCCCATAACAGCGCCAAACGAGTTTGACGCGGGTTTAGCCCTAAGACACGCCATTTACACACCCTTTGCACAGGCAGTCCCATCCACCTACATAATCGACATGAACCTATGCCTCAACAAAGACGAAATCATGGTGTGCGACAAATGCATTAAAGCATGCGAAAGACAAGCCATAGACTTCACAATGAAACCAGAAACCGTAGAACTGGAAGTAGGCACAATAATAGTGGCAACAGGGACTGATGTTTTTGACCCCTCAACGCTTCCAAACTACGGTTACGGCAAATACTTAAACGTAATTACATCATTGGAATTTGAAAGACTAATCAACGCCGGCGGTCCTTCTGGTGGACGATTAATTAGACCCAGCGACATGAAAATCCCGAAAAGAGTGGCTTTTATTCAATGCGTCGGCTCCCGTTCCAATAAAAGTGGGAGAACCTATTGCAGCAATGTTTGTTGCATGAACACCATAAAGGATAGTTTGCTCATAAAGGAGCACTGGCCTGAAACTGAAATTTACGTGTTTTATGTGGATATCCGCGCTTATGGGAAAGGCTTTGAAGACCTTTACAAGAGAGCCAAAAACGAGAGAGCCATATTCATCCGCGGGCTTCCCGCAGAAATAATCGAAGACCCGAAAACCCGCAACCTTTGGCTGATAGGCGAAAACACTCTGCTAAAGGAGCCTTACAAACTGAACTTCGACTTGGTAATTCTCTCCGTAGGGTTAGAACCGCGAAAAGACAGCGAAATAATCCAGCGACTTTTAACCCTTTCAAGAACACAAGACGGGTTTTTCATGGAAGCCCATCCAAAACTAAGACCAGTGGATGCAGCAACTGGCGGAATATTTTTCGCTGGATGCGCTGAAGCCCCTAAGGACATAAAGGACAGCGTAACCCAAGCAAGTGCAGCTGCTGCCAGGGCAGGCATATTGATGGCGAAGGGTAAAGTTACAGTTGAAGCAATCACGCCAGTTTTGGATGTGGAAAAGTGTAAGGCTTGCGGACTCTGTACAAAGGTTTGTCCCTACAACGCGATAACCCTAAACAAGGAACTTAAACGCGTTGAAATTGTTGAAGCTGCATGCGGTGGATGTGGAACATGCGCCGCCGAATGCCCATCTGACGCTTTAACACAAAGTCACTTCACAGACGAGCAGATTATGGCGCAAATAGACGCTGTAACAGAGCACGATGCAGAAAAGAAAATTGTCGCCTTTTGCTGTAACTGGTGCGCCTACGCCGGCGCCGACTTCGCTGGAGTTAGCAGAATGCAGTATCCCCCAAACGTGAGGATAATAAGAACCATGTGTTCTGGACGCGTGGCTCCAAAATTTGTTGAAAGAGCATTCGCAAGAGGCGCTGCAGCCGTGCTTGTGGCGGGATGTCACCCTGGAGACTGCCACTACATAAACGCCAACTATCAAACACAAAAACGCGTAGAACGCCTCTGGAGAAAAATGGAACAGAATGGGCTAGATAAGGAAAGACTTCAGCTGTTATGGGTTACAGCCGCTGAAGGAGAGAGGTTTGCTTCAAAAATTCGTGAAATGCAAAAACTAATCGAAAAGGTTACAATGGAAGAGATTGAGCTTGCAAAAAGGGTTTTCGCAAAAGCTGGAGGCGCTTAAATGCCAGAGAGACATTGGAGAACCCCCCTTGATGCTGAAAAGGCTGTTAGGCCAAAAGCGGAAATCCACATAATAAAAGACCAGTGTAAGGGATGCGGTTTCTGCATACAATACTGCCCCAAAAAAGTTTTAGAAGAATCTGACGAAATTAACGCCAGAGGAGTTCACCCCCCAAGAGTTGTTGACGAGAAAGAATGCATAATCTGCAGTTTCTGCACAGCCGTATGCCCAGACTTTGCAATTTTTGTTAAAGAAAAACAATGTAAGGATGGATGTTAAATGGCTAAGGAAAAAACTGTCTTAACAGGCGTGCACTTCATGAGCGGCGACATTGCATGTGCAGAAGGCGCCATAGCAGCTGGATGCCGATTCTTCGCTGGATACCCCATAACTCCAGCAACAGAAATAGCGGAACACATAGCCGCCAGAATGCCGAAAATAGGTGGAGTTTACGTTCAAATGGAAGATGAAATCGCCTCCATAGCAGCCGTTATAGGCGCCTCTTACGCTGGTTTGAAAGCGATGACTGCAACTTCTGGACCGGGATTCAGCCTAATGCAGGAAAACATAGGGCTGGCTGCCATGACTGAAGCCCCATGCGTTATTGTTGATGTGATGCGGGGAGGACCAAGCACTGGGCAGCCTACGCTTCCAGGACAGCAAGACGTTATGCAGGCTAAATGGGGCTCCCACGGCGACTATGAAATTATAGCTTTAGCGCCGTCATCCGTCCAAGAAATGTTCGACTTAACCATAGAGGCTTTCAACTTGGCTGAAACCTATCGGGTTCCAACAATGGTTATGGCTGATGAGGTTGTAGCCCACATGTGGGAGAAACTGGTCATACCTCCAGCTGAAGAGATTAAAATAGTGAACCGGAAAAGGCCAAACACTCCGCCAGAACAGTATTTGCCGTTTATGCCTGAAGACGATTTGGTTCCGCCTATGGCTTGTTTCGGCGAGGGCTATCGCTTCCACGCCACCGGCTTGACCCATGACGAACATGGATACCCACAGACCCAAAGCTCAGAAGCTCAAACAAAGCTTGTGCAGAGGCTCTGCGATAAGATAAGGAAAAACGCCGACAAAATAGTCCGCTTTGAAGAGACAATGGTGGAAGATGCCGAAATCTTGGTTGTCGCCTATGGAATAGTGGCAAGGGCAGCCCTCAGCGCAGTGCGAAAAGCAAGGGAAAACGGCATAAAAGCCGGGCTTCTCCGTTTGGTTACTCTCTGGCCCTTTCCAGAAAAGCACATAGCCAAAGCCGCTGAAGGGGCAAAAGCCATAATCGTGCCAGAGATGAACTGTGGGCAAATGGTGCGGGAAGTTGAAAGAACTGCAAAGGAAACATCTGTTTTTCACCTATCAAAATTGGGAGAAGAACCCCCCACGCCTATGGAAATCTTTGAAGCTTTAAGGAGGCACAGCAAATGACGGAGACAGAGGCATTTGAACATCCATTTGCAAAGTATTTGAGAGCCGCCATGATGCCACACATATGGTGTTCCGGCTGCGGCAACGGCATAATTCTAAACGCTTTTGTGCATGCGCTGGACGAGATGCAAATGGATTTGAACAAGCTTGTGGTGGTTTCTGGAATAGGCTGTATAGGAAGAGCGGCTGGATACACGAACGTGGATTCATTCCACACGACGCACGGTCGACCAATAGCCTTCGCGACGGGAGTGAAACTTGCAAAACCAGAACTGGAAGTGGTTGTTATAAGCGGTGACGGCGACCTCTTTGCCATAGGAGGAAACCACTTCATCCACGCGGCGAGAAGAAACATTGGGATAAAGGTGATTTGCGCCAACAACTTCAACTATGGAATGACAGGCGGCCAAGTTGGACCAACAACGCCATTAGAAGCCTTAACGACGACAACTCCATATGGGAATATAGAGCACCCCTTTAACCTAGTTCATTTGGCAGCGGCTTCTGGCGCCACTTATGTGGCTAGGTGGACAACGCTTCACGTGCGTATGCTAGCAATATCCATCAAAAAGCTTCTGCAACGAGAAGGATTCTCTTTCATAGAGGTTGTATCGCCTTGTCCGGAAATCTTCGGACGCCGCAACAAGATGCGAACGGGACTTGAAATGATGGAATGGTTTAGAAAGGCTTCTGTAATAGAGAACTTTTCAGACCCGGCGAAGGCGGAAATAACCCCAGAAAGGATAGTTGTCGGAGAGTTTGTGGATGTGGAAAAGCCGACTTATGAGAAACTGCTTCACGACAAAATGGCTCAAATCTTGAAAGAATCAGAAGATTAGAGGCGAAAATAATGCGTGTGGAAATAAGATTTGCAGGTTTCGGCGGACAGGGAATAATCAAATCGGGAATTATGACGGCAATGGCGGCATGCATTTACAGCGGAAAACATGCCGTGCAAACCCAGTCTTATGGACCGGAATCAAGAGGCGGAGCATGCAAGTCTGAAGTGGTAATCTCTGATGACGAAATAGATTTTCCAAAAGTCACCGAACCAGACGTTTTAGTGGTGATGTCCCAACACGCCTACAACGAATACGCAGAAAACGTGAAAAAAGGCGGGATAATAATCCTCGACCCAGACATGATTCCAAACGAGAAAAAACTTGAAAAAGTGAAAGTTTTCCGAGTGCCAGCCACGAAAATGGCAGAGGAGCTTGGAAGAAGAATTGTTGCAAACGTCGTCATGTTAGGCGCGTTTACAGCGATAACAAAAATAGTGGATAAGAAAGCCCTTAAAGAGGCGATTAAAGCCAATGTGCCTAAAGGAACCGAAAAATTGAACTCAGCAGCCTTCGAAAGAGGCTATGAGTACGGCGGAAAAATTGCTGAAAGCTAACCTTGCTGCTCCACGGTTTGCAGTGGGGCTTGCAGTTGAGCCGCTTGCGTTAAAAGTTTTGATTTTCTAATGCCTACATGGCGTAGTGGAACTATTTTTTTCGCCTCGTTGTAAATGTCTGAAGCGATTTTTCCAAGAACCATCTCTTGGACAAATTGGTCCATTGTTAAGGCTTTGCTTTTCTCCTCAACTATTTTTGTCATAATCTTGCGTATGGCTTGCTCCTGTGAAGTCTTAATTCTTGAAAGGGTAAAGGCGCAAACAGCGACCCGAAGCCTATACCCATCTTTTGTTGTAACGTTGAATATGCCGTCAACCTTTGTGGTTCTCCTCCGCACAAGACTTCTCAAGTAGTCTCTTGAATATTCATGTCCCTTAAACATGGTGCGCGCCGTTTTCCCTTCCACACTTGTGATTTGGAAGTAGATTTTCAAGTATTGATGGGCGAAATCTCCAGTAATCTCATAAAGTGTTGCCTCAACAACCCTCCCAACAAGCTTTTCTTGTTCGTCTGCTGGAATTGCTCCAAGCTCTACGTTTCCAAAATATGGCGGAGCAACTACCGTATACCATGCTTTGCTACGCCACTTATCCCGAACCTTTTTTGTAGACACTTGCACCCTCCGTTTTAACAGCGAAAAAGAGTCTCATTAAAGGGTATTAAGCTTTACCTTTTCAGTTCAATTTTCTTCATGCCGCCCATGTATTTTCTTAAAACCTCCGGGATTATCACTGAACCGTCTTCTTGCTGGTAGTTCTCCAATATAGCCACAATTGTTCTGCCAGTGGCTAAGGCTGTTGAGTTTAAAGTATGCACAAAACCCTTCGGCGGCTCGCCTTCCTTTTCTCGGTAGCGAACGTTAAGCCTCCTTGCTTGATAATCTGTGCAGTTGCTGCATGAGATTATTTCCCTATACGCGTTTTGAGCAGGCATCCAAGCCTCGATGTCGTATTTTTTGGCGGCAACTTTTCCAATATCGCCGGTGCAAACGTTTACAACGCGATAGGGTAAGCCGAGCTTTTGCACAAGCTCTTCTGCGTTTCTTATAAGCTCTTCATGAATCTTCCAAGAATCTTCGGGTTTGCAGAACACGAACTGTTCAACTTTATTGAATTGGTGAGTGCGGAAAATCCCGCGAGTGTCTTTGCCGTGGGCTCCTGCTTCTTTCCTAAAGTTTGCGCTTACCCCAACAAGTCTTATCGGCAAATCATCAGCCCTTAAAACTTCGTCCATATACATGGCTGCCATTGGATGCTCCGAAGTGGCAATCAAGTATAAGTCTTCACCCTCAATTTTGTATAAGTCGTTTTCGAAGTCGCTGAGGGCTATGACGCCTTCGTAGGGTTTGCGCCTCATAAGGAATGGCGGTTCCATAGGCGTATAGCCCTTCTTAACCATCTCTTCTAAAGCGAAGTTCATCAAAGCCATATCCAAGAGGACGCCTTCCCGTTTCAGATAATAGAATCTGGCACCTGCAATTTTTCCAGCCCTTTCAATGTCCATTATGTCTAGGCTTAAACCCAAATCTATGTGGTCTTTAGGTGGAAAACTGAATTTTGGAATTTCCCCCCAAGTCCTCACTGTAACATTGTCAAACTCGTCTTTACCTATTGGAACCGACTCATGCAAGAGGTTTGGAAGCATCATAAGGTAATATCGCACTTTCTCCTCGTATTCGGCAACCCGCTTTTCCATCGCTGTAATTTCCTCGTCAACTGCTTTAGCCTTTGAAAGGATAGCTGCAATATCTTCGCCCCTCTTTTTTGCCGCTGCAATTTCGGTTGTTATGCGGTTTCTTTCACGGCGCAAATCATTAAGCCTTGTCAAGTGTTGCCGCCAAAACCTATCACATTCAATCAGTTCATCCAGCATTTTCAGGTTTTCAGGGTCGCCTCTCCTTTTCAGATTCTCCCTAACCATCTTGGGATTTTCCCTAATGAGCCTTATATCCAACATTTTCATCAACGAGCCATTAATGCTCCAGCTTTATAGAAAAGAGCATGTTCTTATTCAATTTTCCGTGCAGCTTTTAGAGTTTTCTCTGCAGTTGAAATGGAAAAAAGAAGGTCATCGATTGTGGCGATGAAGGTTTGAAGCCCCCTATTACATTTTATGTACGTCCAAACACTGTTGTTTTTCTTTTCAGTTTTGACGTATAAGCCAGATGGCGCCTTAAAGTTGTCTGGTGAAACTGCCTCTGCAACGGCTTTCGCACTTCTAGCGTCATTGTAGAATATTGTGATTTCAACTTCCAATTTTTTCGCCTGCCAGTTGTTTTCCAACAAGCTCATTAACAAGTTTTATGAAAGTCTCCATGTTTTCGGTTGGAATTTGTGCTCCGGCTGCTATGTTGTGTCCTCCGCCTTTCCCAAGACATTTTTCAGCTGCTATTTGCATGATTTCTCCTAGATTGACACCCTTGTAGGTTACAGCATCTATGGTTCTGGCAGACACTTTAACAAGACCTTCCTCTTTCACATCAGCATATGCAATGAGGGGCTTTTCCGGGTTTGGAAGAGATGTCGAAAGAATGGAAGAGATTGCCCCTATCACCTTGTCGTCTACGAAGTCTTCACCGTAAACAACGTAAATGTTTTCCATCTCCCTAATTCTTTCAGATTTCTCCATAATCCAGCCGAGATACTTATTAATGGTTCGCCTATAATCTTCAAGAATTTTGTTGGCTTCTTCAAGGGCTGAGCCTCTATCGCCCATGCAAACCGCCACGCCTACACTTGGCTTATCCATGCGCCCAGTTGCATTAAGCAGAACGGCGAATTCTCTGCCATCCCTCAGCGGTGTCCAAGGCTCTTCAAGGTTCAGCGTATACGCATGCCCTATAAGATTAGAAATCTCATAGCGCAGTCCTTTCGAAAGCAGATATTCTGCAAGAGCTGAACAAAGCCTTTTTTTCTCTTCTTCTGTTAAATCCCTTAAAGCCCTCCACTTGTCGCCATGCTTTGGTTTTATGTCAAGGCTGACCAAGAAGGCTAGGCTTTTGTCTTCTTCACCGCTTATTCCGGGAATGAAAGGGTTTGTTGTGGATGCCAATGTTTTGTGGATTGGACGGGTTTCCCTTCCAAAGAATATCAAGTCTTTTTCAACGGTTAGCAACCCTTGCGTTTCCGCGTCTTCAACTATTTTCTCGTTTAAGCCGCCAAGCATCCGCTGGTCATACTTATCTTGGAGGTCTCCGAGTGCACCAACCACAGCGATGGGCGCCAAATCTATGTTTACTTTGTCAATTGCTTTAGCCAAAAAATAGGCAACGCCTGAACTGCTGATGTCCCGTGCTCCGTCAATGCCGTAAATATGTGGGTTAACGCATAGAAAACCTTTGGCTGGTTCGCCGCCCAGTTGATGATGGTCTAAAACAACAATTTCCATTTCTGAAGCTTTCTGTTTTAGCAAGTTTGCGTAGTCGCTTCCCAAGTCTATGAAAATCACCATTTGAGGCTTTTCCTCAAGGGTTTCAGCCAAAAACTTCTCGTCCACCCACTGGGTTATTCTAATGCGGAACCTTGCATCAAGCCTATACAAGGCTTTGCCGATAATTCCAGCGGCGGCGATACCATCGGCATCCAAATGCGAAAAAACATGGATTAGGCTATCTTCTCTAACCGCCTCCAAAACTGTCTCGGCAGCTTTAGAAACGCCCTCGAAGAAGTTTGCAGTTTGTTTTTCGTCTAATGCCATTACCATCACGATAGATTGTAGAATTTCACTTAAAACAGTTCAGCTTTTAAGGATTTAAAACGGTAAAACATAAAGTTTAGGTTATGGAGGCTATTTTTGGCTCATACTTCCAGTTGGGGGGCAGAACCCCTTCACGCTTATAATATCTTGCAAGTTTGTGAATTTTTGCTTCAACAAGCTGTAAAGCCCGCTTATTATGCAAGTCCCTCCTATGCTTCTCAAAATGAGTTGAAAGCCGCGCCGCCTCCCTAAGCAAATTTCCAAGATCTTCAGGTATTGAAGGCGCAAGATCAGCCTCTCGGAGAATTTGCGTTATGGTTTTCCCAGTTAAAGGCTTAACAAGCGGGATAGCGTACTGGTCCCTTAGAATAGTGCCTATGCGGCTTGGAGGATGCCCCTCCCTAGCCAATTTAATAACCAGCGCCTCCACCTCTTCTGGCTGATATTTACACCAGTTTGGAGGGCGTTTGCTCACTGGTCTTGTTGAGTGGGATTTCCCCTTTTCCTGTTTTGGCATTTTTATCCCTTTCAGATTCTATAAGAGCGAGGATAGACGGATATTTAAAGTTTCAGCATAAACTATGGATACGGGCTAGCTTAAACAACTCGTTCATAATCCTAAGTGGGTCGCTGACATCCTTTAACTCAACCCTTGCATAAGATGGCCTTCTAAAATAGGGGTATGGAAGAGTGTAAAGGCCTCTAACTCCCGGGCTTAACGGTGTTATGGAACCATAATTCAAACATCTGGCGATGGGACCTTGGTTCATGATTATATCGGTTATTTCGTTATATGTAAGCTCTCTAACAGAAACTGTAATAAACTTTCTAAAGAGAATGATGCGTCGGTTGGTCAAGATATAGAGGTGCCCCTTAACATAAAAGTATCCGACTAGTGCCATCAGTATGAAGATGCATGCAATAACAATTACAACTGCATAAAGGAAGGTTAAAAGCGATTCCATTAGAAAACCAGAGTATTGAGTAATGTAGCGAACAACCGACCACCAATACACAAGAAACATTGCTCCCGTGGTTGATAAAATGGAGGAAAATATAGATGGGTAACGTCTCTGCAACGTCATCAAAACCTTTTCGTCTTGAAGAAGCGATACATATCTTCGGGTAAGCTCCGGGGCTTCCATCAGCCTTCGGCACCTTTTGGCTTGAATTCTTTCACAAGCTTTGCAATGGCATCCCTAACCTCATAGGGGTTTTTAACACCTGAAATTGAGAATATTGCAGCTCCCATAGGCATAATCATACCAGCTGTAATGGGAGAAACCCTACCATAGTTAACAAGCCTACCGATGGGACCTTGGTTAACAATTATATCTGTGATTTTGTCATGGGTTACTGTTCTCATAAGGATTCCGATGAATTTTCTGAACATTATTATCCGTTCGTTTGTTATTACGTAGCGGTGTCCCTTAACATAAACGTAGCCTAACCCATAAACCAGAACAGGAAGAAACAAAAATACGAACACTTGTATCGGAAACACAACCCATCCATATTCCAGCGGCGCTGCTAGACTCAAGCCAGCTGTGATAAACCATATTATTATGAGACCTATGGTTGCTATCGTGACATATGAAACATAATGCCTCTCCAGAACCATAAGAACCCTCTCGTTTGGAGCGATTATAACCTCTTTTGGAATGTTTGCGGATGTTTCACTCAATGAAAAACCTCCACAAGATTTTCAGTTGGCATCTAGATTTTTAAGCTTTTATACCACCTTGCAAACTTATGAAAGGCTTTTGCTCTATGCGAGTACAGATTTTTTTCATCAATGTCCATTTCAGCAAAAGTTTTTTCGCTTTTCAGAGGCTTGAAAACGGGGTCAAACCCAAAACCAGAACACCCTTCCCTAACAGTTTCGGTTATCTCTCCTAAAACTTCGCCCTTAAAACATATGGGAGATTCTAGTTCTTCAGAGAAGTAGACAACCATGGATTGAAAGCGTGCTCTTCTGTTAGTGGCTTCCTTCATAAGCTTCAAAAGACCCTCGTTTCCTATGGTTTTGTAAACATATGACGCGTATGGTCCAGGAAAACCTTTCAAGGCTTCTACGAATAGGCCAGCGTCTTCAACGATTATTGGAAGGTGGCACTGTTGGAAAGCGTGGATGGCGCTGTTTTTTGCAATTTCTTCTAGGCTTTCGCTTTGAATTTCCAGCGTTTTTACTCTTAACATGCCTACGGCTATTTTGTAGCGGCTTAAAACCCTGCGGGCTTCATTGAACTTGTTGATGTTGTTTGTGGCGAAGAATATGACTTTGCCTTTTAATTTGGAACTCATTTGTGCTCACGTTTTCTTTGTGCTCCTTTTGCGGACACATTAAAGTATTTTTCCCAGTCGATTTGTACAATTTCTAGAATGTTGCCGTCGGGGTCTGTGAAGGTGGCTTGTCTTCCGCCCCAAGGCTCATCGTGTAACTCTTTAACAAACTTAACGTTTTTTCTCTTCAATTCGCTGTAAAACTTTTCCACATCGTCGACTAGAAACTCTACCGAAGGCGAATTTGGCGGAACATGCTCGCCTTCCCTAAGTTTCGGGATTAATCCTATTTCAACCCCGCCGCATTCAAAACCCACATAGCTGGAATACTCATATTTCTTTTCCAAACCAAGGGTTTCCCCGTAGAATTTTGCCGCTTTTTCCAAGTTTGAAACGTAGAAGGTTATACACCAAACAGTCTTTATCACATTTAGCTTCTCCTTTCAGCTATATACCGACCTCTCCTCTCTATTTCTCTTATTTTATCTAAAACATTTTTCACCGTTCCAGCATCTAAAACGCTTGAGTATCCCTCAATAACGTTTTGGAAACATTCTTCTGCAAATTTGAAGTGGGTGCTCTGCAGTGCCCTCTTCATTAAGTGTAAATCTACGCCTAGGGCTTCAAGCTCCTTTGTCTTTTCGCCAAGTCCAAAGTCTACGAAGAAGATTTTTCCGTCGGAGCTTTGAATCATGTTTGAGGTTGTTAGGTCGCCGTGAACTATTCCATGTTTGTGGAGTTTGCCGATTAACTCGCCAACTTGTCGGCATAAGTGCAGTCTATCCTTTTCGGAAACCTCGTTCAGCAATCGCTTTAACTGTTTACCTTCAATAAACTCCATTATAATTGTGGAATTCTTCACGTCAACCAAAAAAATTGTCGGCGTTGGCACTCCAGCCCTTTTCGCTTCATGTATCAGCTGTGGCTCGTGGATGGTTCTGTAGCTTCTGATTTGCTCGTCCATTTCTGAAAGCCTATAACCCTTTGGTAAACGCTTCTTCATTACAACTTTTCTGCCATGCCATTCCGCCAAGTATAGGCAGGCTTCTGCTCCCTTTTTCATCAGCAACGGCGGACTTATTTCACCCATGGAACTTCAACCTCTTCAAGCCGCCACCTCAACTTAACGAAACTTTCATCGATAGGCGTTGTAACACCATGAGTGAACGCTAGAACGCCTGCCCATGCAATCATAGCCCCATTGTCAACCGCAAACTCCTTTGGCACAGTGCAGAATCTTGCATCATGCTCCTCAGCTATGGAGCGAACCATCTCTTGAAGCCTTCTGTTGGCAGCAACCCCGCCTGTTAGAAGCACTTCCTTTTTCTCTGTGTGGGCTAAGGCTCTCTCAGTAACCTCAACCACCATGGAGAAGGCGGTTTCTTGAAGGCTGTAACATAAGTCTTCAAGTTTAAGGTCTCCCTTTTTCAACATGTTTATGGAGGCTGTTAATAAACCGCTGAAGGACATGTCCATGCCCTTAACGGTGTAAGGCAGCGGGATAAGCCGCCTCCCATTTCGAGCGAGCTTTTCAACAATGGCTCCAAAAGGTTCGCCGGGTTTCTGTCTCAGTCCAGCCTCCCTTGCAAAAACATCCAAACAGTTTCCGAGGGCAATGTCCAATGTTTCGCCGAAAACTCTGTAACGTCCAGCGTCAAACGCTGCCACCATCGTGTTTCCGCCTGAAACATAAAGCGTAACTGGGTCTTCTGCATCGTTTTTCAGCTTTCCTATTTCAATGTGGGCAACACAATGGTTTACCCCCACCAACTGAACACCCAAATAGGAGGCTAAGGCTCTCGCCACTGTGGCACCCGTTCTAAGGCAAGGACCAAGCCCGGGACCCTGGGAAAACGCTATAACAGACAAGTCTTTAGGTTTTATTCCAGCTTTTTTGAAGGCTTCTTCGAGGACTTTGCTGGCGTTTTCTGCGTGATGCCTTGCGGCTTCTCTAGGGTGGATTCCCCCTTCAGGAGGCATGTAAGCACTTATAATGTTCGCCAGTATCTCTCCATTGAAGGTTGCTATTCCAACGCTGAAATCGTCTGCTGTGCTTTCAATGCCTAGGCAGCAGCCTTCCATGGGTTTTCTCCGTGTCATTTCAGCCGCCTTTAACCTAAATTATTTTATCTTTGGATAGACATATTTTATTTGAGAACACCTATATATTAGCGTGGAAGACTGGAAGGAGAAATGCCAAAACCTAACGATTTAGAGCAAAAGGCGCTGCAAATAATAATGAACTCTGGTAATGAGGGGCTACTCCAGTCTGAACTATGGAGGAAACTCGGAGCAAGCAGCAGAGAAGGTTCCCGCATAGCCCTAAAACTTGAAGACAAAGGGTTAATACGAAGAGAAAGGGAGCTCCGCAACGGCAGATGGACTTATAGGCTTTACCCGAAAAGGCTTCCAGCGTCCATAGACTCCATAGTTGACTGCCCATGCATGATGTGCCCCGACAGCCAAAGATGCAGCCCCTCAGGCGCCGTAACCCCGCAAAACTGCGAAAAACTAACAGAGTGGCTTTTCCACATAGCCGAAACTGACTTTAAAATATTAGGTGACAGCTAGTTTTGCCCAAAGCTTGGATTCAAGAACGCAAAAGAGACTATTATTATAGAAAGGCGAAAGAGGAGAAGTACCGTTCAAGGGCAGCCTACAAACTCTTTCAAGCTGTAGAAAGATACCATTTCATCAAAGAAGGCGATGTTGTTGTAGACTTGGGCGCAGCACCGGGCGGCTGGACTCAAGCTGCAAGAAGAATCGTTGGAGCTGAAGGCTTTGTTTTGGGAGTTGACTTAAAACCCATTGAACCCTTCCCAGAGCGGAACGTTAGAACAATCATAGGCGACATAACAGAAGTGGAAACAATTAGGCAAATATTGGAGATAATTCCCAGAAAAGCTGACGTGGTGATTTCAGACGCTTCGCCGAACATTTCTGGAATATGGGAGTTGGATCACGCCCGCCAAATAGACCTTGCCCAAAAAGCCTTGCAAATAGCCCTAGAAATTCTCAAGCCACGGGGGAACCTCTTTGTAAAGGTCTTTCAAGGAGACATGTTAGAAAACTTTACAAGCAAGGTTAAACAGCACTTTAAAGACGTGAAGGTTATAAAGCCTAAGGCGAGTAGAGCGAAAAGTTCTGAAATGTTTGTTTTAGGAGTGCACCTAAAAGTTAACGCATTATTTGCTGAATAAGCGGTAGAGCTAAATTCTCTTAAAGCCTAGTAAAGAGAGGTGGAATCTTTGAAGATAATTGCTGCTGATTCTTCATCAGCCATTTTAAACGAAAAGTTTGAACCCACAATGATTGTGGCTACAGCCTCTGTCTTGGTTAAGCCGCCTTACAGAGAGCCAAGCAAATGTTTAGCCAAGCCTATTTTTGCGGACGCTGTGAACAGCCATGAAGTTATAGTGTTTGAAGTGGAACTCTGCAAAGAACTGCTTGCGAAGGCAAAAGCAGACGTCGTTCACCTTGACATGTCTTTAGGCGCGGTTCCATTGGAACAGCTTTCTCCAATACAGTTTTCAAACATGAAAATCTCCAGCAAAGCGAGAAGCAACCTTATAAAAATTCTTCCAAGGTTAAGGAAAATTGCTGGCGAAATCTCACAAAGATATGGAGTGGAAGTTTTAGCAATAGGAAAGGAAAGTGTTCCCGTGAGGGTTGCGGAGCTAACAGCTGGAGCTCACGCAATATTATACGCTTCTGAAAAAGCTCTAGAAAAAAATGAGCCATTAATGCTTGGGCTGCCCTCAAAATGCCAGCCAAAAATCCTTGAAGACAAGGTTTACGTTTACTCTTTGATGGCGGCGGAACATGACGTTTTAGGCTATGCAGCAGATATCAGCGGAATTTTAAAAAAAGTTAATATTACGGAAACACTAAACCCATGCGCAAGAGGCTTCAGAGCACTAAAGATAACCAGAAAAGCATAAAACATGGATAGAGGGCGTATTTTGGCTTTAAACATTTGGACAAAGTTTCCGTCAAAAATAAGACGTATACTCACAGTTCTAATGTTTTTCCTCATTTCAATAGCTGTAACCATTGCAGGCGTCCTAACTCCCCTAACCACTTCGGAGGCAACAGAAATCAACGAGGAGCTTAAGCAGATGCAAGATTATGTTTCATCCGCTGATATGTTCCGCGGCACAACATTAATCTTCGGCAACAATTTCGTTTTATGCCTTTCATTCTTTATACCGTTTATAGGTCCCCTTTTCGGATTTTATGTGTTATACGGCACTGGCGTTGTAATTGCAGCAGAAAGCATCGCTGAAGGCATAAATCCAACCTTAACTTTTCTGCTTTTATTCGTTTTTCCGTTTACATGGCTTGAGTTTTTGGCATATTCTGCAGCCTTTGCTCAGAGCGCTTGGCTAAGCTGGCGTATAATAAAGCGTAATTGGAAAAGGGAGCTTGTGAACACGTGCATCATAATCTCTATATGCGCCATTACGCTTCTGGTAGCTGCAGCCATTGAAATGGCGATAATTCACGCTTTCACCTAAGCCCTTTCTGTGTTTTTGATTTCTAAGCTTATGTTTAGGGCTTTTACGCTGTGGGTTATTTCGCCTAAACTGATTATGTCTATTCCCTTCGAGGCAAAATCAAGAATGTTGTCGGCTGTTATTCCGCCACTGGCTTCTAACAATACTTTTTCATAATATCCAGCGTTTTTCAAAATTTTAACAGCTTCTTCCACTTGTTTAGGCGAAAAGTTGTCCAACATGATTATGTCTGCTCCAGCTTTAGCCGCCTCTAAAACGTCGCCAATTTTAGCCACTTCAACCTCTATTTTCTTGCTAAAGGAGGCTTTCTCCTTAGCGTTTTTAACGGCTTTTTTAACGCTTCCAGCTATAGCAATGTGGTTATCCTTTATCAGAATCATATCGTCTAAATGAAGTCTGTGAGGGTCTCCTCCGCCTATGAGAACAGCCTTTTTATCGAAATAAAGCAGTCCAGGCGCAGTTTTCCTTGTGCACGCAACTTTTGTTTTGTATTTGGCTTTTCGGATTTTCTCGACAAGCTTTCTTGTGGCTGTGGCTATGCCGCTCATTCTTGAAACAATGTTTAGAATTGTCCGTTCAGCAGACAATATGATTCTGGCATCTCCTGAAACCCTCATCAAAACCTGTTTCGGCTTTATTGCGTTTCCATCCTTAACGTAAGCCTCAAAATTTAAGCCTAGACTTCCGACAAGCACTGAGGCTTCTTCTATTCCAGCGATCACGCCAGCTTCTTTTGCCACCATTTCGGCTTCTGCAATGCAGCCTTCTGGAACTATGAGGGCTGTTGTCACGTCGCCTTGTCCCAAGTCTTCGGCTAAGATTCGCCTAAGCTTTTCTTCCAAAATCTTCTTCGGCAGGAACATATGCCTATCACTCCACCATCAATAAGGCTTCTTATTTAATAGTTTTGTAAGGACAACTGAAATAAATGCCAGAAGCGTTCTCTTGAATTATGCGATTAATGCTAAGCTGCACAGAACTGGGTTTGGGACACGTATCGAGACTGATGGTTTTAGGGAATATGCTTAAAGAGAGGGGAAACCAGCTGTTCTTTTTCTCTGGAGGAAACGCCTACAAACTTTTGAAAAAGGAATTTGAAAATGTTTACCACTGCACGCCTGTGGCTTGGTATGAAAACGCTTGGGGAATAAGTGTTTCAGCTTCACTTTTGAACATTCTCTTCCCCCTTCCACACTTTAACCAAGAAGAGGGAAGACTTGAAATTAAATCTCCGAGCGGATTAGAAACGGTGCACCGCTACTACGACTTAAGAAGGAACATTCTAAAAATTAAGCCAAACCTAATTGTTTCAGATGGAGATTTACACGCACTGCGCTTAGCCCACAGATGGAAATTTCCATCAGTGTACGTAACAAATGTTATTCGACCAAGCTACCGTTTCTCTCCGCTGCTTATTCCAGGCGAAAGGTTTACGGAGCGTTATGTGAGAAAATGTTCAAAAATAATTGTTCCAGATAATCCTCCGCCCTACTCCATCTGCGAATATAATTTAGGCAACATAGATGATGTCGGCGTTAGGGATAAGGTTGAATTTGTCGGCGCCTTCATCGACATTACACCCGTGAAGACTTCGGAAAACCACATTTTCGCGTCCATAAGCGGTCCTCTAGGAACAAGGGCTAAGCTGAAACAAATAGTGATTCCAGTTTTAAGCAAACTTAAAACCAAAAGCATAGTAAGCCTAGGGGAGCATGGCGAGAAAAATGTGAAAAAAGTTGGAAACTGCATTATCTACGGTTGGCTTTCGCAGCAGGAAAGACATGAATACATGGCAAAGGCTAAACTGGTAATCTTCAGTGGAGGACATACCACATGTTTTGAGACCATAAAGCATGCAAAACCAAGCATATGCATTCCAACACAACCAGAACAGTTGGCAAACGCTAAAAAAATGCAGGATTTAGGCTGTTCGATAATTGTAAGAAATAAGGAGCAGTTAAGGCAAGCCATTCGGGAAGTGGAGGAGAGAAAAGACTTCTACAAAAGTAATGTGCAACGGTTAAACCAGTATTCTAACAAGTTTAAGGGCGTAGAAAAAGCGGTGGAAATCATCGAAGAAATCGCGAAACTAAAATAATTGTTAAATGAGCCTATTTTTCGCTGAGGGTTTTCCGTCTAACTTCGCCTTTTGGTTTTTCTTCTTCAAAGATTATGGCTTGAAACTTGTAGAGTTTTGTGTCTTTCATAAGCCAGCAGTCTGGGGGTAAACCAGCCTTTACACAGCATTGGCATAGAAACTCTTCCTCGTCCCAGTTCCACTCCACTGGCACTTGGGGAAGCAGTAATCCCTTATAGAAACCTCTTTCTATGATTAGTCCGTCAACACCAACTTTGATTTTGGAAGGGTATTCGCTGGGTTTTTCCACTTCTACCAGTTGCGGAGGAGTAAGCACACTCACTTCAAAGACTACGCGGTCTAGTTCGCTTAAGGTGAGCGGATAAAATCTTGGGTCTTGGGTTGCTGAGCTTATGGCAGACTCTATAACCGCCTCTGCCAGTGGAGTTGTTGGATAAGGCAATCCAATGCATCCCCGCAGTTCTTTTTCTCCGCCTTCAACACTGTTTATTGTTACGAAGACTCCGCAGGGTTGCATAAGCTTTTGTGAAAGCCCTTCTGGAACACGAATACGCTTTCTATTTTTAAGGTATTCTTCCGCTGCAGTGCGGGCTAGCTTAACGAGAAGTTCTCCTTCGCTTAAGGTTAAATCGAAGGACAAGGGGTTTTGTCCCCGTTTAATAGACGCGTTTTAGAATTTTATAGATTCCTCTCTGGTGCCGTCTTTCGTTATAAGTAGGAAGTCGATGCCGTCGCCGCTCATGATGTCTCGGCTTATGGCGGATTTTATGGCTCTGACCACTAGTTCTTTTCCATCTTCCATGCTTAAGCCTTCCCTGTAGCTTTCTTCAAGCACTCCCATGGCGATTTCTGTTCCAGAACCAACAACAGCATATTTGTCTGGTATTACGGAGCCTAAAACGTCTAGCACATAGAGGGATGCGCCCTCATCGTCCATGCCGCCTACAATGGTTTGTGTTATTAAGGGTGCAAGCCTATTGGCGAAAAGCAGATTCGACACGAGTTTGGCAGCTGACCTAACGGATATTGGTCTGCCAACATCCATGCCATACAAATTAGCGTAAGCCTCCACTTCCCTAATGAGAATCTGCATGTCTGAAACAAGTCCAGCGCACGCTGCACCGATATGGTCGGTTATCTTAAACACTTTTTTGCCGCCTCTGCTGACAACCAAATACCCGTAGGAAACCCGTTTCTCAGAAGCTAGGATGACACCGTCTCTGCATACTATGCCAATTGTTGTTGCGCCTGGAATCCATAAATACTGGGGCATTTGCCCTTCCTTTTCCACGCTGTTTTCACCTTTCCCGTGATATACCAGCACAACCTATTAAACTTAATGTCTCTTTTATTCTATAAGGCTAAATAGTTGCTGATTCTATAACGCTTCTAAAGGGGCGACAAAATGCTTACGCTTTATGCTAAAAACGTTGACGAGGTCTGGTTTGGTGTTGCATGTGAAGTTGAAAAGGTTTTCGCCACGGCGTTTGCGTTTAGCCAAACTCAAGTTTTGCAGAGTTTGTTGGAAAGCATCCCCTTTAACATTCCTTTTCAGCATTCCATAAAGGGGAACAGTTTTGCCGAACAGGTTATCGTTTCGCTGGCAAATATCTACAATGGTGGCGGATATATCCAAAATTTTTCGCTTGCCATGGAACACTTATCAAAATATGCACGAAAGGTTCTTGAAGCTGTTGCCTTGATTCCAGTTGGCTATGTGGCTTCTTATGGTTCCGTTGCAAAGGCGGTAGGCGGAAGCCCTAGGGCTGTGGGACAAGTTATGGCGTCAAACCCTTTCCCGCTGATTGTTCCATGCCACAGAATAGTAGCCTCAAACTTTTCTTTAGGCGGGTATGGCGGAGGCTTACGGGTTAAGCTTGAAATTCTAAAGCGGGAAAAAAGAGGCTATGCAAAGGAACAAGAGATTATTGTAAACGGAAGAAAGATGCAGATTTTTCCAGTTGAATTTGTGTTGGAAAAGCATTAAATGCCATTGTTTTTAACGCAAATAATAAAAGCTTGATGTTTAAACTTCAAAAAGAGATGGTTACATGGTTAAGCGCGGGCTTTTTGTTGGAAGGTTTCAGCCTTTCCATAGGGGACACCTTAACGTGGTGAAAGAGATTTTAAAAGAAGTTGACGAGCTTATAATCGCCGTCGGCAGTGCCCAATACAGCCACCGCATCGGCAACCCCTTCACAACAGGCGAAAGGCTTGTGATGATTCGAAAAGCATTAGAAGAGGCAGAGATAGATTTGGGGCGAATATGGATTGTGCCGGTGCCAGATGTTCACATCCACATGGTTTGGGTTTCCGCAGTTGAGGGTTACACTCCACGCTTTGACATAGTCTATTCCAATGAGCCTTTAACGCGGAGGCTTTTCATAGAGGCTGGCTACGAGGTTAAGGCTATCCGCTTTTATAAGCGTAAAGAATATTCTGCAACTGAAATAAGGGAAAGGATGCTAAAAGACGGAAACTGGGAGGAGCTTGTTCCCAAAAGTGTGGCGAAATTCATAAAAGAGATAGGCGGTGTTGAAAGGCTTAAAGACCTTACTAAAAGCGATAAAGTTTAACCTCATCTCCAACCTTCACATTAAATGTTTCTGCAGCGTTTCCCATGTTTATTGATATTTCCAGAAAATCATGGCTTCCTATTATGGCTAGGGGTTTTTGGGCTTCAACCTCTGCATAAGCCTTACAAAGCCTCAGCGTTAACTCCATGTTTTTAATTTTTATGCGGACAGTCGCTTTAACGTTTAAAGCCTTTAGATGTTTTTCTGTGAAGTTTGTTATTATGTTTCCAAAACCGTCCACATGGATTATCTCGCCCATGAACGCAGCGCCTTTTCTGACAGTTTTCGCAAATTTTGGCACAACAATGTTGCGAATTTCTGGTCCAAACTCTGAGGGGCGGATTCCTTTAGATAGGAAAGCGGCGGCTGGTGCGAAGATATCTCTTCCATGAAAAGTGGCAGATATTCTTGGAAGCATAAACTTAGGGTTTGCTATTTCGTAAACATGCTTTATGCCTTGGTTTTTCGCCGCCAAAGCTAATACGCCGTTGTCTGGACCTATGAAAAAGCTGTTTTTCGCCTCTATCATTATGGGTTTGCGTTTTGTTCCAACGCCGGGGTCTATAACCGCCACATGCACTGTGCCTTTTGGAAAGTAGGGCGCTGCAGCAGCAAGGACATATGCGCCCATTCTTATGTTGAACTTTTCTATTTGATGACTTATGTCAACTATTCTGGCGTTTGGATTTATCTTTAGAATAACGGCTTTCATTTCAGCCACATAAGGGTCCACCAATCCGAAGTCGGTGGTTAAAGTTAATATTGGATTTAACATGATGTTTCCATCTTCATATGCCTTGTGCGCGCAACCTATCCACCATGGGAAACTGGGACAAAAACCACTTCATCCCCGTTTTTTAACAGAGTTTCTAAACCGTTTAAGACGCTGATTTCTTTCCCGTTCACAATTATGAGGGTGTTAGGTCTTGGGTCGCCAAGCTCTGGGTCAATTATGGCTTTTCCCATTTCGGGAAATTTTTCAATTATCCTCTTTACAACCTCTCTCAGCGCCGTGTTCTTTTCAAATTTTAGGGTGATTTTGCTTTTTCCAGCCAAGTTGCGAAGGCTGCCGACAAATCTTACAGCCACGCTTATTTCCATCAAGCTCACCAGCATCATAGAACTATGATTATGGAGACGTCGTTAACATTTGTGCCTGTTGGACCAGTGAATATTAAATCGCCAAGCTTTGAAAAGAAGCTGTAGGAGTTGTTATCCGCCAAAAATTCTTCAGCTTTAAGTCCAGCAGCTTCAGCTTTTGCTATTGTTTTTCCATCAGCCAGTGCTCCAGCAGCGTCTGTGGGTCCATCCACACCGTCAGTGCTTAAAGAGGCGATGACAACGCCTTCTAAACCACTGATTTTTAACGCTGCTGCTAGGGCTATCTCCTGGTTTCTTCCACCTTTACCCTTTCCAGTAACGGTTACAGTTGTTTCTCCGCCAACCACTATGCCCGCTGGTTTTTGAACAGGGTTTCCAGAAGCAACTATTTCCCGCGCCAACGACGCCAACACTGTTCCAACATGTTTGGCCTCCCCTTCAAGAAGCGAAGTTAAAAAAACAGCGTTCAGCCCTTCCGCTTTTAGGGTTTCACACGTGGCGGTGCTTGCAGTCCTATTGTTTCCAATAACAATGTTGAAAACCTTTTTGAAAGTCTCGTCATTGGCTTTCGGGGTTTCTGAAATAAGCCCTTTTTCGCCGTTTAGCAAAACTTTTTTGATTGATTTGGGCGCTTTATCCCATAAGTCATATTTTTTTAGAACTTTTACGGCGTTGCTGAAGGTTGTTGAATCCGGCACGGTTGGTCCAGAAGCAATAAAGTCTAACGGGTCGCCTAAAACATCTGATAGAATAAGGTTTAAAACTGTGGCGGGATAAGCCTTTTTTGCAAGCCAGCCGCCTTTAAACCCTGAAATATGCTTCCGAACAGTGTTTATCTCATTTATTGTGGCGCCGCATTTGAGAAGGTCTTCAGTGATTTTCTTCTTGTCGGCTATTGTAATTCCATCTCTTGGCAGCGGCATAAGGCTGGAACCGCCGCCAGAAATTAAGCATATTAACAAGTCGTTTTCTCCTGCTTTTTCCGCCATTTCCAGCATACGTTTGGCTCCTTCAACTCCGGACTCGTCTGGCACTGGATGGCTTGCTTCGTTAAGCCTAATTATACTTGTTTGGTGTTTGCTGCCTCTCGGCACATTGATAAACCCATCCGTTATTTTTTTGCCCAACAATGCTTCTAGGGCTTCAGCCATTGAGCCGCTTGCCTTCCCACCTCCAACAACGTATATGTTTTCGAACTTTTTAAGGTCAAAAATGTAGCCGCCGACACGCAACGAGGAGCCTTCAAGCAAAACTTTCGACTTAATAATCAGTTTTGGATCCACGGTTTTTATGGCAGCTTCCAAGCTTTTTAGGGCTAATTCTCTAGCCCTTCTATCTAATTTGGTTTCACCGTTCTGGATAAGCTGTTCCCTATTCTTAATAATCCCCATTTACTTCCCATCATTAGATTGCATGGAATGGAATAGTAAATGTAATAAGTTGAGCGTTAATAAAGTGTTTTGCAACCGATACTTGGTGAACTGGATGGCAAAACCAAAAGTTTACGTAACCCGTGAGCTTCCAGAAAGAGGCATGAAAATAATAAGGGAGCGTTTTGAAGCGGAAGTTTGGCCGGAATATGGTCCGCCTCCGAAGGAAACAATAATAGAGAAGGCTAGAGACGTAGACGCTTTAGTCACGCTTTTATCTGACAAAATAGATGCTGAAGTTTTTGACGCTGCGCCAAAACTGAAAATTGTAGCCCAGATGGCTGTGGGATTTGACAATATAGACGTGGGCGAGGCTACGAAAAGAGGCATATACGTGACAAACACTCCAGGCGTTTTAACCGAAACCACAGCGGATTTTGCTTGGGCTTTGTTGATGGCTGTTGCAAGGCGGGTGGTTGAAGCAGATAGGTATGTGCGCACTGGACAGTGGAAGGTTAGTTGGCATCCCAGCATGCTTTTGGGCAGAGACGTTTACGACGCCACATTAGGAATCGTAGGCGCTGGCAGAATAGGAACAGCGGTTGCAAGAAGAGCCAAAGGCTTCAACATGAAAATCCTCTACTACGACGTTGTGCCCATGCCTCCTGAAATAGAAAAAGAACTCGATGCCAAACGAGTTGATTTAGATACGCTTTTCAAAGAATCCGACTTTGTAAGCATCCACGTTCCATTAATAAAGGAAACATACCACCTCGTGAACGAGGAAAAGCTTAGGTTAATGAAGAAGACAGCATACCTAATCAACAATTCCAGAGGACCAGTTGTGGATGAAAAAGCCCTCTACAAAGCATTGAAAGAGGGATGGATTGCCGGTGCAGCCTTAGACGTTTTCGAACAAGAGCCAACGCCAATGGATAATCCTCTGCTTAGGCTTGACAACGTTGTTGTCGCTCCCCACATATCAAGTGCAAGCCATGAAACCCGTTCAAGAATGGCTGAGATGGTTGCGGAAAACCTTGTCGCCTTCTTCGAAGGGAAGCAGCCGCCGAACCTCGTAAACCCCGACGTTCTCAAAGTGCGTCCGTTATCTAGGCTCTTTTAAACATAATTACCCAACCAAACGAAGTGTAATAGTTAAATACTCCATAGCCTAACCTCTTCAATCCCTAAGAACGGTGGTTTTATGCCATCCATATTTGCAGATAGAATGGCTGTTCTCGGAACAGAGACCGCTTTTGAAGTGCTTGCAAAGGCGAAAGCCCTTGAAAGGCAAGGAAAAGACATTGTGCACTTGGAAATAGGGGAACCAGACTTTGACACACCTAAAAACATTAAGGAGGCTGCAGTGAAAGCCCTTTACTCCGGCTACACCCACTATGTTCCTGCGGCTGGAATTCCCGAACTGCGAGAAACCATAGCAGAATACATTTCCAAAACTAGGAAAATTCCAGCAGACCCCGAAGAGGTTGTTGTTACGCCGGGTGCAAAGCCCATAATGTTCTTCGCCATACTCGCATGTGTAAACCACGGCGAAGAAGTTTTATATCCAAATCCGGGATTCCCAATTTACGAGTCCATGATAAACTTTATCGGAGCCAAACCTGTTCCCATACCCCTTAAAGAAGAGAACGATTTCAGACTGGACCATGAATACGTGAAGAGGAAGATAACCAAGAAAACCAAAATGATTATTTTGAATTCACCTGAAAACCCCACAGGCGGAGTTTTGACAAGGGAGGATTTGAAAGTCATAGCCGACTGCATCGCCAACAGAGACGATGTTATAGTGCTTTCAGACGAGATTTACAGCAGAATAATTTATGAAGGAGAACACCAGAGCATTGCCTCGCTTCCGGGAATGAAGGAAAAAACGATTTTGTTGGATGGGTTTTCGAAAACCTACGCCATGACGGGATGGAGGCTCGGCTACGGCGTTATGCGAAAAGACCTAGCCCAGAAAATTGCACAACTAATGGTTAACTCTAACTCTTGCACATGCTCCTTTATCCAAATGGCAGGGGTTGAAGCCCTAAAAGGCCCTCAAGACGCTGTAGACAGAATGGTCGCAGAATTTAGAAAACGCAGAGAAACCATAGTTTCAGGCTTAAACAAGATTAAGGGAATAACATGCAAAAAGCCAATTGGCGCCTTCTACGTTTTCCCCAACATAACTGGCACAGGGATGAAGTCCAAAGAGCTTTCAGATTATCTTCTCAACGAAGCTGGTGTGGCTGTTCTGCCGGGGACATCCTTTGGAAAATATGGTGAGGGATACTTGCGCATATCCTTCGCAAACTCTGTTGAAAACATCAATAAGGCTTTAAACAGAATAAGCCAAGCTCTTAAAAACCTTTAAGCGCCGACCCCTTTTAATTTTCCACTTTTTCTCCTGTCAATGTTTCAACAATTTCTGAGGCTATTTGTATTAGGCTGTTTGCTTGCTGGATGGCTTTTTCCTCGTTCACCTCTTCCAACTGCGCCAACTGTTGCATTACTCCCTCAATTTCAATAAGGCATTTTAAGACTGGGTCGTTTTCTATTTGAGGTTTTTCCATGGCTTCCCTTACAACGTTTTCTATGAAGGCTGGTTCCCCTAGGCTGTAGTATATGGCGTTTCTCGCTTTTCTTATCGCCTCCAAAATTAGGCTTGGAGCCATGTAAGGCATTTTTCTAGCCGCCTCTAGCTCTGCTTTTGCCTCCCGCAGATATCGTAAAGCCCAACCCCGTCTGTAATGGTCTATCATGGCTTAATCCTCTTCGCCTTTTAAAATATGGAAGACTCTAATAAAGTTACTCGCCTTCTTTGGAGCCTTCGCCAGAATTTAGGGATTTCACACCAGTGTAAACGTGGGTTATGTAGCCGGCAATTTGGTTGCGCACTCTAGTTGATGCTCCTTGCACCAACATAGCCACAGCAAGTTTGTTTTCTTCAAAATTGCGGGAGAACTTGTTGGGGAAACGTCTAATAAGCTCTTTTGCTACCCGCTTAACGTGTTCTGTCCGAACTTTTCCCAAGATTCCGTCACCCAGCAAACTTCATTGTTGGCGGACGACCTTTAAACGCAAGGTAAGCATTTCATAGACAACAAAACTAATTTAACTTTACCTTTTCTAATCCGAAAATGTAAATAGGAACCCTTATGCTACATTAAGCCTACAAATCTGTGGAAAAGGGAAACTGTCATGAAGATGGCTGTGCTTGTCTACGAGTATCCACCGAAAATCGTTGGTGGTTTAGGAACCTACGCAGCGGAAATCACGCGAAAATTCGTCCTGTTAGACCATGATGTTACAGTTTTCACCATGAACGATGACGAGGGAAGCCTACCCACAAGGGAAATCTGGCGAGGCATAGAAATCCACCGCCCCCTCCACATCGACATTTCTGATTCGCTTCCAGACGTGGTGGCTGAAGACGTTAAAAAATGGGGTAGGGGAATCCAGCTTTTCTCGAAAATCCTTGTTTACAATTATTTGAGTGCTTCAAAACTTGTCAACGAGCTTATTGGGAAGGAAAACTTCAAGTATGATATCATAGTGGCTCATGACTGGCTTTCGGTTATCGCTGGAATAACCATCAAAAAGGAGACAGGCTTGCCCTTGGTTTTCCACGTTCATTCTACAGAGAAGGGTAGAACCCTCGGAAACGGTTCAGAAGTTGTTAGCAACATTGAACTCCGAGGAGCCCAAGCCGCAGACCTTGTCATTACAGTTTCCCACGCCATGAAAGACGAGCTCATAAAACTTGGTTTTCCAAAAGACAAAATAGAAGTATGCTACAATGGGGTTGACCCTCAAAAGTATAATCCGGAAACAGTGAGCCAAGACCAGATAATGCGGGTTAGAGAAGCCTACGGCATAAAACCTGAAAACTCCATGATTCTCTTCATTGGAAGGCTTGTCGGCGTTAAAGGCATTGACAAACTCATAATGGCAATGCCCCACGTGCTGCAGAAAATCCCCAACGCAAAACTTGTAATAGTCGGCTTAGGCGATTTGCAGGATTATTTGGTTAACTTGGTTAGGATGATGAAGCTTCAAGACTCTGTGAAATTCAACTTTGAATTTATATCAGAAGAGGAGCGCATCCTCCATTACGCAGCGTGCGATGTGGCGGTTTTTCCAAGCCTATATGAACCCTTCGGGATAGTTGCCTTAGAAGCCATGAGCATGGAGCGCCCAGTGGTTGTCGGTGCAGCAGGAGTAAGCGGAATGCGGGAAATAGTTATTCCATGCGGCGAGGAACAATGCGGCTTTCATATTAACCCAAGCAATCCAGCAGACATTGCATGGGGAGTCGTCAGCGCTTTGGAAAATCCGGAAAGGAAAAATTGGCTTGGTAAAAATGGGAGACGTCGAATTTTAAGCGAGTTCACATGGGACAAGATAGCTGAAAAAACCATTGAATTATATGAGCGTGTAATAAAACATTAAAAGACTGGGTGACTTTGGGCTTTTCAAGCTCTGCGCAAATTAGAAGGAAAGTTGCAAGGGAAGCCGCCACCCTCCTCTATTCAGGAGTTGAAAAAGAGTATAAGCAGGCGAAATTGAGGGCTGCGGAAACTTTAGGCGTCCACTTTTTGCCAACAAACCTTGAAGTAGCGATGGAACTAGATAAAATAGCCGAAGAAAACGAAGGCTCCGCCCGACAGAAACGCCTAATCCAGATGAGGCTGGAAGCCTTAAAACTGATGAAAATCCTTGAAAAATATAACCCAATTTTAGTTGGAAGCGTTTGGCGCGGCACAATTTATCGCGACAGCGACATAGACATAACCCTCTACCACAACGACCCGAAAGACATTCTAAAACTGTTGAAGCGGGAAAAACTCAAGATAATGGAGAAGGGATGGGTTACTATAACAAAGGAGGGAAGAATGGAAAAATCCTTCCGCATACTCTTGGAGTCACCCATTAAAGAAAGAGCCGAAATAACGGTTCGAAGCATGGCAGAATATGGCGCTAAAGAGCGATGTGAAATATACAGAGACATAATTTCTGGGCTTAACCTTCGAGAACTGGAGGAAGTGCTTTTAAAAAATCCCACGCAGAGGTTTGTTCCCTTCTGAAATGTTCTGGTTTGCCAGAAATTTAAATATGCGATTTACAATAAAAGGAAACAGAAAACATGCTGAAGGTACCCATGTGGAGTTCGACAAAGAAACATTCAAAAAATTGTTTCCAAACCTAGCTAAGGAAATGGAGCTTGGCGAAAACAAGGTTGCAGTAAACTCTGTACGAACAGACAGCAATTGCGGTGAAAGAGCCGCGGCAAGGCATTTTGTCCACTACGACCCAGACGTGATTGATTTTCTACGCCGCTGCGACACACAAGAGCAAGCTGAGGAAATAATAGCCTACATGGAAAAGAGAGGCGAAATAAGCAAAGAATACGCGGAAAAATTGAGAAAACAACTTAAAGAGAAGGGCGTTAGAAGCTTCGGCCCAAAGAAAGAGGAAAACTACTATTTAAAGCGTGGAGGACTCCTAAAATAGCGTTAAACCTGCTCCGGTGGCACCCTTTCTGGAGCATATCCCATGTAATATTTTAGTTTATAGCTGCGTAGTCTTCGAACAACATGAGGATACAATATTAATTCTTCGATTTCAACTTCATCAGCCAATTTTGGGCTGATTTGCCTAATCCTCTGCAAAAGAGACTGCAAGCTTTTCTTCGTCGAGAAGGAAGCCATAACCGCGGGGTGGCAGCTTACCTTCGCATCCACCAGTTTTTGTAGGGCTTTAAGCTGCAGCTTGAATCCTTCGGGTTTTGCTCCTGTTAGCAGTGCAAACTCTTTTTCGTTGCAGCCTTTCAATGAAACCCTCACGTGAACAAAATTGTACTTGGCGAGGCTTTCAGTGTAGCCTTCATCATAGGCTAGGGGTATGCCGTTGGTTTCGAGGATAAAGCGGTATCCCGTACCCTGAAGGTTTTCTAGAAGCGCCAGCAGATGCTGTTTTCCAATGGTTGGTTCTCCGCCGCTGACCCTGAGTAAATCAAGTTTGCACTTTTTAGCAAGAGAAGTTAAACCTTCAGCAACTTTTTTTGAAGTGAAAAAATCGCCCACATCAGCGGGGCGCCTCATAACAGTGTCTGAAACCCAGCAGAAACGACAGAGCAAACCGCATCCAACACAGTCTGCAGTTATTATTCCGCCATACCATCTTGCAGGTCTAATACGGTAATATTTCTTCTCTTGGCCTTCCGAACCTATGCGAGTAACCAGTTTTTCTATGGCGATGTGCCTTTTAACAGGGTCGTATGGCAATGTTTAACTTCCCTTTTAAACACACGTCATGATTATTACACGACATGAATTTTAAATGGTTGCTTATTGCACATTTTATGGATGCATCATGCTCTTAAAGTTTGGCGCCGTTCTCAGCAACCGTGAAATTTCAAAGATTTTAATGTTTGCGTCCGCCGAGGAATAAGGTACAGTGGAAGCTTACAATGATAGAATGGAAGGCGAATGCCTCTTGTATACTGGGGAGGGACGCTTTGGAAATCAGGAGATGCGGAGGGGCAACCTCGCTTTAAAACTGCAAATGGAAGGGCATTATCCAATATTTGTTTTTGAAAAGAAACCGCCTGGAAGGTACATGTTTCTGGGACAGTACAACGTTACATCGGTGCGAAGGGAAACTCAAAAAGATGTAAAAGGGCATAGGAGAAGCGTATTCCTCTACAAACTTGAGAGAGCATCTGTTTTGGTTTCCTTGCCGAAAGAGATTGCTGAAAAGCGACTATTATTCTAAAAGTAAATAAATGAGTCTTCGAATATTAGAAAGCCAGATTTCAAAGGTTGAGCTGGAGGAGAACGTTTGGAAAAGAAAGCTGTGGCGTTTACCGTCTTGGCAGCTGTAGTTTTAATTTTTGCTTTGAATGTGGTATATGTTTTGGATGTTAGGGCAGAGGCATATGCTGTTGACTGGGTTAACCATAGAGTGGAAGTCTTGTATAATGGCTACATTTTCATAAATGATACATTTAAGATAAGTGGAATAGTGCCCGACAGCTTTCTCATGGGTTTTCCATATCAGTATGGTTCTCATGTTCTCCGCTGTGTAGCCTACAACCCGTCTAATCCAGCCCAAAAATATAATGTTGCTGTTGATGTGCCGTTGGAAAATTATGTTGGCTTTTTCGGTGTTAATGTAAGTCTCACTCCAAAACCTGAAGACGGAATTTTCACCGTTGGTTTTGTGCTTTCAAACAGTCTCCTTAGGCAAGATGCGCAAAACACGAGTCTTTACACCTTGGATTTTCCAGCCTTTCCAAGCCTTATAGTGAATGCTTCTTCTTGCAATGCTTCAGTCATTTTGCCCTCAGACGCGAAATACGTTTCTGGCACCATTGCCGCATTTAACTATTTAACAAACGAGGAGTTGCCGCGGTTAACCTATCAACCGTCAAATGTAACCTTCCTATTAACCACTGAGGGCATACAGCTTTTTACGGTGGAGGAGTTTAAGCGGGAAGTTGTCATAGGCGGCATGGGAGAAATCGCGGTTTCAGACAGCTATTACATAAAGAACCAGTCGCCCAAACAAATCACTTCTGTTGGGGTGTTTCTTCTGCCCAACGCGTCTAATTTGGCTGTTAAAGACGAGTTTGGAAGAAAGGGTGGAACCACCACTTTAGCTGATGCAGAAACAAATCGCTACGAGATAAGCTTGACATTGCCAGTGGAAATTGGAAAGTCAACAAGATTTATCGTTGAATATACTTTGCCTAAAAACTATATCCAAAAAAGCGAAACCGACAACGCGGAACTCAGCCTAAAACTGTTCCCGTATGTTAACTATTACATCGAAGAGGCGTGGGTAACATTCACGCTTCCAGAAGGCGCCAAAATAACAAACCTAAGCTTCGAAAACTCTTCAGCAGACATGACTTATGGCACTATAAGGGATGTTTTCCAAGAAAAAATCACCGCAAATAAACATGGAGTGTTTTTCCTAGACAGCTTAACCATGAAAGTTGCATATAGATATAATTTGCTTTGGCTTTCTTTCCGTCCCACATTGTGGGCTTGGGCTTTAGCCACGTTTGGATGCGCAGTCATCGCCATCTGGAGGAGACCTAAGGCGCCCGCAGTACCCGTTGCGGTGCCAACTGTTGTGGCGGTGAAATTAAGTCCGGAGATGATAAGGTCTTTTGTGGAGTCTTATGAAGAGAAGAGGAAAACAGTCACAGAGATGAAATCCCTTGAAACTGCAGTGCGTAAAGGAAGGATTCCGAGGCGAAGGTATAAAGTGCAGAGGAAAACTTTGGAAACACGCCTTGGTACGCTTAACAGAAACTTGGATGATTTGAAGCTGAAGCTGCGGTCTGCTGGAGGAAAATATGCAGATTTAATGCGCCAGCTGGAGGTTGCTGAGACGGAAATCAACGAAGTTGAGGCAAACATCAGAAGTATAGAGATGCGGCACAGAAGGGGAGAGTTAACCCTTGAAGCGTATCGAAGGCTCCTAGCCGACTACGAGCGTAGAAGGGAAAAAGCTGAAACAACCGTCAACGGAATCCTCATAAGACTACGTGAGGAAATCCGCTAGCAAACCTAAAGACTTTTATTTTACTCCTTAAACTTGAATGAAATCTAGCTGAAAGGAGGAAAAGGATATGGTGAAAATAGTGGTTGACAACCACAAGTGCACTGGATGCGGCACATGTGTCGACACATGCCCAGTGGGCGTCTATGAAATAAAGGATGGAAAATCAGTTCCGGTGAAAGTTGAAGAATGCCTCGTTTGCAGAGCATGCGAGGCGCAATGCCCAGAAGGCGCCATCCAAGTAATAGAATAATTCTTCCACCATCTCCCCTCTTATTCTATTAGAATTTTGCCAACTTTTGGAAAGTTTTCTGCAAATACTGCTTTAATGGCAGTTTTTCCCTTTTAGCCAGCTTTTTAAGCGCTTTGTCCACTCCAGTGGCATATTGTATCGCCTTTTTAGGTTTGTTGACTATTTTTGGTGGCAGTCCAAGTTTTTCGGCGGTTTTTCTCAGCACAATCTTCCTAAGCATGTCGCTTTTTGAATTGATTTTCAATTTTAATGGTAGGTTTAAGGCAAATTCGACAAGCGGATAAGCGGCGAAGGGCAAGCGAAGTTCCACATTGTGGAAACTGCAGAGTTTAAAGTCTCTTTCAAAATTGTTTTCATACATCCTCAAAACATCATTTGCCATTGCCTTTTCAACAAAAGCTCCGCCATAACGCGAATAAAGAGTTAAGTAACGCTTATAACCGCCAAAAAGCTCGTCTGCCCCTTGCCCCACCAACAAGACCCTAAAACCCAGTTCAGCAGCCCTTTCAGCGGTCCAATAAAGCGGTATTCCTATGCTTGTTTTAATGGGGTCTGGGCTTTCAACAGCCCACAACACTTGTGGGAGCGCATGTTCCACAGCTTTTTCGCTGTAGAGGTATTTGTGAAAAGGAAGCCCAAGCAAAGAGGCAGCTTCTTCAGCTTGCACCGATTCCAGCTGATTTTCGAGGCTTACATGGATTAAGTGTACTTCTGCTCCAGCTTCTTTAGCTAGAAAAGCCGTTAGGCTGCTGTCTAAACCGCCGGAAAAAGCCACAGCAACCCTATCTAAACCCGCAGTCTTTTCCCTAACCGACCGCTCCAGAAGCCCTTGAAGCTTTTCAACAGCCTCTTCCATGGATAGGGGGCTTGGTCTGACAACACGTTTTTTCAAAACCTTAACCGGCTTTATCGTTAAGTTCTTTCCGTCTACGACCATTACGTGTCCTGGTGGAAAGGATTTTGCTTCTTTTACGCCAATTTTCCACAGTGCTTTGCACTCTGATGCGAAGGCGAAGACGCAGTCTTTCCCGCCATAATAGAGAGGGTATAAACCTAATGCGTCTCTGCCGACAATAAGCCTTTCAGCTTCAGCCACAGCGCAAGCAAAGCTTCCATCAGACTCACCAATTAATGCTTCGGCGCCGGATTCACCGCCTGCAGCCAGCATATTAACAGTGGCTTCTGTAGAATAAAGCTTAGGAGACTGGTAGATTCTTCCATCAAAAACTGAGGCGATGTTTTCAAGTTTAATGGGTTGCGGCTTATCCAACGGTAAAACTTGAAGGAAGACTTGTCCTACAGCCGTTTTTGATTCAGCGTCGCGCATTTGCAGTTGTTCTGGTTCAGCTTTTAGGTCTATGCTTTTTGGGGTTGCAGCTCCGAAAGCATCAGCGCCCCTGTGCCTTAACGCCTTTAACATTTCAACCGTCTTCTGTGCTGCACGTTTTTCTTTTCGGTCATAAACGGCGACTATCGCCCGCATGTTTCAGCGCCCTTTTCCAACAACAGTTTAAAGCCTTCTGTGGTAAAACATTAATCCTCAATCCCACTATTTCTTTTCGAGGGAGAAGACGTTTGCCCATACTTCCCATAGACACTGGACGTTACGGCACGTCGGAAATGCGTAAAATCTTCGAAGAGGAAAACCGTGTTCAAAAAATGTTGGATGTAGAAGCAGCGTTAGCCTGGGCGCATGCTGAGGTGGGCAACATACCGCGGGAAGACGCTGAAAAAATTATGGTGGCTGCGTCGCTTAAAAATGTTAAACTTGAAAGAATAAAGGAGATTGAGCGGGAGATTAAGCATGATGTTATGGCGCTTGTAAGAGCCTTGGCGGAAGCCAGCGGTCCCAGCGGAGCCTATGTGCATCTTGGCGCCACAAGCTATGACATTGTGGACACGGCAAACGCCCTACAGCTCAAAGAAGCCCTAGAAATAATTGAAAGGCGACTGAATGATTTTGAGAAAATCCTAATGGAGAAGGCTCTGCAGTATAAGGAAACAATTATGATGGGCAGAACCCATGGACAGCACGCTTTGCCCATAACGTTAGGCTTTAAGTTCGCCGTTTGGATGCGGGAAATCTCAAGGCATATCGAGAGGCTTAGGCAATGCAGAGAACGCATACTGGTTGGTAAAATGAGCGGCGCAGTGGGAACACAGGCGGGTTTAGGCGAACACGCCATGAAAATTCAAGAATTGGTCATGCAGAAACTGGGTTTGAAGCCAGCAGACATTTCTACGCAGATTGTGCAGAGGGACAGCCACGCTGAGTTAATATGCCTTTTGGCGTTAATCGCCACAAGTGTAGAAAATTTCGCCACAGAAATCCGTGAACTGCAGAGGCCGGAGATAGGGGAACTTGCTGAACCTTTTGAAGCAGAAAAACAAGTTGGCAGTTCAACGATGCCTCATAAGCGGAACCCGGAAACATGCGAACGCGTATGCGGACTAGCCCGCATGGTTAGAAGCCTCACAATTCCAGCCTTGGAGAATATGGTGACTTGGCATGAACGCGATTTAACACAATCCTCTGCTGAGCGTTTCATAATTCCAGAAGCATGCATTTTAACAGATTACATACTATTTTTAATGACCACCATCGTAGCTGGCTTATATGTTAACGAAGAGCGCATGCGCCAAAACATAGAATTAACACAGGGACGAGCCATGTCAGAAGCCGTAATGATAGCCTTAACAAAGAAAGGTGTAAGCCGACAAGAAGCCCACGAACTCCTAAGGAAACTAACAATAAAAAGCGATATCGAAAAGCATCCCTTCAAAGAAGTGCTGTTAGAGGACAAGGTTATAAGCAAAAAGCTAAGCGAAAAAGAAATCGACGAAGCTTTAAATCCGAGGAATTATCTTGGAACAGCAATAGAGCAAGTTAAGCTCATGATGGAAAAGACATGGCAAGAACGCAAAAACAGAGGACTTTCTGATTAATTTTATGGAGCAGCCAACAGATTCACACTTCATAAATACTTTAACTGTTTCCCAAGGCGGATTAGAGGCTATGATTATAGCCTCTCTGGACATTAATAATTTCACTACATTATAGCAAGTATCGAAAAGAACATAATTACTCCAATTATGAATCCTACGATGATGGATGATTGCTTTTTGTTAAACCTTCCTATTTTAATTGGAACAGGCGACGAGTTGATGTGAGCTATAAATGAAAATGTTATGCATGTCGCCCATGCTAGCGCCCAGACGAGGGGAGGGATAAGGAGGTGGAAGTGTCTGGAAATAATGGTAGCTATAAACATTACTGTGGGAGCAAAGAAAATGTAAAGAAGTGGAAGGGCTCTGCTTATCGGTTTTTCTTTTACGGGGGTAATCCTGGCTTTTAGGCTAGTGATTGTTTGCGCACATTGCCTCCATTTTAGTGGGATAATCGAACCGCCGAACATGCCGCCATAATCTAGGATTCTACCCCTCGCTCTGAGCTTAACTTCAGAAAAACTCCAGTAAGATTTACCAAATACTGGTCTTTCTATAACAACTCCATCCCTTAAGATTTTAATTTTGGCTATACTACCAACAAGGAACAAAAATGAAAATAATCCAAAGAATATAATGCCGCCGAAATTCTGGATATAAATTGCCACTAAAAATAGAAAGAAATAAAATGAAAGTGGTATAATAACCAGTGGGTAGAAACCAAAAGTCTCAATAAGAGGCTTTTCAATGTTCTCCATGGAACCCATTTTCATGTGCAGCAATCAAAAATATAAGATTTTTAGCAAAACTCAATAAGAGGGTCAACATTTTGATTTTTATAGCGTCACTTTCGTATTTTCCCACTGGTAACGCCCAATCGAAGTATATGTCAAAAATCCATTCTTGTCTTACTAATCGAAACTTGTCAATATTCAGTTAACGCCTTTTGTTTCCATTCTTCTTCTTTTTCGATTTTTTCCCATGTTTCCTTCTTGACAAAGCCGCCTATCTGCTCTTTGATTTTCTTTGCTATTTTAGGGCCTATTAGGGGCAGTTTCATCAAGTCTTCGAGCTGTGCATGTTTCAAGTCGTCTATTGTAGTGTATCCAGCGTTGTATAGTATGCGTCCGCGGATTCTGCCAACGCCTTCAAGTTTTACGAGGGGTAGAAGCTCTTTTTTCACGCCTTTGTCTACTCTTTCCATAAGCTCAAGGGTTAGGGGCTGGATTTCTTTGTTGCCGAATAACACTGCCAGTTCATGCGACGTGTAAAGCAGCCACTTGGCGTTTTCAATTGTTCGGTAAAGGTCGCCGGGCTGCACATGAAATTTTTCTATTATTTCGTCTTCGCTGGTTTCTTCAATCCAAGCCTTCAAAACCATGGCTGTTTTCACTTCGCCTAGAAACTGTTCATAGCCTATGCGGTCTTCCCATTCGCTGGGCACCGGCGTCATAAACTCGTCTATGCGTTCTTCCATGAAAACCGCCACTTTGTCCAGTTCACTTGAGTATGGTCTAAGCATTGGACGCATGTCTGGGGTGTGGGCTATCATGTGGAGGAGGCTGAAGTCGGTTAGGTGGGCGGGTTTTTGTCTCAGTGCATTGCGGATTACAACGGCTGAAACTGGGTCTATGTAGAGCTCGCTTACCCGTTTTCCAAATTTTGTGGCGTAAATGTTAGCGCCGCTTACGTCAATCATTTCCTCTTCGTAAAGGAAACGCAGAATCTTTGCAATCATGTTTTTTATAGCTGCAACATCATATTGGTAGGCGTAAAAAGTTCTGCCGAAAAAATCGTAAATGCCAGCCTCTGTATGAGCATAGTCAGCTGCCACGGTAGCCAAAACATGAGAGCGCAAAATCCGTTCTACGGCAAGCCTAGACCATATCCGTTCAGGTTTGGCGAGCACATAGCTTTCCATGAGATAGTCGGCTTCGTCGGCTGTTCTTGCGACGAGAACGGCTTCGCCGATTTTGTCGTATTTTGGTCTTCCGGCACGCCCACACATTTGCTTGTATTCCAGCACGCTGATGGGATAGTACCCATATCCAGGTTCGTATCGTCTATAATCGTGGATTATCACGGTTCTTGCTGGAAGGTTCACGCCGAAAGCCAGTGTAGGCGTGGCGGTTAAAACCTTTATTTTTCCTCCACGGAAAGCGTCTTCAATTATTTTTCTGTGCCCGCCGCCTAAACCGGCATGGTGGAAGGCTACTCCACATTTGACAAGTTCTGCAAGCAGTTCGCTTATTCTTGTTTTTTCACCAGTCGTCAGAATTCTTTCAGCTTCGCGTTCCAAAGCCCTTTTCATAGGCTTAGATAAAACTTCGCCAATTTTAGGCGCAGTTTTCTTTGCAAGGGTAACCGAGTTTTTCCTTGTAGACGCAAAAATTAACGCTTGACCGCCAGATTTGACAGTGTTCAAAGCAAGGTTTATGGCGGGGTTTTTGGCTTCTCTCTCTATTTTTCTGGCATCACCGTCTTTGAATTGAATTTCATTGTTGAGGAGAGTTCCTTCTTTTAGGGTTATTGGACGCCACTCAGTGGTGACGAAGCCAGCTTTAAGCCAGCTTGCAATTTCTTCAACATTGTTTATTGTGGCGCTTAGGGCTAAAACTTGGATATCTGGGTTTGTTTGCATGAGCCGGGCTAAAACAACTTCTAGGGTTGGTCCCCGCTCCATCTCGTTTAGCAGGTGCACTTCGTCGGCAACTACCAGCGAGATGTCGTCCATCCATTTGGCTTTATGCCTCAGAAGCGAATCCACCTTCTCGTTTGTCGCCACGATAATGTCGTAGCGTTCCAGCCACGGATCTGAACTGTCATAGTCGCCTGTAGATATTCCAACACTGATTCGTTTCCCGTCGCTTTTGGTTATGGCTGAATACTTCTTAAACTCCTCATATTTCTCGCTGGCTAAAGCCCTTAAAGGCGTCAAATAGAGGACTTTTCCGTCTT
The DNA here is from genome assembly GCA_019685555.1 of Candidatus Bathyarchaeota archaeon A05DMB-3. GTDB lineage: Archaea > Thermoproteota > Bathyarchaeia > Bathyarchaeales > Bathycorpusculaceae > JABFQN01. Next base: position 22,628 of record JABFQN010000007.1, on the reverse strand, counting down.
TTTCAAGGATATGCTTAAGGGCGCAAAGCTCAGCAATCAAAGTCTTACCAGAAGCCGTTGGACTAGCCAAAACAAGATTACGCCCATCCAAAGCCCCAGCTTTTATGGCTTCTTCTTGTGGCGGATAAAGCTCCACAATTCCGCTTTTAATAAGAACTTCCTTAACAGACTCTGGAATCAGCAAATCAGTAGTCTTCACTTAGATACGCCTGTTTATGCTCCTTACTGAACAATAAAGAGCAACACTAGTTTAAAACGTTACGCGGAGCGTCGAGTTTTTGGTTTTTATTAAACTTTGCAAAATTGATATCACTTTAAACTGGAAAATCTAGAGGGGGAGGAGCCTATTGGCTTTTTCCACAACCAAAACTATAGAGAAGTAGCGCATTTGTCGCTGGAAATTAATTGCAAATATGGCGGAAAAGCGGATTTCCAGCAAATGCCTTTTCTATAAGCTAAAACCTATTATTGTTAAAGCATAGGACTTGAAGTTTATGGTGGAAAACGTTAGGGAGCTACTCAAAGCCCATGAAGGATTAAGGCGTGAAGTTTACTTGGACATTGAAAACTCAAGTTTTGTCCCCAGAGAAGTTTTGGAGGCTATGCTTCCATACTTTAACCAACGCGCCTATGGCAACCCAACCCTCACCCACAAGCCTGGCTGGGAAGCCTTCGAAGCAATAATGGAGTCCGCCCAAAAAATAGCCAGTTTCTTAAGTTGCAAAAACCTTGAAGAGGTCAATTTCACTCCGGGAGAAACAGAAGCCAACAACCTTGCCCTTTTGGGAACCACGCTGCAGATGCGGGGTAAAGGCAGGAAAATTGTGATTTCTGAAATTGAACCCTTAAGCGTTGTGCACGTGGCGGAAATGCTAACCAAATATGGTTTTTCCATAGTGAAGGTGCCAGTCAACAGCGAAGGCTTCGTAAACCTTGAAAAACTAAAAGAAGCTGTTGATTCGGAAACGGTTCTGGCAAGCTTCTCAACCGTAAACCATGAAATAGGAACAATACAACCCATTAAAGAAGCCATGGAAATAGTTAAGGACAAAAACCCAAAAACGATTTTCCACACAGACGCCTCCGACGCCTATGGAAAAATCCCCTTCAATGTGCGGGAACTAGACGTGGATTTAGCAACCATAAGCAGCTACAAAATTCTAGGCCCCCGTGGAATAGGCGCCCTCTACGTGAAAGAAGGCGTAAACATAGAGCGAATTTTAGAAGGCCAAATTGGAACACAAAAGCTTTGGCCCGGAGTTGAAAACACGCCTTTAATTGTTGGTTTTGCAAGGGCTTCTGAGCTAGCCTTCCAAAAATTTGAAGAGAATGGGGCGCATATGCGGAGACTGCGGGATAAACTTATTGGGGAGATAACAGCAAGCATAGTGGATGTGCGGCTTAATGGGCCTAAAGGCGAAAGGAGGGCGCCTGACAACGTTAACATAAGCTTCTTGCGATGTGAAGGTGAAGCCTTAACCATAGAATTAAGCCTTAACGGCGTTTATGTTTCCAGTGGAAGCGCGTGCACAAGAAGGCTTTTGCAGCCAAGCCACGTGCTTGTGGCAATTGGCAGAAGGTTTGAAGAAGCCCATGGCAGTATTCTTATGAAGGTTACTCGCTATCATACAGAAGATGACATAGACTATGTTTTGGAAGTGCTGCCTAAAGCTGTTGAAAGGTTAAGGGGGATAACAGGCGCAACGGTGGTGGAATAAAATGTCGCGTGTGCCATTACCCTACAGTCAAAAAATCCTCGAACTTTTCAGAAACCCGAAAAACCTTGGAAAAATGGAAGACGCCACAGTTTCAGCCGTAGCTGGAAACCCCCAGTGCGGAGACATGATAACCTTCTACCTGAAAATTAATGAGCATGACATCATTGAGAAGGCGTCCTTCGAAAGTTACGGATGCGCCGCCAACATAGCCACATCCAGCATTGTAACTGAAAAGGTTAAGGGAATGAAGCTTGAAGACGCTTGGAAAATCACGTGGAAAAGTGTCGCTGAAGAAGTTGGCGGACTGCCCGCCGTCAAATTTCACTGTGGCATCCTGGCCGTAGGAGCCCTAAGACGCGCCATCCGCGCTTACTACAAAAACAAAAAGCAAATCCCGCCAGAATGGCTGCCAAAAGAACTAACCTTTGAAGAGAAACAAGCTCTTGAAGAGGAAGAACTGGCTAGAATTCTATCAAAAAAGATGAAGATGGCGGAAGAGGGCACCTAATGTTTGACCCTTACAAGGTTAGAGAAGACTTCCCAATACTGAAACGGAAAATAAACAATCACCCGCTAATCTATTTTGACAACGCGGCAACCTCCCAAAAGCCAAGACAAGTCATCGATGCCATAAAAGAATACTATGAACAGCACAATGCAAACGTGCATCGGGCGGTGCATACGCTGTCTCTTGAGGCAACAGAGCTTTACGAAGAAGCCCACGGAGAAGTAGCTAAGTTCATAGGCGCCCGAAGCATGGAAGAAGTTGTTTTCGTCAGAGGCACAACAGAAGCCATAAACCTGGTTGCCTACTCATGGGGACTTAAAAGCCTAAAACAAGGAGACGAAGTTCTAGTCACCCTAATGGAGCACCACAGCAACATAGTCCCATGGGAAATCCTCTCAAAAATAAAAGGCTTCAAAGTCAAATACCTAGACGTGAACAACGATGGCACCATAAACCATGAAGCCTTTAAAGAGGCTCTTTCTCCAAAAGTGAAAATCGTTTGCGTAACCCACGTCTCAAATGTTACAGGCGTTATAAACGATGTAAAACTCCTTGCAAAAATTGCACACGAAAACGGCGCCCTAATGCTTGTGGACGGAGCCCAATCCATACCCCACATCCCCGTAAAAGTCAAAGACCTAGACTGCGACTTCCTAGCTTTTTCCGGACACAAAATGCTTGGACCCACGGGGATAGGAGTCCTCTACGGAAAACGGGAAATCCTTGAAAAGATGGAGCCCTTCCACGGAGGAGGCGAAATGATTAGGGAAGTCTCCTTCAACCCAAAAACGCGTAAATGCACAATTTCTTGGAACGACTTGCCATGGAAGTTTGAGGCTGGAACCCCAAACATCTGCGGCGGCGTTGGATTAATGGCTGCTGTAAAATATTTGAAGACATTGGGAATGGAAAACGTGAAAGCTCATGAATGCACCTTAACCGAATACGCCATGAAACGCCTAAAAGAATGCGAAAAAACAACAGTTTACGGCCCCCAAGATTCAACGATAAAATGTGGCATAATACCATTCAACATTGAAGGATTCAACTCCCACGATGTAGCCTTGCTGCTTGACAGCTACGGCATAATGATAAGAAGCGGCTTCCATTGCGCCCAACCTCTCCACCAAAAGTTCAAGCTTTCATCATCAGCAAGGGCAAGCTTCTACATCTACAACACAAAAGAGGAAATAGACAGCTTCATCGAAGCCCTAAAGGAGATAGAACAATCATTATGAATGCAGAAACAATCGTACAAGAATACATAGCCAGAATAGAAGAAGCCTGCGGCGCAGAAAAAGACTTCATAGTCCACTTCAAATACGACAAAAAAGACGAAGCAATGGCAAAAATACTGAAAAAGGCTAAAGTGGAAAAAACAGTCGCAAAAATAATCTTCGACCTAACTTACGGCAATTTTTCCTTCCGCCTATACGCAACAGGAAAAGTCATCTTCAAAAAAATAAAAGACAAAAATGAACTGTACAAGGTTTTAAGCGACCTTCTGTTATAGTTGTGGGTTTAATTAATCGTATTGAATCGCAAGAAGTAATATTTAAATCATTTGCAAACAATAAAACTAATGAAAAGAAGGGAACGCCATTGTCGCAGAACAAACAAAAAATGGAAGAAAAACCAATAGTCACTGTCGGTTTCGGACACCAAGGCGGAAAAAGAAAACTCGGTAAGGCTTCATACGTTACAGAAGAACAGACAAAAACCGAAATTAAGACCACAAGGATATCGGTTTCCATAACAAAAACAGCTGCAACAGACACCTACACAAACACTGAGCTGAGGAAAAAATACCGTATAGAAAAATACGACCTCCATCCAGGATATGTTTTTCCAGAATCGGTGCGTTCCCTCATTCCCAGAAACACCCCAGAATATGTGGATAGAGGCTTCAACTATGTTGAAAGGATAGTGCGCGCCCTCTACTACTTTAAACAATGCGCGTTGGTTGGCCCAAGCGGAACGGGAAAAACCCACATAGTGTATTTGATTGCTGAGCTTTGCGGGCTGCCCATATGGGAGATAAACTGTGGACTGCAGACATCCGCCTACGACTTGTTCGGGAGATACATAGGCCTTGGGAAAGAGAACTGGGTTGACGGGCAGATAGTGATGTGGTGCAGAAACGGCGGCATCCTCTATTTGGACGAGGCAAACATGATGAAACAGGACATAGCTTCAAGGCTTAACCCAGTTCTAGACACAAGGGGGCACATAGTCTTAACGGAAAAGGACAACGAAATAGTGCAAAGACACCCTTACGGATACCTAATAATATCTATGAACCCATTTTCCGCAGAGTTCGTTGGAACAAAACCCCTAAACGCAGCCCTCAGAAGACGCATGTCAGTCTGGATAAACTTCGACTACTTAAGCATAGGAGATAAAATAGCCTCAGAAGAAGTGGAATTGATTGTAAAAAGAAGCGGTGTCGACGCAAAAACAGCAGAAAAAATAGTCCAAGTAGGCGCCGAACTCCGGAGACAGTATAAGAACGGAGACCTGCCCTATGGACCTTCTCCAGGAGACCTAATAAACTGGGCAACACTGATAGTTGATGGATGCTCACCTATCGAAGCAGCAGTTGAAACAATTGTTGGAACCACAAGCGATGACGTGGAAATTCAGGCGGCAGTGAAACGCATAGTTGAGTCTGTCTTCAGCTAAGTTCTAAATATGAAAATGGGTTAAACCTTGAATTTTTTTGATTTTGCCTGGTCAACAACCCTTCAAGTTACAAAGAAAACCTATAGCGAAATTAAAATTCTCCTCCATGAAGATTTAAGGTATCCATATTTAGGAAGGGATGAGAAAGGATTTGTTTTGCACCTAATCAAGCCTAAAAGGCTAAAGAACAATTACGTCGCCTTCCAAGGGTTAAAATTCAATCTTCAAAACCCAACCAATAAAAAGATTATATGGTATTTGTTTAAGGCGTCGGTCTGCCACCTAAGCTTGCATGCACTTCTGTCAGACTTTTCAGTATACTCAAAATGGGCTAAGGGAAAACAGCTTAACCTATCCACCTTTACAGTAAGCCTAATCGAAGACGCCATAATAAACAAAAACCTAAAACAGTCTTTCAGTTGGATGCTTCCAGAAACAACCTACGCAAATGTAATTTCATATCTACGAATGAAAAATGCTGAAGAACTCCCGAATGAAGCCTCACAAATAATGGCTTTAACCCTTCTCAAACATAATTTGGGAAAAGTTAAAGGAGCATTAAAAGATGAGATTCTAATAGATGTTGAAGCAATAACTTCAATGCTGCAAAAAATTGGAGAAAAACCAACAGCAGACGAAAAAATAGATTATGCCAACAAAATATACGATGCCTTGTCAATTTACGGTCAAACCTTTGAGGTTCCATCCCTTTTATATACGGAAAGCCACGGGACAAACGACTTGTTTTACGAAGAGCAAATACCAAAAGAGGAAGAAATTCAAAGGCTTTTAACGGAAACGCTGAAAAAAGTTGAGCCAGAATTTAATGACGAAAAAAAACTGAAAAACGCATTGCAAACTTTAGAGGAAAGCAATGCGCAAAGGGCTTTAACAGGATGGTTGGAACGTGAGAATTCCCAACTTAAAATTTTAAAGGAGTATGCGGAAAGAGGGAAAAACACACAGTTTGAAGACTTCGAATTCCCAGCAGAGGATTATGCTGAATTCCATAGGCGAAAAGAGGTTTTAGGCAGCCCTATTAGACGGATACTCCATCAGTTGAGGCTTTTAAAGAATATCAGCGGTGAGGATTTCAAACAAGAAAGCGGATTTATTGATTTACAAGAGGCTATACAAGTTATCGCAAGTAAAAGCCAGCGGACAGACATATTTGTACGTGAAGAGTTGCAGACGAGGGAGGACGCGTGGTCCATACTCATTGACGCCAGCCACAGCTTAAACATGTTTAAAGGCGAAGTTCGAGGCATAGCCCTATGCTTAGCAGAAGTTGCTAAAATGCTGATTCTTAACCAAAACTCTTGGGGGATGTACGCCTTCAACAACAAATTCTACATAATAAAAGACTTCACGGAAAAATATGATGCGCGGGTAAGAGCGAGGATAGGAGGATTAACCCATGGAGGATTTACGTACCTTCCGGACGCCATCCTCCTTGCAGCGCAAGCCCTTTTAAACCGCCTAGAAGAAGCCAGAGTGCTGGTCGTTGTCTCAGATTTCTTCCCAGCAGGCTATGAAGACGCAGAGGAAAAATTGAGGGAGAACATTAAGAAGGTTGAACGGATGGGCATAGGCATAATAGGTATAGGCGTAAACAGCAGAGCAGTCAAAAACTTTATTAGAACAAGCTGTGTTGTCGAAAACTCATACGACTTAATTAAGAAGTTCACCAAAGCCTTTATAGAGTACAGTGCAAGTTAAGCAAAAACACATTGCATGTAAAATGTTAAATTTGCCTTATGACCGAGAAATCCGCTATAAACTTGAACTTTTCTTCGCCTTCTAACTCCTTTTTTGGCTTAACAGCTATTTTTTCTGGAACACCATCATGGATGTATGCGACGTAAACCACGTTTTTACCAAAACCGTAACGTTCTAACTCTGTCAAGGAGCTTTTAACCTTCTCGAGTTTATCAACTTTATTTTTCAATTCTTCAACAGCTTCAAAAATTATTTCCACCTCTCCAAACTCGTCAGCACAGAGCAACAAATCCTTAAATTCAACCCAATCGGTTGAAAAGCCAGGCTTTTCCTCCTTTTTACCGCCTTTTCTTCCGCCAGACCTTAAAATTTTCTGCAATTCTGAAGCCCTTTTAGCCCACTCCGGATTCTTAGCGGATTCAGGGTTCCTTAAAAGGGTTCCCAACCATTGGCTATAATCGTCCAACAACACTTTGTGTTGGTTTATTTCTGCTTCAACCATCTCCCGAATCTCTTTAAGCGAATAGAAAGTTCGGATTTCTGTTAAGGGTCCGTCCAATCTCTACACCAACAACCCTATCTTCCTTGACCCTCATTGTTCAACGTATCCTTAACCACATCCATAGATTCTTTTTCCTCTTCCACGACAACTGTGCTTCTAACTATAGCCTTTACAACGTTTCTCAACTCTTTTTTTATCCTTCCAAAAAAGCTTACCCTCGCACTTATCTTTTTTCTGTAAAGCATTATGGCTTTAGCCAGTTCAGGCACTATAACCAAAAGAGTAGCCATAACAATCTCCGGCGGATATTCAGCCAAAAATGTGGAGTGAACTTCACCCTTTTCGTAGACAAGAATCAGATGGCATTCCTCGTTTAAAATGACTTTTTTCACTTTCGCCTTTATCGGCATTTCCCGCGGCGGGATGTAAAATGAGACGTTAAGTTTTTTCAAAACCTGTTTTAGAGAAAGGCAAAGTTCTTTAATGAGTTTGTCTTCTTCCATCAAAAACTCGCTTAACTGCAGAGTTTCCTCGCTTATGCTCTTTAAAAGTTCTTGAAGTTTCTGTTCAAACTCAACTTTATGCTTTTCTATTTCCTCTGCCTCTAAAACTTCTTCGCTGTCTTCAGAAAACTGTAAAGGGTGGAAAAAGTATGCCTCTTCCACAGCCTCTTCTTCGTGCTTTTCCGCTGATTCAGGAGAAATTGCACCCTCACTTGTTTTTGCGTCTTTATTTTCCATCACGAATCACCAACATTAGCTAGTAACACAGCTAACTAACAAAGGCGTCCGAATAAAATAATAGAGTTAGTATGTGGCGACTTGTTACACACTAGGCTCCTTTTTCGCCATAGCACGGCCTATGAGGTTTTACAAAAATAAAGGCTATAATAAGATAGAGAAAAGCGCCTAAAACATGCCTCACAACATCTGATGCAGACCAGAACCAACTTGTCCCTCCGCTGAAGTGTAAGCCAGCAATAAACCAAGCGAAAACAAAATCAGTTAAAGATTCCACAATTGCAGCCATTTTGGCTGGAAACCTAACAAGGTGAGAATCCAGACTTAAGGTTACATAAATTGGAAGGTTAGCCACAAAAACAAATAATGTTAACCCAGCTTGGACGCCGAAACTCTCCATAAAAAACCTTGCATAAACATTAGCCTCTTCCCATGGAAAACGACAAAAAGCCATTGTTGCGAGATAATCGAAAAAAATGAAGGCGAAAACCAGAAGGATTCTCTTAAACCAGTGATTATTTTTTGGAAAAACAAAGCACTTTAGACGGAAAAATGCGCCTAATTCTTCTTCCATTTTCCTCCTCCCCTCCCCCTCTCTAGTAGGTTCCTACAAGCCTTCTCTATTTTTACATTTTGGCTATAAGCTTTGGCGAGTTTAAACTGTATTTCTAATCCATATTTTGAATTCAGAAGTATAAAATATAGCGATAGCCGAATCGATTTCTGTCTCCGAATTGGAACAGGAGTAGGCTCTATAAGGGGTTTAAATGGAGTTATCCGTTGAAAAACCTGAAAGCATAGTAAAACTCTACGACGAAAATAGCGGACTATGGCGTTTTGTAAAAACAGACAAAGGTCCAGCTAAGTCAATGGAAACAATTGAAAAGGCGCTTCGCGGGCTTGGATTGTCAAAGAACGAAGTGAAAGTTTACGTTTACCTAGCCAGAACTGGCGAGCACAAGGCAAGCGAAATTTCTGAGGCTTTGTCTCTCCACAGAACAGAAACCTACAGAATTTTGCGAGACCTAGAAAAGAGGGGACTCATATCCTCAGTCTTTGAAAAACCCTTAAAGTTTATAGCAACACCCTTCGAGAAAGCATTAGACATACTTATAGAAACAAAGAGAATGAAGCTAAACCTTCTTGAAAAGAAAAGGCAAAACTTAGTTAACATTTGGCTTTCACTGCCAAAACCAGAAGTTGAACTAGAAAGAAAAGAAGTTTTCCAAATACTGGAGGGGGAAGAGCAAATAAGTTTAAAGGCAGACGAAATACTTGGCAAGGCTGAAAAGGAAATCCTTGTCTTCATTTCAGAAAACGACATCGCAAACTTCTACCATTCAGGATTTTTGGACAGGCTGGAAAAAACCTCAAAAAAGGGCGTAACTGTACAACTTCTAACAAACTACTCTCCAAAGACATGTTTTTTCATAGAAAAAATCAAGCTGAAAAAAACAAAGTATTCGCGGTTAAACTCGGATGAACTGCCCACCTTTATAATGGCGGATAACGAGCAGTTGCTCTTGTTAATAAGGAAGGAAAACGGTAAGAAGAAGGTGGCAGCCTTATGGACAAACTATGACGCCTTCATAAAAGCCCTAAAAATCCTCTTCACTGAACTTTGGAACAATGATGCTTAAGCTATACCCCTCTTAACCTAAAGTTTTTCACTTCTTGCAAAATCGACTTTGCCAACATTCTGGCATCCTCATCCATCATCATGAGCAAAGCAAGATAGAGCAGTCCCCCAATCGCCGTCAAGCCCAAAATTTGATAAACCCTAGTTGGATGCAACACTCCACGTAAACCGTAAAGGGCAAAACCCATAATAACCGAAGCAAAAACGTACCTCATAATGTTCCCCCATGGAACCATTATTTTAACCATTTTGCGAATTACAACATAAAGGAAAAGAAATACAGCAAACCGCACTGTCGAATTTATAATGGCTACGGAAAGCGCAGACTGAACAGAATCCAGCGAGTAGGTTGTTAACACATAAAAAGTTAAGGGTATAGTTATCGCCGAGTGAACATATGGTAAAGAAAAAACCAAAAAAAGCTTGCTTTTGGCCAACTCTTTAAAAGATATTTTCGACTTCTCATCAACCCTTTCAAATCCATAAAGCACAAAAACGAAAATCGTAGACACCGTCGCAACAAAAGCATCAACAGCCAAAACAACCAACACCGGCCACGCAATAATATACTCGTCTTTGAGAATTGCAAGATAGAGTTCTGGTATAGCCAGCACCCCAACCGTCATGGGAACCGCGAACATCAAAACTGTTTTAAGCGAAGTTGCAATATCTTGGTGGTTTTTTTCTGCCAGAAGTTTTGGGTACAAGGCAAAAGCTAAAAAGGACGAGTATGAGACTATGTTTGCTATCTGGAAGGCAGCACCATAATTTCCTCGAGCAGCCTCCCCGCCATAAGTAAATAGCATAATGAAAATAAAGGAAGCTATCTGATTTCCCAACGCGTTGTAAATGTTTGCAACAGAACCCTTAAGCCACTCTTTCAAATATGCCCATCTGACACTCTGCCTAAACTCGTCACCAAGCAACACGGTATAGTAGATTATTTGCGCAGTTATAGCGACAATTATGCTAATTATTGCTCCTTCTAAACTTTTCTGCAAACGGATTATAAGCACATAACCTAAAATCACTTTAAGTGTCTCCGCAACCAGCGCCCCATAACCCAGTGCTTGTGGCTTTTTAGCCCTTAAACATGCCTCAAAGATGTTGAGCAAATAAACCTCAACTATTTGCAATGAAACAAGCATGTAGAGGTGTTTATACTCCTGAACGCCAAGCATCTCAGCCATCAGCGGAATAAACGGCAAATAAACAAGAACAGCGGCTATGGATATCATTAAATTCGCCAACACTCCGGTTTTCGTGGCGCCTTTTTCGCCTCTTGCCGCAAAACGCATAGCCCAGAATGGAAGAACCCCTGCAAGCAACGTAAAGTAGACCAATACATCGTTTATGTTAAACCATACACCGTACTCAACTTTCGTTGTAGAACGAGCTATCATATACTGGAAAGCTAATCCTGTGGCTACACTGAACATTTTAGCAGCGAAAATAACAAAACCCGAATACTGAAGCCTTATCGTGTTTTTTGTCAAGCATTGACACCAAATTATCTCATTTTTAGAGTCTAAGACGCTTAACCTTTTTAAAATACTTGCTGTTGACTAGTATCTGCAGAGAAAAGCGCTGAAAGAGATGAGCTTAATTGGCAACTAAAAACGTGCTGATTCTGGCGGGTGGAGGCGGTCACACCGCATACGGTTATGCCCTAGCCCAGAGACTTTATGGAAGGGCTAACCTGCACATTCTCGTTCCAGAAGGAGACAAGCTAAGCTATGAAAGGCTCAGCAAGTTTGGCACCGTTGATTTCCTTTTAAAACCAAGGGAAGCTAAAACGCCAACCAGCGAGTTTATACCAAAACTTGTGAAGGCGTTCATCGAAGCCTTCAAAAAAGTTCCCACAGAATTCGACGTCGTCGTAAGCACAGGCAGCAACTTCTGCATACCCCCAAGCTTATTCGCTTGGGTAAAAGGCATACCAATAGTGAACATAGAAAGCTCGGTTCGATTCACAAAAGCCTCAAAAACCGCACTTTTGCTACAGCCCTTTTCAACCATAACAGCATTACATTGGGAAGAACAGAAAAAGCTTCTGAAAAAAGGCATAGTTGTTGGTCCCTTAATTCCAAAACCCGAAGTTAAACCATGGAATGGAGGCTACATACTTGTAACAGGCGGCACACTAGGACATAAGCGGCTCTTCGACGTAATCGCTGAAAGCAAACTGGAAAATGTGGTTCTACAAACAGGCACTGTTAACCCAGAACCATACAGAAGGCAGCATCCCGAATGGAAAATTCTAGAACATTCCGCAAGATTTTATGAACTTATAGCTGGTGCCGACGTGGTAGTCACACACTTTGGCGCAACAATTTTAGAGGCATTAGTCTACAGAAAACCAACAGTTGTTGTTCCCAATCCAGAATGGACCCGCACTGCAGGAGTTGAAGACGCGGAACATTATGCAAGAAAAATAAATGCTGTGATGGTTTCTGAAATCACGCTGGAAAACATTTTAAACGCCATTGAAGAGGCAAGGAAAAGGGAGTACCCGAAACTTCCAGACGGATCATCAAACCTCGCTGAATTAATATTAAAACTTAGCTAGTTGGATAAAACATCATTAACTATTTTCACCATTTTTTGAGCAAGTTTTTTCCTGTCAAATTGCATGGCTAGCGATCTCGCGTTTTCCATATATTTCTCATGCTTCGCAACAAGTTCTACTAGCCTATTCGATAATGCTTTAGGATCTGGTTGAGAAATATACACCCCTATGGCATTTTTATTTATGAACTCTTCAAGAGCAGAACCTTTTGGACCATATCCTGCCACTGGAAGCCCTGCTGCTAAATAATCGTAGGTCTTAACGGGTATAGCATATAAGTATCCTATGTTGCTGGTAAAGGGGCGACCTACGACTCCAACTTTCACTCTGCATAGATAAGCAGCCAAGTTCTCGTAAGAAGCCCATCCTGCAAAGGATACTCGGTCGGTTATTTCAAGAGATTGGGCGTATTCTTTCATTGTTGTTAGGTATTTGCCGCCGCCGATAAGAATTAGCTTTAGGCTGTTGTACTTCAGCGCGTCCAGCAGAAACTCTACGTTATGGTATGGGTGGTCTAAATCCGCCAAATAAACTAGGTCAATGTCCCTGTCGCTTTTCTTCCCCTCACATTTAATTACGTCAACATCGGTGCCATTCGTGATGACGACAACTTTTTCTTCGCCTAAGATTTTTTCATAATACTTTTTTATGGGTTCTGTGACAACAGAGATTTTAGAGGCATACCGTAATGCTTCATAATATTCAGCGACTATTTTTTTGATAGGCCCTAGATAATACATGAGAGGATGGGCGATTTTGGCATATTCTTCCCAAACATCCCTAACATCAACAATGAGAGGCAGTCCATTTTTTCTGGCAACTTTATGGCTTAATATGGCGTTTAGCAAGGTTGGCGTTGTGGTCATTACCAAATCCGCGTTTTTAGAAGCTTCAACTAGGTCTTTTGGGGTGGATCTAAAAAAGTAGTTCAAGTATTTTCTGAGTCCTTTCAGGTTTATTTTGAAATTTGTCACTGTGTATCCGTTGGCTTCGAGGGCTTTTTTAAAGTATTTCATTCTTACGCCGATTGCGGACAATTCCTTCTCCTTTGTTGAAACGAATATTATGTTTCCCTTCGCCATCTTCATACTTTCCTTAAGGCTTAGGTTAATGCCTTATTCCTTTGGGAAGGATTTTATTACCCCTAATATTTTTCGGGAGGCTTCTCCATCTCCGAACGGGTTCGGCGTGTTCTTGAGCTTTTCCGTTATCTTATCCCCTTTTTCTAAGATTTCGCCGGTCGTCTCGATTATTTTTTGTTTGTTTACCCCAACAAGATGGTTTGCTCCTAGTTTTACTGTTTCTGGCCATTCTGTTTTTTCACGCAAGGTTACGCAGGGTGTTTTCAGCCAGAAGGCCTCTTTCTGCATTCCGCCCGAGTCTGTTAGGATAAGTGCTGCGTTTTTTATCAGTTTTACTGTTTCATGGTAGCCTATTGGTTTAATGATTTTAATGTGGTCTTGTTTTTCAAGTTTTTTGTAGAGTTTTGTTTTTTGGAGTTGTTTTTGTGTTCTTGGGTGCGCTGGAAAGATTATGGTTAATTGGTTAAGTCTTAAAATGGCTTCTGTTATGTTTTTTAGGTTTTCTGGGTTATCCACGTTTTCCGGTCTGTGGGTTGTTAGCAGGGCGTAGGTTTTTGGGGTTAAGCCTAACTGTTCTAGGATTTGGGTTTTTTCTGCTTTTGGCAGTTGTTGGAGGAGCACGTCATACATGGTGTCGCCTGTTTGGTGAATTTTCGTTTTGTCTATGCCTTCTTTTAGGAGGTTTTGTGTGCAGTTTTCCGTGGGCGTGAATAGTAGTGTTGAGCAGTGGTCTGTTAGTCGTCGGTTTATTTCTTCTGGCATGTGCATGTCGTAGCTTCTTGCGCCGGCTTCTATGTGGGCTACTGGTATGTGAAGTTTTACAGCTGTTAGGGCACCAGCGAGTGTTGAGTTTGTGTCGCCTGGCACTATAACCATGTCTGGTTTTTGTTTTTGCAGTAGTTTTTCTAGGCGGAGCATTATTTTTGCTGTTTGTTGGGCGTGGGTTCCGCTTCCAACATTTAGGTTTGCTGCTGGTTCTGGAAGGTTTAGCTCTTTGAAGAAGATTTTTGTCATTTCATAATCGTAATGCTGCCCAGTGTGGATTATGCTTAAGCTGATTTGTTTGTCTTTGCTGGCTAAGTGGATGAAGGGTGCGGATTTGATGATTTGGGGGCGGGCGCCTAGGATGAGGGTGACTTTCAAAGGGGTTTCACCAGCATTTAATTGATGTTTGTCTTAAATAACAGTTATTTATTGAATATGCCTTTTACTTTTGGCTGGTAAAGGCTATGTGTCCATGTGGGAGGGCGAAGATTAGGATTTTGTTTGTTTATTATCAGTTGTCTAGTTTTGTTCGCTGTGATTTGGAGATTCTTAAGAGGCATTTTGACGTTAAAGACTTGAGGATATCAACTTTTAGAAATCCTTTGAATATTCTTAAACTGTTTTGGGGATTGCTCGTGTGTGACTTGGTTTACACGTGGTTTGCTGGCACAAACGCCTTTTTCGCAGTACTATTCTCCAAACTTTTAAGAAAAAAATCGACGGTGGTTGTAGGCGGCTATGACGCAGCATACATTCCGGAAATTAACTATGGTATTTTCACTAACCGCTGGCGTAGGGTATTGGCTAAATTTGTTTACGCGCATGTTAACCTTGTCTTGGTTGTTGATGAGTCTTTAAAGGTGGATGTTTTGAGAAACACTAAATTGAAAATTGCGGATAAAATCAAGGTTGTACCGACTGGTTATGATGAGAATGAATGGAAGCCGGGGGTTTGTGGTAAAGAAAATTTAGTTATAACTGTTGGCGCTGTTAACTGGTCGAATTTAAAGCGGAAGGGTTTCGAGATTTTTGTTAAAGTTGCCAAACATATTCCTGATGTAAAATTTGTTCTAATAGGAAAACATTTAGATAATTCTATAAATTATCTAAAATCGATAGCCACTTCTAATGTTGAATTTGCCGGATTCTTATCTGAAAATGGTCTTCTACGTTTCTATCAAAGAGCAAAAGTTTATTGCCAATTATCTCGTTATGAAGGACTACCAAACGCCTTGTGCGAAGCAATGTTATGCGAATGTATACCTGTTGGAACTAAATACTGTGGAATACCGAGTGCTATCGGAGATGTAGGTTTTTATGTTCCTTATGGTGATGTAAATGCCACCGTAAAGGCGTTGGGGGAAGCGTTGAATTGGGGTAGTGGAAAAGGAAAAGCGGCAAGAGAAAGGATCAAAAGGTATTTTTCTTTAAAAGCGAGAGAAAAGAAACTCATTAAAGAAATTATTAGCCTATTTCGAATGAGTTAAAGGCGTAGTTGGAAAGTGATTTAATGATAATAAAGGCGGGCAAGAAGTTAGTTTATCAAACGGAAATATTACCGTCAACAAATTTAACCTTAAAAGCAGACGCATAAAATAATCGATATACTCCAAGAAATGATCATAAGTGGGGCGCAAGAAAATGACAGAGGGCCACTTAACACTGAATGCAGGCTGTGGGGTTGATAAATGGGGGAATATTCGTATAGACCTGAGCAGATATTCTTGGCGTTACAATACGTTTACCTCTGCCAATCTTATTGCAGATGTGCACTTTTTGCCTTTTAAAGACAAGTGCTTCCATTTAACTAAATGTTTTCATGTTTTAGAACACTGTGCAAATCCAAAATTAGCCTTGAAGGAACTGAGAAGAGTTTCAAAAGTTGTAATCATACGTGTTCCTGTGTGGCATTTTTACTCTTATCTAATCGAAGTGGCTACTCTTTTCCTCTTCATGTGCACCCTCAGATTCCGAAAAGTTTGTCATCAGACACGTGAGATACGTCGGTGGAGAGAAAGGTATTCTGACCATAAATGGTATATACGGACCAAGAAAGTTAAAATGAGAATTAATAGATTCTTTGGATTACCAAGAGAATATGAAATTGTTTTTACATAGTCATAATCACTTTGCAAAGAAAGCTCGGAGAAGCAGTTCCAGGGTGATCAGAGAGGCAATTTTTTCTCCGCTGTTTTTCCCTTGTTTGAAATGTTCGTTTATAATTTTGACAACGTAATTTCTGTTTAAGTAGCCTAACTTATAAATTAACGCGTTTTTGTCTATCAAAGTTTTTTTGAGCAATTTAATCCATTTAGAATGACGACGCAAGATTTCATTAAATTCAAAATAAGAGTGTTTATACCTAAGCGCGTCTCTTGAAAGTCTCTTTATTGCACCGATAGCCAGTGTTGATGGATGCCATAATTGTGTTGGCACTATCGGAAGCAACATTGTTTTTTGATAGGGCACTTTCGCCAGTTCAAGGTTTAAAGCAAACAAAAACTTTCTGTATATACGATAATTAAACCGTAGTTCAGGAGGGATGCGGCGTATAATTTCAATAATCTCATTATCTATTGTTGGAAGCAGTTCTTCAACAAATTCTCTAAGAAGAATGGAACCCATAAGAGTGCAACGCCGCACCCTTGTGTCTATCGCGAAATAATCAGCTTTATTAGGCAGGTTGTCTCCTTTCGCTTCCATAGCTAATTTAATAAACTCCTTTCGAACCAAAGGTATGTATTCATGAAATTTCTTGCTTAAAAGTTTTCTCAGTTCTGACGGTCGGAATAGAGCGAATTTTTGCTCCATGGCAGCAAGAAAACTGGCTGGATTTTGAGATTCGAAAAATTCTTTTGATAGGTAGCTTCCCCCTAAAAGTAAATCAAGCATATAACCTTGTAAATAATATTTAATCTCATTTTCCCTCATTTTCTTAGCGACATATGGAATATAACTAACGCCAACCGTGCCCTGTCCATCCGTCAAAGAAACAACATCAAAAGAATAATCAACTATTTCGTCAGGGTCATAATTAATTATCAGATGCTTAACACTCAGCCTATCAGTAACTTTTCTGGCTACGGCTATGTCATCACAACCCTTAATACCAAAAGTTACGGCTGTAACTTTGTTGGTTTTCTCTATAGCGCCAAGCACACACCTTGAGTCTAAACCTCCGCTGAGCATCACAGAAACTCCATCTAAACCGTCAACTCTGAGGTTCACAGCCTTTCTAAAAGCTTTAACAAGAGCTTGTACCAATTCAGCTTCATCCGCTTGCCGAGAAGAATAAACAAGGTCTCAGTACTTCTCTAAAGTAAGGCCTTTCCCTGTAAACGTCAAAACAGAAGCAGACGGCACAAGGTTTATTCCTTCAAACCATGTTTCATCGCCTAAAATGCCCAGTTTTCCATAATATAGGAAACTGACAAGCGTCTTAAAATTAAGTTTCCTTGGAAAAGGATACTCTAAAATAGCCCTACAGTGGGATGAAAAGACAATTTCACCGTCCATAAAAGCATAGTATATGGGTCTCGTGCCGAAACGATCTGTCACCAAAAGCACTTTGGGAACTTTGGCGTCAGATATGACTAGACAAAAAGAGCCGTTTAAATCGCGAAAGGCTTCATTACCTCGCTCCTCATATGCATGCACTATAAACTCTGCACAACTGTTCTCATCTTTGAAAACGTGTCCATTACTTTTAAGAAACTCTAACATGTGCTTAAACCCGAAAATCCTGCCGTAAATGAGAACGCTAGTCGACCCATCCTCATTAATGGCAAACTCGCTAAAACCAATATCAGGATACGTAACGGAGGCAACATTAAGAAAATCGTTTGAAAAGTACTCTATTTTTTGGTCGTTATTTGTTCTTATAGCACCAGCCATTCGCTGGATCCGAGTTCTCGACGACGAATTCTTGAATCTGGTGTAACCGACAACTCCAACCATTTTAGTACACGTAAACTTTTAACTATATAACTTTTGATAAAAATTAAAGGTTTATACCATAAGTTCTTTTCACGTAATTCTTCAACACCTTAGGATAGTCGCCATAGACATCCTTACGGTACTCGGATAGGCTTGAAAGGTATTTTTGGAAGTATAGTTTTGCCGCTTGAGTGAAGTTCGTGGTTCCAAAGTCTGTTATCATCCTCTTTTTCAAATAATCCTCCATGTTTACCTTGCCTTCGAGTCCTTCTCTGCGCATGAGCCACCTATAATGCCTATAAAGCAGCCTAACAGGACTTCTCACAGTCCTCAAGTGAAAACTTAAAGGTTTTTCAACATACACAACACCATAATAGGTTACGGGAGCAACGAGGCTGTCGGAAAGGCCCACTTTCGCGTAATGCAGCTTGGGGCTCCACGTGAAAAGCCAATGTTCAACGTGAAGAGCGTTTCTAGGGTCTTGGTGCATCAAGTCTCCGTCGAGACATATGTGCGGCCAATATATGAGATAGTATCTTCTCTCATCTAAGCCACCCAAGAGTTTCTTTAATATCGCTGGAGCCTCGTCCTTCAACACGAAGTCAGCATCCCATATCAAAATCCACCTATACCTAGCCATTGAAAGCCCAAGATTCCTCGTATAGGCCATATCCCCCAACGGCATCTTGTGCAGCTTCACAGGAAGCCCTCGATTTTCACGAAGACTTTCCACAATTTCTGGAGTTCTATCCGTTGACGAATCTAACACCAAAATTTCATCGACAAGATCTTTTATCGACAGCAGGGAAGCTTCTACCCAATCCTCCTCATTATAAGTGCATGTAAGCGCGGATATGCCATCCTCCCGCCCAACAGTATCCGCCTGAGGAATCAGCTTACAGTGGAAAGCCAACGATGACACAACATTTCTAAGTAGGAACACGCCTTTACGCCCAATCACCCTCCGAGCTAACATCCTCCAATGCACAACCACATCACCATCACAGTTTCTAACATTGTTGCACACTACATATGGCTGATTATGCATATCCCAAAATTTTGTTTAAATGCCTTTGAAGAGTTTCCACCCGCTTCATAACCCTCTTAACTTCTTCATAAACGCGCTCATCTTTAATTTCTTCCTTTCTCTTTTCATTAGATTCTAAAATAAGTCGCAAAAACTTAGAATCACAACTCTTCAAAAGCAACTCCGCATTAGGAATCAAACAATGCCCGCCAATAACTCCCGGAAACATTACTGGTCTGTCAAGTCTAACACGGTGTGTGTCCTCAATAAAATCCACCACATCATCAAAGTCTGCTCTAAAATGTCTGCTAATCCTATGCATTTCCTGAAAACATGCAATCATCCAAGCCCGGTAAGTAGTCTCGAAAAGCTTAGCCAACTCAGTCTCCAAACAACTCTTCAAAACCTTGGTTTTCAAACCAGCCTCTTCAAAATGCTTTTCAGCTGCTTCCGCCGATTTTGCATCAGCACCGCCAACATATTTTGTCCAACGCTTCAACTCCCATTTCATATGCTCTAAACTTTTATGGACACCGCGCACAGGCGAGTGTGCCACAAGACACCCGCCTTTAATCCGCCTATGAACGTCCACGGTTGTGCCAGGCGCAACTGTGCTGTTAATGATTACCAACTTAGGCTTATATCGTTCCACATAACCAGCCACGCTTTTCACAAACCCTTCCTTATCATGACATGGAATACAAACATGCATAACATCAAACTTGTCAGGTAAGACAGCAGACTGCCCAATTTCCCGCATTTTATCCGCGTCTAAATCATAACCATAAACCTCAAACCTTCCACATTCCTTCAAAAGCTCGAAGAGGGGGCGACCCACTTCCCCTAAACCAGCAACTAAAACCTTCTCTTTAACCATTTTTAAACCAGCCTTCATTCCAGTTAAAACAACTAAAACTGTCAAACTATTTAAGCTTCACACAGCCATACTAAGGGAAGGAGAACATGTCTATGTCATCTCCTAGAATGGGCAAAGGTGTAATAATAGGTGAAAACGTCCAATTCGGCAAGGATGTAGTCATCTGGAATTATGTAGTTATAGGCGACAACACAAAAATCGGCGACAATACCCGTATAGGAAGCTTCTGCGACATAGGCAAAAAAGTTGTCATAGGCAGAAACTGCATAATACAAGCCCACGTCACAATATCAAACGAATGCCGAATAGGCAACAACGTCTTCATAGGCCCCAATAGCAGCTTACTAAACGATAAATTTCCCCATAGCCGATGCCTAACACCATCAATAATAAAAGACAACGTCATCATAGGCGGATGCGTAACAATACTACCAAACGTAACAGTCCATGAAAATTCAGTCGTAGCCGCTGGAAGCGTTGTAACAAAGGATGCCCCACCCAACAATGTGGTTAAGGGGGTACCGGCCAAACCCATGATGACAAGACAGGAATATGAAGCTAAAAGAAAGGAGTTTATTAAAGCAAAAAAGCCAGAAGCTAAAACTTAGCCTTTTCCAGTCCGTGCCAATTTTTCCACAACGTTGGCGATTACATCAACAGGATTCTCAAGCTTAGCCAACAAACTACTAACATCCTTTTTACTGCCTAAAACCTTTTCGGCAAGCCTAAAAACAGAGGAAGGCTCCGCTTTAAACACCGGAAAACCCTTCTCCTTCAAGTAATCATTCACATATTGCCCTGAAAAAACATCAACCACTATGGCTGGTGTTCCTTGTAAGGCGGATTCACGGGTTATTGTTCCACCCACTCCAACGAATAGATCTGCTTGCGCCATTAAACTTGCGGAATCAATAAAACCTTCTGGAACAATTAAACCTTTAATGGCCTTCCGCCCATATCTAGGGAGAAAAACAACTTCACCTAGTTTTGTCAGCCTTTTCGCCAGAGAAACAGAAGAAAACTTTTCTTTAGCGTAGACGGCCTTCTCTTCAATTTCCCTTACAACAATTAACGGGCTTCCAAAATCATACTTCACCAAAGGCTGGAAGCCCCTAATCCATGCAACCTCATCCACACCATCAAAAAGAACTATTTCGCCTTTCACATTATAGGCTTGCAACTCTTCTTTAGGAATCGCCCTCGAAGCAACAATATAGTCGGCGAGGGGCAAAGTAAGTCTATGCACAGCTTCAGCGTAAGGAGTGTCCACAGTGGTTATTGTAGGAATTCCTAAGCCGAAAGCCACCCGCATCTGGTCCACGGAACCGTGGCAAATAGCAATGTCGGGAATGGCTTTTCCAAAAACTTTACAAAACAAAAGTTGACGGCGAAGTCCCTCCTTAAGCCTTGAGAGTAGGGATTTTGGGTTATACTTTCCTATGATGATAAATTTTTCGCCGAGAAAATTTGCAAGAGGTGTGGTGTCTGGATGTTCACGGGTTGTCAGGATAACTTCATGTCCCATCTCTCTAAGTCTTTTCGCTATGGCAACACCGTATCGCACATGCTTTCCAGTGCAAGCGTCATACCATATTCTCATCACTCACACCAGCAGTACATTTCTCCGATAATTTCCCCATTTTTAACTAGCTTTGCTGGAGCGTCTATGTGGCGTATCCAGTAAACATTTTCTGGTAGAATGTTGTATTTGGGGATTTCTGGGATGGTTTCTTTAAAGGCAAGCTTAACATAGAGATATGGAATGTTCGCGTGATGGTCTTTAAGGAAAACTTTGCTTGCACAGGAGAAGAAGAAGGAGGTTGTAAACATTCTGGCAGCATTGATTTCAGTAACGCATGGAACACCATTTCTATTATTTTTAAGATCCACACATGCTATTCCGTTAAAGTTTGGGTCTATCGCCAGAACAGCCTCTGTTGCAATTCTGTTCACAGTTTCGTCGTGTATAGTCTTCTGGACTGCTGGTGTGCCAGTTATTCCCGAAGGAGCGAGATGTGGATATATGTATTCTATACGTTCTCTAGCCATGGAAGCCACAAGTTCCCCATCCTTCCAAAGACTGTGGAAGCCTATATTCCTTCCAGGTAAATGTTCTTGGGCTATAAACTCCCAGTTTACACCGCGTGCCTTCCAATAGTTAATCCATGAAAGCGCCATTTTTTTGTTGTATGCTGGGGTGCTTCCTCTTCCACCTGCGCCGTGTCTAGCCCTAATCCAGATAGGATTTCCAAACTCTTCGAAAGCCTTTTCGATGTCCTTTTCGCTGTGCAGTTCTATGGTTCTGGCAACGGGCACATCCTTTTTTATCCAAATTTTCGCAGATTCAAGCTTATCTTGGCATGTTTTTACAGTTTTTTTTGATGGCAAGAAAACGTTAGCCTCAAGTTTTTCACGGCTCTCTGAAATGACAGCTACTTCGACATCTGTTTGCGCATGTAAAAAATCAACTTTCTCTTTTCTGATAATTTCATTAAGCTTATCAATGTAGCCTTCTTCTTCAGCTTTTGGAACTATGTACTTTATGTCGGTTGGCGCCAGATAAATGAAGTATTCGCTAGCTTCTGTGCCAACAATGAAAATCTTCTCAGGAGCTATGCGAAGAGACATAATAAAGTTTATGCCGGCTGGGCCGCCAGCCCCGGTGGCAACAATCCTTTTCACGATATCACCTTAAGATTTGATGAATACTATTGAGGATCAGTTTAATATTTTGCCCTTTACTACACAAGGGAAAATTCGCAACTCTCATATAAATAAACATCTAATTAATCTCTATCTGTTAAGGGCCGGTCGTCTAGCTTGGTTAGGACGCAGCCCTTACGAGGCTGAGGTCGCCGGTTCAA
>JABFQN010000006.1 GCA_019685555.1 Candidatus Bathyarchaeota archaeon A05DMB-3 | reverse complement strand
AAGTCGTAACAAGGTGGCCGTAGGGGAACCTGCGGCCGGATCACCTCCTAAGTAAATAATGGCCCTAAAGCCAACTGGAGGAGAAAAGCTGCGGAGACCATGTAGCCAAAGCCCATGAAAAACCGTTTTTAGGTATATGCTCATGCTATTCAGCGAGGATTCTGCCCTTAACGTATGGGACGAAATCTCTAATGTTTTCAATGGAGGTTTTCAGTACTTTTTCTCGTTTTTCTTTTGATGTTTTTGTTGCGAGAACCTTTAAAATTTGTCTTAGAAGTTCTTTTCCACTGGCGTCTCCGGGCACTATGGTGACATAAGCGTTTGTTTCGGCTTTGACGGCGCTGACTGCTCCGCCTATGAAGGATGGTTCGCTTGTTTCTTCGTCGAATAAGACGCCTATGGCTATTTTTAGGGGTGTGCCACGCATCCAGTTTCGGCTTCCGCTGACAACGAAGGCTCCGGGGGGTACATACTCGCCTGAACCTCCCGCCTTGCTTAGCTGGTTGGGTTTAACCCAGTAAACATCAACTGAAGTGAAGCCTTCACGCCAGCCTCTGGAATAGGCTGCAGCTAATTCTGCTGCTTCCCGTAAACATTGTTCGCTGGGCATTTTGCCATCTGTTTTGACGACAACAAAGGGGGCGCCGACTATATCCGCATGAAACACTATGTCTTCTGGCTTAGTGTATTTTTTGATTAGGACTTCATTGCTTATGGCATCTTTGCCTGCAACCACTAGAAAGCCGTCTGAAGATGTGAAATATCTGAACTTTTCAAACCATTTTTTCTGTTTAATCCTGCGTTTAGCAAGTTCCTTCACAATCATTGCCGGTGTGACTTGTTCCACAGCTTCAGTCTTTCTAAGTTTGGCTTCAGCCTCCAAAAGCCTCTTTCTGGTTTCTTCTAAAGCTTTTTTTGCACCTTCAAGCTTGCGCTTTGCAGCCTTAGCCCTCTCATAAAATTTCGCTGCATTTGCAAACAAGTCCTTTCTTAAATCTAAGCCGAAGTGCAGTCCGTTAACGCTTACGGTGAGCACTAGTCTTTGTTTGTCAAAGGATTCGAAAAGGGTGTTAGGCTTTAAGCCAGCCTGTTTTCCAGCTAAAACTTGGGCGATTATGGCATCCCAATCTTTATCAAGCCTTTTTTCTTCCAAAAACTTGTCCAACAATTCTTGAAGTTCGCTGGAATGCATGTAGATTAGGTCGCCAATTCGCCTATACTTCTCCGCTTTCTCTTCAGCTTCTTTTAGGACTTTTTCCTGTTCAGCCAAAACCCTTTTTAGACGTTCAATTTCCCGCTCAAACTCTTCACCTTTCTTTTCTTCCACTGCCTTTTCTAAAAATTCAGTTTTCATATAAAACTCGTCTAGGGCTTCATTGAAACTTTTGTAAAACTGGTGTCCCAATCCCTCGTAAAGCTTAAGCCTTAAAGGAGCGACATCTAAAAACAAGCCTTTTTCGTCAAAAATTATGCATGGTTCAAGTTTTCCCTCGAGAACTTGGCTGATTAAACTTTGCAGACAGTTGTAAAGGTCTTCAATTTTTGAAGAGTTTAGGGTGTTGCACGGTGTGGTCTTATCTAATCCGAGTCTAAGAAGGATTTCTTCTGCGTAAATGCCGCCGATGCCGAGGAAGCGGGCAAGTGCCCTAACAACCTCAACGTCGCCGAAGTTTTTTAAACCTTCTGAGAAGGCTTGCTTAGATATTTCCAGAGGGTTTTGCCCGCTGGAAGGCGGAAAATGGAAGGTTTCTCCTCGAAGTATGTTACGGTCTCGCATTCGCTTGTAGTGTAAAGCTTGAACGATTTTGTTTTCGCTGTTGATTAGGATTATGTTGCCTTCTCCAAAAAGCTCTAAGACTAGCCTAAAGGCGCCGGCTTTATTAGCGAAAGTAAAGATGACGATGCGTTCAAACATGTATTGCTCAACATTTGTCAACCAGCTGTTTCGCAAGTATTTTCTTAAAGCCATACAGAAGGCTGGAGGCACAAGGGGTTTCTCTAAAGCGTAAGAAGTTAAGTTTAAGCGTTTTCCAGCCTCCAATACAAGCCTAAAAACGTTTTCTCCTAGTCCCCGCAGCTTAAAAAGCAAGGTTTTACCATCCAATTGGTAAATGTTGCTCACTCTAGAATTTACAATGGTTCCTTTTAATTCGCGGACGACAGCCGCTACATCAAAGCTTCTGAACTCTTCCTTCTGCAAATCTCTATCCCTTTTAAGACTGTTAAAGACTATAGGCTTTTTAGGTTATAAATAGGCAACTGAACGGAAAACGTAAAATTGTTAAAATAGGGAGTTCACAGCTTCTATGGAAACTTGGTTAAGGGCGCATTCTTGCCCTCCTACAACTTTTAGGCTTGCCACAATTTTCTCACCTTCAACCTGTATAATATTGTAGGTGTTCTGGTAAAAGCCCCGCAACCTATCCGTTGAAACTGTGCCAGCGTGAATTATCATTAGTTTTCCAAGGGTCCATGTCCATGGGCGGTGACGGTGCCCGCATAGAACTAGGTTGAAGCCATATTTTGTCAAAGTCCAAAGTAGGTCGCCCGCGTCGGAGACTATGTTTCGCTCCATTCCAGTGTCTGGCACAGGGATTAGATGGTGATGGAGAGCTATTATTTTAAATGCGTCTTTGCAGTTTTCAAGCTGGTTTTTCATCCATAACCCTTGGTTATACCCTATTTCACCGTCATCTCTGTCCGGTCTTGAAGAGTTAAGCATGATAATTGCTATATCATCAATTTTTGTGACGGACGAAGGGTTGCCGAAAAACTTTGGGAATAAAAGGTATCCTGTGGTTCTTGCGTCGTGGTTTCCGCTCCCAACTATTAGGCGCTTACATTTTATAAGAGCCAAATATCGTTTAGCCTCTTTGAATTCGCCGATTAATCCATCTTCAGTTAAGTCTCCAGTCACAATCGCAACGTCTGGGTTGAGGGCGTTTATCTCGTCAATTGCCTCTAAGAACGTTTCCTCTTTAAACTTTGGACCGCAGTGAAGGTCTGACAAATGCACCAGCAACAAGTTTCAGCCAAACCTCCCTTTCACGCATAGAGCCTCCACTCTTTTCTTGACACAAACGAAACGCAAAGCATCAACAGGTTTTTCCCTCACAATTAAAACCTCCGGAAGAAACGCGGAAAGACGAGACGGAAAAGCGCGTTTCGCATCACCGGAGATACCCTATGCTAAAGCCAACGCGTTTAATTGGATGCATTTGCGGCATAGGGTTCCGGCACATGAGTTTTCACAAACCTCTAACTTAAGAAAGAGACTGCCTTATAAAAATATCGATTACATCTTCGCGTATGAGCTACTGCATAAATCTGGATAGTCAACTTTAAATTTGATATATGCGTATAGGTGCAGAAGTGGAAGTTTATGAAGCCTTTGGAAGCGCTGTATTGGTTAAGGTTTGCTCTTGGCATAGTGGCAGCTTTAATATGCATAGGTTACGGCTTAGCAACCAACACCACGAATAATCCAAACATTTTATGGAATGGCATAGCCTTTGCATTCATTGTTTACGTGTTATCCTACTATGCTATCAAGCCGAAACTTATATTAAAAGTGGAGAAGCCACAAAAAATCCTTACAGCTGGAATAGGCATTTACCTTCTCTCTTGGCTTGTTTTCTGGGTGCTTTTATACACAATAATAATCGCAAATGTCTAATTCACTTCAGAAACTTTTCTATGGTTGCTTGACTTTTATCTTCCATAAGTCCTCTTGCTTCCTTTTCTTGAAAACTATTTCTAGGTTGAGCACTGTTGACGTCTAGTTTGCTTACCACACGCATGAAATCTGACCACGCCGCGAAGAATCCTCTGTCGAAATCGCCGTGGAGCCTATTTTTCATATGACTTAGAAACTTCCGCCTGTAGGCTTGCAGGGCTTCCTTATCGCTTAAATCAAGCTTTGAGAAAAACGCGTAGGAGTCGTTGTTGTTAGACCTTCTCACGAGGAGCATTCCGTATAGGGCTCTGAAATAGCCTCTGTTCCACTCTGTTTTGTGCATTTTCTGTTTAAGCCTTTCCAGTTCGCGTTCTGCCTCGGCAAACTGTTTGTTGAGAATCAGCTGAAAGAACCGTGTAACCAAAGCTGATGGGACTGGCATTTTAACGCCCACTGGATTTAGTTTTCTCCTCTTCGGAAGTGTCTTCTATGCCGTTTTCTGTTATTTTAAAGATTTCCTCTCCTTCTGGCAGGTAGGGGCTTGAAACTAGTCGGGCGATGCGCACAGGACCACGAGAAGCCCTTCTAAGGTAGATGCGGGTGTGGCTTGTATGTCCCACTATGTGACCGCCAATGGGGTGTATGGCGTCTCCGAAAAAAACATCTGGCTTAGCCATAACTTGATTTGTTACCACCGCCACAGCGTTGAAGGCTCTTGCTAAGCGTATAAGCCTGTGCATGTGTTTGTTGAGTTTCTGCTGTCGAGCGGCGAGCATTTCACGTCCAAGATATTCGCTTCTGAAATGCGCTGTTAAAGAGTCAACTATAACCAGTTTAACATTGTTCTCTTTTATCACTTCGTCGGCGTTTTCCAAAAGGAACATTTGATGGTCTGAAGTGTAAGCCTCAGCATAAATAATGTTTTTCACAACGTTTTCTGGGTCGAGTCCAAGATATCTAGCCATCTGCACAATACGTTCAGTTCTAAAAGTGTTTTCAGTGTCAATATACAATGCGGCTCCGTTAAGTCCTCCCCTTTCTGGAGGCAGCTGTACATTTACACATAATTGGTGGCAGATTTGACTTTTTCCACTTCCATATTCGCCGTAAAACTCTGTTATGGTTTGTGTTTCCAACCCGCCGTCTAAAAGCTTGTCTAAGGCTTTACTTCCAGTGGTTAGCCGCAAAACACTTTGCCGCATTTTAAGCAACTCATCAGCGCGAATAAAGGAGATGCCAATCGAAGAGCGGGCAGCGCTGATTATGGCTAAGGCTTTTTTCTCACTTATTCCAGCAGGCTCCAATTCACGGACAGTTGCCATGGCAAGAGACTCAACAGTGTGAAAACCCAACTCCCTCAATTTTTGAGCTGTTGATGGCCCTATTCCCGGAAGATCCTCCAGCGACTCGTAACGCTGTTCCGTTATGCTTTCGTCCTCTTCCCTCTCAGACATAAGCATCCCACGAAACAGTTAACTCAAGCAGTATTTAAAGCAAACGAGGAACCTTAGCGTCCAACACTTAGAGAGATAAGTTAAAGTGAAAAGCGCCGAAGATTGTTTCAACAAGAATCTACATTTAAAAGCCTTGAAATGTCTGGAAACTTTTTTAAATCCTCTGAATAGAAAACAGTCATCAGCAATATTTGAGGGAGAAGGCTTTGGAAAACGCGAAAATTGTTGAAAATGCAGCTTTTAACCTTATAAAGCAAGCTGTGATATACTTGCCCAAAGACGTGAAACAAGCTTTAGAGAAGGCTTACATGGAAGAAACAAGCGAAGCTGGAAAAACCCAGTTGAAGGCTATCCTCGACAATATAGAATTGGCGGAAAAATATCAATCGCCAATATGCCAAGATACAGGCACAATAATATTTTATGCACGGGCAGGCGCCAACTTCAAGAACCTTGACAAAGTTGAAGAAGCTCTAACAAACGCGACACGGAGAGCCACAAAAGAGGTTCCCTTAAGACCGAATGCTGTGGATCCATTTACGCAAAAAAACAGCGGAGACAACACTGGAAGGTTCATACCATACATAAACTGGGAGATTGCGACCGGCGACACTTTGGAGTTGACGGTTATGACGAAGGGAGGCGGTTCAGAAAACGTCTGCGTAACGGGCACCCTTGTGCCAGGAGAAGGCATAAACGGACTGAAAAAGTTTGTTATCGAAGCTGTGATTAAGGCTGGCGCCCAGCCTTGTCCGCCGACAATATTAGGAATTGCCATGGGCGGAGGAGTCGACATTGCCATGAAACTTGCTAAAAAAGCTCTCCTAAGGCCGTTGAATGAGCCTAATCCGAATCCAGAAATCGCTAAGCTTGAAAAGGAGCTTTTTGAGGCAGCTAACATGACTGGAATCGGTCCGATGGGTTTAGGCGGCAGAACAACAGTTTTGGGTGTTCACGTGGAATATGCCTTTAGGCATCCGGCATCTTTTCCTGCGGCTGTTGCCTTTAACTGTTGGGCAGCTAGAAGAGCCGCCGCAAGAATTCACACAGATGGAACAGTTGAATATTTAACTCATAAAGAAAAGGTGTGAGGTGAAAGGCATGACCGTATATCATCTTAAAACGCCTATATCTGAAGAGGAAATCCGCAAACTGAAAGTGAATGACGTGCTTTACATAACTGGAACAATTGTGACAGCCAGAGACCAAGCCCACAGACGCGCCCTAGAATACTTTAAGGAAGGTAAGCGTCTACCAGTTAACCTTGAAGGTTTAGCTGTTTTCCATTGCGGTCCAGTGGTTAAAAAAGAGGATGAAAAATGGGTGGCTGTAGCCGCTGGTCCAACAACAAGCACCCGCATGGACATTTTTGAAGACGAGTTCATTAAAAACTTCAAGGTTAGAGTTGTAATAGGCAAGGGTGGCATGGGCAAGAGGACAACCGATGCGATGGCAAAGTATGGAGCAGTTTACGGCGCGTTCACTGGCGGAGCAGCAATATTGGCTGCAAAAGCCATAAAAAATGTTAAGGGCGTGGAGTGGCTTGACTTGGGAACTCCTGAAGCCTTATGGATTTTTGAAGTTGAGGATTTCGGTCCACTGGCTGTCGCTATAGATTCGCATGGCAACAACCTTTTTACAGACGTCGCGAAAAGTGTTGAAGAGAATAGGAAAAGAATTTATCAGAAGCTTGGTTTGCAGCCATAAATTTCCATTTTTCTTGATTATTTCGCTTAATTTTTGATAACTAGCCTAAATTCTGTTTAGTATGTCAGAACCCTTAATATTCAAACCTTTAATACAAAAATAAGGGAAAAACATGTTCAAAAGCCTAAGAGAAAAAATAACCCTTTCAGGAATGGCTGTTTTAGCTGTTGGAGTAGCCCTTTTAATATTCACTTTTATAAGCGCTTATGGGTTTCTAACCCAAAGTCTATCAATAGCCACTTCAGAAGACCTTATTCAAACTTTTGGCGAGGCTCTGGCTCCGTTGATAGCTACGTGTGTTCGCTTGATGTATCTTGGAGTTATGGGGTGGGTGGGTTCTTTGCTAACCATAAGAGGTGTAACAATACTGGTTCATGCTCCAAAGGTGGAAGTAGTTGCTGTTCCTTCAAAAGCAAAAGTAACTCAGCAAAAAGCAGCAGCTGCCCCTCAAAAGGTAAAATCGGAGCCTCAAAAAGAACCTAAACCTGAACCTGAAAGCAAACCTCCAGAGCCGGAAATGGTGGTCATACCTCCGGAACAAGCCGCGGAGCAGAAGGCGGATTCCCAGCAGCCGCAACCAAGTTCTTAGATTAACAATTTAGCAGTTCAAAACCGTAGAAGAGGGCTTTTATGGACGTATCAATTCGAATGATAGGCATAGCTTCAACATTTTTCTGGATTATCTTACTTGCCTTTTTTGCCTCTGCAGCCTACTCTGTTAAAGACTTGCACTTGGGCGTTGGAGAACCACTGTTAAGTGTGGCTTCCAACGGAGACCTTCTCGTCTCCATATCCATAAACATTGAAAACGGAGGCTATTATGATTTAGGCGAATTTAACCTCACAACAAAAGTCGCCGATGTAAATGGCTCTATGCTTGCTGAAGGTTCCACATTTATACCAACCGTGAAGAGGGGCGGAAAAGTTGCAACTTTCCATAATTTAACCTTCAACTTTAACGATTTGCTGGAGAAAGGCTCCTATTACATTTTTAACGATGCCAATTTTTCCTTAGCAGCCATAATCAGCATGAAAATAGCCGAAGCCATTCCAGTTAAAGCCTCATCGAATTTTTCAGTTCCGTGGGGCGCCCCCTTTTACAATTTTGAACTTGGAGAACCAACTTTTGAGCCCTTTAACCGAACCCATTTAGAAGTGGTTGTGCCCCTAAGTTTCGAAAACCACGCCTTTTTTGATGTTTATGGCGAAATAAGATTGCGCATGTATAACAGTGAAGGCTTGCTTGTCGGACGAGGGGAAACAGTCATAGAGGCGCCGCAAGGCTTCCTTTACAACGGGTTTATAGTCTTTCACGTCCAAACAGCCGAAAACATTCGGGAGGGCTTTTTCGAAGTTTACTTCTCAACATCGTTGTTTGAATATGGACCTTTGGTGATTACCTATGGTTGAAGAAGAAAAAAGTTCAAAAAGTGTTGCAAAGAAGTTCGCGTTTAAAGCCTTAAAGGCTTTTTTGAAAAGTTTTCTCTTTTACATATTATACCTTTTCGTTTGGAGTTTTCTTGCGCCTATTACGGAGTTTGTGCCCGGTCTCCAACAGACTGTTGAAAACTTTGTCATAGTCTACATTGCTCTTGGGGTTTTGGGAGACCTTGTTGCTGACACTGTTTTTCAGTATTTCTTCAGCACTGCCAAAGCCCTTTTTGTAATCGGTTATTTGGCTTTAACCCTAAACGGTGGAATGTTAAACTTAACCTATAGGAACATAGCCTTAACAGTTGATCTACGCCTTTTCCTAATGGTGGCAATTCTCCTCAGCCTACTAGGACTAGCCAAATCAATGCTTCAAGCAATAAGTTACATGAACAAAAAGGCGGAGTTTGGCTTCAAAACTTGAAATTTTACAGTTCTTTAGTCATAACGTACGCGTCTTCGCCGTCCGAATAATAGCCGTGAATTGTCCGTGAAACCTTAAAGCCCAATTTCTTGTATAGGCTTATGGCTGGAGTGTTGGTTATCCTAACTTCTAGGAAGCATTGTTTGGCGTTGTATAGGCGCATGCCTTCCATAGCCCTAGTTACTAAGGCTTGTCCTATGCCTTTCCTTCTGTGTTCTGGCATAACGGCTATGGAGACCACGTGTCCCTTCTTGATGAAGCCTCCTAAACCGAAACTGGATAAGCCTGATTCGATGCGGCACATTATGTAGCCTACAACCTCGCCGTCTCCTTCAGCCACAATGAAAGTTTCTGGAAAACGGTTGTACAAGTCTATGAAGAAGTAGTCTCCGTAGTTTTCTGGGAGGCAAACGCGGTTTATGTATGTGACGCGTTCCAAGTCTTTCGGCGTAAACTTTCGAAGCGTGTAGGTCTGCTGCAAGCTTCTACTCCCATCACATTGTTAGCGAAGTCTAGGGTTAGGTTTACTTCCCCATTTTAAAGTTTTTCCTTAAACATTAAAGGTTTTATTCGCTTGTTTTCGCTATTGGCAGCGCGTAGTTTCCGTAAGGCATAACCCAAACCTTAGCGTTTTCTCCAGCAATCTTGAAGGCTTCGTTTAGGGCTTCATTCACCGTCCGAGCCGTTTTCAACCTAAAAACGTTCACAGCGTAATAGTCTGGCATAGCCGAAACAAGGATTATTTGGGCTTTCTGTAAAGCCTTCATCAAATAATAGGCTTTATGCCTACCCAAAACAAAGTTACGTTTGATTTCTCTCTCAACAGCCTTCAAATCCTTAAACTTAACCATCCAATCGTAAAAAGCTTGGCTTCCATGCCCCTCGAGGCACTCGGCAGCCAAAACTATCACACCGCCCCGCTTAACCACTTCAAGGGCGCTGTCAACACCTTTATACGCTTGAAAAAGGTTCATGTCGGCAGGGTAGCCTCCGGGGCCTACAACAACTATGTCTGCTTTGCGGTCTACGGGTACGCGGTACATTTCGTCCACAAGCTTTACCCCTTCATTGAAGGCTTGTTCCATGTCGCCTGCAAAAGCCTTGACTATTTCGCCTTTGCTGTTGGTTACAACGTTTAAAATGAAGCCCACCTTCGCCATTTTTGCAGCTTCAACCATGTCCTCGTGGACGGGGTTTTCATCTAAAATGCCTGTTCTTGCGTTTGGATGCAGAAGCATGGCATGATTAGCCTTAATTGTTTCTTCGCCTGCAACTCCGGGCAAGACGCTTTTTCTTCCGCCGCCATACCCCGCATAATAGTGAAAGCACACATCCCCCGTTAAGATTTTCACGTCAGCCTCTGCAAAAACGCGGTTCAAATAAACCTTTGTCCCATACTTAGCTGTTGTGCCAATGTAGACAAGGTCTGGAGCTTTGCAGTTGTGGCTTACAGTTTTCACACGCCTAATTACATTTTCCCCTAAAAGCCTAACAGCCTCCTCATCAGTGACAGCTCTATGGGTACCACAACCAAAAATAACGGTTACATTCTCATCCTTAACACCTGCACCGCCAAGTTCATCAAGCAACGGGGGGACCATAACATGGCTGGGCGCGGGTCTGGTGGCATCGTCAACAACTATTGCCACCTTATGCTCAGGCTTAACAATCTCGCTCAGCCTTTTAGAGCCTATGGGCTCTTTTAGAGCTCTTTCGACCTCCGCTTTGGCGTCGGCAACTCCGGGCTTTTCCCTCGGTTCTATAGTGCCGAGAAAGTTTCTGGTTGGGACTCTTAGGCAGACTTCTGTTTTCCCATAGGGAAGCCAAACGTCAACCATAGGCATTCACTTTATGGCTATGAAAACTCAATCAACTATTATTAAACCTTTATTAACTCTTTTATGATTTACAACGTCCGCAGACTATGCCATTGCGGGTACAATACATTTCGAAGTTATGGGCTCTAGCACAAGTTCTTTAAGACATAAGGTGCAATAGATATAAATGCGAGGAATCCATATGGCAATTGAGAAAACCCCTGGAAAAAATGAGATTCTGTTTGTCTGGTTTAACCGCTATGCTGGAGTATCCATAAAAACCCCATCCAAAACCCTTGTAGTGGATCCAGTTGACGTTAAGGCGAAAAACCTTCAGAAGGTTGACGCCGTCCTTATAACCCACGAACATTACGACCACCTAGACCAGTCGCTTGTTTCCGAAATACATCGTCTATCCCAGTGCATGGTTGTGGCTGACCCAACATCTACAAGGAGACTGCGCAACATCATTCCATCGGAAAAAATTCACGAAGTTCAACCAGGCTTGGAAGTTAAAATAGGCGATGTTTCCGTAAAGGCTGAAAAGTGTAATCACCCGCCAGCATCTACACCAGTATCCTTCATAATCACAAGCGAAGATGGCGTAAAAGTCTTCCACACAGCTGACAGTCTTCCCTTTCCAGAAATGGCAAGCATAGGCGAGAGGGAAAATTTTGACGTTGTCTTCTGCACTGTTGGAATTGCTCCAGGAGCATCTCCAGAAACGGGTTTCGAAATAGCAAGAATAACAAAGCCTAAAGTGGCTGTTCCATACCACACTGGCTCCACCGCCGACTTAAAGAGGTTTGGCGAACTCTTAAAGAGGGAAATGCCAAAAGTGACATGTTTAATTCCAGAAATGGGTAAAGTCTACCAAGTTTTCAAAAAGGGGTAACTTGAATGCCGCAGGAAACAGTTAAAGCTGAAATCTGCAGGGTTCTCAACAAGATAGGCGCACTCCAGTTTGGCGCCTTCAAGCTTACAAGCGGGAAAATAAGCCCCTACTACATAGACTTGCGGGTGGTTCCAAGCTTCCCAGACGCCTTCCAGAAAATCTGCAACCTCTACACAAGTTTTGTTAAAGAGGAAATAGGCGCTGAAAACTTTGAAAGAGTGGCTGGAACACCCATGGCAGGCATGCCCTTCGCCACTTTAATCTCCTACCACATGAAAAAGCCTTTCATATACATTCGGAAAGGCGTGCGCCTCCACGGAAGACAAAGAAGAGTGGAAGGTGTTCTTGCACCAGGCGACCGCGTCTTGCTGGTGGACGACCTTATCACGACAGGTTTGTCGCTTAGACGGGCAGCTAAGGCTGTTATTGCCGAGGGTGGAGTGGTGAACGACGCTGTGGTTCTCCTCGACAGGATGGAGGGCGGTGGAGAGAAGCTTAAAAAAAGCGGAATTAGGCTTCACGCGCTTCTCAATATAAGCGAAGCAGCCAACATGCTCTATGAGACGGGCGCAATAAACGAAGAGCAGCTCAAAACAATTTTGAAACAGGTTAAAAAGGGATAAAAAGCATTAGGAAGAGTTTAAGCATTTATTCGTAGAATATTAGCTCCTTCTCCTCCAATATTCCGTGAAGCTTATGGACAGCATCGTAGACATCCTGCTCCCTTTTCGCTCCAGTGCAGACAAGTTTTCCGCTTGCAAAAAGCAGTATAACCACTTTAGGCTCATCCATTCTATAGATTAGTCCCGGAAACTGTTCAGGCTCGTACATGGTTTTTCCAAGCGTATAAGCTGCCTTCTCCAAGTCTATCATACCGCCTAGACTCGCGGAAGCAACAATGTTCTGGATTTTCAACTCCGGCTTGCTGATAATTATTATTCCGCCCTTCTTCAGCTCTTTAATAACTTTCATAACTGCTCTACGAGCTTCCTTTTCAGATTTAGCGCCTGTGCAGACCATTTTTCCAGAATTAAAGATTAATGTGGCTGTTTTAGGTCTTTTCAGCCTAAAAACTAGTCCTGGGAACTGTTCTGGACGGTATTCTACTCCTGGATAGCCTTTGACAACAGCGTTTAAGTCTACTTTCTGGTTTAGGGTTGCTGATGCAACAACGTTTTCTATGCTTATGACGGCTTTAACTTTAGGCATAAACACCACTTCTACATATGAAGTTTTAAATACCCTTTATAAAGCCTTACATGCATAAAGCTTTTCCTAAACGTTTTCAGCTCGCTTTCTTGACTTCCACGCTTTAAAGTGGTTGTAGAGCTTCCAAGCATTGAATATTGCTAATACAATGATGGAGAGTTGGAACCACGAAAATGTAGGAACCCCTAAGCGTATTCCATTGTTAACTTTCCAGTCAATCTTGTATGTTAAGAAACCTTGAGATAAGTAGACGCCGCTGCTAAATTCTTCATGAAACTGCAAATCGGAAAACACGCCTCTAATTGTTGCTTGCGGTGGAGTGGCGCCTGGCTGCCAAAAGGTGAAGGAACCCCAAAGGTTAAAAATCATAAACCCAACAATTATTGCGCTTAGAAGGATGTAAAGAACCAGGTTTAAGTCGATTTTTATGGGAGGCTTCTCTTCAATGGGTTGTTTCTCTTCCTTAGGCGTTTCGTCGCCGTGGGAACCGAAGGGCAGCATCAGAATTATAAGAATTACTAGGAAAATAAGGAATAGAATGTACATGTTTCTTTCTGAATGAAGGAATAGGGGTAAGTTACCCACATAAGGAATTCTTGCGATTACTTTTCCAACCAGGGATGTTGAAGGCCATGCGGGATCATCTGCGCCGCTGTTGTCTCCGCGTGTTGTGATGTAATAAACTTCATTTCTAAGCTCTATTTTGACGGCTCTGTGGACGATTAGCTCGTTCCCCCTTTTGTAAACAAGGATGTCGCCTGTCAAGCCGTTTGGGTCAGCATTTATTTGTGCTGGATCTATTTTTTGGACTATTATTAGGTCTCCGATGTTTAGAGTTGGAAGCATGCTTCCAGAGGCTACCGCTAAAGCTGGGTAGGGCGTGCCCAATGCGGCTTGGGCGCCGAAATAAAAGCCAAAAACCATGATGATTATTAGGGCGATGGTTATGGCTGTTTGAAAATACTCATTTTTCCATAGTCTTTTAAGGGTTTCAACTTCCAATTTTACGCCTTCTATTAAGCCTAAATTGTCTTGTTGAATATGCCTTTCGGATTTTAAAACTTAACGCTTTAATGAAAAGAAATAAAAGGGGATTGTGGAAAGCTTTGGATCTATATTTCTATGCCTTCAGCGCCGAGTTTGGCTTTACTCACGATTCCTCTAAATTTTTTGCCGCATTTTGGACATTCATACATGCCGAAGATGGTCATGGTAATTCTCATTTTTTTATCCGGGAAAGGAGCGATAAGCTCCCATGTCTTATACGGGTCTTTAACTTCTGTCCCACATTCTGGGCATACGTTTTGCTTTGTTTTCGGCATGATGGTCGCCGTCTTAGGCTGCTGTTTATCGAGTTTAGACCTTTTTCTTGCTTAAGACTTCTCGGAAGGATTTCTTACATTTGGGACAGTCGAAAAGCCCAATTTCCAACTGCATCCGCTTTCCGGACTTGTCTGGGCGCCCAGCCATAGTCCACTTCTTCTTAGGCGTCGCAACTTGGGTTCCACATTTTGGACATTTAGCCATTTATTTTCCTCCAACGTTCTCGATATCCATGGTTTTCTTATGATGATAGATAAATAATTTTCCATTGTTTCCGAATTTAAAACCACTATAGGACGATTGAAATTTAACATATTCTTTGAAAAACTATGTTTTGAAACGTCTTCAATGCTCTTTAATGGCTTTCCCTTCCCCGTCTAGGTGTTTGCTGTAAGCCAAAAATGGAATCACCGACAAGGTGAACACGCCGAGAAGCATAAAATAGCTCAAATAGTTTCCCTCAGAAATGAAAAGACGCATCGGCACTAGGTTTATTATTCTCCCAATCATTAAGCCTGTTTCCATTAGGACAAGGATGCTTGCGTAATATTCTCGGCTGAAGGAGTCTCCGTAGTGGGCGAACCATGAAATTGTGAAGGCGCTCGCCAAACCAGATAAAGCGGACAAAAGCACTATTTCATGGGGCATGGAGGCGAACCCTATCAGAAAGAACCATGCAGCGTTTAACATCACGCCTATAATGGTGAATTCAACGCGTCTCATTTTAACATCTGAAAGCCAGTTGACGAGAAAGGTTATGGCGGATATTACAACGCTGGTTGAGGCTAGAACAAAACCCATTCTGGAAATCGTTTCCGAAACCCTATTAACGAAAAGGGGATAGGCAAGCCAGTAAGCCTCCGACATTCCAAAAATGATAAAGGTGATGAAAAAGATGGAAAATTTTCCGCTCCATGGAGTCCATAAGCGGTGAGCTTCTAATTTAAACTGCACCCGCATGAAAAAGGTTAAAGCAACAAAATATAGGATTATGGACAATATGAGAAGAAAATGAAAGCCAAAATTTTCTATAATTAGGCCTCCAGCCGCTGGGCCGGCTATGCTGGCGATGGATGGAATTATGATGGAGAAGAGGCTTACTGAACGCGCTCTAATACTGGACTCACTTAGCCTAAACTGTAGAAGGTTAAAGCTAGGCCAAAAAGTGGCTATGCTCAGCCCGTAGGTGACACCCAGCACCACTGAATTTTTAACAAATATTAGAAGAGTGTAGAAAACCATCGTGGACAAAACGCCGAAGCATATTACTCGCTCGAAACTTTTGACAAATCTAAGTAGAGTGATGGGCAAAAGTCCTATAATCGCAAATGTGATTAGCAGCAGCAGAGCTATGTCGCTTATGCCCAATCCAAGCTCTAAATAGTAGACTGGGAGAAACATGCTCGTCAAATTGCTTGAGAAAAAGTATATGCTTGAAGCAACTCCAAGATTTTTGAAGTCGCTTGTCTGCAAACCACTCCTCTCTGTGCCTTAAACCAGTAAATAGCATAAATAGTTTAAGACTTTTTTCGGTTCTGAAAGCTATCTAGGCTTCTTTGAAAGCTTTTTCAATGTTGCGGCAACTGTTATGGCCGAGATTGTTAATGCGAGAATAATATGGCCGTGGGAGAACTCTGGGGCTGGCCATGGTGCTCCCGCACCGTAAATATCCTTTAGCCACTCTGGCAAATACGCCGTTCTGTTTTCATATTTTAACATTTGCTTCCACTCGTTATCGTTTAAGCGCTTTGTTCCGATGAGTTTAAACTCGTAGTAGGTGAATACTGGGCCGACTGCTGCAGCCAATGTTCCGTTGGGCAGCGGGAAGAGCACAACCAAAGCGTTAACGTAGCCGGTGCCCACATGCAATATTTGAGGTGGATAGGCAATATCACCTGGTGGAAATGTGGCCACATCCGCTATTACTGGCGTTTCCAGTATTGATGTGTAGTTGGCTGCCCCTGTGATTTCGTGGACAGTGTCTGCGTACCATCCAATGAAGCCTCCGGAGCCGCATCTCCAAGCCACTTGTTTGAGAAATTCAACTTCTTCAACGGCGAGTGGCTCCTGTCGTAATTCTTTGTTGGATATCGTTTCAAGTTTTTCAGCTACTTCTTTTAATTTTTCCATTGATGAAATTATCACTGCGGGTATTTCGCCTAAGCTGAGCGTCTGTATGGCTTCTAGAGTGCGTTGGGCAAGCATATACATTCTCCTGTAAAATTCCGGGTATGGCTCAGCGAAAGCCTCTGGATAACTGCATATCATGGCGGGAATGTAGGTTTGCTTCGCATACAATAGCGTGTCATGCCTAAGCTGCGCCCAACTTCCCAAAACAGTGTTAAGCTTCTCGTCTTTCCACGCTAAGCTTTGCATAAAAGCCGGAAAAGTCTCGTTCTCTCTTTCATCCACAAGGCTTTGAAGGGTGTAAATCCACGCTGTGTAAGAGGTTTTAATCCAATCAGTTTCTGTCAAGTTTTGAAATTCGTTTTGCAAAGAAAGCAGATTACTCGAGAAGTTTTCAAAGGTGTGGTCTGGAATCAAGAGCTGGTTAGCCCTTTCAGAGCCTAAAACGGCGAAGAGGTCCAAGCCTTTCGGCAGTATTCGCCTTTCCAAATTGCTGTCTGGTCCAACTCTGTCCCAGCAAAGCTTTTGGAAAATGTAGGAGTCTGGGACGTAGCGTTGCCCCATAAACTGGAAGACAAGCGGATAACGCGGCAAAACCGCCCATAGGGTCTGAACAACAAGCGGTTGAGACAATATACGCTGGCAATATTCAGGCTTGCTTAACTCCTCTCGGAGGGCACATAAACCTCCATTCTCTGACACATTGTCCAAATAACTGTCAGATTCCCCAAAAACGTTTTTCAAAGCTTTCTCCAACTTCAACGGGTTTATGGAGTCGCTTTCACCAACAAGCTTTCCAGTGATGTTGTACAATTTCATCCAGTCATTGTAATGCGCGGGGCTAGACCTGAAAAGGTCAAGCATGTAAACCACCGATGTTTCATTGAAATGGGGGGCACACCAATGGTATGTATCGTTGTTGCAGGGGATGAATATGGGAAGGTAACCATACCACATCATGGCTTGGAAATACCGCTCATGGACTGGGCTTCCCAAATAGTGTCCACGTGGCTTGAATTGAGTGAAATCATACTTTATTTCGACGCCCACTGGGATTTCGGCAGGAATCCAATAACAAGCACCGATGAAGTTTGGATTTTCCGTCCATATATTGTTTAGAAAGAAGTTTACATCGTCGTTGAGTTCTTCTGGCACCGTTACTGTCTGGTTTCGGAGAAGGGAAAGCGCCACAGCAAAATATATTGTGGAGTTTCTAACTGCCCAATACTTAATTGAATCATCCTTTTGCACACTATTATAATTGTTTAAAGAGTTTTCGAACCCGAAGCAAGTTATGTTTTCAAGGATGGAATAGAAGACTTTTCCCTCCAAAATCCTTAAGGAACAGTCGAAAACCACGTGGAACAAGTGTAAAATCGAGTCTGTTGTTATGAAAACTGGCAAATCATTGTGATAGACAAGCCCATAGTAGAAATCTTCCATGCGCAATGCTGGCTGCAGCCAATCGTCGTCCATTGGTTCAGAAACGTTGACGGAGACGAAGCCGTACTGCGCCAAAAAAGCCTCATGCTCGGGTTTCAGCCTAAGAACATTTTTAACTCTGTCAAAGTAGGCGACCTCTGAAAAGTCGAACTGTTGATACGCGCCAGTGTGGGATGTCAAGACAACAAATAGAATCATTTGAACCAGGATAACTATGCCAAATAAGAATTTTTTATTCATTTCAGTCGTATAATTTTAAATTAAACTATCTATATAAGCTTTGAGAAAAGCGCGCCGCTAGTCGAGGAGTTTGCTGAACCAAATATATGTTTGGTTCTGTTTGAAGCCAAGCTTTTCCATGAAGCGCATGCCCGCCTGATTTGTGCCTTCGACGTCGACGATGGCTATGCGGGCTCCTTTCTCTTTGAAGCGTTTTTCCAGTTCCCGGTAAAGCCTTTTTCCAACCCCTTGGCGGCGCCTCATTTTTTTAACGCCAGCCCACACGAAATAGCCGTAGGTCCACGGACTGAATGGTCGCCTCAAAATTGTTCCAATGGCGAATCCAACAATTTTCCTTGAGTTTACATCTTCAGCCACTAGGCAGAGTTCCGGGTCTTCTTGGAAAAGCGAGAGCAGCTCGTTAATGTTCCATGTACGGTATGTAAACTGCAACTGTGAAGGCGTGAATATTTTCTCGCTTAAACGCCAAACTTCCGGCAAATCCTCTAGGGTCATCTGTCTAACTTCAACCTCGCTTTTCCTCTTCTTAGCTCGTCTAGCCTTTCCAGTCAAACCCATTCCTTCGATTCTATCCTTGAAGATTAGGTGATATAAAACTGTTATAGGCTAAAAGCTGAAACTGAAAACTAGAGAGGGCTATCGCTATTGGCTGTTCCAAGCTTCAAAAAATGTTTTTACTGTTAAATTGCTTAATTGTTGGGTGGTGGAACATGTGGAGCTTTCTCCTTTAAGCGACGCGGTTAAGCGAACATGCAACGTGCTTAAAATTGGGGCTTCCATGCAGGTTTTGGATTATGAACAGCGCTTTTCATCTTTGAGGAACTTCTACGAAAGCCTCCTCTCAAACCTTATAAGAATGGGATTCAATAATGAAGAAGCTTTTAAAACAGCTAAAGAATTTTTTGGAGCAACTTCTGTGCGTTTCGCTGGTATAGATGGAACCATGTATTCGCGTCCGCTTTTCGACCTTGTGGTTTTCTTCGGAGGCGCCTACGCCTCAACTGGAACAATAACCTTCTGCAATGATAAGCCGCCCATTGTCAAGTATGATGAGCGGACAGCTCGTCAAGGCGCGGGCATTTCAAGCGTTGTGCCCATATACGTTAATGAAATCCCAGACGTGGACCAGACGTTTTTTGAGGTTTCACAGCCGGACGAGGTAAGCCTTGGGAAGCCCCTTACAGAAGAGTCCATAATTAGTAATGCAACAGTGGCTAACTGGATAATGACCTTCGCTGAATACTATTTGGCTTACAAGCTTGCCGTGGACAGCGAACAAAAGATTCGAATAATCCTTTTAGACAGAAGTCTATCAATTGAACGGGCAAGCCTTCTATACGACACTTCGAAGCGAATTTTGTGGGAAGCAAAAAGCAACATACTTGGCTACAAAATTGACGGAGAACCCATCGACGCCAACGAATTAACACTGGCAAGGCAACATGTCTACAACGAAAGTTTAGGCTTGCCGCCTCCAAGAGCCGATTACCTACGCTATGCAATAGTAAACCTTCTAAGGCGAAAAGGCGCACTGACGAAAAAGCAGATTCTAGAAGAATTCGACATAAAAGACGAAAAAAGAGTCAAAAGGGTTGAACGCAGCCTTAAAAATCTCATGAGAAAGGGCTTTTTAAACGAGAAAAACGAGGTTTACACCCTGACCCCAAAATATGGGAGAACATGGGAACGCATCAAGAAGCTAGTTACAAACATAGGTGACAGATTCTTTTTTGCAGAAAACCCTGAAACATCCAACCTCATGAAAATCGTGAAAGATGGAGAGGAGCATTGGCTGACAACCCTTGACATAGCCTTTCTAACCCTTTTCACTTTGCAAATGCTCATGGATGAATGCTGGAATAGACGCATACTGCTGGTAGGCGTGACAAAGGACACGGCTGCAAGGGACTTCAAACGTCAACTCATCCCAATAATGCATAACAACGACTTGTTGAAGGCGAATATTTCACAGGAGAAACTTGAGAAACTGCCTAATACAGACCGCATGATACTCCAGTCGGCAAGCATCCTCAACACAGACAAAATCACACCGCCATGGAGCCTAATAGAGTATGACTCCGCCTTTAGAACAATGGTGCTGGACAAAAAGAACCGTAAAGGCTACGTTTTAGGCGCCATAAAAAACAAGATAGGCCTGGAAAAGACTTTTCTGAAAACTTACGTGCAATTAAGCCAAGCCCGAACAGACCCCATGCTTAGAAGCAACGTCCTCCTCGTAGACCGTTTGGTTTATCCTGAATACGATTATAAACCGGAAAACCTCGTGGAGTTTTGGAATGAACTCAGCGACGGCACAAAAGAACCCGTTGAAGTCATTTTATTTGTGGATAAGGACGTGCCGAACAAGCTGCAGAGCCTTACCATGAGCATTCTTGTGGCTATGGCGCCATCCAACATTCCAGAGGCTTTCGGACACAACACGCCTTTATTTATCGCAGACAAAATTGCCAAATGGAACTACAGCCAGTTTAAACGCGTCGTGGACACAACAGCCGAGTGGATTCTCAATAACCATAAATTGAGAAAGTTCATATTTTATATGAGCACCTTTAGGGAGAGGCGAACAGCAATTGAAACCGCAAGAAGAGAACACATTTAACAGCTTATGCTTCACGAACTTTGATGGAAAGTTCTACGCAAGACTAGCCGCCGTAATGCCCCGCTTCTTCGGCGGCGCTGAAGAGTCCAAACTGGCGGGGACAAGCGCCCGCTACAGCTGCCGAATAAAAGTGGAATACCAAAAAGATTTGATGGGACTATTGGAGGAAGGCATGCTTTTAGCCGTCAAAAACTTTAAACAAGCGCTTCTGAGCGAAGAACGTTACACACTTATGGAGATAAGCCGAGTCTGGCCTGAACACTTTGGCTTAAGGGGCTTGTCAGATCACGGCTATTACCCAATGCAGTTTGAAATTATTGAGCAGTCTGAGGCGGATTGGCAGACAGATGACCGTTCAACCATGATGATTCAGATAGACGCCATTCCTATAAACTACGACTTGGTTATTGGCGAAAACTGCGATTTCAAGTTTGTTAAGGGTTTCTCCTACCCAGTTGTGGGAAGCCCAGTCTATATCCTCAACAGTGAAATGATAAACCGCATGTATAACCAGAAAATAGCTGAAAAAATTGGCATAGACCCTTCTAAAACGGTTGATGATGCGAGGCTTGACCCGAGACTTGGAGTTGTCAAAATGTTTCAAACCGCCAATACAGTGATTCCCATATACGTGGATTTTGAAAAGCTGGTGCGTTACCATTTTGGGGTTTTCGCTTTCACCGGCGGCGGAAAAAGCAATTTAATGTCAAATATTCTTAGGCGGATTCTGCTCCACACAAACGATGTGAAAGTCGTGGTTTTCGACATTAGCTGCGAATACATATTTCTACTGCTGGACTTGCTTGCAGATGGAAAAATCCCTTCAAAAATCATCCTCGAACATAGAATCGACTCCATAGAACAGTTTTTCAACACCGCTGTCAAGCCTAGAGAATACGGAGTGGACGAGAGAATTAAAGCTGGTTTAAGGCAGATAATGGAGCAGGACAAAGTGGCATTTTACACAAGGCCCAAACAAAAGATTCCAACATACGCCCAGTTCCTAGAAGAGTTGAACGAACAGAGAAAAGGCAGCACAGACAAGCCTCACTACTTAAACGCCATAGACAAAATCCATGACGCCATATTGGATTATATGGAGGTTCACGGTTTAAGCGAAAACCAAGAAGTAAACGAGGAATTCATTAAACACATTGACGGAATCTGCATAGAAACCATAGAAGAGTTCAAGGTTCACGAGAAAAGCGGCTTATACGCTTGGGCAACAACAAGAAACACCATAATCGACCAGATAAAAAGAAGACGTGAAGAAGAGAAAAAAGAAACTGGTGGACTAACAGCGGAAAAAATAAGGGAGCTACTAGAAGGCGAAACAAGGCTTGTCTGCATTTCCATATCCGACCCGCTTACAATAAAAGAACTAGTCATAACCTTGACACATGACTTACTCATCCGCAGAAAACGCATGTTCCAAGTGAAACCCTACATCTTGCTGGTCTTCGACGAAGCCCAAGAATTCATCCCAGAACTTTCAGGCGCTGCCGGCATAGAAAAGAAATGCAGCAAACAAGTCGAAACTCTGCTTAGACAAGGACGCAAATACGGTTTAGGCGTGTGCATAGCCACACAGCGAATCGCCTACCTAAACACTAACGCCCTACAACAGCTCCACACATACTTCGTGGGAACACTGCCACGACCATACGACCGCGCATTAATAAGCGACACCTTCATGATAGATAAAGGCATACTGGAAAAAACCCTAGAGTTCGCGCCTGGCGAATGGCTACTGTCCAGTTACATAGCCACAGGCATAGAAAACGTGCCCATATTCATAAAAGCAGACAACGCAGAAAAAGAAATAGAAAAATTCCTAAAAAGCTCGACGTGACACTCTCATA
This sequence comes from Candidatus Bathyarchaeota archaeon A05DMB-3, assembly GCA_019685555.1. Taxonomy (GTDB): domain Archaea; phylum Thermoproteota; class Bathyarchaeia; order Bathyarchaeales; family Bathycorpusculaceae; genus JABFQN01. The sequence goes on along the minus strand of JABFQN010000006.1, from coordinate 62,239 downwards.
CCTAGATATGGAATGAGCAAGACGCCTTTAGTGATGGTGATGCAAAAACTTATTGAATACAGGATAGAGATAGACGGAAAACTAACACAAGGCGTAAAGCTACCTGAGACCATGATTCTCTACGCTGTAGACACAGAGCACATGGTCTTGACGGCTAAACCAAACAAAACCTTGGAGGAAAAGGCCATTACAAAAACAGAGGTTAAAGTTGTTGAGGAGAAAAATAAGCACATCATCCTAATTCCCACTAAAATATACAATTTTTATAGACTTGAAGAAAGCGACTACACTGTTATGGCTTCTGATAAAGACCCAGCAACCATAATGATAGCAGTTTAAGGCTTATAAAAAGAGAAATGTAATGGTTGCAGAAAGCTAGGCTATTCCGCATTTTTTGAGGAGTTTTTGCCATTTCTGGTCTGTTATCCGCTGTATTTCGTCTAGCAGTTTCTCGTATTTCGGCGTGAACAAGTGCCTAAAACGTCCTTGCACCGCCAAATATTCTTTTACGGGCTTTTTCTTTTGGGGCGCCATGGCTATGACTTTGCTGGGCGATGAAAGCTTGTATTCGCCGCTTATGCACTCCCACAGTGGGAAGACGCATGTTTCCACTGCTAGGCGGGAGAGCTCTATGGATTTTGCCGGGTCGCTTCTCCAACCGCGGGGGCAAGGCGCAAAAACATGCAGGAATGCTGGTCCTTCCACTTCTAAACCTTTGCGCACTTTTGTTATTAAGTTCCGCCAATAATATGGCGAGGCTGTTGCCACGTAGGGGATTTCATGAGCCACTATTATGTCGGCTATGGGCTTTTTAGCTTCAAGTTTGCCCGGTATGACTTCGCCAGCTGGCGATGTGGTTGTAGACGCGCCTAGAGGTGTGCCTCCGCTTCTTTGGATGCCAGTATTCATGTACGCCTCATTGTCGTATAACACGAATAGGAAGTCGTGGCCTCTTTCAACGGCTCCTGAAAGCGCTTGTATGCCTATATCATATGTGCCTCCGTCTCCAGCAATGGCTATGACATCCACATGCTCATCCTTTATTCTTCCCTTTTTCCGCATTATTTTTATGGCTGCCTCTATTCCTGAAGCGTTTGCAGCTGCGTTTTCAAAGGCTGTGTGAAGCCATGGTAAAGCCCAAGAAGTGTAAGGGTAAATTGTTGAAACTACTTCCATGCAGCCGGTCGCCATCGTCACAATGGTGGGTCCTCTAACAGCTTTCAATATAAGCCTCATGACAGTTGCTGGAGCGCAGCCTGCGCAGGCTCTGTGCCCAGACATGAAGAGGTCTGTTTTTTCAGCTATGTCCTTTGCCGTAAACTTCCATTCTTCAATTTGCATTATGCGTTCCTCCTATTCCCTTAACCCAACATATCGTATTGGGGTTTCAACACGGTTTTTCTCAAGGATTTCTTGAAGGTCTCGGTAGATTTCACGTATTTGCATGGGACTTGTGTCTCTTCCGCCCAACCCGTAAATATAGTTAACTGTGAAGGGGTGTTTGTCATAATCGTATAGGGCATGGCGAACTTCGTGGAAAACTGCTCCTCCATATCCTCCGAAACTCATGCTTCTGTCCATGACAGCTATTGCCTTCACATTTTCCAGCGCCTTTTGGATTCCCTCAAATGGCAAAGGTCGGAGAGTTCTAATACGCAACAATCCAGCCTTAACGCCTTCAGCTCTTAACTCGTCAACAACGGTTTTAACGGTTCCAGCGGTTGAGCCGAGGCAAACTGCGGCTATTTCAGCATCTTCAAGGTAGTAGTAATCGAGAAGCCCATCTCCATAGTTTCTGCCACTTATCCGCGCATATTCATCATGCACTTGCCGTATAACTTCAAGCGCGTTTTTCATGGCTTCTTCCTGTTGACGCTTGAATTCGAAATAATAGTTTGGAAAAGCCAGAGGCCCCATTGTCATGGGGTTTTCGGGGTCAAGCTTAAGCAATGCCAGTTTTCCTTCGTGGGTTAGCACTTTTGGAAATCGGCGAACCTCAACAAATTTTTTGACTATTTCGTCTGGAAATACATTTACGTTTTCAACGGAGTGGCTTAACTGAAAGCCATCTAGGCAAACCATGACGGGTAGTAGAACATCTGGATGTTCAGCTATTCGAAACGCCTGTATAACGGAATCGTAAACTTCCTGCGCGTTTTCCGCGTAAATTTGTATCCAGCCACTGTCCCTCTGCGCCATTGTGTCGGATTGGTCGCCGTGAATGTTTATAGGCGCTGACAGGGCGCGGTTTGCAATAGCCATAACCACTGGGGCGCGGCATCCAGAGGTGACAAAAAGCATTTCATGCATTAAGGCTAAGCCTGCTGAAGCTGAAGCTGTAAAGGTTCTCGCGCCAGTAAGGGATGCGGCTAGACATGCTGTTAAGGCGCTGTGTTCGGATTCTGTGCAGATGAATGCTGTTTCAACTTCGCCGTTAGCTACATACTCGCTGAACCTTTCAACAATTATTGTTTGGGGTGTTATGGGATAAGCGGCTACAACATCAACATCCGCCTGTTTGGCTGCATAAGCAACGGCTTCGTCGCCGTTTAAAGCCAAAACCTTCTGTTCAACAAGGCTTTTCATTTAATTCGCCTCCTATTCAAGTTTCATTTCTATTGCCTTTACGGGGCACTCGTTGGCGCATATCCCGCAGCCCTTGCAAAAGCTGTAGTCAAACTCTATGTCGCCCTTGTCGGATTTCCAGTGTATCGCCCCGTCTGGACAGAAAATAACACATAACAAGCAACGAGTGCATTTTTCCAAATCTCTCACTGGCTTGTAGGTTTTCCAGTCTCCTGTTAAGAATTCTGTGCTGGGTTTCCAGCATACAGCGGCTATAGAAATTTCTTTCCAACCCTTTTCTTGAGATGTCATTCTGAACGCGCCTCCTTATAGGCTTCCTCTATAACTGCAAAGTTTTTCTCCGCTACATCGCTTCTGAAACGCTCCTTAACTGTTTTCTTTATGCTTTCTAGACTAACAACGCTGGTTGCGCGCGCCACTGCACCAAGCATGGCAGTGCTTGTTATAGGCAAGCCTAAAATTTTTATAGCTATTTCTGTGGCTGGAACCGTCCAAATTTCAAACATGTCCGTTCTAAGCATCTGTTTAATTTCAGAGGAATTTTCCCTCGAGTTGATTATAAGTTTTCCATTTTCGTTTAACCCTTCAGTTACGGGCACAGACTTAAGCAATGTCGCATCTAAAACAACAACCACATCCGGATTATAAACTGCACAGTGCATTTTAATTGGCTCATTGCTTATTCTGGTGAAGGCCGCAACCGGTGCCCCCATTCTTTCGGGGCCGAACTCTGGAAAAGACTGGATGGATTTCCCTTCATAGACTGCGGCTTTTGCCAGCAGCTCGCTGGCTGTCCATGCGCCTTGGCCGCCTCTTCCATGCCATCTAATTTCAAGGACTTTTTTCAAGATTTAACTCTCCATAGACTTCTGAAAATGGTAACACTATAATATACATTTTTCTAAACAAAAACCTCAAAACACGCATGTGAGGCAGATTTAGGCTTAATATATTAGGTCTTTTAAAATTTCCTTAACAGGCATTTCAAGAAGCCCTCTGACACGGTTTAAAAGTTCCACGCTGTTTTTTGTGGTTGAGTAGTATTTGATGCGGCGTCTCCCCCTCTTAATCCACTTTCCACGTATAAGCTTATTCTCTTCCAGTTCATATAGAAGCGGGTAAACCACTCCAGAATGAAAACTCCACCCAGTCAACCTTTTCAACTCTTTTGAGATGCTATATCCACTCATGGGCTTCTGGTTTAAAAGCCAAAGAATCAAAACTCTGCTAAAACCCCTAATGGCGGTTTTTAAAAGGTTTTTTTCCAACTCAGCCATCGATAACCATTTCACCTTTCATGCGTTTTAAACGCTAGCTTTAATAATATAACTTGAATATAAGCGCTGTTGCCTAACGGAAAATTGATATATCATAATCTAAAATATTTTTCTGAAAGCCTATGGTTAAAATCGGCGACATGCTCCTACGCGGCCTCGAAAAGCCAATCATAATTTGGCTTCTCTCCCGCAAGCCGAGACATGGATACGAGCTAATAATTGAATTCAAAAGGCTTACAGGGAGAAGACTGAAGCCCAGCATAGTTTACCCCTTCCTCCACCAGCTTGAAATGGAAGGATTCGCAAGCAGCCAATGGATGGTTAAAGGTCGAAGAAAAGTTAGGCACTATTCCTTAACAAAAAGGGGAGAAGAACTCCTTCGAAAAGTTCGGGAAATATTCGCCAAACCAGTAAAAGAATTTTTCATAGAAATAATAGGCGAGAAGAAAACCACTTGAAGCTTATCCAATCCTTACTCGTACCATTTAAGAATAGCCCTAACAGCCCTATCAGAATACCCCATCTTCCTCAGCATTCTGTAAAGCTGCCGCCTATCCAAAGGCATCAACCAAATAATAAATACCTCTCGAACTCTCATAATTCATATTCCAAATCCAGATACATCCTAAAACCAACATAAACATCATGAAGGGTGCACGAATCCAGCAAAAGGAAAACGTAAATGAACAAGAAGTTCAATAAAAATAAACCAAACCACAGAGTGGCCGAGGTGAGGTAGCCTGGAAGCCTACAGGCCTGTGGACAAGAAAGCCGGCGGAAAGCCTGGCGCCCGGGTTCAAATCCCGGCCTCGGCCCCTTCTACAGTGTTCTAACCCGGCAGAGAGTTAAGCTGTCTGTTTTTGAGTATGCTATGTGGTTTGCGGAAATTTGGGAAGCAGATTCAAGAGCAAAAGTGCGAAGTATTGGAAGAGTTTGGAGGCTAGGCTTCCAAGGGTGGCTGTTGCTATGGGAGAAGTTGATTAAGCTTAATGTTTTGGTGCGTGAGGAACTTGGATCCATGCTCGAGTAGCAAAAAATAGAGGGGGTAGGCCCGTATTGGCTTTTCCACAAACCAAAAACTAGAGGGGACTAGTGTTTGTGGCTTGCTGGCAAGCGCAAAAATGGCTAGAGAGAGGAGGGTAGAGAAAATAAAGTGGAAAAGCGGTTTATTTTCCATAAAGTGGTGTTAACCGTTAATCTTTTTCACGGCGTTCACTGTTCTTTTTAATAAAAGTTGAGCTGCTTCTTGGGTTGGCCATCCGCCTAAACCACAGTCTGGACCAGTAAAGGTCATTTTTTCTCCAAACCGTTCTTTAGCCTTTTCAAATCTCCGTTTTATAGTGTGCTCATCCTCGACCATCTCCCAAACTTGTGGTTTCGCTATGCCTTTTTCGTGAAGCTCTGCCATAATAGTGTCTATGTCTGTTCTGGAAATGCCCACGCGAATTTTTTTGTCTGCCTTTTCCAACGAGCCTTTTGAAACGCATTCCAAGTTTTTGGGAGAAGCCGCGTACTCGATTGAAACAACGTCGATGTTTTTGACTTCTAAAATCTCTGCAATTCTGGATGGAGAGTGCAAATGAATCTGCCTCACCGCACCGTTAAAATCGAAGGCTTTTTCCAAAACCTTCATAATTGTGTCCTTGTCAGCAGACACCTCACGAAAACCGAAGCTTGGCTCGTCTAGGGAGACAACTTCGGTTTTGACACGTTTAGAGTTTAGAAGCGAGTTTTTTGCGAATTTCCGCACTGTTTCCGCAAACATTAAAAAAACATCTTGGTAAGGAGTTGTTCCAATTTCTTTAAGGTAAAGTTCCAACGGTCCAGTGACACAAGTTCGGAGCGCAATTTTCTCTACGCCAAACTCTTTGCAGAGCCTTTTCGCCTCTCTGCTAATCACGTAAACCTCTGGTATGATCGCGTCTTTCTCATCCACAACATACGTGCCCTTTTCCATTGCCTTATGAATTGTTTCCGTGAACTGTCTGCATATGTCATAGTGCTGTGGGTAGTTGGCAACATCCAAGCCAGCTGCCAACTTCATCCGAAAAGAGGCAACCACAACCTCATAGAAGTTTTTATAGAGAAATTCGTTTTCGGCAAAGTCTCTGCCTTCAACCGCCCATGCTCTAGCCAGCCTATACGCCTCTTCAAAGGACTTCCGCTCAACATGCTGCGGAAGGGGAAAGCTTCCCACATCGTCTACAAAGGTTTGCATGAAAAAGACTATGCAGATAAACGATAATAAAATTACCCCTTCAGCATCAGCTAAGGGTGAGAGCAACAAATATAAGCAGGTTCTGTTTCGTGAACACTAATTGGTGAAATAATTGCCAAGCATATGGAAACTTCGCCTTTCAATGATTGCATCCCTAGCGATAATCTTCACTCTGTCAACGTTGATCTTAGCCGTAATCCTAAGCCTCTTCCAATTAGGCTTAATCTACATTGGGATATTTGTAATAGCCTTCAACCTCCTCCAGTGGCTAATATCACCATACATAATTGACGCCCTCTACCGCGTGAAAGAAATCCCGAAAAGCGAAAATCCAAAACTTCATGAAATGATTGACAATCTCAGCAGAAAAAGCGGGATAAAGAAACCGAAACTCATGCTTGCACATATCCCCATACCAAACGCCTTTGCCTATGGCTCGCCAATAGCTGGAAACCGTGTCGCCGTCACAAGCGGACTGTTAAAAACCTTGAACGACGACGAGGTTGAGGCGGTTATAGGCCACGAGCTTGGACATTTGAAGCATAGAGATGTTCAAGTGATGATGCTTGTTTCACTTCTTCCAGCCTTGTTCTATTACATAGGCTATTCGATTATGATGTCTTCCATGTACGGCAGACAAAGGGAAGAAGGCAGCGGCACAGCACTGCTTGGTATGGGTTTAGTGGCTTTTTCAATGTTCTTAACCTATGTTTGCGTTTCATTTTTAAGCCGTGTCCGAGAGTACTATGCTGACAGACACAGCGCCACAATTGTAGAAGACGGCGCGAGAAAACTTTCAGTAAGCCTAGCAAAAATAGTGAACACAACCAAAAACATGAGGAAAGCTAGAAAAGAGGTGCAGAACTTAAACGCCTTCAAAGCCCTTTTCATAGCAGACCCAGACCGCGCAGAAGCGGAGTCGATAGCGCTTTCAACGATGGCAGCTTCAAGCGACCAAAAACTGGTTCAAGAAATTCTCTCCCAAAAACTGACTGCTCTTGACAGAATCAGTGAAATGTTCTCAACTCATCCAAACATCGTTAAGAGGCTGAGAGCCCTACAAGAATTAAGCTGAAAACGCTGTTTATAGAGAAATCCCTTAAATAACCTAAACAAGACTACTAATTATTTCTCTAGAGGCGGGGAGCATGAAGCAAACTCCTAAAATAATCGCAAACGCAACCGCAGAAAATAGAAAGTATCTGCTTGAAACCGAGGCGAAAACAATCTGCATGGAATATGGCATACCCGTCACAAAGTTTAAACTCGCTAAAAACGAGGCTGAAACCGTCAAATTCGCAGAGGAAATAGGCTTTCCAGTTGTTTTAAAAATTGTCTCGCCAGACATAATCCACAAGTCAGACGTCGGCGGAGTAATGCTAAACCTTAAAGATAGAAAAGAGGTTAGAGCAGCCTATAAACAAATAATGAAGAATGTTAAGAAGCATAAGAAAGACGCAAAAATAGTTGGCCTAATAGTGCAGGAAATGGCTCCACCCTCAACAGAAGTCATAGTAGGCGCCATTAAAGACCCCCAGTTTGGTCCCGCCCTCATGTTTGGGCTTGGAGGAGTCTTCGTTGAAGTCTTAAAAGACGTCACCTTCAAAATAGCACCAATAACCGAAGCAGAAGCCTGCGAAATGCTAACAGATATTAAGGCTTACCCGCTGCTTAGTGGTTATAGGAACATGCCGCCAGCAGACACCGAAGCCATAGTAAAGATTTTACTAAACACTTCGAGGCTTGTCACTGAGCATATGGAAATTAAGGAGCTCGACTTAAATCCAATAATGGTTTACACAAAGGGAGCAAAAACAGTAGATGCCCGAATCATCCTTGAATAGTTACAGAAGCTTAACTAAAAATGAAATTTTCTCGAAAACTTCAATTCCGCTGGAAAACCCATTTTTCCTCAGATTGGATGGATGGAAGTTTAAAGAGCTTTCAGAGGCAATTAACGCCGAAAAACCCTTCGACAAAAAATTTGCAGAATGCCTAGTATATGCTGGCAGAGAGCTTTTCGAAAAAGGGTTTAGCCCAGCCTTAATCTATGTAGTTAGCGACGAACTAAACATTTTATTCACAAGTCCAGCACCGTTTCGTGGAAGAGTGGAGAAAATAGATTCTGTCATACCCAGTATGGTTTCCACAGCCTTCGCCTTGTGCGTGCAAAAGCTTTTTGGCAAAACAGCTACAGCCGCCTTTGATTCACGAATAGTAATTATGTTAAACGAAGAAGAAATATTGGAGTATATGGCTTGGAGGCAGACCAACGCGTGGAGAAACCACAATAACGCTTACGCCTATTGGCTTTTCCGAAAAATGGGACAAACGCCTAAAGAAATCGCCAAAATGCTTAGAGGAATGAAAACCAGTGAGATTCACGAAACACTTTTTAGACATGGAATAAATTTGATTCAAACGCCCCCATGGCAGAGGAGGGGAATCCTCATATACAAGGAACCCCACCGCAAAATAACCGCAGAAAAACAAAACATCCGCTGGAAGATTAAAGAAAACTGGGATTTACCCCTCTTCTCCAAAGATAACGGCGCAAAATTAATCCAGCAGATTCTTGAATGGGTAAAAGAGAAAAGGCGGGCTTAATTGTCAAAACAAGAGAAAATCAACAAAATCGAGGAGCTAAGCCGTAAACTTTCGTTTTTAAGGGAGCAAAAGGAAAAACTTGACGCGGAAGCCAGAGAGCTTGCCGAAAAAAGAAACAAGCTTAACATGGAATTCAAAGCCTTGCAGGCTGAAATTCTAAAGCTAAAAAAAGCCAGAGACGAAATAAATGCAAGAGTTAGGGAACTGAAACAGCAAAAAAGCCAAATAAAAACAGAGATTGCCAAAAAAATTATGGAACTTAAAAATTTAAAAAATGAAATTGAAATTTTGGCGAAAAAGAAGCCACCTAAAAGTTTCAACACGCTTCGAAAAGAAATTGAAGGCATCGAATGGAGGATTCAGACAACACCACTAGATCTTCAAGAGGAGAAACAACTCGTCGAAAAAGTTAAACAGTTAGAAAGCCAGCTTAACATCCACAGAAAAATAGAACAGTTAAGCCAGAAAAAACTTGAAACGAAAGCTGAATTAAAAGCTCTTGAAGCAAGGGCTAAACTTCTCCACGAAAAAATAGTGGGGGAAGCAGAGAAAAGTCAAAAAATTCACGAGGAGAGGCTCAAAAAGATAGAGGAAGCTAAAAAACTTAAAACAGAGGCAGACAACATCCATCAACTCTTCCTTCAAATAAGAGAAAAAACGAAGCCGTTTCAAGAAGAAATGGGAAAGATTTTGGAAGAAATAAGAAAGCTCAAAGGGGAAATTCTAGCGGAAGAGGAAGCGGAAAGGAAGAAAAGCGAAGAAAGCCTTCTAGAAGAAATTGAAAAACGAGCAAAAGAAAAACTGAGGCGAGGCGAAAAACTGACATGGGAGGAGTTTAAGGCTATAGCGGGAAAGGGAATAGCATAAAATTAAAGTAACCTTGAATAATTATTGATTGGGAACAGAGAACAGATGACAACGAAGGACGAAGAAAAAGAGGAACAGAAAAAAGTTTTGATTCTATGCGTGGACAGAGATGGCGACATAGGGACAAAAACGGAAATCAAGACACCCTTAATTGGTCGAAAGGAAAACCTTAACGCTGCAGTAGCCCTAGCCTTAAAAGATCCAGAGGAACCAGACGCAAACGCAATGTTTGAGGCAGTACGTATCTACGACCGCCTCCTCAGCGAGGAAAAAACAGGCGAAATTTTTGAAATAGCCACAATATCCGGCTCAGAGTTGGGCGGCGTCGGCGCCGACAGAAAAATAGTTGCTGAGCTAAGTGACGTTTTAAATTCTTTTCCAGCAAACGAAGTTATTTTGGTTACTGACGGCTATTTAGACGAGGCGGTTTTACCCCTTGTGGAATCCAGAGTACCGGTCTCCTCCGTTAGAAGAATTGTGGTGAAACACAGCGAATCAATTGAGGAGACGGCAGCCCTGTTCACAAGATACTTCAGAATGCTTATGGAAAATCCCCGCTACTCCCGTATAGCATTAGGGCTTCCTGGAATACTTTTCCTAATATTAGGAATCCTCGCAATATTCGGCTTAGTTCATTATTATTTAATGGCGTTTATAATAGTCTTAGGAGTTTTCATGCTTGTGAAGGGCTTTGGAATAGACAAGATGGCGAGAAAGTTTTACACTTGGATAAAGGAATATTCTCCACCACCTCTCCCGGTGCAGATTTCAACGTTTTCTACGATTGCCGGGTTTTTATGTATAGCAATAGGCATTTACCTAGGGTGGGATGTTGCAATGGAATTAAACTTGGACTTTTCAAACTGGCTTAGTATTTTACCACAATTTGTAGGCGTTTTTATTAGCGGATCTGAAGACCTCATAATAGTAGGCGTGTGTACAGTGTTAACTGGAAGGGCTATACGTTGGTATTTTGAGAGGGATTCGAGACTCTTGCGTAATGCCGCCCTAATAGTTTTGATCGGATGGACTAGACAGATTCTATACTCGGCGTCTAGTATTCTAATTAACCCTAAAGTAGGCTATGAAGCACTAATATTTTCAATAGTAATCGGTATTTTAATAGGCATAGCTTCATTACTTGTCATACTTGTCATTCATAGATCAGCCAAAGGATTCTTTAAGGTGACAGGAGAGCAGAAAGAGTTTGAAGAAGGCTGAGATTGCAATCATCGGCGGAACAGGCTTTGAAAAAATGTTTGCAAACACCGAAAAACTACACGTGGGAACGCCTTACGGGATTCCCCCACCATTATTCACTGGAAAAATCGGCGAGAAAAATGTGGTTTTCCTCCCAAGACACGGACCAGAACATTCCATCCCTCCACACAAAGTGAATTATAGGGCAAACATTTACGCGTTGCATCAGCTTGGGGTTGAAAGAATTATAGCTGTAAACGCTGTGGGCGCCATAAACAAGGACTTCAAACCAAGCGACATTGTTATCCCCCATGATTTTGTCGATTTTACAAAGAATCGCCCTGCAACCTTTTATGATGAAGCTCCAGTCATACATATTGATGTTTCACAACCTTATTGCCCAGAAATACGTGAAACACTAATTGGATGTGCTGAGAAGCTTGGCTTACGCTTGTGGAACCGTGCAGTGTTGGTTTGCACTGAAGGACCCCGTTTTGAAACTCCGGCTGAAATTGAAATGTTTAGGCGGTTAGGCTTTGATGTTGTTGGAATGACGGGTGTTCCAGAAGTGGTGCTCGCAAGGGAGCTTGCAATGTGTTATGCAGTGCTTTGTTTTGTTTCAAATATGGCTGCCGGCATGCAGGAACGCTTAACGCCAAAAGAGGTTTACGATATTTCAAGAAGGGTACAGCCTAAAATGGAGCAAATTTTAATTGAGACTGTTAAGGCTTTAGCGGTGGAGCGCAGAGGCAAATGTCCATGTGCAAATGCCCTAAAAGATGCGAGGCTTAAGCAATGCTAAAGACTATTCTCTCGGCTGTTGGCGCCTACAAACTCTATGAAAAGTGGCTGTGGTATCAAATTAAAAACAGCGAAAAACCCGAACACATAGCAATAATCCTAGATGGAAACAGAAGGTGGGCTTCAGAGAAGGCACTTGCCCCATGGCTCGGCCACAAGGAAGGCGCTGAAAAAGTTGAACAACTTCTAGACTGGTGTTTAAAACTTAACGTTAAATCTATAACGCTTTACGCATTCTCAACTGAAAATTTCCGCCGCCCTGAAAAAGAAGTTGGAGAAATAATGGAAATTGCCGAAGAAAAACTTCGTAAAATCTTGAAAGACGAGCGAATCCACAAAAACAAGGTACGCGTAAAAGTAATCGGCAGAACAAAAATGTTGCCGGAAAACTTGCAGAGACTCATAAACGACGCAGAAAAAGCCACACAAAACTATGACAAACACTTTCTGAATATCGCCCTCGCCTATGGAGGGAGAGCAGAAATAGTTGACGCAGCAAAGAAAATCGCAGAAAAAGTGCAAAAGAAAGAGCTTAAACCAGAAGACGTCAATGAAAACCTTTTCGAAAAATACTTGTATACATCGCATCTGCCGAAACAAGACCCAGACTTGATTATTAGAACTTCCGGTGAAGAGAGACTAAGCGGTTTTCTGCTTTGGCAATCGGCCTACAGCGAACTTTGCTTCTTAGATGTTTACTGGCCTGACTTCCGCCTCATCGACCTTCTGAGAGCAGTGCGCACTTTCCAGAAGCGAAAGAGGCGCTTCGGCGCATAAAGCCTATGCTAAGCTCTTTTCTTAGCGCTTACTATCGAAATGACATCTCCGTCTTTAAGCACGTAGTCTTCTCCAACTCTTTTCCGCTCTCTGGCTTCGACGGCGTAAATGAAGCTTTCGCCAAGCTCCGTATGTATTAAATAGGCGAGTTCGCGGGCGGTTGTTCCATAAGGCACAATGTAGGCGTCTGGCAAAACTCGTCCGCTGTGGTCGGACAAGTGCTCCAAATCCTCCACCGGATAAACCGTAACCATGTTTAAGAGTTTAAAGTAAGCCATGTTTATTGCCTCTTGAACTCCTGTTGAGCCGAACTTAAGCAAGACCTTTTCTCTAATCGTTTCCAACGCTTTGAGCTGGCTTTCCGTTAACTTTTCACGATTGTTTATTTTAAAGCTGCAGTCTCCAGGTCGGTACTCTATAAGTTTTTTCTCCGTAGCCCTTCTTAAGGCAAGTTCAGCTTCGGCGCAGCATGGAACCACAACGTAGTTTAGCTTCTTAAGCCTTTCAAAGTTTTCTTCAGCCGTTGGTATGTCCATCTTGTTTGCAGCTATTAACATAGGTTTTGCAATTTGCCTCAAAGTGTCAATAAACATCAAAAAATCTTCCTCACTCCAAGCTGTAGGCTTGTCAGCATTCAACCCCGCCCTTCTTACAGCTTCAAAAATGTGTGCTCTCCTAACTGCTAAACCGCTGAGCCTCTCCTCCAATATTGAAAGAAGGTCTTTTGACTCGGATTCGGCTGTTCTGGCAATTTTAGGCCAATCCCTTTTAAGGATGTTTGCCATCCACATGGTTATTTCATGTTCTAAAAACTTGACGTCTTCCAGTGGATCGTGTTCGCCGGGCTTGCATATTCTTCCTTCAGCGTCTGTTCCTCCAGAAGCGTCAACTATGTGGATGAGCACATCGGCTTTTCTTATCTCGTCAAGAAACTGGTTGCCCAAGCCTCTGCCTTGCCATGCCCCCGGCACAAGTCCAGCACAGTCGATGAACTCCACTGGGATTAGCCTTACTCCTTCGAGGCATAGGGAGTTTACAGGTGTATCTTTAACGCCGAATTCCTTGCAGACACATGGAGTTCTTACATAGCCCACTCCGCGGTTTGGCTTAATTGTCGTGAAAGGGTAATTGGCGATTTCAGCTGGAGCCAATGTAGCAGCGCTAAAAAACGTGGATTTTCCAGTGTTGGGTTTTCCAACGATTCCCAGCAGCCTTGAATAGGATTTTTGCATTTAACTCACACGCTTAATTTTACATGAACATGCTTGCTATATTACTTGTGCCGACATCTTCAAACAGCTTTTTTCGGAAACGGTTCCTGAGAAAAATCAGCGAAATAAGGACCAAAGCTAGTGGAATACCCATGTATAAGGCGAAGGTTTTAACTATAAGCATCCAAGCGTCTTTTAACGCCCTCTCAGCTCTTTCAAGCGCATAAGCAACGTTAGACTGGGCGATTTTTGGGCTTTCTTCCCAACAGTTTGCGGCGTTTTGGATGTGAATTTTGCTTTCTAAAATTTCCTGCACAAGCCTCTGCGTTTCGGAAGAGAAAATTAGATTTGTGCCGAAAATTTTTCCGAGAAAGACTCCAAGTTCCACTTGCCTTGTTTTTTGGACAGCTGTAACTATTTTCTCTGCAAACTGGTTGCCGCTGAATTCTGTAGGTGAAATCGGTTTAAATCGCACATTTTGTTTATCTTTAGGCTGCATTCCTACAGTATTGTTAAAGACGTAGTTTGTGTAGGGTGTGGCTTCTGGTATGCTTTGAATCGAGCTTAGATGCCTATAATCTATGGAATCAAAAAGTTGCCATGTCGCATCAACAGGTATCCATCCATAGTTTTCAAGGTAGTATTCAGCCCACATATGTCCATCCTCTATAACCTCGCCTACATGGTGAAAGGCAAAACCGGCTTGAATTCTCGCCGGTATTCCAACAGCTCTACATAGGGCAACAAACAAGTAAGAGTGCTCTGAGCAATCTCCGACGCCGTTTTCTAAAGCCCAGAGGGCTCCCATTTCAGCATCTTGAATTTCATATTTCAAATGTTTGGTAACGAAACTATATATCAACAGTGCCATTTTATGCGGGTCACTTTCGCCATTTGTTATGTTCCGCGCCACTTCAACTATTTTCTTGTTGTCGGATTCTATGAGTTTTTCCGGCTGCGTATATTTCAAATAAAGCTCAGAGTTTGTGTCATATCCTTCTACTAGGCTAGAGTTAACCAGATAATTGACGCTGAAAGCGAGCACATAATAATCCAACTCCACAATAAACGTGCCTCGCGGCTGAAGGATTATGCCATCCCAGCAAACGTACACATTTCCAGAACTATCATTCAAAAATAAGCGCTCGTTAAACGCGCTTCCTACTGCCGTAATATTGCAAAGTATAGCGTAATGACGGGCAGTATCATTTTTAACTAAAGGAACAACAAGTTTTCCAGCTATTCTGTTATTTGTTGGATTCGTTATCTGGATTGTGTGCTTAAGCTCGCCGACGAAAACATTCTTCACCTCATATTTCAAAACACCAGAATCTTGGATGCTTGCGAATTCAGGAAAACACAAAAAGTAACTGTTAATAGAAATGTTGAGATTGTTACAAGCGTTACGGTTGCAGCGAGTAAACGCCCAGTTTTCATGTCCTTTCCTTGTCATTCAACACATTTAAAGAATAATATAAAAGTATCCAAACCATTAAGAAAGGTAAAACAGAAAAAGGGATGAAAAAATTGACGTTGACTGCAAATCTAACAAAGAATAAACTTGTTGAAATGTATAAGATGATGGTTAAAATTCGGCTTTTCGAAGAAAAGGTTTTCGAACTCTACGCTCAAAACCTTGTACCCGGAACAATACACCTCTACACGGGACAAGAGGCAGTGGCTGTCGGCGTCTGCAGTGCCCTCAGAAAAGACGACTACATCACAAGCACCCACCGGGGACACGGTCACTGCATAGCAAAAGGCGCAGAAATAAAACGCGTAATGGCTGAAATCTTAGGCAAAAAGACAGGCTACTGTAAGGGTAAAGGCGGCTCCATGCATATTGCAGACTTTAACATTGGAATGCTAGGCGCCACAGCCGTCGTTGGCGCGGGAATCCCAATAGCCGCTGGTGCAGCCTTATCCATAAAACTTAGAAAAACTGGCCAAGTTGTGGCATGTTTCTTCGGCGACGGCGCCTCAAATCAAGGGACATTCCATGAAGGCATAAACATGGCGGCTATATGGCAACTGCCAGTAATCTTCGTCTGCGAAAACAACTTGTACGCCATGGGAACCCGCCAGTCAATAGCGATGAAAATCGAAAACATTGCAGATAGAGCTACAGCTTACGGAATTCCAGGAGTTGTTGTTGACGGAAACGACGTTTTAGCCGTCTATGAAGCTGCCTTAAGCGCGGTTGAAAGGGCGCGAAGAGATGAAGGCCCAACCCTTATTGAGTGTAAGACTTATAGGCATAGGGGGCATTCCCGTGTAGACCCAGCCAAATATAGACCCAAAGAGGAGGTTGAAGCGTGGCTTGCCAAAGACCCAATTAAACAGTTACGGGAAAGGCTTCTGCAATCTACTATTCTCACAGAAGTGGAAATTCAGCGAATTGAGGAAGAGGTTTCAACTGAAATTGAAGAGGCTGTTAAATATTCTATGGAAAGCCCATATCCAGCACCTCAAGAAGCCTTAGAAGATGTTTACGCCTAAAAGGGAGAGAAACCAAACATGAGAAAAATATCCTATAGAGAAGCGTTGCGCGAAGCTTTAAGAGAAGAAATGCGAAGAAACCCCGCGGTTTTCCTTTTAGGCGAGGATATTGGCAGATACTGGGGTGGAGCTTTCAAGGTAACAGATGGTTTAGCTGAAGAATTCGGAGATGATCGGGTTAGGGACACGCCAATATCGGAAAACGCCATAATCGGCGTAGCTGTGGGCGCGGCAATAACTGGAATGCGCCCAGTGGCAGAAATAATGTTTGGAGATTTAACAGCCCTAGCCATGGATCAAATAGCTAATCAAGCAGCGAAACTGCGGTATATGTTCGGGGGGCAGGCAAAGGTTCCACTTGTGATTAGAACGCCTTTTGGGGGTGGAGTGAACATTGCCGCGCATCATTCGCAGAGCTTAGAAGCTTGGTTCATGCATGTTCCAGGATTATATGTGGCTGTGCCTTCCACGCCTTACGACGCCAAGGGGCTTTTGAAAGCTGCAATTCGCGGAAACAACCCGGTAATCTTCTGCGAGCATAAGCTTCTATACCATGTTGAAGGCGAAGTTCCGGAAGAGGATTACATTATTCCTTTTGGAGTGGCGGACATTAAAAGGGAAGGCGAAGATGTTACGGTTGTGGCTACCCTTTGCATGGTTCACAAAGCCTTAAAAGCTGCAGAAATCCTCGAGGCTGAAGGCGTAAGTGTTGAAGTTGTTGACCCAAGAACCCTTACGCCCCTTGACAAAAAAGCTATAATTAACTCTGTTAAGAAGACGGGTAGGCTTGTTGCCGTAAGCGAGGACTGCAAAACCGCAGGTGTAACAGCTGAAATAGCCGCCATAGTCGCAGAGGAAGCCATAGACTATTTAGATGCACCGATAAAGCGAGTGGCAGAACCAGACACTCCCATTCCCTTCAGCCCACCATTAGAGCAATATGTGATTCCAAATGAAAAGGCGATAGTTAAAGCCATAAAGGAAATAATTTAATGAAAATCTAAATGCTTCCTAGACGAAGCTGGTATGTGACAATGTTTAACTTTTTGCCCCATGGAGTGTCTATTGTAGCTTCTTTTACCAGCTTGAAACCGTTTTTCTCGTAAAATCTTCTAGCGTGGGTTTCCTCTTTTCCCGTGTTCACAAACACGTGGCTAACTCCTTTTTGTTCCATATCAAAGAGGGCGAACTGCAATAGTTGGGTGCCAATCCCCTTCCTTTCATATGGTGGAAAGACTACAATCCTATCTAATTCTGCGGTGCTTGCGTTTTGTCGCATAATTTGGGCGAATCCTATAATGTCGTTATTTTCAAATGCAAGGTAAAACGTCGCTCCTCCTTTTTCAATCGCATTTTGTAATGTTTCTTCTGCAAAAGCTTTTTCGACGTACACGTCGGGAATGCCGAATTTAACAACGTTATCGATGTAGATTTGGCTACTCTCGTCTTTTAAGAGTAATAGGAGCTTTCTGCTAAGAGCTTTTATATCTTCGTCATGTGCTTTTCTGATGACGACCATCCTTTTAGACACTCCTAAACATTCAAATCTAGTCAAAGCGAACAGCCTATAAACATATCTGTAAAATTTGACAATTTTGGAACCATGAGCGACCATGCTCTAGAAGGAACTTTGCTATTTCCTAAGCGAAAATAAAATAAGAGGCAAAAATGACATGACAACGGCGGAATCAACATGGTTACGAAGGTTGTCATGCCGAAGCTTAGCCTAACAATGAGAAGCGGCAGTGTTGGCAAATGGTATAAGCGGGAAGGCGAAAGGGTTGAAAAAGGCGAGCCTATTGTCGAAATAATCTCGGAAAAAGCTACTTACGACTTAGAAACTCCAGCTTCGGGCGTACTGCGGAAAATTCTTGTAGGCGAAGGGGAAGAAGCGCTTGTTGACGCTGTCCTAGCCATAATAACAGCGCCGGATGAGCAGCTTTCAGAAGCGGAGATAAAAGTTTTGACAGAAGCGCCAAAAGAAGTTTCAGAAGAGGTTAAAGGTAGAATTTTAGCCTCGCCAGCGGCGAAACGTCTAGCAAGAGAATACGGTATAGACTTATCCTTTGTCCGCCGCACTGGTCCAGAGGGAAGAATAGTTGAGGAGGATGTAAGGCGTTTTATCGAAGAATCACGCGGCATAATGCCAAAGGTTAAGGAGATTATCCCTTTAAGCGGTTATAGAAAAACCACTGCAGAAAGGGTTTCGGCAAGTTTTAGAACAGTACCTCACAGCACGGTAATGACAAGTGTTGATTTTTCAGAAGCAGCTAAACTCCGCGAGAAACTTCAAGTTTCTTACACCGCCATTATCGTTGCCGCTGTTGCAAGGGCTTTGACTGAAAACTCCATCATAAACTCGACCCTTGAAGGTGATAAAATCAAGGTTTTCGAAGACGTAAACGTTGGTGTGGCAGTCGCCACGGAACATGGCTTGGTGGTGCCAGTAATCCACAATGCGGATAAGAAGTCGTTGAAGGAGATAGATGCTGTTCTTAAGGATTTAACAGAAAAAGCCAGAGATGGAAGGCTGAAAAAGGAGGAGTTAAGCGGCGGAACCTTTACAGTTTCGAATTTAGGAATGTTCGACGTGGAGTTTTTTACGCCTATTATAAATCCACCTGAAGCCGCCATCCTCGGGGTTGGGAAAATTGTTGAAAAACCAGTCGCTGTTGGTGAAAAGCTTGAAATTAAGCCTTTCACGACTTTAAGCCTATCCTATGACCATAGAATTGTCGACGGAGCCCCAGCTGCAAAATTCCTGCAAAAGATAAAGCATTATTTAGAGTCCCCCAATTTCTTTTGAAGCCTAAGAAGGGGAAGCAGGTGATTTACGCTTCATAAAGGCTGTTCCGAATGTGAATAAAAGCCACACAATGACGCCGTAAACCACTCCATTGAATACAGCCATCATAAGCACTGTGGCGGATACTCCAAGAATCAAGTAATCCGTTTCTGGAATTCCCAAAAGTCCATAAAGTGTTTGTCCCGGAGGAATCTCGGGCATGGCTAGGGAAGCCATCAAAACAGCAAAGAAGACTATTAGAAATATTATGGCGCCTTGTCCCCTCATTTCAATCTCCTTAGCTTTAAGGTTATCCAAGTTGAATATAAGACTTGCCGCGAAATGTAAAGCCAGTTTAGTGGATAATGCGACTTGTTTTGATTTTGGAAAGTCTTAAGTGTTTTGCGATAGAGAAACCTTTTGAGCCAAATGAAAGCTGCAATGTATTATAGCCAAAACGACGTAAGAATAGAGGATGTGCCAATTCCAAAGATAAGCCGAGACGAAGTTTTAGTTGAGATGAAGGCTTGCGGTATATGCGGTTCAGATTTAATGGAGTGGTATCTGAAAACTCGCGCGCCGCTGGTTCTTGGACATGAGCCTTCCGGTGTTATTGTTGAAAAAGGCAGGGATGTGAAGGGTTTCGACGTTGGTGATAGGGTTTTTGTTCACCATCATGTACCGTGCCTAAAATGTCACTACTGTCTACGTGGAGATTTCACCCTCTGCCGACAATTCCACGAGACTAACATTTTTCCAGGCGGGTTTGCAGAATACTTCAAGGTTCCAGCTCCAAACCTCAAGTTGGACACGCTCAAAATTCCGAGAGGCGTATCCTTTGAAGAGGCAACTTTGATAGAACCTATAGGGTGCTGTTTAAGGGCTATAAAAAAATGCGGAGTTCGTAAAGGCGACATTGTAGCGGTGATTGGCGTTGGAGCAACTGGCATAATTCATACAGCCTTGTCAAAAATTTTCGGCGCTGAAAAAACCATTGTAAGCGACTTAATTGACTTCCGCTTAAAATATGCTGAAAAGTTCGGCGCAGATGTTGTTGTAAACCCGAACAGAGCGAATTTAACCGAAGTGGTCATGGCTGAAACAGATGGAAGAGGCGTAGATTTAGCTGTTGTCACAGCTCCAAGCTTAGAAGCCTACAAGACTGCATTAAGCGTATGTCGTAAGGGTGGGAAACTCTGTGTTTTTGCACCAACCAGCCCTGGAGAACTTTTGGAAATAAGCCCAAAACAGCTTTTCTTCAATGAACTGCAGATAATCCCATCCTACTCAACTTCACATGTCGAGACAAAAGAAGCCTTAGAACTAATAAAATCAGGAAAGATAAGGGTTAAGGATTTGATAACCCACCGCTTCCCCTTGGAGGAGACGGCCAAAGCCTTTAAAACCGCCATGGAAAATAAGGAAAGCCTAAAAGTCGTGGTACTAGGCAGGGCGTGAAAATGAAGGCTGCTATGCTTTACGGCGTAAAAGACCTGCGAATTGAAGATGTCGAAACCCCAAGGGTTGAAGCTGGCGAGGTTCTGGTGAGGGTTAGGGCTGCCACCACGTGTGGCACAGACCTTAAAATTTTCCAAAGAGGCTACGTTGAACGAGTCATAAAGCTTCCAACGGTTTTTGGACATGAGTGGGCGGGCGACGTTGTCGAAGTTGGCGAAGGCTTAGAATGGCCTAAGAAGGGTATGCGGGTTCGCGCTGGCAACAGTGCGCCTTGTCTGCGATGTACCATGTGCCAAAAAGGCAAATACAATTTGTGCGAAAACATGATTTGGCTTTGGGGCGGTTACGCCGAATACATCAAAGTTCCAGCCCGCATGGTGGCAGTGAACATGCAAGAAATCCCCCAGCATGTTTCTTATGAAGAGGCTGCTGTGGCTGAACCGTTGGCATGTGTGCTCCACGGAGTTGAAGAGGTCAAAGTTAGGCTTGGCGACTCTGTAGCTGTAATTGGCGCTGGACCCATAGGGCTGCTACACCTTTTAACTGTTAAGAAAATGGGCGCCGAAAAAGTCATACTGATAGACTTAGTGGAGGAAAGACTGGATTTTGCAAGAAAACTCGGCGCAGATGAAACTGTCAATGCTGGGAAAGAGAGGGTTGAGGAAAGGGTTAGGCGGTTAACTGGCGGATATGGCGCGGACGTTGTCATTGAAGCCATAGGTTTGCCAGCAACATGGGAGCAAGCCCTAAAACTTGTGCGGAAAGGCGGAAAGGTGCTAGAGTTTGGTGGATGTCCTCCTGGAACCGAGATAAGGCTTAACACTGAAATGCTACATTACGGCGAAGTCACCTTGTTGGGCGCTTTCCACGCCACACCACTGCATTTTAGGAAAGCCCTAAACCTAATAGCCTCCAAAACAATCGATGTGAGCCCTCTAATAACAAGAAGGATGTCCCTTGAAAGGATTAATGAGGCTTTTGAAATACTTTCAACTTCGAAGAAAGAAATTAAAATAGCTATAAATCCATAAAATACCAATATAGACGGCGAAGAGTTTTCATGGTTAAAGCTGAAGGATGCATCCTAAGAATAGCGAGAAAAGATTGGGTTGAAAAGGTTTTCAACTCAGCCATGTATTATACGAGTTCGCCAAGAAAATGGCAAACCGGACAAATGGTGCTATTCCTAACCAAAACGGAGGTTGGCGACGCGTTTATCGGCTATGGAGTTATAGAAAATGTCTATGGGAAAGAGGAGCTTTCTGAAGAAGAACGAAAGGAATGCGAAACGTGGGGATGGCGGAAAGCCCTAGAATTTAAATACGTTGTAAAATTTGACGAACCCTTAGCTATAAGGGAAACGTTCCTAAAAAGTCTAAAGCTTCGTGGAAAATTTCTCCACGGTTTACCACTTAAAATGGAACAGTTAAACTCCATCATAAATCAAGCTGAGAGCCAGAGGCGTTAACCTACCAGAAGGGTTGTATGTATTCCCTAACTCTGAACTTAACGCCCATTTCTTTTGCAATTTCCTCTAATCTTTGAATGTTAACTTCCGGAATTCGCACAACGGTCACTTCAACGTCTAAAACCTCTTTAGCCTTTTTGACAAACTTCAGAACGTTTTCAAATGCATTTTCAAAAGCTGGTCTGCAAACTTGGTTATAAGTTTCCGCATCATGGGCGTTTAAACTCACGCTTATCTTGTCAACACCCGCCTTTTTCAGTTCCCATATAACATCGCGGTCTTTGTTAAGTAGAAAACCTTGACCGTTTGTGTCCACCCTCATCG
This sequence comes from Candidatus Bathyarchaeota archaeon A05DMB-3, assembly GCA_019685555.1. Lineage (GTDB taxonomy): Archaea > Thermoproteota > Bathyarchaeia > Bathyarchaeales > Bathycorpusculaceae > JABFQN01. The sequence goes on along the minus strand of JABFQN010000006.1, from coordinate 40,161 downwards.
TTACATTTTTTCCGTAATATTTCCTCACCCATCTGGTAATTTCCACTACACAGTCTAGCCTTGCCAACGGTTCTCCAAAACCGCAGAAAACAATTTCATTCCAATTTTTCTTGTTTATAACCTTTTGAAGCTCTTTTAAAACTTCCTTGAAGGCTGGTTCTCTTTGCAGTTTAAGGTTGAAGCCGCCCACTCCATTCTTGAAATTCCTTAGGCAAAAGTAGCAGTTATTAGGGCATTTGTTGGTTATATTTAGATAAAGATTTTTTCCAAGCCAATAAACAATGCTTGAGCCTTTCTTGGCAGTCATTTTAGGCTCTCTCTCCCTTAAAAGGGCAAATGCTCCTATAGGTTGTAACTGGATATCCTGGGAAAATATGTTATGGATTAATTTCGCAGAAAGCATAGATCTTCGAATCTTGCTTTCGGGTCCGCTTTTAATGAATACTCGTAAACCCCTCTATTTTTGTGATAACAATTGTCGAAAAGTGTAAACTCCTTTCTAAGTATGTGGGCAACTATAGCCACATGCAGTCGGTCTGTGTATATTTTGCTGGAGTTGGCTACTGCTGACACATAAGCCTTTAAAGATCCCCATTTAGAAATGTCTGCAACAAGTAGGTTGCTAGAGTTCTCTTTAACCTTCTTGATTATTTGTTGCTTGGCTTTTTTGGGGATCATGGATTCTCTGTCGCTTCTAAAGCATACAAGGTTGTTCTTTCTAGCCTTAGATAAAATAAGCCCATCTAGGTCTTCCCGCGTTAAATACAGCGAAGTGTCTTTAGAAAGGTGAACTTCAACATTTTCTGGAAGGGGTATCTCAGAGAGAAGGGCATAGCTGTACTTTTCTCGACAGAAAAGCGTCACTGGTCTTTCACTTGCGAGAAGAGCTTTAAAATCTGTCTTGCGGAACCAGAAGCTGTTGGGAGCCACTGCAACCGATGTCTTTTTTGAATCTTCTAATATCTCTTTGAGGAGGACAAGCCCATAGTATAGGTCATTCATATAACCGCCGCCTTCGAATAGGATCAGCTCGACTTCTCTGGGAATCCTAAAAAGCCTAAAATGGAGGTCTAACCCGGCTTTGAAGGAAGCTATGTTTAAAAGGTATTTGACGCCTACACTTATCCGCTTTTTGTAAACCTCCTCCAAGTTCATATAAATGTAATCTGCGTTAACACCTTTCAACTTCTTTACTAAGCCCATATGGATGAGGGTATCCCCGCAGTTGCCTCCGGGAGATATCACGTAGATCTTTTTATTTCCATTCTCGACTAGGAAAGATTCAAACTCATCCATGGCTAAGCCATCTTTAGCCATAATTTCCAACTTGTTTTATTAATAATTTACGCATCGAAGCGTTTTTGCGCCATTATCTAGAATAAGTTTAAATGCTGATTGACGTCTATGGTTTTGTTATTAAAAGAGGCAGAAGGCAGTATGGTTAAATACGTTTTTGTTACAGGCGGCGTTTTAAGCTCCGTGGGCAAGGGCATTGTAACATCCTCTGTTGGGAAAATGCTTCAGGCAAGGGGCTTTAAGGTCACTGCCATAAAAATTGACCCTTACGTGAATGTTGACGCTGGAACCATGAACCCCTACATGCATGGAGAAGTCTACGTGACAGACGATGGTGGTGAAACAGACCTAGACTTGGGGTGGTATGAGCGTTTTCTCGATTTAAACTTGAAAAAGGAAAATAACATTACGACGGGCATTGTTTATAAGGCAGTTATCGAAAAGGAACGCCGTGGAGACTTCCTTGGAAGATGTGTGCAGATTGTTCCTCACATCACAAACGAAATTAAGAGTCGTATACGTGGTGTGGCGGCAAACTCGAAAACTGATGTTGTTCTAACAGAGGTTGGCGGAACCGTAGGCGACATCGAAGGCCTACCCTTTTTAGAGGCTATTCGCCAAATGCGTTTAGAAGAAGGTTACGATAACACATTGTATGTGCATGTAGCCCTAGTTCCGATTTTAGACGTTACAAAGGAGATGAAGACTAAGCCTTTACAGCACAGCGTCAATGAGTTAAGACGCATCGGTATCCAGCCAGACATTATTGTTGCAAGATGCTCTGAAAAGATAGACTCTGAAACTTTGAGAAAAATAGCCTTGTTCGGCACCATACCAGAAAATGCTGTTTTCTGTTCCTACAATGTTGAGTCAATCTATCAGGTTCCGCTTATTTTAGATGAGCAAGGAATGGGCAACTTCATCTGCAAAAGGCTTGGGCTTCCCGAAAGCAAACCAAACTTTGAGGGTTGGAGAAAGTTTGTGGACGCCATATTAAACCCCCAACATGAAATCCGCATAGCGTTGGTTGGAAAATATGCTGGATTAGTGGATAGCTACGTGAGCATGAACGAGGCGCTACGTCATGGTGGAGCAGCCTGTAGAACCAAGGTTAACATACACTTTATTGAAGCAGAAACCTTCGAGAAAAACCCAAGCAAGCTTCAAATGCTCAAAGACTTCGATGGAATTTTCGTTCCATACGGCTTCGGTCCAAGAGGAACCGAGGGAAAAATCATGGCAGTAAAGTTTGCAAGGGAAAACAACATCCCATTTCTTGGCATCTGCTATGGTTTCCAGTTAGCTGTTGTGGAATTCGCCCGCAACGTCTGTGATTTGGAAGGCGCAAACAGCACAGAGATTGCCCCAAATTCGCCGCATCCAGTAATTGACCTCATGCCAGAACAGCGAAGCGTAAAATATAAGGGGGCTACGATGCGTTTGGGCGCCCACAAAATAATCGTAAAACCCAACACGATAGCGCATAAACTCTATAAAAGTGAAGAAATTTATGAACGCCACCGCCACAGATTTGAGGTTAACATGGATTATGCTGAAAAACTTGAGAAAGAAGGTTTAGTGTTTTCTGGAAGAAGCCCAGATGGTAGGAGAATGGAGATTCTGGAGCTGCCGAACCACTTTTTCTTCTTCGCTTCCCAGTTTCATGGAGAATTTAAAAGTCGCCCCGGAAGACCTGACCCAGAATACTATGGGTTTGTTAAGGCATGCCTAGATAGGAAGCTTGGGAAAGCTAAACCAGAGCTCTAAACATCATAAGCCTATTTCGTAAGCTATTTCCTTTAACCCTTTCAAGGATATTTCGAAAAATTCTTCTCTCGGGATTCCGATTTCCTCGCAGACGAGTATTCTTTCTCTGTCAGCGCCTCTTGCAAAGTCTTTATCTTTAAATTTTTTGGCAACTGTTTCCACTTTTACTTCTGCCAATTTTTTGGATGGCATGACGAGGGCACACGCCACCAATAAGCCCGAGATAGCGTCGCTGGCTATTAACGCCTTTTCCATTCTGTTTTCGGGTTTTATGCCCGTATGTTTGAAGTTGTGGGCTTTTATTGCCTTTAAGAGCTCTTCTGGCAACATCTCCTTAAGGATTTCCGCTGCAATTAGGCTGTGCTTTTCTGGTGTGGCTTCGGTTTTCTCGTAGTCTATGTCGTGAATTAAACCTATTAAACCCCATTTTTCCTCGTCTTCTCCGAAATGTCTCGCCAAGCTTCGCATTATGGCTTCTACAGCAAGCATGTGATAGAGTATATTCCTCTTTGCAACGTGTTTCTTAACAAGGCTAAACGCCTCTTCCCGTGTTAACATTTACATCACTTTACGCCTTTTCATATAGCTTTTAAACCATTTAAAGTTCTTTGAAGTCTATTCTTCAAGTTTCCCATACATTTGGTCTGGCGTGAGAATTTCTGGATCTTTATTGCGAAGCATACAGCGTGCTTCATAGCATAGGTGGCATGCATCCGCGTAAACTTCGCTGTGGGGTAGATTAAACTTTTCAATAAGCGCCACTGGACCACCGCGGATTAAGGGTTCAAGGATGGGATTGGCGTATGGGTTGTATTCTTCGATTATCTTCGCGAAGGGTTTTTGCCACGCGTTGCCTATGGATATTCCTTGGCAAACATGCACATATCCTAAGGGGTCGATGTGCACCCTCTCTTGCTTAGTGAAATCCTCGTAGGGGCATTTGGTAAATTGACGCCATGATTTCTTTTCAGCCTTATCTGCCAGTTTTAGGCATGCCCTACCACGGTACATAAGCTCCCCTAAATCCACCTTCACTCCTTCAATCTGGTCTGGGCAAGCTGTGTTTGCTTCCGGATGCTTGATAGCAATTATTCCAACTTTTAGGCCAAGCGATTTTGCAGCTTCAACGGCGTTTTTCACTTCTGCGGTTACCCAGTTTTCTCCATGGTGGGGGTCGCTACTTACGGTTAGCTCCACTTTTCCAACTTCAGCCAGTGGAAGAAGCCATTCCACAGCATCTTCGCGGCAGGTAGCCCAATAACAGTTTGAAAGAACCTCCACACGAAATCCCAGCTTTAAGCTTTCCATTATGGCTTTGATCATGATTGGATAGTAGAGGAAGGGTTCACCGCCCTCAATGGAAATATAATCCACAGACTTAAGCTTCTTCGCTTCAGCCAAAATTTCGCATATCTGTTTGAAAGTGAAAACGCCTTTAGCATTAGGACTGCCCCAAACAAAGCAGTGGTCACATTCTATATCGCATCTATATGTTAGGAGAAAGTGAACACCTTTTAACTCCATACAGTCACCAACACATATAAGATTGTTAATACAGCTATTTTGAATTATTGCAAATGTCTTAGTTGGATTTGGGTAAAATATATAATTCAGCAAAAGAATCTTGTGCGGTATTGTGAGATGTAAGCCCGCATGGTTTCCGCTAAACCTAAAGTCACATGGAAAACGGTGATTATGCCTCTAATAGGCATAGCCGCATTCCTCGTATACCTTTACCTCTTTCAAGTGGACATACCGGAAATCATCGTTACAATTCAAAGTGCAGATGCCCTCCTCTATTTTTTGGCTGCATTACTGGTTTTTGTTGACGTTTTTCTCTACGCGATGGCGTGGCGTTGTCTCTTAACATTTCTCTCTGTGAAGCTTTCGGTTCTAAAAGCCTATTTGTATGTTTGGTATGGAACTTTTATTGACATAATAATCCCAGCGGAATCCATAAGCGGGGAAATCTCGAGAGTATACTTGATAACAAGGGAGCATGGCAACGGTGTAAGCGGCAAGGTTATTGCCTCTCTAGTGGCTCACAGGCTAATAAGCATGAGCATTGGCGTTGCAACCGTTATTGTTGGTCTAGCTATGCTTCTAACAGAAGTCAGCGTTAACAGTTTGGTTTTCAACTTAAGCCTATTCCTCATAGGCGCAACCCTGTTTTTTCTGGTTTTGATTCTCATGCTGTGTGTCAGAGAAAAGTGGACTTTAAGGATAATCGACTATGTGTTAGGAATTGTTGAGCGCATCAGCAGAGGAAGGTGGAAACTAACAAAGATTAGAAATGAGGTTGTTAAAGTTGCTGAAATGTTTCATACTTCCATGAAAGAGTTTGGACGCGCCCCAAAAATAGTAGCTTTTTCAGCGTTTGTATCCAGTCTTTCTTGGCTTTCTTATCTGGTTATCTCTTACATAGTTTTCCTAGCCATTAAGTTTCCATATCCCCAGTCGCACTTTCGTCTATGGAGCATAATCTTTGTAACTCAAGCCATAGTTTCAGCTGTAAAGTCAATTCCGATAGGTATTCCTTTTGAGGTTGGGCTGCCGGAGATAACTATGACAACCCTCTACGTAGTGCTGGGCATTCCAATAGGCGTGAGCGCAACAGTTACAATCCTAACCAGAATCTTAACGGTGTGGCTGAGATTCTTCGTAGGATTCGCAATACAACAATGGATTGAAATTAAGGCAGTGAAGGCGTCGTTGAACAAGGGTTTAACGGAAAAAGCCTAAATCTTTCACCTATAAAGATTAAAGATGAAGACGATGGCATTAACAATAGAAGATGCTTCAATCAGACATTTAGATAGGCTTTACGAAATTGAGATGGAATGTTTCAAAAGGGAAGCCTTCACGAAACAACAAATTGCTCAACTGCTCACAAGCCCCAATTCTATAAGCTTAATAGCAAGGGAAAACGACGAAATTGTTGGGTTTATTATTGGCATGTTAACAATGAAAGACAAAATGCTGGTTGGGCACGTGTTAACAATAGATGTCTCTTTAAGCCGTCGCCGAAAAGGAGTTGGAATACAACTTTTGCATGAAATCGAAAAAATCTTCAAGGGTAAACAAGCAAGAATATGCCGCCTCGAGGTAAGAGAAGACAACATTGCGGCGTTGAGCCTTTATCAAAAACTTGGATACAAAAAAGTCGCAAAACTTGAATATTATTATGGAGATGCCCACGGAATACTTCTTGAAAAATTTTTAGCCTAAATCTAGAAGCCTCAGCTTTGTCTTCTCGTCTAAAACCCTTTTTAGATTTATTCCATCGCCTTCGATTATTATGAGTTCCGCTGTTGCTCCTACGGGAGATTCTTTCATCAAGTGACCACCGAAAGCCTCGCCCTTTTCGTTTGTAACAACAATATGTGCATGCACCACTACATTGCCGTTTTCATCAACAGCAATGTTTCCCATACAAGATGCTATTTCCAACGGCCCATCTAGCCGTATATATTTGTATTCGCCTTCTCTGTAATATCCTAATGTTGCCCTTTTTAGACTGCCAATGGCAATTATTACACCAGCCTTAACACGGCTTTTTTCAACTCTTTCTTTAATGGCTTCAGCCAAGTCTTCATCTGTCTTTATGCGCGAAAAAATTATTTTTCCAATTTTCCCTTCCACCATAATGTCTCACTTCAATTATTGGAGAGTTAAAACTAAACTCTTATGGTATTTTAGGCTTCCGAAAACCCCTTTAAACGTAAACTCTAAAAACATCTTAGCGCAAATTACAATTGTGAATGAGGTTGAAGAAGAAGGGCGAAAAGGGAAAATTTAGAAGAGCCATAATTGTTCTAATTCGAAACACTACATGGAGATGCGGGAAACTTGAACGCTTAATAATTAACCATCTTCATAAAAAGACCGTTGGGTTTGGAAAATCTGAAATGCCTTTAAACGAAATGCTACAGAATTTTAGGTTAACTGGCAAGAAGAAAAACGAGTTTTTAGACGCGGTAAAACGGTTGGAGCGAAGGAATATAATAAGAATCCTCAACTTGTAAATGGGTTACAGATAGAGGCTTCATCTAAGACTTTTCAATGAGCTTTTTTGCGTTTTCAATCCATCTTTCAGCAATTTTTGGGGAAACTTTAAGTTTGGAGGCTAAGTCCTTAGCAGAAGCTTTAGCCAAGTCTTCAACGCTCACGATGCTAAGCGCCTTAAGCTGTTCCGCTCTTTTTGCACCTATTCCTTTAACTTCCGTCAACTCTCGTCTAATTGGAGCGGTTTCTTTAGGAATCTCTTCCTGAACTAATTGAGTGGTTGGCGGTGTTGGCGGAGGCGCTTCAATGGTTGTAGTTATGGTTTTTGTTTCTACCTTTGGTCTTTGAGTGTAACCGAGCCCGATGAAGAAAATTCCGAGGACAGCGGTTGTGATTATTCCAAGAGATTTGTATGTTTCATCCATCTGTATGGCGAACACTATTCCGGTTATTATGAAGAATATTATGGCTACTGTGTATAGGGCATAATCTGACCGCATTTCTTCTTTCTCCCTAGCCACCTAATTTTTACGAAATAGCTTAAATAATTTTCTGCTAATTTTCAAAAGAAAGATGGAATTACGTGTTTTGGCTGATTACTTGAGCAATTCCTCTTCTGGCGGCGGTTTTCTTATCAGTCCTTCCTTCATTAAGGCGTTTAGGCTTTCTCTGGCGTTCTTTATAATTGCAACGGCTCTTTCGTAAAGTTCTTGCCTGCTGGGTTTGACTCTAGCAACTCCTTGCTCTATGGATTTCAAGGCGCAGGCCACCGCTTCTCGGGGGTAAACCTCCCACTCTTCCATTCGAGGTAGGATATCTTCATCATGGATTCCTCTTTCCTCTGCAAATTTGGCTAGTTCTTGGGCTGCTGCTATGCACATGTCATCTGTAACTGTTTTTGCTTTGACATCTAAAACTCCTCGGAATATTGCTGGAAAACCTAAACTGTTGTTAACTTGGTTTGGGAAGTCGCTTCTTCCAGTGGCTATTATGCGGGCTCCAGCCTCTTTGGCTTCCCAAGGCCATATTTCAGGTATGGGGTTTGCACATGCAAATATTATTGAGTCATCCGCCATTGAAGCCACCCACTCCTTCTTTATTGTGCCTGGTCCAGGTTTGGATGCGGCTACCACAGCGTCTACGCCTTTAAAGGCTTCTGCTATGTCGCCTGTTCTGCCTTCAGCGTTTGTTATTTGGGCTAGCTCATATTTCCAAGGGTCCTCTTCCTTTGAAAGGTCCTCTCTTCCAGCGTGGAGTATGCCCTTTGTGTCTACCATTAAAATGTTTCCCGGCTTCATTCCCCATCTTATTAGAACGTAGGCTGTTCGGATGTTGGCTGCCCCAGCACCCACAAGCGTTATCATGCTTTCTTGGGGTTTTTTGCCAACTATTTTGAAGGCGTTTATCAAGCCCGCCAATATTACTGTGGCGGTTCCTTGCTGGTCGTCGTGCCAAACTGGAATTTGAAGGCGCTCACGAGCTTTTTCCAGGACATAAAAACATTTAGGCTTTTCAATATCTTCTAGGTTTATTCCGCCGAAGGAGGGTTCTATGAGTTCGCAGGCTCTGACGATTTCTTCAGGGTCTTTGGTTTTCAAGCATATGGGGAAAGCGTCAACGCCTCCGAGATATTTGAAAAGCAAGGCTTTTCCTTCCATAACTGGCATGGCTGCTTCTGGGCCTATGTCTCCCAAGCCTAAAACCCGTGTGCCGTCTGAAACTACAGCCACATAGTTCCATCGGTTTGTCAATTCAAAGGATTTTTCGGGGTCTGCGTGGATTTCTCGGCATGGAGCAGCAACGCCAGGCGTGTACCATATTGCAAAGTCGGCTGGACTTGTTATGGCGCATTTTGGCATAACTTGAACTTTGCCCTCGTAAAACTTGTGCATTGACGGGGCTAGTTGCGCTGGCTTTTTCGCCTTTGCAAGCAGTTCTTCAACAGTGGGCTTTCTCTCCTCTTTTTCCGCTTGACACATTATAATCTCTCCATTTTATGAGATGTTTTTGTTTCGCATATTAGAGTTTTAAGGGTTGCGGTGAAATTTAAGAAAAACCTTTGAAACGACGGGTTTGGCTTTAAATTCGAATTCTAAATAGCAAATTTTAATAATCCATATTCGCTTTTCATAAGCCATATTAAGGGCACTTGTACGTCGGAACTAAATGTGAAACAGAGCAGTTCAGTATAAGCGAGAGAAATATTACGCGTGTTTGGCGAGTTTGCGAACAAAATTCCCTAAAGCAAATCCACGGAGGGTGTGATGGGGTGCTTAAAATCTACAAAATAAGCCTTTCAATAATGGTCGGTTTGATACTGCTATATGCGTTTCAAGGCTACTATCCCGATTTTATCACTTATTTCTCTAACGCCTTTCCGCCTATAATCGCCGGCGCAACTGTCATAGTTTCTGGTGTTTCTCTGGAAAGATATTGGCGTAAGGCTAAAGGGCGATTTCCCATTGTTTGGCTTTATTTCACATGTGGATTGTTTCTATGGTTTATAGGAGAAGCTGTATGGGCGGGTTACACGCTGATTTTAGGCGTTGAACTGCCTTATCCTTCTGCTGCAGATATCTTTTGGATAGCTGGATACATCCCTTTTTTCATCGCGTTACACTTGTATGTCAAGCTGTTCGGTCGCGCGTTAACAAGGAAAAACGTAGCCACAGTCATGGCGGTTACGGTTACGTTAACCGTTGTGGTAGCCGCCACGTTGCTAGCTCCGATTTTAGGAGCTGAAGAAGATTTGGTTGCGATAGCTATGGATTTTGCCTATCCCATTCTCGACCTTTCGCTTCTCTCCGTGGCGCTTTTAGGTTTGATAATCTTCTGGAAGGGAAAACTTGGGAAATCATGGCTTCTAATTAACGCAGCTATAGTGATGGATGTGTGCGCAGACATCCTTTTCAGCTACACAACCGCGCAAGGCACATACTATAGTGGGCATATGCTGGATCTCCTCTTCGATTTCTCATACCTATTCTTCTTAATGGCTTTCTACATCCACACAAAGGAGTTTTGAGGTAAACGCCATGAGCCAGAAAAGGAACGCTTTCAAGAAAGCTTTAATCGAGGCTGTTGATGAAGGCTTGCTTATGCTTGGAGAAAGTGGAAGGGAAGTAGTATTTTTCCGCCTTCAACACTATTACGCCCTTAAAAAAGAGGATATTCCAAGCAATCCTGAAATTTTTATCCAATGTTTAAGGGAAATTTTCGGCTCAGGCGCGGAAGTGATTGAAAAAGCCGTCATTAAAAGCTTATACAAAAAGCTTGGAATAGAGTACAAGGAAAAGAAAGGCTTCGGCTTTTCGGATTATTTGAATGACGCAAAAGCGTAGTCAAGAAAACGGTTAAAGGCTTTAATCTAAATTATTCAATAAAAGTAATGTGCTGAGATGCCATGAGAAGACGCGAAGGCTGTTTAGACGTTTATGAGAATCCCTATTATTATGATGTTGCATTTGGGTTTAGGGACATAGCCAAAGAAGTCGACTTCTTCGAAGAATGCATCAGAAAATATTCCAAAGTTAAGGTTAAAAAGGTTCTTGACATTGGATGCGGTCCCAGCCCATATATGCTAGAACTGGTTAAACGCGGCTATGCCTTCACAGGATTAGACATTAGCAAACCCATGCTTGATTATTCTCTGGAAAAAGCAAGGAAAGCCGGCATAACAATAGGGGTTATACATGCGGATATGCGAAGATTTAGGGTTAAGGAAAATTTTGACTTTGCCTTCTGTATGCTGGGCTCTCTGGAAGTTGAAACAAACAGTGATTTCCTTTCTCATTTAGATTCGGTTGCAACATGCCTAAGCCAAGGCGGTTTATACCTTTTAGATAGCGGCATCCAATTTGACTGGACAAAGCTTGGTGGTGAAAGTTGGACTGTGATAAAGGATGGGCTAGTGATAAATGTGGCTTGGGAGACTGCTCCCCTAAATTTTATAGAGCAAAAAATAATGGAGAAAATAACTCTTGAAGTTATTGAGGGAAAGAGGACAAAGGTTTTGAAAACTGAAAAGGTGGGTAAACTGATTTTTCCGCAAGAGTTTCTTCAACTTGTTAACAGAAATGGGAAATTTGAATTTCTAGGCTGGTTTAACAATTTCGATTTAGAGCAGCCTTTGGAAGAAGCCGAGAGATTCAATAGACCAATAACATTGCTGAGAAAAAGGTAAACTAACAAAGAGGAATACGAAAATGTATGCAAAGACTGGGAGGTTGTCTAATATCTTCTTTGTCTGAAACCGCCTCTTCTTTCTCGTCCGCCGAAGTCTCTTCTTCCCCTAAACGGACGCCTTTGCTGTTCATAAACCTTTGAGGAGAGATTGTTCTCCGTGTTCACTTCACCTTCTAATGCTTCTTTTGCAACTTCCAGTGTTCCGTATCTTCCAACGTTTAGGCGCATGCTTCCTCTAAAGAGGCTTACGTAACCGTTTCCTATGTTTATGGTTTCGCCTTCCTTAACTTTGGCTATGTTGTCGTCCCAAAGGGTTAGGTATATGCATCCTGTTTCGTCGCCGATTAAGGCGTCGCAGACAGTGTGGGGTGCACCGTCCCTTCCAGAAGCAATGCTTCTAACTTCGCTTTTTGAAACCACTTTTGCCTTAACGTTTACTGCTCTTGAGGCAGGCGTTAATTCGCCTACTTTCACATCTACGGGTTTTCTACCTCCAGAAAAGCCTTCAACTGCCAAACCTAAATCAACACCTTATGCCATTTGCTAGAAGTTATGTTGCCTCTTCACTTAAGGCTTTTGGTTAAACAACTTACACTGTTTTCAAGCTTTATTTTCCCTACCCCTCCCCCTAGTCTTTCACCTTAGACTGCATAGTGTTTGTCGCTTTTCTGACTTGAGTTTTGGACCTTTATCTTCTGCTTGGTAGGGAAGTTTGCTTGTTCTGAAGGCTACAATTTTGTCTTGGAATTCTGCCAAATAGGCTAGGGTGAGGCGTTTTCCTTTTTCGGTTAGGGCGTATACTGGGATGGTAACGCCCAATTGTAAGCGTGCTCTTTTGCCTATTTCCTTTCGAAGTATTTTCGAAGCGCTTACACAGACAACGTCAGCCTTGGCTATGTGCTTCACGTCTCCTTCGCCGACGCAAGTGTTGCAGACGGAAAAAATGAGGATATCCGCCTTTTCGCTTGCTTCGAGGCTTCTGATTTCGCTTATAGTTTTCGACTGAAATCCAGCAACGCTTACGGCAACACGCCTAAACCCTAAACTCAAAGCCTTTTTAACGCCAGAAACTTGGTCGATAACCGCGATTTTCTCGTCCAAAACTATCCCGCCTTCTCTTCTGATTTGCTCGATAATTTCTGGAATAGGCGAAGTCTTTATTATCCCTGTTAAGCGGGCACCAATGGCTTGCACAAGACCGCCTTTAAAAGCTATGACTGTTCCGGCTCCTTCACAGACAACAACAGCGCAGTCAATAAGCTTCTTCTCAAGCCAGACACGCATCATTTCTGAAGCCCCATAAGCCACAACTGGCTCAGAGTTGAAAACACGGTTTCCGCAACAAAAACCAAACCTTGCAATCTTCATTTCAACGCTTTTCCGCACGCTTTCAACATCAATTTTTTTAGTGCCGTAAAGGGCTTCGTGAAGGGGACAATACTCAATCAATGGTTCGCTTAAAACTTCAATTCCTTCCTCTGAAATCCGCACACGTGCACCGCAACAGTATATTTCATGTTCGCCCTTGACACTCATAACTTTCAAACGCTCGCGTGATGGAAAAGGTGAAGTTGCTAAATTGATTTCTATTCCTTGTTTGTTGCTTCGTTAATTTGCTGCTCCATCATGTGCCCGCGGCAATAAACCAAAGCCTTTTTGACGCCAGCAACCTTTAAGGCTTCCCGTTTAATGTCCATGGCTAGTTTGAAGGCTATAGGACAGAAGGGGCTTGAAGGGATAAACTCAACCTTGACTATTCCAGGCTCCTCTTCTTTGACACTTTTAATCATGTGCATCTCTGCAAAGGTAAGCCCAGTTTCCGGATCGACAACCTTGCCGACGGCTTCAAACACTTTACTTTCTAACTCATTCAAGCTTAAGCACATCCAGCTTTTTCTAGGAATTAAGGCAAATGCACAGTATAAAAGGTTATGGGTTTGCTGCGGCTTGCTTCTTTTGGTACATTCGCCAGCTTAAAGCCATAGTTTTTGGATGCGATGCCTTCGCTTCATCCAGCCTTGAAATAGCCGTATTATAGGGAGCTTTCAAGACTTTTTCTGGGTTGGTTTGGGCTTCTCGGCAGATTTCACGTATCGCCTCAACGAAACGGTCTAGCTCTTCCTTTTCAAAGGTCTCTGTAGGCTCAATCATCAGGGCTTCCTCAACAATTAAAGGAAAATAAATCGTCGGTGCATGAACACCGTAGTCAAGAAGCCTCTTAGCAATGTTTAAGGCTGATACGCCAGTCTTATTTTTCAACGGCTTAACGCTAAAAACACATTCGTGTTTTTTCGGCTTTTCACTGTTGTATGGAAGAGTCAAACCATCAAGGGCTTTAAGCTTGTGCAGAACATAGTTGGCGTTTAAAACAGAAACTTCCGCCACCTCTTTAAGTCCATCAAAACCCAAGCTCAAAATATAAGCGTAAGCCTTCACTAAAACCGCCACGTTCCCGTAAAAACCGCGAATTTTTCCAATAGTGTGGGGTCTATCATAATCTAGGCGGTAACTTTTTCCATCGAAAACTATGCGGGGAACTGGCAGAAACTTAGCGAGTTCTTCGCTGACGCCAATAGGTCCAGCGCCTGGTCCTCCACCGCCATGCGGAGTTCCAAAGGTTTTGTGGATGTTTATGTGAACTATGTCGAAGCCCATGTCGCCGGGTCTAACCTTGCAAAGTATGGGGTTTAGGTTTGCTCCGTCATAGTATAGAAGCCCTCCAGCGTTATGGACTATTTTGGCTATTTCCTCAATGTTTTGTTCGAATATTCCAAGGGTGTTCGGATTCGTTAGCATTAAGCCAGCGGTCTTATCTGAAACAGCAGCCCTAAGTGCCTCCACATTCACACAGCCATTATCATTTGAGGGAATAACGACCACGTTGAATCCGGCCATGGCTGCGCTTGCAGGGTTGGTTCCGTGGGCAGAATCTGGTATGAGAATATCTTGCCTTTTGCCTAGTTCACCTTTATGTTTGTGGTATGCCCTTATTAGACATGCTCCAAGAAATTCTCCGTGGGCACCAGCTGCTGGTTGCAGGCAAACTTCTGCGGTTCCAGTTATTTCAGCCAGCCAACGCTCAAGTTTGTAAAGGATTTCTAGGATGCCTTGCACTGTGCGTTCATCTTGGTATGGATGAACCAAACCTATTGTAGGCATGTTCGCTAACGCTTCGTTGATTTTTGGGTTATACTTCATGGTGCAGCTTCCAAGAGGGTAAATTCCAGAATCAACACCATAGTTCATTTCAGAAAGCCGCATAAAATGACGCACAACTTCCGGCTCTGAAAGCTCTGGAAGCCTTAAAGGGTTTTCCCGCCGCATTTTCTCAGGTATTAACCCATACAAGTCGCCTACAGCCTTCTTAACATCTTCCTCAACGCTTGGTAAAATGTGGCCTACTCGTCCAGCTTTTCCAAGGCTGAATATGACTGGCTCACTCCATTGTGCTTGTCTATACATGTTTTTCATCTCTCGGCAACGATTTCCTCCAACGTTTTTGCCAAAAGTTCAATTTCCCTTTTTGAGTGGATTTCCGTTACACAGTAAAGGGCTGTTTCTCCAAGCTCCGGAAACTCTTTTGAAACATCTTTGCCTCCATGAATACCTCTTTGGAGAAGCGCTTCGTGGATGTTCACGACCTTCAAGCCTGCTCCGTCAAAGTTTACTGTAAACTCTTTAAAGTGGGGGGACTTGAAAACAGGCGCCTTTACACCGTCGATTTTCGAAAGCAAATGCATGGCGTAGTTTGCCTTATACATGATTGTTTCTCCAAGCTCTCGCAAGCCTTTGGAACCAAGCAAAGCCATGTAAACGGTTGAGGCTACTGCACATAAAGCTTCATTAGAGCATATGTTGGACGTTGCCTTTTCCCGTCTAATGTGCTGCTCACGGGTTTGTAAAGCCATGCAAAAGCCTTGTTTACCTCCGTCAACTGTTGTTGTTAAGCCTATTATGCGCCCAGGCATCTGCCTAACCATGTTTTGGTCATCACGGCATGCAAAAATTCCAAGAAGAGGGCCGCCGAAATTCATGGGATTTCCAAGGGGTTGAGCCTCTCCGATAACAATGTCTGCACCGTATTCTCCTGGAGGTTTTAGGATTCCAAGAGATGTTGGGTCAACGCCAACAATGAAAAGAGCGCCGTGGGCATGTGCTATTTCTCCTATTTCTTCAGCTTGAGTTTCGATAAAGCCTAGATATGACGGGTTTTCAATGTAGACTGCTGCTGTTTTCTCTGAAATTTTGCCTTCCAAATCTTTTAGGCTTAATTGTCCAGTTTCACGGTTGTAGGCTACTTCTTTAACATTTATTTCTGCTGGTTCAGCATAAACCTGTAATGTTGCCTTTCTCTCCGGATGAATTATTTTCGGAATAAGCACTTCATTGCGCTTTGTAACTCGTGAAGCCATGCGGACTGCCTCACCCAAGGCTGAAGCCCAATCATACATGGAACAGTTGGCAACCTCCATGGCGGTTAACTCGCAAATCATGCTCTGATATTCGAAAAGGGCTTGAAGCATGCCCTGCGAAATTTCAGCTTGATATGGCGTGTAAGAAGTGAGAAATTCGCTGCGTTGCACAATCTCCTTCACAACCGCTGGCACATAATGGGGCCAACATCCAGCGCCCAGAAAAATGGGCATGTCCGCGCATGTTTTGTTTTTCGACAGTAAAGCTTCAATGTGTTTTTTAACCTCAAACTCTGATAAGGCGTTTGGAAGGTTTAAACTTCTTTTCAAAAAGTATTTTTCTGGAATGTCGGCGTAAAGCTCTTCTATGCTTTTCACGCCTATTTCACTCATCATTTCCCTCTTGATTTCCGGATGAGAATTTGGAATGTATGGATGGCAGCGCTTGTTCAAAGCCTTCACCTTGATGGAGAATTAAACCTAAAAGGGCTGTTGCCTCTTTAAGCTTTCCAGCATCCAGCCACGTTTTTAGCTTCTTGATATGGCCTCCAAAGCAATTTCAACGGATTTCTTTGCGCTTTCCCTTACCACTTGTTGTCCAAAGGCTTGAAGCCAGCCGCTTTCCGACAAGATGTCTGAAATTACTTGGACAGATGCAGCTTCAACCTTTCGATATTTTGCAACGGCAAAGACGGCGGAAGTCTCCATGTTAACCGCCAAAACCCCGGCGTCCCTAAACCTGCGGAATTTTCCCAAAGTCTCTCTATAAACGCCGTCCGTGGACCACACAGCACCCACGTGATGCCCGATGCCGAACCTTTGAAGTTGTTCGATGAAAATTTTCCTCAACCTTTCGGAGGATTCGACCCAAACTTCTGGAGGAAAATAGTGATATGACGTGCCCTCGTCTCGAATAGCTTCTGTTACGACAATCGTGTCTCCGGGCTTGAGGAAAGACTGCAGCCCGCCGGATACCCCAACCTCCACAATTTTTCTTGCACCGCATGCAATAGCTTCCTCCAATGTCATTGCGACTGCTGGCGCTCCAATCCAGAAACAGCCTAAACCAACATCAACATTGTTGAACAGTCCAATGTAAAGTGGTTGGCGTTCGCCGTAAATCCACCAGTCCACGGGCTTCCCGTTGATAAGGTTTTTAGCATGCTCATATGTCCTTGTTTGATAAGTGAAAACAAGGCGTTCTGGAACCTTAATGGCCTCCACCGGGATATTTCTAAGCTTGGCCACGTACCTAACGAAATCGGTTGGTGTAAAAACTGGCTCATCTTCGCCCAAACTTAAAACCTCTCAGCGAAACCATTTACATTTTCCGCTTTTTCACATTATAACTTTTAGGCAACAAAAATTCAAGCAAGTTTTGCTCCGCAATGGTGACATTTCCCCTTTGTGCCGTAAACTGGCAAGGGTTTCCCACAGGAAGGACATTTATATTTTTCTTGACTTTCTAGGAGCCACTCTTCAACTTCGCCTTTCTTAATCCTTTCAAGATTCATCCTCAAATCGACTCCAGCGTCTTCCAAGTAGGATTTCGCTAGTTTCTCAAACTTTTTGCACAGTTCCTTTTCGTATTCGTCGCACTGATAACAGAAATCTAAGCCTTTGATCCTTAAACACTGAACAATTTTGCAGTTGTAGCCCCAACTTTCTGGAGTTAAAGCCATGCATCCCTCGCAGCGAACCTTTTCTGGTGGACATTTAAAACCTTTTGCAAGGTTATCTAAAAGTTCACCATCATCCTTGTAAGCCCTATAAATTCCACAGGCACCGCAATACAAGCCGCATTTACCGACCAAGTTTTTGTTAATCACTTATTAAATCTCCTTTAAGATGCCTATACAAGGGGGCTGCTAACTTAAAAGTTTGAGGATAACATCACGTTTACATTAAGTTTTAAATACCATGATTCAGTCATGTTTCTTTGGAGCACAAATCAATGAAATACGGCTATGAGGAGTTGCTTAAAAGGGCGCGTTCCCAACTGCCTGAAATCGCTTCGAAACGGGAGCGATTGGAAATTCCGAGGCTTCACTATTCGGTGGTTGGAATGCGCACAATAATCCACAATTTTAGGGAGATTGCTGAAGTTTTAAACCGCGACCCCCAACACATTTTGAAGTTTTTGACCGGAGAGTTGGCAACAGCCGCAATTATGCAGGAATCAAGGGTGATTTTTCAAGGCAAATTTCCAAGAGAAACCCTTGAAAGACTATTGCAGAGGTATATGGAAACCTTTGTCACTTGTCCGGTGTGCAAGCGTCCAGACACAAAAATTGTGAAGGAAAAACGCCTATCCTTCTTGGTTTGCGCCGCTTGTGGCGCAAAATCTTCGGTTAGGCACTTATGAGAGCGTCTGAAAATTGAAGTGTTACATGAAGCTCAGAAAAATCGGCAACAACGTTTTATTGTCCATATGCGACGCGGAAGTTTTAGGAAAAACCCTCCGTGAAGGAAAAATCGTTTTCCAAGTTACAGAGGAATTCTACAAAGGCGCTGAAGTGGAGCTTGAAGAAGCCATAGCCATGATAGAAAACTCCACCATCGTGAATATGGTGGGTAAAAACGTTGTGCAGAAAGCTGTTGAAAGAGGCTATGTCCATCCAGAAGCCATATTAAACATAGAAGGCATTCCCCACGCCCAAATAGTGAAGCTTTAAAGACGGATAAATTTTAAAATGAACTAAGCAAGTATAGCCTTATAACATGAAATATTGAAATTGCTGAAGGATTTTGATGAGGGCGGATAAACTTGCTTTCAAGGTTTTCAAAAATTTCGTAGCCTTCAAAACTGGTAAGTCTTCGCCTCTTTTCGCGTCTTATAATGTGACGAGTCGCTGTAACATGCGATGTGCCTATTGTGGCTGGTGGAAAATGGAAAAGCTTGAGCTACCAACGGATAAGGCTTTATCGGTTATAGACAACGTTTGCAGCTTAGGCGTGTCCTTTTTCGATTTCAGCGGAGGAGAACCCCTACTCCGCAGAGACTTGGCAACCCTTGCCAAGAGAGCCTCATTCCACAACTGTCTAGTAAGCATGAACACAAATGGAACATTGCTAAAAAAGGAGGATGCTCCAAAAATCGCGGATGCCTTTGACATAGTGGTTGTTTCCCTTGACGGCCCACGGGAATACCATGACAAGATAAGGGGTGTGGCTGGAACATTTCAAAAAGCTGTTGAAGCCGTGAAAATGTTGAAAAGTCACGGCGTGAAGGTTGGGGTGAACAGCGTTGTCTCTCCGTGGAACATTGAAATCCTACCTAAATTCGTTGAGGAAATCCGCTCCATAGTTGATTTTGTGCAGGTTCAACCCGTCCATCCCTACCCGCCGCCTCCGGAAAACAAGCCGCCAACAGAGAAAGTGCTAGCTTTGCAGGAATATTTACTTAACCTTAAACGGGAAGCCCCGGGCTTTTTAGCTGTGCCCACAGAGTTTATTCAAGGGTTTAGGCTTTTCTTTAATGGTAAAACGCCGAAAATCTGTGATGCTGGGAGGCTTTATGTTGCAATTGACCCAGCTGGAAATCTTTTGGCTTGCGCCGCCCGCGGAGACATTGCGCTTGGAAACCTTTTAGAGAATTCGGGTGAGGAAATTTTGTTGGGTAAAGTTGACAGCAGTCAAGGCGGATGGGTTAAGGTTGCCTCTTGCAAGGGATGCTGGCTTGAATGCACCGTTGGGGTTTCAATGACTGCTCGGAAACCGTTTAAAGAGGCAGTGTACATGGCAAGACTGTTATAGATGTTTGGCGGTTGAATTATAAACATGCTTTTAAGGGAGATAAGCATCCTTTTAAGAGGAAAGGTTTGAGGTGCTTAGTTGGGTAAGAAGAAAGTAATAAGCGAAGAAGAATTAAGCGAAATGGTGCTTCCAACACCAAACGATGTTTTAGGAGTAGCCGTAAAACTTCTTGGTTTTGACCGTGTTTTGGTGAAATGTCAAGATGGAAATGAACGCTTATGCCGTATAAGGGGTAAAATGAAGAGGCGGGTTTGGATCCGCGAAGGAGACGTTGTTCTCGTCTCACCTTGGGATTTTCAATCTGATAAGCGTGGAGACGTTATTTGGCGTTACACCCACGCACAGGCGGAGTTGCTCCGCAAAAAGGGCTACCTAACAATCTAAGAACTGTGAGGATCACCGCTTTGGCTTTTCGTAGGCATGTTGAGAAAAAGCTTCACAGAGAGGAAAAAAGCTACGAAATTGAACAGTTGATGAAGGAGAAAAGAAGCGAGGAATATGAGGTTTTAGAGGAAGTTTTCGACCGTTCAACCCTTATGGTCATATATGATTTTATGAACAGAGGCGCAATAGACAGAATCTACGGTGTTGTTAAAGCTGGAAAAGAGGCGCGGGTATACTGGGGTAAAGATAAAGAAGGCAAAGAACTAGCCGTAAAAATTTACTTAACTGTTTCAGCTGAATTTCGGAAGGGGATGCTGAAATACATTGAAGGCGATCCGAGGTTTAGAAATGTGAAACGCGACACCCGTTCATTAATTTTTGCGTGGGCTCAAAAAGAATTTAGGAATCTTGAACAAGCAGTGGCGGCGAAAGTTAGGGTGCCGAAGCCAATAGCCGTCAAAAACAACGTGCTCATCATGGAGTTTATCGGAAAAAATGGAGTGAGCGCTCCATCAATGAAGGAGCAGCCTCCGCGAAACCCAGAGAGAATTTACGAAACTCTGCTCACATATCTTGAAAGGCTTTATAAGAAGGCGGAGCTTGTCCATGGAGACTTAAGCGAGTATAATATTATGATTTGGAAAGGGCGCCCCGTGATTTTTGACATGTCGCAGGCTGTTCCGCTTTCCCATCCCATGGCAAATTTCCTTTTAAACAGGGATATCGCAAACATAAACAAGTTTTTCAGCCGTTTAGGCATTGAAGTTTTGGCCGTTGAAGAGGTTTATAGGAGGGTTACTGGTCATGGCTCAGCCTAGCACTTTTGTGAGGATCCCGAAAGAGCGGGTTGGCGTTTTAATTGGGCAGGGCGGCGAAACTAAAAGGGCTATTGAAAAAATGCTTTCAGTTACACTTGATGTGGAAAGTGACGGTGGCGGCGTCACAATAATGCTGTCTGAAAAGGCTGAAGACCCTTCAGTTCTTTTGAGGGCTAAAGAAGTTGCAACCGCCATTGGAAGGGGGTTTTCTCCAGAGCACGCTTTTAGGCTAATTCATGATGAAGAAACTGTTTTAGACATTATAGATTTGCGGACTATTTTCGGAAGGTCTGAATCAGACATAAGGCGGGTTAAGGGACGGATAATTGGGATGGAGGGCAAAACGAGGAGAATAATAGAGGAGTTGACGGACACAAATATAGCTGTTTACGGTCACACAGTGGGCATTATAGGGAAAATCGAACACGCTCAAGTCGCGCGGGAAGCCATCCAAATGCTGATTCAAGGAAGCCAACACGCCACAGTCTACAGGTTCCTCCATAGAAAACGCAGAGAGCTTAAAAAGGGCATGTTAGAAATCTGGGAGAAACCGGAGGATTAAAACAGTATCTAGGTTTTCAACATATTTTTGTTGTTGGGAAAAGCCAATAGGAGAGCCTATCCTCTAGTTTTGTGTGTTGGCAACTATGCCTTTCCAGACTTGGAGCTTCTGCTTTTCCAAATGCACATGAGTGCTTTAGGTTTGCATGATGAAATGCATGGCGGCGGTTTTTCATCAGGTTTGCATGGTGCACAAGTATATTTGATTTTTTTACGGTGTTCTTCTTTCACAGCGGCTACATGCTGCTCTTCAACATCTACCATAAGGGTTGCTATTTCTAGAGCTTTCTGGGGACAACGCTTAACGCATTCGCCGCAGCCATTGCACTTTTCAGAATCAACAGCTATATAGTATTCGCCGGAGCCATTAATGTAGCCGTAATAAGTGATTATTGCGCATCAACTCCAAGGCTAGGTTTTCTGTGCTTTTTCGTATAAGGCTTTGGCGAAAAGGGCTGCACCTATGGCTCCTGCAGCCATGGGATCTCGTCCGTCTTCTTCCCAGTTGGGCATGGGAAGGGGCTTAACACCCATTATTTTTTCCACTCTGGATACTATTCCAATGTTTTTTGATTGCCCTCCAGTGATTGCAAGGTCTTTTTCGCATCCTACCCTTTCAAGCAGATTGCACATTCTGAGGACCATGGCTTGCATGTAAGCAGCTAAAACCTTCTCTTTTGACCAGCCTCTGCGCAGTAATCCCATTGCTTCGGTTCTTGCAAAGGCTACGCATGTGCAGCTTACGGGGTCAGGCTCTTCTTCAACCTTCAGTGAGGCTGCCCCCATTTCTTCTATGGGTATTTTCAACAAGTCTGCTAAAACTTCCATTCCTCTGCCTGTGCCTGCTGCGCATTTGTCGTTCATGAGGAAGGATAGCACCTTGCCCTTTTCATCGCATTTAACGACTTTTATGTCTTGACCGCCTACATCCAGTATCGTCCTCACAGTGGGTCCCCAAATGTAGTTGGCGCCTTTTGCGTGGCAAGCAATCTCTGTGATGGTGCTTTTAGCCATGGGAACATTAACCCTTCCATATCCAGTGCCAACAATGTAGTGGATGTCGCTTAGTTTAATTCCAGTTCCTTCCAGCGCCCATTCCACAACTTTTTTAGCGCTGTCTGGACTGCTGGAGCCAGTTCGCATAACGCTTAGAGAGTATATTTCACCATCCACCATTACCGCCGCTTTTGAGCTTACAGAACCGACGTCTACACCTAAGGTTATGATTTCAGCATTTTCCCATTTCTTGTTGGGCACGGTTAAGCGGTATTCTCGCCATCTCCAATACTCAACGTTGTCTCCGCTCATTTCAGTTTTCCTCCAGCATTTTCTAAGGCGTAAAGGGCGGCGCCGAGGGCTCCAGCAAACTCGGGATTTTTGGGGATTATAATTTCTGTTTCCAGCTTCCTTTTTAGGGCGGCGGCAAACCCCACGTCTTTGGCTACACCGCCCACTAATACAACGTCGGGTTTTAACCCTACTCTGTGAACCATAGATGTTATTCTTTCAGCTAGGGCATCATATATGGCTCTGGCAATTTCATGTTTAGGTTCCTGCTTGTGGATTAGGCTTACAACGTCTGATTCGCCGAAAATTACGCATGTAGCACTTATCGAAACTGTTCCCGCGGCTTTAAGGGAAAGCATCCCCATGTCCTCAATTTTCATTTCGAGAGCTCGTGCCATGGCTTCAAGGAAAGCTCCAGCTCCAGCCGCGCACCTCTCGTTTAAGGTAAAATCTAAAACTGTCCCCTTTTCGCTGCAGTTTATCACCCTTGACTCTTCAGCTCCCACATCTATAACGGTTCGCACGGAAGGGTAAAGGTAAACTGCTGCTTTAGCATCGGCGGATATGATGCTGAGTTTGCTGTCAACACGTGGAGCCAACTCCACTCCAACACCAGTGACTGCCACATGCTCAATGTCACTAAAAGCTATTTCAGCCTTCTCTAAAGCTTGTTTAAAGGCTTGTTCCGCCGCTTTTTCAGGTTCAAACCCCGAAGGAACCAACCCATATGATATGGGCTCACCGTCTTTTATTATGGCTACTTTGACGTTTTGTACACCCATGTCCAAACCAGCGACAATCATTTTAATCCTCCCCTTTTCAAAATTCAACCCTTGATTTTAACATTTCCAAGAAGGCTTCAACTCTTGTTTTTATCTGTCCAACATCTTCCCTTGTATAATCTGTGTCGAGGTAATAAACTGGCACGTTTATTTTATCTAGAACCTTTTTTATCCGCATGTATTCCATGGCGTATAACATGCATCCTCGATAAACATGGTAGACGACGCCGTCCACTCGACGCTCTTCAACTCTGGCTTTTATCCAGTTAACCCTATCCTCGTTTCCATCTTCAGAAGTGAAGCATGGACAAGTGGAAGGAAGCAGATACCTATCAGCCACAGCGTTGAACATATCCTCCATAGTCCACTCATCCACGCCTACGGGATCATATAGGAAACGGTCTCCTGAACAAAGCTCGTCGGCAACAATAACCCCTTGAGGATTAGCCTCTTCAACAAGATTTGGAAGTTTCCAGTTGTCAGGCCAAATTATAGGTGTACCAGCAATCATAACCCTTGGCGTTTTAAGCGGACATGCCCAAACTTTTCCCTGCGCTCTTCTTTCAAGTTCATCGCATAACTTTTCGGTTTTCTGTGTCCACCTTTCCACGTCATCCCACATGAGTGTCTGGTTAACCAGCATAGCGTCTCTACCCATTATCACGGGATTTCCTTTTCGCAAGTCTTGAAGCCTACGGAAAGCACGTGTTGCCCTATGCAATCGTTCTATAGCAGACTTTAACTTGCTGCTGGTTATCTTTGTCCCAGTTAACTTCTCAATTTTCTCCTTAACAGCTTTTAACTCTTCTTTCCAGAAAGAAATGGATTGCTCAGAATCCTTCAAACGGGGAGGACAAAGAGTCCAAACAGGCTTGTAGTCGCTTAAAATTTCGCTTAGCTTAGTCATTCCATCGCATGTAAGCGAAGTTATCAATGCATCGCTTAACTCAAGATAAGGCGACAAGCCAACCATTTTTACGCCTATGGTAGACCTTACAACTGGACAAACCTCCACGGGAACTACTCTGTTTCCAAGCTTTACAGGATCATACAATCCAGAACTCACGCGCACTGGAATGGCACCCGCGGCTAAAATCAGCTCGATAGGCGCAAACATGCAAGTATAGCCTATAACCTTCTTGCCTTCTTCCCTCGCCTCAACGATTTCCTTTTCACGAGTCCCCCAGAACTTGGCGATTTCATCAAAATACTGCATTTCTTCTGGCCTGTCAGGCCACGTTTTTCGCATTCTTTCGATGTATTCTTCCATGATTTTTGTCGAGGCGGTTTTAATGGTGTTTTTAAGCTCTTCTATTTCTTTTGGGAAGATTTCAAGGCTGTACTTTTTTTCGCTTGTTTCGTTCATTGGTGGGCCTCATGTGATTTTTGATGGTTCTAACCAGTTTCGTGACTTAAAAAGGGTTTTACCCGCCATGCTCAGTTTTAAACAGTCTTCGTAGGGGCACATTTCAACACAGCGTAGGCAGAGCATGCACATCGAAGTGGTGATGTCTCCGCCTTTCTGCTCATAAACATCAGTGACTTGCACGGGACAGACTCTTTTACAAATCCCACATTTAGTGCATTTCTCCTCCACTTTGCTTAAGCGAAGAAAGGGAATCCACTTGAACACTCTAAACCTGTTTACGATAGCCAAAGACGCGCCCGTTGGACAAAAGCGACACCAGAACCGCCTAACCACAAAAGAGCTGGCTAAGGTTAGTGCCATAAAAATGAAGGTGTTGATGAGAGCGAAATTTTCGCCAGAATAGAAGGTTATGATAGAAGCGTAGGGATAGCTGAAGCTTAAACCATAAAGTTTTAGAGGGCTTTCCCACGGTATAATCAGCGGTTCTACAGGTCCCAAAAGCACGGAAATCGGCTTAAACGGTCCCATTAAAAACTTAGCTAAAGACCATTGCCAAGCCTCTATCGGCCCCAGCATAAAAGGCAAAACAATAAAGAAGACCAAAAGCAAATACCGAAGAATATGCAAGCTTCTGTTAAGTTTTTCAGGAAGGCTCCAGTAGCGAGTATTAAGGGTTTTACGGATTACAGCCACCAAATCCAAATATAAACCGAAGGGGCAGAGCCACCCGCAGAAAAATCTTCCCAAAACTATGGATATGGCAAAAATTACAACAAGTATTAGGAGCAGCCACGTTGTGTAGGAGAATATGTAGAAAAAGGCTATCATGGCTACAACTTGTACGAAAGTTCTCAAATAGGTGACTTTTGTTGTTAGGTTCTTTTTCCATATTAGTATGGCGAGTATTCCAGCTAAGGCTAATCCTGCAAAAATGGTTAACTTGAGAAGTTCGCTTATAATTTCCAATAACATTTTTGTTAATCGCCTTTCTTTTAGGTTTCATTGTCTTGGGGTTTTACTACTCTGGTGTTATAGGTTGTAATATAGTCCCAATGCAGTTCGTAGGGATAACCTTCTTTATCCAGTGGGTATGGGAAGCCGCTCATGTTTTGGAAAGGTAATGGGTCTACTGTGAAATCGAAACCGTAACCCCAATTTCCAGTTTCATCCTTAAACCAGCAAGCCACGAAAAAGAAGAAGTCTCTCTCCATGCCGTCGGCTGGAGGCGCGAGGTTATCCACTGGAAATATGAGGCGGACAGCGTCGCCTTGTCTTCCAATAACAAATTCGTCATCATAGCTCAACAGCAGTGGGGTTACATCTCCGTATCTTGTGAAGTTTCCAGAAGAAGCTGATGGACTATTAAATTCTTGGTAAAGCGTAGCGTAGGGGTAAATGCTCTGTATTATCACGTTTTCTTGCGGAGACACATCAACTCCAATATAGTCGAAGGTTACATTCCAAAAGTTGCTTATCCTAATCACATACTTGCCGGTGTCCGCGGGGAAAAGCCCAGTTAAGTCAACAACCCATGTTCTCGGATTCACATCCGTCGGCAGCGGGAACTGCCTCTCCCATGGAACCATAACCCAGTTTCCGTTCTCGTCCATAACCTCCATATACGGTGGAGGTGTGACTTGTGTGCCGTTAGGAACCTCGGCGGCGAAGAACTTTTCAATCCACGCTGTGTAATCTTCCGGAGAACCCCAATCAACCTTTCCAGTGACTATAAGCTTAATTTGCTCAGCGCCAGACAAATTGCCAAGATCCACAGTCAGCCTGTTCCATGAAATGTTGTCCCATGAAGGACTTAACAGCCCATTAGAACCCGGCGTGAAAACTCCATCCATGTAAAGGATTTGGGATAAGACATCTTCGCCTTTCTCATTAAAAGCCGAAACAGGCGCCAAAGGATTTTTGCTTACTGTGTAAATTTTGCCCATGTACTCGGGGTCTAGGTACTGCTCAACTCCCGTCGAATAAACATCCACATCCGATGGATGGTCAACAACAACCAAGTATGCCGCGTCCAAGTAGAAGATTTCATTCCACCTTTGGGAGAGAACCATCTCGTAATATGTGCCGTTAACCAGTTGCAGTTGATTTTTATCCAGCTTCAGATAATCCCAAGGGTTGTTCCTCCAATAAACGATAGGCCATTCTGGGTCGTTGGTTATGTAATTCATATAACCCAGCCACCCATGGTTGGAAATTTCCGCAACATAAACAAGGCTTGTTCCATTCCAAACAAACAATGAAGGACATGAAGAGCCGCCGCTGTAATATGCAAACAGCGACGTACGGCTTTGGAGGTTTATCCTTCTTGCGGGGTTTGTAGAGCCATCTTCCCAACGTAGGAAAACCGCTTTGCCATCTGGACTTGTAGTGGGCATTTCAATGAGATGTTCGCCTACATTTAATAGTTCGGAAAAGGGCACTTTCTTGGTTTCCCCGTCCAGTTTGAATTCGAGGTTAATGGCGCTTGCACTTATGGTGAGCGTGTGCATGCCCGTAGGGACTATTTGGAATGTTCCAGTCAAACTTTGATATGTTCCATCCACGCGCTCTACAGCTACATAGTAAGTTCCCGTGCTGTTCGGTTTAAAAGTAACACTTTCCGTTGTCGCACTTCCAGCAGAAAGCTCAACCGTAATAGTTTGCAGATACAAAAGGGATGTAGAATTTCTAATCGTTAAATCGAGTGAAACGGAGCCACTTTCGCCTCCGACATTACGCACAAAAAAGGAAATCCGAATTGTATCATTAACCCAGCCTTCATAAGGGTTAATTGTCAAGCCGTATACAGCGAACTCGGCGGGTCTAGGCTGCGGAGCCGGAGGAGGCGCAACAATGTTGAAAGTTCCAGTTAAGTCACCTATTCTAACAGAATACGTTCCAACAGCATCCTTTATAACTATGAACTCTTCAACGGTGGAGTTTCCGCCTAAAAGTTGAATTATCCTAGTTTCCTCCACCACACCGTTGATTGTAAGGTTCAAAGTGTAAGTGCCCAATTCTTCGCCCACATTAGTCACATTAACCTTTATGGTTATCGGCTGGTTCACCTCTGCTTCAGAAGGCTGAATAGTCAAATTTCCCAATGTAAATTCAGCAGGTTTCGGTCCATGCGAGGGAGGCACAACAGCCGTTTGTAGAAAAGTTTGAAGGTAATAATATCCGCCAGCTGCCAAGCCGACAATCATCAAGTCAATTACAAGAATCGTTTTCAGCTTTGTTATCGCCGATTTAGATAACAACATCAATTTTAACTCCATACATGCTTCGGAAACTATTCCATAGTATTTTGTGAATGACATAGGAAGATTCATGGGAACCATTTAAAACTTTCGCGGGATATTCAAAGCTAAACTTTGCATGAAAGAATTTAAAGGCAGGCTCTCGCACTCAAGATCCCAATCATTGGCGAATTTCAGCGGGGCCAGAGTCGTCATCGCCCGCCATGCAAAAATAAATGTCAGACTTGGATAAAAGTTTATAGCTGGTTAGCTCTAAAGCGTTGAGCCGCCATGTTTAAACATTTAAAGATTGTGCCGCTTGCCGCTGAAAGTTTGGGCGTTCGTTCAATGTGCACTTATGTGGAAACTCCGGATGTTAGGGTTTTATTAGATGCTGGGGTTTCGCTTTGCCCTAACCGTTATGGTTTGCCTCCCCATCCGCTGGAGTACAAAGCCATAATTGAGTCTAGGAAAAGGATAGCTGAGGCTGCAGAGAAAGCTGAAGTGGTGACTTTGAGCCATTACCATTTTGACCATCACACGCCTTCCTATGAAGATTGGCTTTGCAACTGGACAAGGGCGGATGAAACAGCCAGACAAATTTACCAAGGGAAAATCGTCTTGATGAAGAACCCTAAAGAATGGATTAACTTCAGCCAAAGGAGAAGAGGATGGGTCTTTCAGAAAACTAGAGGAAAATACGCTGAAAGGCTTGAAGTTGCAGACGGCAAAACCTTCATTTTTGGAAAAACACAGATAAAGTTTTCAAAACCCGTGCCACATGGTCTTGAAAACTCAGCCTTAGGATGGGTTTTAATGGCAACCATTGAGGTTGAAAATGAGAGGTTCCTATTTGCTCCAGACGTGCAAGGTCCAATTTCAGCTAAAACCCTTGAGATTATAGTTAACGAAAAACCTCAACTGGTTATGGTTGGTGGACCGCCATCGTATTTAGCTGTGTTTAGAGTAAGTGAAGAACAGTTACAGTTGGGCATGCGCAACTTTGAAAAAGTTGTTGAAACCGCGCCATGCACTATTCTGGAACATCACATTTTAAGGGATGAAAACTGGCGGGAAAAAGTAGCCAAAGTTTTTGAAATAGCTGAAAAGGTTGGACATAAGGTTTTGACTGCCGCAGAGTTTTTAGGTGAGGAAAACGCTTTCTTAGAAGCTATGAGAAAGAGGCTTTTTGTTAAAAAACCGCCTTCAAAGGAGTTTGAAAAGTGGATGCGAGAAAGCCTAAACATGAAAAAGAAGGTTAAGCCGCCAGTTTAGATGGCGTCCTTTCGTAGGTTATTCTCTTCTGGTCTTCTCTTATCATTTCCATCATGTCTTTAACCATTTCTTTTTGGGTTGTTAATCTTCCGATTGCATGGTGGCTTCCCTTGGTGATTGAGGCAATCATTTTCGTTACTGCAAAACCGTAGGTTTCACGCCCATAAAAGTGGGGGTTTGTGTTTACAACTATGGTGGGAATTCCTTCCCGCCTAATTAATTTTGAAACAGAGGTTACATCTCTTACGGCTAGGTCTTCATATTCTCTAACAATTATGCGGGCTTCTTCTATCTGTCTAACCTCGCCAGTTTCAAGGCTTCTTTTGAGGGGAACATTCGCACTTCCGTCGGTTATTATTACAATGACGGGAACAGTTGACGGGTCTCTCCTTTTCGCCTCTTTCAGCACTTCCAAAGCCTTAAGCATTCCAGTAGCGAGGGGTGTGTAACCGCTTACCCTTAAATCTATTAGTTTTTTCGCAACAACCATAAGGTTTGTTATGGGGTGCTGAACAACCACCGCCCCCGTGTCTTTTAGGGCAACTATTCCAACACGATCTCTAAACCTATAAGCGTCGCCATGAAGTCCCAAAAGGGCTTTTTTGACAGCGTCCATGTTTAGAAGCATTGAACCGCTTAAATCTACAACGAAAACCATTGTTGCAGGAGCCTTATACAACCTCAACTTTTCACGGATATCCTCTAAACACAGTTTTAAGGCTATGTCTGCGGGTTTCTCTCTTTTTTTCTGTTTTCTCGCTGATTCGCGAATTGACGCAGGCAAGTGAATGTCAACTGGTTTTCCCTTTGGAAATTTCCAGCCATAAGGTTTGCCTCTGTGAATTGTCGTCACTGCTTGGGCGCGTTTGCCAGCATAAGCGTATCTTCCTCTAGCCTTAATCTCCCCCATTTTAAGAGAAAAATTGGAAGGCGAAACAATTTTTGCTACACTTGAAATTATTGGACGCCCTTCAGAAACTTTAGGAGGCTCGGCAGCGTTGCTTACGGTTGGGATTCCCTTTAGCTCGCCCTTTCTCTTTTCAACAACCCTTTCCTCACTGATTTCTCCTTTAAGTTTTTCTGAACCCACTTGAAACCCTTCGGTTACAGGCGCCTTTTTTGGACCTTTCTTAAGCTTTTTTCCAATTCCGAAAAATACGCCGCCAAGAAGCCTATTCAGGCGGAAAAGGAATTCAAACCATTTTGCTCGAGCCTTGTTAACGAGGCTTTCTTTCGTTGCCCGTTTTTCCTCTTCTTCAGACGCGTCCTTCTTAACCCAGAAGACGGCTTTACCCTTCAGAAACTTTCTTTTCTCAGCCCCTTTCTCAGCCGTTCCACTTATTTTCTCGATTTCAAAAACTTTTTTCACGGACGCCGTGAAGCTTTCTCTGATTTCTTGAGGGGTTGCTGGTTCTAGGAAGCCGCCCTCCCTTGTTCTATGGCTTAAGGCAAGTTCAGCTGCTACTAGAACATCGTTTAGGGTTACTTCAGTCCTGTTCTCAAAAGCCGCCAGCGCCGCTGCTGCTTTTGCTATGACTATGTCTGGACGGAGACCGTCAACTTTCAGTTCCAAACATGCTTTACATATTCCCTCTAGAAGAGCGTCCGATATGGCAACTTTCTCTAAAACCTTTCTTGCTTGAACTATACGGTTGCGGAGTTCTTCTTGCAACTGCTTGTATTTTTCATAAAATTTTTCCGGGTCAGCTTCAAACTCCATGTTCCTCTTAACTATTTCCATTCTATCATTTACCGATGTTATCTTTTCAACATTAACAGATAATGGAAATCTGTCAAGCAACTGAGGTCTCAACTCGCCTTCTTCAGGGTTCATGGTGCCGATGAAAATGAAGCGAGAAGGATGGCTTACAGATATGCCTTCTCGCTCTACAATGTTCCATCCCGTTGCCGCAGCATCCAGCAAGTCGTCGGCTATGTGGTCTGGAAGGAGATTCACCTCGTCCACGTATAGAATGTTCTGGTTCGCTTCCGCAAGTATGCCCGGCTCTAGGGCTTCTATACCATATTTTATGGCTTTTTCCACGTCTAAACTGCCAACCACCCTGTCCTCTGTGGAGCCCAGCGGCAAATCCACAACAACCATGTCTCTTTCTTCCACGGGCAAGTTTTCGCCCTGGCTGTGTTTTTCGCTGCATTTGGGACACATGTTTGAGGGGTCGTAGGGGTTGCAGTTGAAGGGGCAATCCTTAACAACATTTATTTTTGGAAGGATGTCAGCCAAAGCCCGCACAACAGTGCTTTTACCCGAGCCTTTAGGACCCCTTATAAGAACCCCGCCAATTTTTGGGTTTATGGCATTTATTAAAATCGCCAGCTTAAGCTTGTCTAAGCCTACTATGGCTGTGAAGGGAAAGACCAGTCTTCTTCTACGCATCACTTAGGCTTCACTTCAAAATAATGTAAGCATGTTTAAACCTATTAGGTTTTAGCATTTAGAATACGCTTGTCTGAAAAGCTGGTCATTTTTGTTGCTGGTTGAGTCTAACAAAAACACTAGCCTCTCTCTAGCTTTTGGCTGATGAAAAAGTCAATAGCAGTCTACCCCCTCTATTTAGCGTAAAATAGCGTAGAAAATAAAACTGCGGCACGGCTTATTTTCTATACCTCCTTTCCTCTCTAAATTTTGAAGTATTTTGCATAGAGAACTATGCCTGCAGCCAGAATGGCAACACATGACAGCGCCACTATTGCCGAGTCTAAAATTATGGTTGGACTTGTGATGGAGGCGCCTCTAAGGAAAAGTGATGTTAAAGCGTCTGTGACATAGTAGCTTGGCACGAATCGGCTCACTGTCTGCATAGTAGACGAGAGGGAGGCGCCGACGAAGGTTCCGAGAAACAGTTGGGGCAGCACAAAGAGGAAGGATATTCCTGTCGCTGTGTTTGATGTTTTTGAAACTGTTGCCGTGATGAGGCCGAAGCCCACGTTAGACAGCGAGAAAATCAACACTAGGATGAAGGCGAGAATGTAGGTGGAAACGCTGATCGCTGGTTTGAAACCCATCAAATAGGTTGCAGCAAAGACAAGCACCGCTTGGATTAGGGCTATAAGCATATAGGACAGGATTTGGCTTGCCATAAACTCTGTTGGAGTTATGGGCGTTGTTCTAATCCTTTTAAGCATGCCGTTTTCGCGGTCTTGAGTAAAGGACTGGGCAACCATCATTATGAGGAAGATTGAAGCGAAGGTGAACATGCCGGGCGCCATAAACTCGAAGGCTGAAAGCTGCCTAGTCTCTATTAGAGAGGCGATTTGCACATTAACAGGGCTCGGAGCCACCTGCTGGTTTAAAAATGCGGCTAAAACGTTTTGGATTATGGGCGGTATAGCCTGCGTGGCAACCACGGAACCCTTATCCAAATAGAGCAAAACAGTGGCGTTCACCCAGCCGCCGGGGTTGTTTGGCGCCGCATAATAAGAGGCAAGGCTTTGGCTGAAAACGGCTGGAATAGTTATGACGGCTTGAACTTTTCCTTGGGACAGGTCGTTTTGGGCTGTCTGGTTGTCGGCGTACACATGCACGTGCAAAAGCGTAGTGTTTGATAACGCTTCAATAAGTGTTTGCGCCGCGCCCGAACAACCCGCCGAGTCCAAGTTGACCACGCCTATGTTATAGACTGGTTGGGAGCCGCCTAAACCGCCGAAGGAAGCGCCAAAAGTTAAGACGAAGACTATGGGGAATAAGAAAATCATGAAGAGGACGGCGGGTTCTCGAAAAGTTTTCTTTAACTCCTTCTTTGTTAAAGCGTTAATCCTTTGAAAATTCATCAGATTTCCTCCCTTATCCTCCGCCCAGTTAATTTAATGAAAACTTCTTCTAGGTTGTCGACGCCGTTTTTCGAAATCAAATTTTTCGGCGTGTCAAGAGCGATGAGTTTTCCATAGTCTATTATGCCGACATGGTCGCAGAGGGCTTCCGCCTCCTCCATGTAATGAGTTGTCATAAAAACTGTTTTACCCTCTTTTTTCAGCTCTTCCATGAAATCCCAGACGGCGCGGCGGGACTGGGGGTCCATGCCTATTGTGGGCTCATCTAGGAATATGATTTGCGGATTATGAATTAAAGCCAAAACGATGCTTAGCCGCCTTTTCATTCCTCCGCTATATTTTTCAACCTTTCTACGGGCGTCTTGGGTTAAACCCAACCTTTCAAGAAGCATGTCACGTCTACTTTTAAATGTGTCCTTGTCGAGGGAGTATAGGTTTCCGAAAAGCTCTACATTCTCCGCACCCGTCAGATACGGGTAAACAGCGTTTTCCTGAGGACAGACCCCTATAAGCCTTTTAACCTTTGCATTTTCCCTTTGCACGCCATAACCGCCCACAGAGACGAAACCACTTGTAGGCTTCAAAAGCCCACAGAGAATATTCACCGTCGTAGTTTTGCCAGCACCATTAGGACCAAGCAAACCAAAAAGTTCACCCCGAACAACTTTAAGGCTTACATCATTAACAGCGATAACGTCCTCAAAACGTTTAACAACCCTTTCTATGACTATGGCAAATTCACCCATAACCAGCAACCATACCCAAATCACATATTGTCAAAACTACGCCCTAATATAAGGCTTTACAAAACCCGCGGGGTTCTCGATAGAATACTGGCGGGCCCGACGGGAATTGAACCCGTGACCCCCGGGTTTCTCTGCGCTTTTTATGGCTTTTAAGCGGCTTAAAAGCCCGGTGCTCTATCCTTACTGAGCTACGGGCCCTTCGTTGATGCTTTCGGTTAGAAAAGGTTTGGAGGATGCTTTTTAGCATTTCGATTGGACTTTGAGGAGTCCTGTTATGAAGTTGTTAGCTTTCTGCACGAAAACTATTCCGGTTGTTAGCTTTCTGAATTAGAAGTTGAAATCGAATAAACATGTTTAAACTTTTCATCCAGAAAGCTAACAACCTTTACAAACCAGTCGGTAAAATCTTTCAAGATTTTGACAACCTTTACAGTTTGCTAGACTTGGGTTTTAAACGAAAGTTTTCATCCAACAAGCGAAAGAAGCCCTTTTTAACACTCAGCAATATATCTACATGTTAACAAACGTTATTTTTGCTGTTTGCCTCTAAAATTGCGGTGTTAGAGAAATTGATTTCGTGGAAGCGCTCTTTTGAAAGATTAAGTGAAGAACACTGGGCTGTGCTTAAAAAGAAGCAAGCTTTGAACAGCTTGTTTAACAGCGGCAAAATATCGCAGTCCACTTTTGACCTTTTTGACAAAGAGATGGATGAGGCCTTAGCGGAAATCGAGGCGCAAAAGAAGGCTTTAGTGGATAAAATGGCTGCTAAGATGAAGGAGGTTGAGGAGCAGATCAGGATACTGGAGCGGCTTTTGGCAAACTTTGAAATACAACACGTCAGTGGCGAAGTTGAAGAGGAAACCTACCAGCGGGAAATATCCCTACTATCTACGGGGCTTGAGACCGCAAGGCAAGAGCTGAACGCCATTAAAGAGGCTATGGACAAACTTACAAGTGCTCCAAAAACCGAGGAAAGCGCAACGCCACAGCCAACAGTTGAAGCCGAAAACATTGAAAGCACCGATGTTAGCAAACTTGAAGTCGAAACTGTTGAACCGCAAACAGAGGCAGAACCGCAAGCTTTAACCGAAAACCCGCCGGAAACACAGCTTCTTGAAACAAAAGCTGAGGGAGAAAACCCGGAAAACTGAGAATCTCCAATTTCTCCTTTTTCTCTTTTGAAGCTAAGGCATAATTAAAGAGTTTTATATTCTTTGCACGCCAACACAGTTAAAGGGGGGCTATAGACGTTTGCAGGAAAATGTTGTTATGACCTTCCATGAAAAGTTTAGGCAGTATGATTTAGGGGAGGGACACCCTTATAGAGGAGACCGCTTTTTAAACGCCATAAACTTTTTCAGGGAACAGGGACTGCTCAGCCTTCCCCAATTAAAGGTAATAGAGCCTAAACCAGCGTCGAAAGAGGACTTGTTAATGGTTCACGACGAGAGCTATGTGGACTTAATTTTTCGTTTAGCATCTGAAGGTAGACCATACGACATTGAAACTCCTGTTTCTCCGCAGATTCTGGAAGCTGCGTTGCTTATAGTTGGCGGTGCAATAGAATGTGGTAAGGCTGTCTATGACGAAAGGGCGAAGAGGGCAATTTCGCTGGGAGGCGGTTTCCACCATGCTGGAAGGGATTACGGCGGTGGCTTCTGCCTCTTCAACGATATAGCCGTTTTAGTAGAGCATTTGAGACATGAAAGAAACGTGAAAAGGTTTTTGATATTGGATTATGACGTGCATTTCGGGAACGGCACAAGCGACATTTACTATCGCGACTCCAGCGTCCTTTTCATTTCATTGCATCAAGACCCCAGAACGCTTTATCCGGGCAAGGGATTCACTTGGGAAATCGGCGAAGGCTATGGAGAAGGCTTCAATGTTAATGTGCCTTTACCACCCGGAACCGGCGACAGCACATATCTTTACGCTTTAAGGGAGATTTTCGTGCCTTTAGCTGAAGAGTTCCAGCCAGAAATTATAATCGCCAATGGCGGAAGTGACCCTCATTTTGCAGATATGCTGGGAGACCTAAGCCTAACAGCCAAAGGCTTCTTCGCCCTATCAAACCTAATCAGAGAAACTGCAAAAAAATTGTGTGATGGAAAGCTCATCATGTTGGTGGGAAGCGGCTATAACCCAAAAATTTTGCCGCTTTGCTGGTATGCCCTAGCCGCTGGAGCAGTTGGCTTGGAAGAGATTAACGCAAAAGAGCCTTACGCTGCACCCATTGAGCCGCCTTTTTGTAGGAAAAAGGTGGAAGGCGTAATCGACGAACTGAAGGGTTTGTTAAAGAAAAGGTGGAAGTGCTTTAGATAGCGAAGCCCTACTCTTTCTTCTCTGCAGGTTTTGCTATAACCGCTGTTCCATAGGCTGCGAAAACCGTTGCTGTTCCTTGAAGGATGTCGCTTGTTTCGAAGTCCGCGCCTACAACGGCGTTGGCGCCCATTTTCTTTGCGTTTTCCACAAGCCTATCCAAGGATTCCTTTCTGGCTTTTTCACATTCATAAGTGTAGGCGGTTACCTCTCCTCCAAAAATTCCCTCAATGCTGGCGACTATTTTACCGCCAACTCCTCTTGTTCGCACAGTCAGCCCATGCACTGGACCTAAAACCTTCACGATTTCGTATCCCGGAATTCCCGGCGTTGTAACAACAATTACTTCGCTCATTTAAAACCAAATACCTCCTTGAAGAATGATATAGGTTAAAGTTGTTAATTTAAGTTGTTAAGCTTAAAGCGTCTGTTTTATGCATTTTGAAAAACGCGGCGGCAATTATGGCAACCAAAATCGCTACTAAAAAATATTTGAAATGTTCTTCGAAACGTAAGTTAACTCTTAGGTTTCTCAAATTTTAACCAGGTGTGGCAACTATATTTTACACATTGCAACTTTAAACCTTAAGTGCTTATTCCGCCATTTAAGGCTCAATGAAGGGTTTTGGATGGAAAGCTTAGAAAGGATTCGCGAATTGTTTCCAATAGTCAAGAACAAGGTTTTCCTAAATCATGCTGCCCAGTCTCCGCTTCCGAAGCCAGTTGCTGACGCCATGCGCAAGTATATTGAAGACTTTTCAAATTTTGGGGCTTCAGCTTTAGAGTTAACTGACCTTGGAAAATCCCTATTTGCTAAGCTTATTGGCGCAAAACCTGAAGAAATAGCCCTTGTAGAAAACACTTCTGTGGGTTTAAACATTGCTGCAAACGTGCTGCATTATCCGCCGGGCTCAAAGGTTGTCACAACGGATTTGGAGTATCCCTCTGTGGTTTATCCTTGGCTACGGAAAAGCCTAGGCGTTAAAGTTCAATATGTTAAAAATGTCGATGGGAAAATTTTGTTGGAAGATGTGGAAAAGGCGGTTGATGACAAGACTGTGGCGGTTGCCGTGAGCCATGTTGAATATGTTAACGGCTTCCGTAATGATTTAAAGGCTTTAAGCGAAATCGCCCATGAACACGGCGCAATCCTAATTGTGGACGCCATTCAATCGGCTGGCGTTATACCGATAGATGTGAAACGCGACAACGTGGACTTTTTGACAGCAGCATGCTACAAATGGCTTCTTGGACCGGCTGGCGCCGCATACCTATATGTGAAAGAAGAACTCATCAGAGAGTTTGAGCCGCCTTACGTGGGATGGGCAAGCGTAAACCAAGAGGTTTTTGAAACCATCGATTTTTGGGATATTTGGAGTTTAAGGCTTTCTGAAAATGCAAGCCGCTTTGAGGTTGGCACACCAAGCACTGTAAGCTTTGTAGGCGCAGCGGAAGCCATAAAAATGCTTTTGGAGTTCGGAATACAAAACATTGAAAACCGCGTAATTAAGCTAACAGACCGCCTAATGGAATCAGCGAAAGCCTTAGGGTTTGAACTGCAAACACCAGAAGAAAAACCGTACCGCAGTGGAATAGTGAACATAAAAACGGATAAAGCACAGCAAATCGTCAGAGAACTCAGAGAGAAGGATATTGTTGTTTCTGCAAGAGCCCATGGGATAAGGGTTTCACCCCACTTCTACAACACGGAAAAAGAAATAGACACGCTTGTAGACGTTATCAATAAAAGCCGATGAGTCTGCTGGAAAAATATAGAGGGGTATCAATTTTTGGATAGAAAATTGCCATAAAATTGGCATAGGCATGTTTATTCGTATTCGCTTGTGAAGCTTACCTCTGGATACTGGGACAATTGTCTGCCCCCGCCTTTTCCTGGCAGAATCTCCAGCCTCAAAACCTTACATGTGCCAACCAAGTCCTCCCTGTTTTCCTCGATGATTTTTGCGTAATTATTGTTTTCAGCGTAAATTTTCACAAGCTTTATGGACATGTTGAGAGGCTTGCGCTTTTCAGCTTTATCCCTTCTGATTTCAGTTATGAGGGCGATTAGCAAGTCGCCTTCCCTTTCGGCTTCCTCGTCGATTTTGCTGAGGTCTGCTTCCGGCCAAGGTGTTAGATGTATGCTTTTCTTGCCTACGTGTTCAGCGTACACGGGCTGGTAGATTTCCTCTGTTATGTGGGGTGTCACTGGCGCAAAAAGCTGGATTATGCGATACAAAACCGTGTAGAGGGTTTGTTGGGCTGCTTTTCTTTTGGCTTCTCCGTAAAGCTCAGGCTTGTAGAGGCGGTCTTTCACGGCTTCAATGTATTGGTCACAGAAAACATGCCAAGCGAAATTGCGCATTTCTTCGACAGCTATGTTGAATTGGCGTTTTTCTAGGGCTTCTGTGACTCGCTGTGTAAGCCTTTCAGCCTTACATATAATCCATTTGTCCAAAAGCTGAAGCGCGTATTCTTCGCTTGGCTTATAGTCTTTTAGTTGGCTGCTCACGAAGCGGGCGGCGTTCCAAAGCTTTGTTAAAAAGCGCCTTCCATACTCCACGTCTGGCCATCGGAATGGAACATCTGAACCCGTGGCTCCGCCTGCTGCTGCCCACTGTCTTGCGGCGTCCGCACCATACTTTTCGAGAACTTCTGGAGTTGCAACATAATTCCTTAAGGATTTGCTCATTTTTCTGCCGTCAGCGCCTAAAACCATGCCGTTTATGAGGCAGCTTTTGTAGGGTTTCTCGTCGAACAGTGCCAAATGTCTAACCATGAGGTAGTATGCCCATGTGCGTATAATGTCTACGCCTGAAGGATGCAAGTCTGCTGGAAACAGCCTTCGCCAGTCTTCACGGTCTGGCCAGCCAGCGTGCACTGCACATGTGATAGAGGAGTCCATCCAAGTGTCCAGCACGTCTTGTTCTGGCGTGAACTCGCGGCATCCGCATTTTGGACACGCATCTATTCGTGGTTTTTCCAGTTTTGGGTCTATGGGAATCCAGCTTTCTTCGGCTAGGATTGTTTCGCCGCAGTTTTTGCAGTACCATATGGGTATAGGCGTGGCAAAAACCCTTTGGCGGCTTATAACCCAATCCCAATCCAGCGAATGCGCCCAGTCTATTAGGCGATATTTCATGTAATCTGGATACCATACAACCTCGTTGGCTTCCTTTTCCACACGGTCTGTTAAGATGCGAGTTTTCATAAACCACTGTTTGCGCTCTAAAATCTCTATGGGGGTTTCACATCTGTCGCAGATGCCAATCTCCTGCCTTATAGGTTCAATCTTTTCCAGAAGCCCTTCCGCCTTCAAATCTTCAACTATGGCTTTTTTGGCTTCTTCAACCGTTAACCCCTTATATCTTCCGCCGTTCTCGTTTATCAGCCCGTTTTCCGTTAGAATTGTGATTACTGGAAGATGGTGCCTTTTCACTGTTCTTACGTCTTCTTTGTCGCCATAAGTGCATATCATAACGACGCCTGTGCCAAAAGACGGTTCAACAGCATCGCCTGGAATTATTTCCACAACACGGTTTACCACTGGAACTGTTATGCGCTTTCCAATGTGTTGGCGGTATCTGTCATCTGTCGGGTTTACAGCTACTGCCACGCATGCTGGTATAAACTCTGGTCGGGTTGTGGCTATAAGCAAATGTCCGCTGTTGTCCACTAATGGAAAACGTATGTAATGGAGTTTGCCCTCCCGCTCCTCATAGTCTACTTCAGCGTCTGCAATAGCGGTTTCACATCTCGGACACCAGTTGACGGGATGCGTTCCCTGATAAATGTAACCCTTCTTGTATAGGATTATGAAGCTTAACTGAGTGCGCCTCCAATAGTCAGGGTCCATAGTGCGATATTCAGTTGCCCAGTCCACACTACAGCCAAGCCGCATAATGCCCTCCTTCATCATGGCAATGTATTTTTCCACAAGCTGCATGCACAAACCGCGAAACTTGTCCGGAGGCAAGTCCCGCTTCCTAAGGTTATGCTCTTTCTCCACTTGAACTTCTATACCCAGCCCATGACAGTCCCAACCCTGCGGAAAATACACGTTAAAGCCTTTCATGCGTTTGTAGCGGGCAACAATGTCGAAATAGGTCCAGTTTAAAAGGTTTCCCATGTGAAACTCGCCTGAAGGATAAGGCGGAGGCGTGTCAATACT
>JABFQN010000005.1 GCA_019685555.1 Candidatus Bathyarchaeota archaeon A05DMB-3 | reverse complement strand
GTCGCAGAGAGTAGGGTCGTCACGCCTAAACCTATTCTCTGGGCAAAGTTTTGAGAAAATGGCACAAGACGAGGGTGATTTAACAAAACCTATTAATTTGAGGATTTTGGACCCAGCTTGCGGTTCTGGGACTTTCCTTGTTTTGACGATGAAAAGGTTTAGGGAATATGCTGAAGAGCATTATTTGAAAGATGTTCTGATTAGTTATTTGTTAAGGAATGTTGTCGGTTTTGACTTGAATCCGCTTGCTGTTTTGGCTTCTCGAACGAATTTTCTTTTGGCTATTGCTGATTTGTTGACTTATGCGAAAGGACCTATAGAGATACCCATTTATCTTGCTGATTCGTTGCTTGTGGAAACTCGTGCTACGTTGACTGGGATTTCCTACGTTATAAGAACCTATGTCGGCGTTTTTGAGCTTCCGAAGTCTGTGGTTGACAAGGGTTTGTTGAGCAAATTGCTTGAATATGTGGACCGCTACGTGAGGCTCAAATATAGGTGCGAAGAGTTTAAACAAGTGGTTAAAGAAGAACTGAAGTTGAGTGAAGATGAGCTACGCCTTATAGCTGACTTGTACAAGACTTTTCTGCAACTTGAGGAGAATAAGAAGAACCATGTGTGGACTTCCATAATAAGAAATGCCTTTGCTCCGCTCACAATTATTGGCTCTTACGGAAAATTTGACTATGTGGTCGGGAATCCACCTTGGGTTTTATGGGATAACCTGCCAAGCGATTACAGAGATAGTACTAAGTCGTTGTGGCAAGGATACGGGCTATTTACTCTGAGTGGACTGGCAGCAAGACATGGCGGTGGTAAGAAAGATGTCTCAGTTCTCTTTACGTACACGTGTCTGGACAAATATCTGAAAGATCAAGGAATCTTTGGTTTTCTCATAACTCAATCGGTTTTCAAGACAAAAGGTGCTGGTGAAGGCTTCAGAAGATTCAAGGTCAGAAATGTGCCGCTGACAGTTAATAAGGTTCACGATCTTGTTGCAGTGAAGCCTTTTGAGGGAGCCAACAATAGGACAGCTTCCATCTTCTTGGAAAAAAATGGCAAGACAAGCTATCCCATAGCATACATTCTATGGAGACCCAAGGAAGCTGTGGGGCAAACCGACAGCTTAGAAGAAGCTTTGAAAAAGACTGAAAGAATAGAAATGCTTGCAAAATCTTCCGACGAGAAGAACCCCCTTTCTCCATGGTTAACACTGCCCAAAAAGGCTTTGAAAGCTGTGAAACAAGCCAGAGGTAAAAGCCACTATCGATGCTACGCTGGTATTTATAGCGGGGGAACAAACGCGGTTTATTGGGTCAAAATACTTGATGTGAAAGAAGAAAAAGAAGCAGACATTTTGATTCCGCCTCACTTAAGAAAGTTCTTTGGTGAGAAAATAAAGAAGTTAGGTTTTGTTTATGTCGAAAACATAACTGAGGGCATGAAGAAGAAGATTGAAAAGATAAGTAAAGTTTTAGATGATTTCTTTCTTTATCCGCTCATTAAATCGCAACATGTAGAGAAGTGGAAAATTAACGGTTACATCTATACTCTTCAGGTACAAGACCCTATAAAAAGAATAGGCTACGATGAAACTTGGACAAAAGTGAACTTTCCCAAAACCTACGCATATTTAAAGAGCTTCGAGAAATTGCTGTTAGAGAGAGCTGCTTACAAGAAATATATGCAAGATATAAAGGCGGCGCCTTTCTTTTCCATGTACAATCTTGGCGACTATACTTATGCCCCTTACAAAGTTGTCTGGAACCGAATGGGTAGCA
The DNA here is from genome assembly GCA_019685555.1 of Candidatus Bathyarchaeota archaeon A05DMB-3. GTDB lineage: Archaea > Thermoproteota > Bathyarchaeia > Bathyarchaeales > Bathycorpusculaceae > JABFQN01. The sequence goes on along the minus strand of JABFQN010000005.1, from coordinate 85,116 downwards.
AATTGAGTGCAAGTGTCACGGGCAAGGTTAACGACAAGTTTCTGGGCGAGAAGTTAGTCTTACCCGAAAATGTTATTGCTTTCATTCCCACGAATGACGTAGATGAAGCTCATTATATATGCGCAATTCTGAACTCATCAATTGTTGACTTGGTTCTAAGGTCCATAGCTGGAGGAACCAAAAGCTTTGCCACACCAAAAATAGTTGAGGATTCAATCAAGATTCCGAAATATGACAAAAACAACAAAGTACATGGTATGTTAGTTACTTTATCAAAAAGAGCTCACAAGCTTGCTTCTGAAAACAATGCTTCTGAACTATCAAAAACTGAGGAAGAAGTTGACGAAGCGGTTGCAATGCTTTACGGTTTAACTGATGAGGAATTAAAAGAAGTCAAAAACTGTTTGAAGCTCTTAGAAGGGGAAGAGGTTGAGGAGGAATTTGTCGAAGAGGAATCTATGGAAGTTACAGTCGACTTTCTAAACGCTGTCGCCAGTCCCAACGTTGCCGGCAGCTTTGAAGTAGCTATTACAAATCCTCCGAAAGGCACAGTAGAAATAGAACTGCAACTGCCAGACCGAAAAGTCGAATTAGAAACCGACAAAGAACAAGAGATCATCAAGGTTAAAACTCCACCACTCCCTGCAGGAGAGCACAAAATCCCATACAAAATAATCGCCCAAGGCAAAGTGGCAAAAGGCGAGTTCACTCTTCACGTTAAAGAGAAGAAAAGATTCAGAAAAGAAGAATCTCTAACTGGCAAGCTGGACGAATTACTGGAGGAGAGCTAATGAGTGAACTTTTCAACAAAACCAAAAAAGTTTTCGCAGACCTCGCAACCGACAAAAGAGTAGCCAACAAACAAGAATTCTTCATGCTCCCAAGATACGTCGTAGAATACTTAGCCTCAAAATTCACCGACAAATATGGAGAAGAAAACTACGGTCCACAACTCTCCAAATTCATAGCCAAATACTACCACGAAGCAAGAGAAAGAGACAAAGTCCTCTCCGACGTAATGACCGCAGGCAAGATAACGCTCATAGACGAAGTAAAAGTAACAACCGACGTCGAACTCGGCACATACAGAGCATACCTCCAAAACCTAAACCTCAAAGACTGCATGATAAACCTCGACGTACTCGACAAAAACCAAAACCTACTAATGGCAGGAATGTGGGGACTCGTAACCCTCTCCTATTCACCCGACACCGCACCTGAGTCAATGGCGCCGATTCTGATACAAGACTTCTCGCCCTTTCAATGCACAACCACCGACACAAAAATAATCCAAGAAGCCAGAGAATCATTCACCTTCGAAGAATGGATAGACATAATCCTCAACACAGTCGGACTAAACCACGAACGCTACAACCTAAGACAAAAACTCATCTTCCTAACACGCCTAATCCCACTCGTCGAAAACAACACAAACCTCATGGAATTCGGACCAAAACAAACAGGCAAAACCTACCTCTACCGCAACAGCTCATACTACACCCGCATATTCGCAGGCGGCAACATATCTGCAGCCACACTATTCTACAACATAGCAAGACGCGAACTCGGAGAAATAGCAGCAAAAGACGCCATAATCCTCGACGAAATCAGCAAAGTAAAATTCACAAACCCAGACGAAATGATAGGCAAACTCAAAGACTACATGGAAAGCGGACACTACGAAAGAGGACCAAAAAGAGCCACAAGCACATGCGCACTCATGCTAATGGGCAACATAACAGTAGAACAAAAAGAAACAGGCTACATACCAGTCGAAGACTTCACATACGTCCTCCCAAAAGACATGCGAGACTCCGCCCTAATCGACAGAATCCACGGCGTCCTACCCGGCTGGGAACTACCAAAAATAAGCATGTCAACCCGCCACCTATCAAGCGGCTACGGCATAGCCTCAGACTACTTCTGCGAAATAATGCACGAACTAAGAAAACAAAACTACACACACATAATCGACCAAGAAATCAACCTAACAGGCGACTACACCATAAGAGACGAAAAAGCAGTAAAAAGAATCGCAAGCGGACTACTCAAACTATTAATACCAAACGCCGAATTCGACAGCACCGAACTAAAAATCATAATGGACCTCGCCATAGAATACAGAAACAGAGTCAACGACTGGCTCCACATAATCTCACCCGGAGAATTCGCAAAGAAAAACCTAACATACAGCCCCCGCGCAGGAAAAATCACAGCCGAACCCCCGCCTATCGAGGAGCAACCAGGCCTAATAAGACCAGACGACCCATTCAAAAACAGAATCGAATACCAACGAATGATAGCCCAATGCGACGAATTCATCTACTGGATCGACAAATACTTCTCAAAAGTCGGTCTCGAATACCTTCTCGATTCCGTAAACCCACTAAGCATCAAAGAAATCAAAATCCTAACCTCAATAAAAAACGCAGATGAGAAATTCAGAAAACTATTCAAAGAGTTCGCAGAATCAATGAAAACCCGAGGCGTCACCGCTGAGCTCAGAGTTCTGGACCCAAAAACAGAAAAAGAACTACACGACAGATGGGTCCTATCAAAACACAAAAACTTCAACATTCCCTCACCGGACATCGTTGCACGAGGCCAATACAGCGAAATCAAAGAAACCCCAAACAAACCACCCTTCGCAGAATTATGGAAAACAGCCAAAGACATAATCGAAGGATGGGATACAATTAGAAAGCTAAAAATAGAAATGGAAGGCAACTAATAACAGTTACTACGATTAACCCAATAAGCTGAGAAATTTGGAGAATGTCATGCTTATGTTTGGAGCAACTGAAATATTCCTCTCTGACAAAGCTTTCATGAGTATAATTCTATCCTCCGTCGAAGTTTATAAAAACGAAAGCCATGGAGCTTTATTAGGTTTTCAAACACACGGACGCATAATCGTTGAATATGCTATTCCATTTCAATCAGCAAAAAGAAAATTTGCTGAAGTCACTCCAAACTGGCGAAGAGAACTCAAAGTCATTGAAGTTCTCCCAAAACTAATACACCTTCAGAAACTTGGATATTTCCACTCTCACCCACAGTTCGGAGAAAAGCGCGGTTTAGCACAGCTAAGCGAAACAGACAAGGAGTATATAGGAGAAGGGGAAATAGAAATTGTAGTAGCCATCAACGACGCTAAGAAAACATCGCTCTGGACAGAAACAAAAAACAAACTATCTGGCACTTTAGGAAAATATAACATCACAATAGCAGGCTTCTACAAAAGGAAAAAAGATAGCAAAATCATACAATACAGAGTTTTGTGTCCTTACGCCATCGGATTTGATTATGCTTTCGAACAATAAAAACAAACTCATCTTTTAAACATCACGTCCAAACAAAGAGCAAAATTTAAGCTGTTACTGTTTTCACCTTCTGCTTTAACCCAATAACATGCTATGTGATAAATTTTAAATAATTCCATTGTGACTACGTGAATTTGGGAATTGCCTTGGGAAATATCAGATTGATTGAGGGGGACACAGTTGACTTAACTGAAGACCAAATTCGGAAAGCTTTCGAGGCAAATTTAGGAATTTTGGAAGAAGGATTGGAATATATAGATTCAGAAGTTCAAATTGGTACGGGCAGAATCGATACGTTGGCAATAGATGAAAAGAATAGACCTGTTTTTATTGAGTACAAAAAGGTTGGCGAATTTGACAAAGACGCTCTCATCCAACTTATGGATTATCTTAGCTGGTTTACAAAGGACGAGGCTCACATATCACACCTTGAGAAGCACATCAAGAAAAAGAAACCAGACATGGACAAAATTAGTTCTGAAATCAGGTTAATATGTGTAGTGAGCGATGTTGAAGATCGAGTCAAGAATGCATGTTACGTTATTAGCAACCCAACGCAGATATGGACTTACACCACAATCAAAGATGAAGGCGGAGATATACTAATCATCCCGAGAATTGAATTAGATAACATTGAAAGGGAATTTGTTATTTCTGAAGAAGTATCAGAAGACGAGATGCTGAAGGAGTATTCTCTGTTGTCTCCTCTTTACCAAGAGTTGAAAAGTTTTATACTATCACTTGGTGATGTAGACTCCTACATGACTGGAAGAAACCCGCGTTTCAGAAGAAGAACAGGCAGGGTCTTCGCAACCGCATGGTTTACAAGAAAATGGATTTCACTTGAACTTTTCGTAGGAAAAGGGGCGATAGAAAGCGAGCGATTCACATACTGGAAAAGTGGCGAGTCCGATTGGGGCTATGTTCACTTAACTCCGAAAGAAGGAATCGATGAAGAAACCAAAACATGGATAAAAAAGGCGTGGGAAAACGGTGGAGCCTCTTCTTGAAAATTGATGGTGTAAAGACTTCATTTTTTGCCTTAACTTTATAACTTATTCTAAGGTATATCTTGAGCAAAACTGATCAGTTTTTGCTTCAGCCTTATTTGGTGCTTGCCCTAATCCCTCAAATTCGCTGGAGAATAGGCCTTGAGAAAATTGCATTATTATTTTTCAGTCTCTAATATTGAGTAACCTTCTTGTTTTCTAATATTATAAATGACATCAGCAACATCTTCTATTTCGCGATGATGCGTTATCACCAGCATCTGCGGTATAATTCTCCCGCCTTCCCTGAAAAAGGAATTCAAAATATTCACCAATTCCTTTCTCCGCTCCTCGTCTAAATGCGTCGTAGGCTCATCCATTATTATAGTCTCCACTTTCCCCGACAAAACCCGCGCAATCGCCAACCTCAAAGCAATCGCCAATGCAACACGTTCTCCACCACTAATTTGATCAATGTCCTGCTCACCGCCAGGTCCTATAACAGCAATATTATAATCATCATCAATCTTCACATCAGAATATGCAAGATTAAACCTCTCAAACAAATCCCGTGTAGCCTTCTCCAGCAACGGTCTTGCCCTTGCCCTAATCATTTTTTGAACACCGTCCTTACCATAAGCAGCCCTAATCTTGTTCAACAGCCTAATAAAATCATCAACAACTTGCTTCTCCCGTTCCTTCTCCTTAAGAGCCTTCAGCTTTTCTTCACACTTAGATGCTTCATCATCCGCTGCCTTTTTTTGAGCTGTCAGTCCAGCTATATCTTCTTTCAAATCACCTTTATGCTTATTTTCAGAGTCAAATTCATCCTGTTTCTTTGCATGCTCTTTCTCATCATAGCTAAGCCTATTGATCGCCTCGCCAACTTCAGCAAGTTTCTGTTCTTTCTCTGATAGTTCTTGCTTTATTCTTGCAATATTCTGCTCGTGTTCAGTCTTGCGTTTTGCCAAAGGCAAATTCCTATCATACTCCTCCTTTTTCAATCTCAACTCTTTCAGTTCCTCTTCCGGCTCTTTGGGTTCATAACCAAGTTTCAAAATGGAATCTTTCAAAGACTGCAGAACAATTTCCATCGCTTCCTTGATTGGTGCTATCTCCGCCTCAATTTGTTCTCGAGGTGCTAATTTCTTCAGCTCTCGTTCGGCTGTTTCGTATTTAAGATAAGATTCCTCATGCTCGTCTATCTCAGTCTCAAGCTGGCTTATTTCTGAGTCCAATTCGTTAAGAGCCTTAACTTGCTTCTCGAGTTCCTCAACTTCAGACTTCTGTTCTGCGAGCTTTTCCCTTACTTCTGTTAGCTGCTCAACCAAACTTTTAACATGTTCAGGATCAATCGATGCCAACTTTTTCAGTTTCTCGTCTATCTGCTGCTTTTCCTGAGCAGATGCATCGCGCTTCTCAACCGATGTTCTTAATTCCACAGCGATCTGTTCCCTTTCTGAAGAAAATTTGCCCATCAAATAAGTCAAGCGATCAGGGGTCAATTCCGTCTCACAAGTTGGACAAGTTTTAACTTCCTCCTCCGAAGGTCTTAGCCTGTCAAGATTAGTCTCAAGCTCTTGCTTCCGATTCTCTAACATTCCAATTCTCTTATTACACTCGTCAACTTCTTTGCCGAGGTGACCCGAGAGTTTTTGAAACTCTTCTTTTTTAGCGCTAAGCAAAGTTTCAATGTTTTCAACCGTAGCTTGTTCGCCAATTATCTCAGAACATTTTTCAAGCTCCTTGTTCAATTCTGTTTTTTTCTTTTGCTCCTCTTTTTCAAAGTCTTTTACATGTTTCAATGCTTTTTTCAGAGCTGCTCCGGCGCCCTCATATTTCTTTCGCTCTTTAGTTCTCTCATCCAGAAGCCTTTTCTTTTCTACATAGAGGGTATGGTCCTTCTCATTCTCCTTAAGCTCCTTTTCCAAACGCTCTAAGTTTGTCAGCTTCTCATTTAGCCGACCCAATTGCAGCTCTTTTTCAGTTTTTTGTGAAAGATAGCGCACATATTCCTCCAATAATGGAAGCTTACTAACTTCACTCTCTAAGTTCTTGACGTTTTCTTCAGCCTTAACCGTTTTGTCAAGCTCGCTCTGTTCCTTTTGCAGCTTTTCTTTGTCGTTATTTGTGCCTTGGTTGAGAATGCTTTTCTCCTTATCAAGTCTATCAAATTCCTTCTTATCGACTTTTAGCTTATCTAAAACCTCTCTCAGACCTCTGATTTTGTTCTCTATCTCTCGTAACTCTTTGCGTTTGGACTCTAAAGATTTGGCTAATTCCTTTGAGGTTGCGAGATATTTCCGTCTTTCAGCTTCTATTGTTGATTTCTGATCTAACTCGGTTTTTAAAGCAGTCTGCAAGTGTTGATAATCATCAATCAAGGATTTAATGTTCTCCCATGCTTTTTGCAGGTCTTCTACACCAAGAAGCCTTGAAACAAGCTCTTTTCTATCTGCAGGTCTTGCAGTGACAAGTTCTTCAATCTCGCCCTGACGCACATAAACAGACTGCAGAAACATACTCTTATCTATTCCAAGAATTTTCTCAATTTCAGGAACTACAGTATTTCCGCCTCCCTGAGCCAACAGCTTTCTATCACCATTTTGAATGCGATACAAGCTTCCTTTGGCAGATTTATTTCGCTCCATTGACCATTCAGCAGAATACCTTATTCCCCCCTCAGTAAACTCGATAGTGGCTTTGCATCTATTTGCCTTCAAATTGATTAGATTCTCTTTTCGTCCTCGATTGCTCCAATCATTGAACAGTGCAAAGCTAATTGCGTCAAGAATCGAAGTCTTACCTGCACCATTAGGTCCAACAACCACGTTTATGCCATAGTCCAAGTCCAACTGGGTATCCTTATGAGAAACAAAATCACACAGCTTAACCCTGTTCAATATCAAGCTTATTCGCCACCCTTGAGCCTCTGAAAGTATCCATCAGCTACGCTCTTGGCTCCTTCCATGTCTCCTTGCCGAAGACATTTCAGCATCTCAACCGCAAGCTGGGCAACTTTCTCATCCTTCAGATAATCCTTAAGAACTTGATTAATGTGAAACGAACCAGGTCTAAGCTCAGGCAATCTCATCTCACTTTCCTCAACAATTACTTGCCTAAACGTCAACACTTTCCCCGTCAAAACATCACTCAATGTTTGATGGACCCCTTGTCTATCAATCTCCTTCCCTTCCACACGAACATGAACCACCGGAAGCTTTTCACAATCACCTATTTTTTTGACGAATTCTTCCAACTCATCCGTTAAATGGGCATAGCTGAGTTTAACCTCTATCTGAGGTCTAATCCGCTCAAGGTTAACCTCGGCAACATCCACTTTCTCATTTTCGACGTCTACAATGAAGAAACCCTTACCAAGCTTCTTCCAGCCACCAATCTCATCGCTTCTCATTATCTCCGTGCTACCCGGATAGGTCAATTCACCCTGCCCATAAGAAGCCTTTATTCGAGAGTGAAGATGACCCATAGCATAATACCTAAAGTTCTTAGGCAATTCCGTCAACGAAATTTCACAAGCCTCTTCAAAAGGGAAGAACTTATCAATGGCTTCATGAAGTGCAAGAACTCTACAATCAGCTTGCGTTTTTAAATTTTCAAGCTTTTTCAGTTCCTCAACTAAAATTGGTCTATAGGTCCTGCTTAAATGAGAAATACCGGCAATGAGGACTTTCTTGCCATCCACACTTATTTGCTGGTTCTCCGAAACACCAGCCACTCCAAGTGTTTGAATTTGGTCGTCAAAAAGCTTGTGCGGCGGCATACCACGAGCTTTAGGTTTGTCATGATCTCCAAGAACCGCGAAAAACTCGACTTTCCCATCAAGTCTTTTCAGAAACTTTTTGAATGCATAATAAGCTTGTGTTGTAGGTCTGGGCGAATCAAACAAATCTCCACTGTGAATAACAATATCCGCATGCTCTTCGAGAATTTTATCACCGATCTCCTCAAGAACATCGTAAATGTCTTTTTCCCTTTCTTCCAAGTTGTACTGCTTATAACCTAAATGAGTATCAGCTAAATGCACGATTCTAACCATGGCTATTTCTCGCCCTCTTCAGATGAATTCATAAAACCTTTCATTTCTTCTCGTAGACGTCTACTTTCATTCTCAACATTTTCCTCCTTTGCCTTTTCAATTGCCTCTTTCATTTTACCCATAATATCTATGTCACTACCACCCTCTCGTGTAGTGCGCTTCCTTATTCTCGCCATAATTGGCGCCCGCGTCATTTCTCCAACAATCACAGCTTCACCAGTATTAAGACCCGGCAAATCATCCAACAAAGTTTCGCCAAGACGCTCAGAACTGGCGGCAACCGCAGCTTGATCCTTAGGATTCGTTATACGCATAATAATCTGACTATTGCATTGGCTTAAAGCGTCAGAATGTATCTTTGAAGGACGCTGGGTTATGACAACAAGAAAGATACCGAATTTTCTGCCTTCTGCTGCTATCTTTTTTATAATGCTGCTCGAATACGTCGAATTTGTTGCTGGAATGAATTTATGGGCTTCCTCAACAAAAACAAAAACAGGGTATCCAAATTCACCGCTCGCAACTTTCTCATAAGCATCTGACAATATCCTGAACGCAATGTAATCAGAGACATCATCATCTAAACCTGAAAGATCAACAACAGAAAGATGCATAGGCTTCAGCATTTCACTAATTTTTGTAGCCCCACTTGTAAACACCCTCATACTAACAAGCCTTGCAAGATACTTCGCAGCAGATCTTGCACCCTCAACAATCTTCGAGTCCATATCATCGGTTTTCCAACTATCTACATTCTCGAGCTTTTCCAACAAGTCCTCAGGCTGGAAAACATCCTTATCAGCCTTCAGATGCTCTAAGGCTTTTCCCAAACCTGTCACAATATTCGTGTAATGCTGGCTTATCCCAGAAATCAAGCATATTTCATCTAAGTCAAGATCAGAAAAGCAAATTTCATACGGTTTAACATTTCCGACTTCATTCTCGGTGTATCTTCCTGTGCTTGATGGATTTCTGAACACGGTTATTCTATCCGCAAGTTCATGCCTCTTTCCATCAATTTTTCTCGAGAGGAAAACGTAGTCAGCATGCGGGTCCAACATGATAATCGTTCCTCCCTTCCTTAAAAGCTCATCAACAATAATTCCAGCAAGATACGTCTTACCAGAACCCGTCTGAGCAATAATCGCCAGATGACGCCTGAACCCTTTAACGGACAAGCTCACAGGGACCTCGCTCCGCGTAATTAAGGCACCCACTTTGATAGCCTCATCTTCAGGATACGAATAAAATTTTTCAAGAAGCTCTGCTGGCGCAATGTATACAGGCTTGCCCGGCATTACTGCTTTCTTAGGTTGCTGCAAGTCGCCACTATCAGTCAAATAACCAAGGACACGAGCCTTTCCCCAAACTTTCTTGTCAGCCAAACCAGATTCGATTATCTTTTTAATTATCTCAAAATCCAACTCTTTTGTAAGAGCTTGACTGGCAGAAATCACACGCTCAATCTGGGCTACAACTTCCACTTGCTTCGGTTTGCCATCAACATCTTCTTCAGAATACGTCAACAGATATTCCCACCTAGAGGGCATTTCGCCAGGTTTTGAAGCAAAGAAAAACTCGCTTGAACTGGCTTCTCCGATTATTACGCCAACTTCTTTAAGGGTACTTGACACGTCTATACCCCCTTCCTCGAATTATTTTCTCGCCAAACAACCTTTCCATAAACGGGAAATATAAGTTATCCACGACACGCTTCTTAAGCCTAACCCTCTCATCCACATTCTTAAGCCAAAGATTATAACAATCCAATCCACAATAGCCAGTCACCATGACCTTCAGAACCTCGTCAACATTGAAGTCTATCGGCTTGGGCCAGCCAGTACGTGCAAAAGTGTGATCCCAACAGGGTATATCAATTCTTATGGGTGAATCCCTAACGTCAAGCAATAAATAGAACGATACAATCCCAGGAAAACCAGCAAGGTTTAAAAGTATATTAGAAGCCCAATCCACAAAATCCTTTCCTTTCTCTCGAACTGTCACAGGAAAGTGAGCCCGCACATATCTGGCAGGATCCTTCAAACATGCTTCAAGTCGACGTGCCGTTCTTGCTGAAGGCCCAAGCAGCAACGGTTGAGTGTATCCAGGGGTTTGAGCATAATTCATGATAAGCTGATAGTCTGGCCGAGAAGAGATAAGCTCCTCAAGGATAAGAGCTATGCTATCAAGCTTTTTTCCATATTTATTGTGAAGTTTTGCGAATTTCCTTAGAGCAGATTTTTCATCGTCCAATGTCTCCGCAAAGATAGGTTTTAGTCTATGCAAATCAGCAGCGTCGATGCTTGAATCCAAGCTCTTGAGCGTTTCCTCAAAAATCAGCTTAAGCAAATAATCACGATAAAAAGTAGACCTGCTTTCTTTGCTTACACCCATCAGCAAAATCTTCTCAGATTTACACAAATCAAGAAGCTCACGGTAAACCTGAAAATAATGCAAAAGCACAAGTCGCTGATCCTCAACTTTTGTCTCAATAGGTACATGTGAGACTCGACCGTACAACGAACCATCAATCAGAATACCGCAACATTTGAAACCACTTTTAAGAGCATCAATTGCAACCAAGAACTCAAACATCTCCATTTTCCTTCCAACAAAAAGCTGTGATTCCAGAAAACTGGCTTTAGTAAAGAACGCATCAGTTTCCAAAAGTTTCTTTTCCTGATCCCTACAGACAGCCAAAGACCTAATCACATAAAAAATTCCACCGGTCGAAAGGAGATTGGTGTAAACGCTCGAATCCACAGCCATTACACTAAAATAGCCTGTCCCCGCCGAATACCTGCTTATTTCAACAAGCGGAATCCAGTGATAATTAAAGACATTTCTAAAACGGTTATCAAGTGGATTGGACTTGCCCTTAAAAATTTTCTCTTTCAAAACATCCTTCTTGCCTGATATTGAAGAAGCGAACTCTTCGAGGAAATCTGGCATCTCAAATCCTCAGCAATTTCTGTTTAATATTTAAATTAGGTCATAATATTTAAGATTCAAGTATTTGCAAAACTAAGAATGATTAGAGGCAGCGTTATGAAAGTATCATTTCTTGATGGTCCTTCCCTTGCCAATAAACTATCAGATCTTTTGCCTGATTGCACACAACTCGATATAGCAATGGCTTATGTAAAGATTGGCGGTTTAAGAACCTTATTAAAAAATGCTGATTCTCTATTCAAGAGAAACATACCAATACGAATTGTGTTTGGTCTATCTTTGAGGCAAGGAATAACAGACAAGGAATCTGCAGAACTCCTGTTAAATCTTTCTCAACAAAGAAAAAATATAAAGGTGAAAAAGTTAAACAATCGCGGCTTTCATCCTAAACTATTAATTTTTCACGGAACTCATCCATGCGTAATTGTTGGTTCGTCCAACCTCACGGAAGCAGCTCAAAGCACTAATGCCGAAGCAAACATACTCGTGGAAGACCCAAGCCCATACTTCATGAAAGACGTACTGGAGTTTTTTGAGCTATACTTTAATTCTGCCCCATATTTAAAAAGAAAACATGTAGATGCGTATAGATCACGGTTGTATGAAACACAAGGACGCGCTCATACAGGACCTAAAGAAGACGATCTTCCCTCTTCTCCAAAAAGGAAACTTGACCTACAGGAACTGTGCCCCAAGATCATATGGAAGATTGCCCCAGGTAGGGATGCACGCTATTGGTTTGAATGGTTAAAAAACATTGATGAGGATGGAGAAGGATTTATTGCAATAGGATGGGATGAAGCTGGCGATCTGAAGGATTTTAAGTCATACGAATCTTTGAGGCAAGCAGTAGCTCGAGCAGCTAAAACTGTTTTGGATATTGATTCTGACAGAAAGACCAATGTGAAATATGTTACAGATCAATTATGGGCCTTCAAGACAGCTTTCTCACCGGGAGATGTATTCATTGTATACTCTGAGAGCAGAGTTTTTGGCATAGCTCAAGTAACATCCAAGTCCCAATACAAGTATCGAGAAATGTCAACAATATCTTATGGATATCAGATGAATGTGAAGTACTGGTGGTATAGCGAATGGCCAAGAAGGGCGGATGACCGGCTGGTGAATACATTGGGAAAACAAGGAACACTTAAACGCATAGATGAGAAATGGCTTTGGGATTACTTAATCAAAAGATTACCGTAATTATAGCATAGTTTTCTACAAAAGAAAAGAGAATTTGCGAAAGGCATCTGCGCTCCAGTGAAAATATGCAAATCTCGGCTGATTGCTCAAGTACCATAAAATAGATGATCTTTCTGGATTAAGGAATCGCAAAGTTTTTTAGGTTAATTAACAATCACATAATGTGTGGATAATTCCTTGTCGGCATTATCCATCAATGTACCATAATAATTGAATAGCTATTATTAAAGCAGTACTTGAACCTTCTGCCGCAACTCCCTAATGGAATAAACTTCAATATCATACATATCCTTAAATGCAAACGCTCGCTCCTTAGCTTTCTCTCCAGCATAAGCATACACGTCACCATCTCTAATTTTTCCTGCATCTATGCCTTCATCGAAACCTTGAAAACCACCACCCTTCAAAAAAGCATAAGCAGCAGCACTAACATAAGGATCACCAGTTACTTTTGATATGCTAATCCCCTCAATGTCCAGAAAAATCATAGGGCGCACCAAATAATTCGTGGTATCGATCTGCTCTTGGCTGAACCATCTATACTTTGAAAGCACATTTTCATCAAGAAAACGAACTTCAACCTCAAAATCATAGTCAGCCCAAACATTCACTATGTTATCAGGCTCCAGCCACAACTTTGCATCCCAAAGCTTCTTATCCGTCAAGTAAGCAAACATATCAGCGATTGAAATAAGTGGGTTACACTCATCACCCTTAGGGAAAATTTTTGGAGCAGTATGTTCAGTCAGATCTTGCCAAGCTATAGTGAGCTTGCTGGAAAAATTGTGAAGCAGATACGCATGATTTTCCTTCATATGCCGCCCAGTATAACTCCAAGCAGTAATATACGAAAACATCGGAGAAAGATTTCTAAGAAAAGTCATCGTAGGAATATCCTCAATCGGACAGCCATAACCACCAACTTTGACACTTTCAACTTCATCTGGAGGAAGAACCACATAAGAAACAAAAACCAAGTCGATAAGCTTCTGCAACTCTTTTATAACATTATCACAAAAAGGCACAGCCTTCCTATGACCAATCTCCTTCCACAAATTAGCATGCGAATACACAACACGCTTAGTCGGAACCCTAAACTCCCCAGCCAACTTCTTACAAGCATTCAAATAGACAGACTTGAACTTCTCCATTGATTTCTCATTAATAGACACTCCGATGCCCAAGGGAGTAAAGAAGACTATCTCCTTTTTTCCTTCAACCTTCTTTCGGCGAGAGAAGTCGCCCGAATCAAACGCAACTATTTGCATGAATACAACTTAACTTTTATTTATAAAGACTTTTTCTCTCTTACAGAAAAAAGGGGATTTGCGGGAGACGTCTCCATGTTTGCTGAAGTTACAGCCAACACGCCAGCCCCCTTTAAAAGAACAGAATAAAGTTTAAGACTTCAAGGAAGGCATAAGTCAATTATTGTGTGCGAAATCTCAAAGCCTTTTCATCTCTACTTGGTGAAAAACCTTAGGGGAATCGTCTACTTTTCAAAAGGGGTTTCTCCAAAAGCAGAACTGGATTGGCTTAAAAAGAAGTTTAAGTATAGAGAACTCGGGGTTTCTGAAACTCTAGGGCTTGAGTTGAAATGGAAGAAACTGTTAACTTTGCCAAAAATTGAGGAAAACCCTGTTGTGGATTCCCTTTTTCAAGCTTCAAGCTTCATTTGCCCACTAATAGTTTTGAAAGAGGAAAGCCTAAAAGACGTTGGAAACGCTATAATCGCCAGCCTTAGAACGCGGGAAAAACTCAACGACAAAGAGTTAAAATTCAATTTACGATTAGTAAATTATTCCATAACAGATTTCTATCTAAAATCCATCGAACTTGCGGTGCAGTCTAACATGGAAGAGCGGAGGAGGCTTGCTGAAAAAGACTTGAAAAGATTTTGGAGGATTAAGATGGATGCCTATGGAAAAACGTTAATTGCCTACATAGACCCCTTTTTAATTAGGAGCGATATAAGCAGTTTGTTGCATATGAGCATAGTTCCATGTTTAGTTCTTGATTTTGGTGAAAATTGACCGTGTTTATTCGGAATCTGACTTTAGAATATGGATGATTCATACTTTAAATTCGCATGGCTTAAATGTCCCCATTCTAACGTTTTATTTGAAGAAGTTTGCGGGGTTGCTTTGTTGGGGGAGCAGTATTACTGCATAATAGAAGTGAAAGTCCCTAGTGGTCCAAGAGGCTGGCGGATTTTGGTCAATGACAGAATGAAACAAGTTTTAGAAAAGTTTAAAATAAGCGTTGAAGAGCTTGGAGGCAAAGTATACATTAGGTACTAATGCTAAAATTTCTGTGGCAGAATTTCTTTTATTGCTTCTTTGTAAACTTCAAAGTCCCGCCTGCTAAATAAGACAAGCACCACTTTGTCAAGTTTATCTTCCTTTTCCAAAAACTCCTTAACCGTTTTTAAGGCTACTTTGCAAGCCCTTTCTATTGGGTATCCGTACGCACCAGTACTTATTGATGGAAAAGCTATGGTTTTTAAGCTCTTCGAAACAGCCAACGTCAAAGAGTTTCGATAAGCTTCAGCCAAAAGTTCTGGTTCTCCGCTGTTTCCTCCCCGCCAGACTGGTCCCACAGTATGGATGACGTATTTTGCCCTTAAATTTCCTCCCGAAGTTATTACGGCTTTTCCCGTTGGAAGCCCGTTAGGCCATTCCGTTGCTCTTATTTGTTTACATTCCTCAAGGATTTTTGGTCCGCCCTTTCGATGAATTGCCCCGTCTACTCCGCCGCCTCCCATGAGCGAAGGATTTGCGGCGTTAACTATGGCATCTGTTTCCATTTCTGTTATGTCGCCTTGCACTAAGCAGAGTTTCGCCTTACCTATTTGAAATTCGCAAATGTTTTCACCCATTGTTGAACACCATTTTATGTGTGGCGAGGTTCACCTTTTAAAGGTTTAAGCTTATCAGCAAGTGCTTCGTAGAGAGAAATGGTGAATGTTGAATTGTGAAAAACTGGAAAAAGGTGTAAATTGAGAATTTATTTAAATGCATCTAAATCATGCAAGTTTTTAGACTGGAAACCTTTCTTGCACATAGACGTAAATGTTCCTTTTCGCTAGTTCATGGAAGAAGGGCTCCGGATTTATGCACACTTCTGGTGGAACAACACCTTTTTCCCTAATGTTCTCTGAAATGAGCATTTGAGCTGCAATGGATGCGGGCACGCCAACGTTATACTGGGAACAGCTAACACGCCATTCTTTTTTAGCTGGGAATATCGTGTCTAATACGTATGTTACTTTTTTCCCTTTTCTTTTCCCAATGACTTCAACTCGTGTTATTTCGTAGTCATTGGGCTCTACATTTTTTGGGAAACCTATTAGGTTATTTGCCTCTAATGTTTTAAGGACAAAATCTTTTGGCGGTATTTTGACTCCTTTTATCTCTATAGGCTTTTCGCTTGTTAGGCACATGTCTCGAAGAAGCTTATACCTAATGAAGTCTGGTCCTCCCTCTTTCCAGTCGCAGTTTTTCAATCCCTTCTTTGAGAAAGATTCCGGTATAGTTGCGAGCTCTGAATGTAAAGTCAAATACACTTCTTGTTGTCCCACAGGTTCAGGGAAGGATACTGTTTCTTTGCCTGTAAGCGGAGGGACTTCTTTAAAAGCCCCATTTTCGAACACCACTGCTGGAAGAGTAATTTCGTCCATTATTGTTGCAAATGACCATGTGACAACAAATGGGGGGGCTCCCTCTGTTAGGTCTATCCATCCATCTCGTATTTTGACTGTTTCCACAGTATCCAATTTGTCTGCGGCATACCTTATCATTAAATTAGAGACTCCTGGCTGAGCTCCCATTCCTATTAACGCTGTTAGCCCCGCTTTTTTGAACTCTTAATTTAGTTCCAGCTGTTTCAGTGTCATGTGATATAATCCTCCAAAATCAATGTAGGGAACTTTCGCCTTCAAACAAGCTTTCATAACGTCAATGTTGAAGTAATATTGTACACCGTTGACGACAACATCCGCATCTTTGATAACTTTCACAGTTTCTTCTATGTTTTTTACGTCAACCTGTGTAACGGAAATTCGCTTACTCTTCAGTTGTTCCGCAAGTTTTTGGCTTTTTCAAAGGCATAATCTGCAACTGTTATGTCCCAACTTGTTGTTTCTAAGAGATCTCTAACAGCACATCTTCCTGTTAATCCCGCTCCTCCTAAAACCGCAACATGCATACTTTCACCCACTATGCTTTGATGGCTTGTCGATATTTAAGATTTTTCGAAAGTTTGAACAAAATCCTAATAATTGTCGAAATATTTGAAAACAATTTTAAAGTTAGAAGCTTCTTCCACAAAACTTATAAAGGCATACGGAAAACTCATGGTATTTCAAGGAGTGGGAGAAAGATGGCTGTTTTTGCAAGAAAGGCTAGTGGATTGTCGAGAGAAGCATCTTTGTTCGACGCTTTCCTGTTGGGCTTCTTAAACAACGGACTTGGTGTAGGCATATGGTCTATGCACAGCTGGGGACTATACACCTTTCCAGGCGGAAACATGGTGATTGGCTCCATAATAGTGTTGGCGTTAACCGCTTTTGGAGCTGCATTAGCTTGGGGAATACTTGGCGGATCCATGCCGCGAAGTGGTGGAGATTATGTTTACAACTCAAGAATCATTCACCCTGCTGTCGGAGTGGTGACAAGCTACGGTAAATGTTTCGGTTCACTATGTTGGTCAGGATTGTTAGCTGCGTGGAATGCAAGCCCGGGCCTAGTGATGGTTGGCTCCGCGCTCGGTTGGCCTGAGGAAATAGTAAGTTTCTTTGCGTCAACAGCTGGCATATATCTGATAGGCACTCTTGCCATGGTCCTAAGCTTTGTTATTGTTCTCCTCGGCTTCAAATATTACCTCTGGACGCAAAAAATATGCGTTGCAATTGGCATGATAGGTGTCTTTGTAGCTTTAATTCTTTTGTCAATTACACCTTCAGACGTTTTCATATCAAAATGGAACGCAATAGCTACCGAATATGGCTCTGCAACTTATCAAGAAATGATAACGCTTGCAGAAGATGCGGGATACGCACCTAGCACATGGAATTGGGCATCTACATTAGGTTTGATGCCGAGCATTTCTTGGGCTGTGTCCTATGGATTTGTCATCGGATACATAGGTGGCGAAGTTAAAAGGCCTGAACGCAATATTTTAATGGCCCAGGTGCTTGCGTGCCTTGTTCCAGCAATATTCTGCATGTGGGCTGGGTATGTCTTAGACAACAACTTAGGCTACAAGTTCATGGGGGCCTGCGCATATGTAGACAACGCTGGACCGGAATGGTATAATATGCCGTTTCCTCCAACCTACGCTAACTTGGCCGCAATTTTAACGGACAACTATCTGGCTAAGTTTTTAATAACATTCAACTTTGTGGCTTTCAATTACATATGGGTACCAATGACCTATGTTGTCTTCTCAAGGATAATGTTTGCACAAGCAATGGATAACATTGGGCCAAGATGGTTCACAGACATTCATCCAAGGTTTAATTCTCCATTAAAGCTGTACACGCTGTTCTTCATACTTGGACAGATTGTTCTAACTCTATATGCGTTGGCTCCAGAATGGCTTGGAGGAATAGCAATCGGAGTATTTGAAACCATGATAATGTGGGGCGTAGTAGGCATCAGCGTAATGCTGTTTCCATTCGTCAAAAAAGTTAGACATATATGGGATGCATCGCCACACCGATGGCCGTTGGTTGCAGTCATGTCTGGAATTGTAAGCCTCATAGCGACAGGGGTGCTATTGTGGGCTTATTACACATCGCCCGAAATGGGAATAATCAACGCCATATGGACACCAATCTATATAGGCGTACTCATCAGTGCGGTCTTGTGGTATTACATATGGCGGCTAAAACGTGCAAGGGAAGGAATTGATGTTACTTTAGCGTTTAAAGAACTGCCTCCTGAGTGACACCACTCCCCATTTTCTTTCTTAAGCACTGCAGAAAATCTTAAAATATTGTCTCAAAACTGTTCTGCATTTCTACTACTGCTTTAGGGAGTGGTTTATCACAAAATCCTTTACAACCCTAAAAATTGGGCGACCTACCATAACAAGGCTGAAATGATAAACCATAAGCCGAAAATCGCTAAGACTGCAAAGCAGAAAAAGAATACAATGTTAAAAACTTTCTCTGTCCAAAAGCGCCGTGACTTGAAAACCGTCACAGAAACAAAAGTGTCCCAGATAAGATCGCAAGACCAGTGAACCACTGCAAATGCAATTAACCCAACAAAACCAAAAATGGAAGCATTAAGGATGAGAGCAGCGCCTACAGTTACCCACCAGAGGAAAAAGTAGGGATTTGCACCAGTTGCGACAAAACCAGCGATAAAAGAGGCGTGCTCAGAATGCCGCGGCTCTTCACTTGCCTTTTTCCGCGTTTTAAACATTTGAAAACCCATGTAGATGAGAATTAAGCCTCCAAGGAAGCTTATAGTCCTTTGAACTGGGATGGAACGGAAAAGCTCTGAAAGCCCTAGGTACAAGAGAAAAATTAGTGGAAACTCTATTGCCCCATGTCCAATGGCTATTAAAACTCCAGCCTTTTTGTTTCCATATCCCTTTGCAACAGTCACTGCAAATACTGGTCCAGGCATCATAACCCCTGACAAGGAAACCAACGCGACAGACGCCAAAAACAAGTGAAAGTCTGTTATGGGTTCCATTTTTCACCCGTCATACATAGGTGTTTTACATTTAAGCAAGCGTTGATTGCTCCAGTGAAAGCAGTTTTTCTTGGGCGGCTGCCAATCCCTTTCCCAACTCCGCCTTATACCCTAGCTTTTTAAGCGTTGTTTCTATGGCAGTTACAGTGGCAAAAACATCGTTTTGGTTCACGTTTCCCATATGACCAACCCTGAAGCCCTTTCCCTTTAATGGCCCCAACGTTGAAGCGACAACTATTCCATGTTTTTCCATCTCGTTTCTGAATTGGCTGTCTTCAATGTTTTCTGGATAATATGCGGCTGTAACGGTGTTTGCGGCACTTTCCTTTTCAGCTATAAGGTTAAGGTTTAAAGCGTTTACAGCAGCTCTAAAAGCCTCTGCCAAAACATAATGCCTTCTAAATCTATTCTCCAATCCCTCTTCAATTATGAGTTTTAAAGCTTCATGAAGGGCGTAAACCATGTTTACAGGCGGTGTTGCGAAATATTTTGTAGGATCCCTCATTACTGGGAGCCAGTTTTTGAAGCTTCCATACCAAGAGCCTACAGAGGTTTTGCGCTTTTCCAAATATTCCAAAGTTTTTTGACTTACTGCAATAAGGGCTAAGCCCGGCGGCACGCCGATGCATTTCTGGGAACCTGAAGCGCAAGCGTCTATGCCCCATTCGTCAACGCGGACTTCCATTCCGCCAAGCGAACAAACGGTGTCAACTATGTAGAAGGCGTCGCTGTATCTCTTGACAACTTCGCCTATCTCCCTAACATGGTTAGCCACACCAGTCGAAGTTTCCACATGTGTAACCGTAACAGCCTTATAATCGTCTTCAATTAGGGCGTCTTTGACTTGTTCAGATTTTACGGGTTTACCCCATGGCATCTCAAGAACACGGGGCACAGCACCATAAACTTTCGATATTTCAACAAAGTAGTTGCCGAAAAACCCTGAAACAGTGTTAAGCACTTTATCGCCGGGTTCTACAATGTTTGCGATTGCCATTTCCAAAGCCAATGTTCCAGACCCGGCAATCACGAAAACTTCACTTTTGGTCATGAAAACCTTTTTCAAATTGTTTAAGGCTTCTTTGAATATGTTTGCAAACTCTTGGCTTGTGTGAGATGTGGTTGGCTTGCTTAAAGCGCGTAAAACTTTGGGATCAACGTTTGTCGGGCCGGGAATCATGAGAATTTCTCTTTCAAACATCTCCTATTCCCTTCCAAGACGATGTTGAGGTAAAGTTATATTCCGCTGCACATTTAAGTTTAATTTGGAAGGTTAAATTTGACAGCTAAAAACTGTTCAAAATCTAGGTTTTTGCGGAAGCTTAAAGACTTTGTTATTGGCGCAACAGTTTACAGCGCCATTAGAGACCTTGAAGAGAAAAGACTGTTCATTGAATATGGATTGATGCTTGCTGTGCTCGGCGACATGCTTGGGTATCCATTTTCCACCTATTACCGTTTGAGGCTTCTCCCATATTGGCTTCCTAGGCTTAAAGAGTGGAAAACTTTTCTTCTCAGAGAAAAAGATGTGACCGAGAAACTATGAAATCATGAAAGTTATAATAACATTTTTATCTTGAGTGAACTTTCCATATTCTTGAAGTGAAAAACTATGACTAAAAAAGAAACAAACGAAGAGAAAAAGGAAAGCGAAGTTAAGAAAGCCGTCAAGGGCTTGGTTTATGGCATGGCTATGCATGGCATGGTAAGCTACGCCCTAAAAACAAGAATGCATCTGGAAAACCTTTTCATGCTCATCACAATGGGCGATATGCTGGGCGTTCCAGTGCTACCGCCATACTACTGTCTTAGACTCCTGCCCTACTGCGTGCCGCATATTAAGACATGGAAGCGGACACTACTAAGGGAACGCGACGTGACGGACTCTGTTTTCGCCTAGAAGGAGGGCTTAGGGCTTGTCAAAGGCTGTGTCGATAAAGGAGTATTTAGCGAGCCACCCGAACATAAAGTATATTCTTTTCGGCGGCAAGGGAGGTCTAGGAAAAACAACATTATCCGCAGCAACTGCATACTGGCTTGCCAGAAAAGGCAAAAAAGTTGTGGTTTTCTCCACAGACCCCCAAGCCAGCCTCACAGATATTTTTGAGAGAAACATTTTTGGCAAAGGAGAAGTTGAAATAACCTCTAACCTTTTCGCATTAGAGATCGATGCTGACAAGAGGATAGCCGATTATCAGGAAGAGATAAGGCAGAAAATAATCAAAATGTATGGAGAAGTTCCCAAAGAGGTGGAAGACTACATTAAGTCGTCTGCCGCTGAACCCGCCATGGCGGAGTCAGCAACGTTTGATGCTATGGTTGAATTGATGACGAGCGGCGCTTACGATTACTATATTTTTGACATGATGCCCCATGGACACGCCATACGATTTCTAGGTATGTCGGAAATATTAGACGCTTGGGTTAACAAAATAGTTGAAACAAGAAAGAAAGCTGCTGAATATGGCGATGTAGCCGCAGTTATGAGCGGGAAAGGCAGCCTAGCTCAAGAAGATAAAATCCTAGAAGAGTTGGATTTTATCCGTTCAAGGTTAGGTTTTGTCAGCAACATGATGAGAGATCAGGAGCATACGGCCTTTTTCTACGTTCTTATACCAGAACTTATGCCAATACTTGACACAAGAAGGGCTTTGGAAATGTTTAGGGAGTTTAACATACCTTTAAGCGGGGTTGTAGTAAACCAGGTGTATCCTGTTGAACTTTTAAAGCAAAAGAACATTCCAGCCTTTCTAAAGAACAAGATAGCTATGCAGCAAGAGCATATGAAAACCATTCAGAAAGAGTTTGGGCCACTTATCCGTGGAGTCGTGCATATGTTTGACCGTGAACCTAAAGGGCTTAAAATGATCCCTGAAGTAGCTAAAGTTCTGTTTGGAGAGGCGTAGCCATGAGCGCAAATGTAAGTTTTAGCGATTATGTCGCATCAAACCCCAATCTCAAATACTTGTTTTTCGGAGGAAAAGGCGGCGTAGGCAAAACCGTGGTGGCGGCAGGAACCGCCTATTACTTGGCTGAAAAACTTGGGAGAAAAACATTAATTTCTTCCACAAACCCCGTCCACAGTCTTTCAAGCGCCTTTGGTAAGGACATTTGGGGTAAGGGCATCCAAAAAATTGAAGGTACAAAGAATCTTTATGCGGTTGAAATTGACATTTCAGACACTATTGAGAGATATAAGAATGAGATACGGGAAAAGATTTACACTTTCCTTAAATATGCTGACATTCCATTAGACCCGGAGCCTTTTGTGGATATTGCCACAACAAATCCTGCCTTTGAAGAGTCAGCCATGTTTGACGACATGGTTAGCCTAATATTGAAGGGTGAATTTGACGCCTATGTTTTCGACACAGCGCCTGTAGCCCACACCTACCGCCTTCTTGGCATGTCAAAAGTCTATGATCTCTGGCTGCATAAAATGATTAAAAGCCGAGAAGAAGCCCTCTCGCTTCGTGTAAAACTGTCTTTCCGCAAAGATAAAATTATGGAAGAGATAAAGAAGGATCCTCTTCTTGCCAGCCTCTTGGCTACAAGAGAAAAAACAGAGAAAGGACGTATGTTCTTAACGGATAAGAAGCGAACCGCCTTCTTCTTCGTAACTTTGCCACTTTCGCTTCCCATAGCCGTCATTGAACGTTTCATCGGCTGGGTTCAAGCCTTCGACATTCCAACAGGCGGGGTGATAGTGAACGAAGTCTTGCCAAAGGAAGAGTTCGACCTAAAAAACACTTCACCTTATATCGTTAATAAAATACGGGAACAGGATGGCTATCTGAAAATTATTCATGAAAAGTTTCCAGGAATGATCCGCGGGTATGTACCGCTATTTGAAACGGAAGTAACAGGCTTAAAAATGATTGCTCGCGTTGCGGAGGCTTTGGCTAAAGAATAAAAAAATAGGGGAAAATTTAGGTAGTCTTTGCTGCTCTTAACCTCTGAAAGGCTTTGGCTCCCTCATAGCACATGAAAAGTCCAAGAATTAATAGAAAAACGTTCACAGCGGCAGCTATTAACGCTCCTATCTTTGTTGGGTCTGCCATATATCCAGTAACTCCATTGTAGGAAAGGAAAGCTAACGCCGACAGAGTGGTTGCTAGCATGAAAAGCATGGGAATCAACGTGTAAATTGTTGGACGCTTCTCCTTTGTAAGCCACAGCGACACGATCATTAGGGCCAGTCCAGCCATCAGCTGGTTTGCCCCGCCGAAGGTGCCCCAAATGTAGCTGAAAACTGCGCCTACATGTGGACTTGTTATAAGGTAGACAACTATACACACTAGGATGGCGCTAATATACTTGTTTTTAAAGAGTCCACCCATCCGTGGTCCAGCTAGGTCGGACAACACTAGTCTAGTAATCCTCAAACCTATGTGCATGATTGTTATAGCCAATATGATTAGCATGACTGATGTTAACGCGTTTCCAACATTTACTGGGATTCCTATGTATCCTAGAAGTGTTGATCCGCCTTTGACAAATATTCCGCCTGCTCCTGTGGCTGCTGCTACGCTTGGGTCAAGAATTGCGCATGTGACTAGGGCAACTGTTGCCAGTATTCCCTCCGCTAGCATTGCGCCGCCGCCTACAAAGTGGGCGTCCGGTTCGGTGTCAAGCTGTTTAGCCGTAATGGAGGACCCGATTAGGCTGTGCCATCCGGATATTGCTCCGCAAGCGATTGTTACAAACATCATGGGCCATAGGGGCCCTATAGCTGCTGAGGCTGCCCATGTTCCTGTAGTCCAGAAGGTCGTTGTTGCCGCTTGTGAAAAGTTGGGGGCTCCTACAAATGCTCCAATAATTATGCCTATTATGCCCGCGTAGACAAGGTAGAAGGAGAGATAGTTTATGGGTTGGATGAAAACCCATATTGGCAAGACAGCTCCGAGAAAACAGAAAAACAGCGTTATAAACATCCAAAAGTCTTTAGCGTTTGGAAACGGTCCCGTGGTTGGCAGAGGAACAGTCACAGGTTGTACTATGCCCACCCAGATTCCTAGAAACATTATTATTACAGCGATTATGGTAGTGTAAGCAATGTTAACTTTAAGTTTGTATGTCATATAACCCGCCAGCATTCCCACGATTGTGACTATGAGCACTGGTATTGGGCTCACAGTATAGCTTATAAATAAGCCTGAAACGACGTTGGTGAAGGATGAGAGGATTAAAACGATGTACCAAAGAATATACCACAATAGAATTGTTCGGGCTCTCGGCGAAATTAGCTCATAGGTTATTGGACCGAAAGATGAACCCTCTGATCTTGTGGAAACCATTAGGCTGCCATAATCATGAATCCAGCCTATGAAAATAGTCCCAAATAGAATCCATAGAAGCGCTGGCAGCCATCCCCATTGAACGCCGATGATGGGGCCTAGCACGGGACCTAGAGCTGCTATGCTTTTCCACTGGAATCCGAAAAGGACATATCTGTTTGATGGGAAAAATTCTACGCCGTCCATGTACGTGTGGGCTGGCGTTTCTCGTTTTGGATCCGACATTATGACGTTTTTGTCGAACCATTTTATGTAGCCCCAGTAGGCGATGGCATACAATATTATTCCAAGCAGAATTACGATTACTGAAAGCAAGTTTCGTCCCTCGGTTTTTATGGTTTAGCTGGTCATCTTAATATAAGACTTGCGATAAAACTAATCATTAGAAGGAGCGGTGGCATGTACGAGATAACCCTAATCTTCGCCCTCGCCTTCCTATTCCTAATAGCCTATTTCATCGGTATGTACCGGAACAGAAAAATTGCGGTCAGCTACGCGAGAACCGTGAAAGAGCATATGTCGCCGCACAGTAGTTTCGTGGGCTTCCGTCCCTACAGTCGCGGCGGATTCCGAACCCTATGTAAGCTCAAGGAGAAAGAACCCTTCACGGAAATCGAAATGGCTGTCAGCCTCGTAGACCGTGAAAACCTGATGCATTATCCCTTGGCTTTGCTTACAAAGGACAAAGACCGTCTAGCATGCTGGGGCTTCTTTAAAGACTCCATTCCTCTCAGTATGGAAATTCTACCAATAAAGGAAGAGAAACTATGCTTAAAAGTGGCTTCTGAAAGGGGTCTCACTCGCGTGATTTCAGGCGATGATTTTTACAAATATTTCGCTGTTTTAGCCTCAAATCAAGAAATTGCAGATAAATTCCTTTCAGACCGTCGCCTCCAGAAACATATTCTTGAATTGAAGGCTTTCATTAAACGTGTATCCCTAAGCGAAAGAGAGGCGAGGCTATATTTGATAGGCGAATTGAAAGAGGCTTCATCTGTTAAGTCTCTCATAGACGTCTTCATGCATTGCGGAGAGCACTGCAGAAAATTCCAAAGGTAAACGGCTGAGGCATAGAGCCTTAAACAATTTTTACGAACCGCTCTTGGAATTTAACCACTTCTTTACTGTTTTTTGCCATGGTATAGCTTTCAAGTCTTTCTTTGTTTATGTCGATGAACGTGTGCCCCCACTTAAATACTGAAAGCAGCCTATAAGCTTCATCCTTGAATCCAGCTATGTATAAAGCCGCGGATAAGGCTTCAACAGTGCTAAGCTTCGTGGGACATCCAAAATTAACAGGGTTCCCAGCAACCAGATATGGAAGGCATCTGGATGTTCCCCTAACATTTTTTAGTAATGGTTTTTCAGCGTGTTCCCAACTAAAGTCTAACGCCACTAAGCCATATTCCTCTATGCGTTCCCTGTCCGCCGGTGAAAAAGCAATTTTTGAAAGAGGATTTAGGACAACACCCCTTCTCGGCAGAAGCTTAATTTGACGCACAAGACGAACCAGTCCGTGGCGTTTAAGCTTTAGGGCTGTGCACTTTTTAGGGTCGCATTGCCCAGCGTGATAAACAACAATTTTAACTGGTTTTCGCTGCACCTTCATTTCGCACCTTCAAATGGCTCATAGGGTCGTCCAGCACCTTTGGAATCCATTCCAAAAGGTCAGATGCAACCATGTGATAGCCCTTCTCTTCAAAAACAAAGTCTCCAGTAGCACCGTTTACGAAGGCTCCGGCAACAGCAGCCTTAAAGGGGTCTGCGCTCTGCGCCAAAAAAGCTCCAACAATTCCGGAAAGCACATCCCCGGTTCCGCCTACTGTCATGCCAGGGTTTCCGGTAAAATTGAGTTTGAAGCGTTTTTCATTTGCGATGATGTCCACTGGACCTTTAAGAAGCAGCACAGCACCTAATTCCGCAGCGGTTTTCTGCGCTTCTAAAGCCTTATCCGTTAAGTTTTCAGGAAGTTTTCTACCAGTTAGTATAGCGTATTCTCCAACATGTGGGGTCAAAACTGATGGCACAGTTAACTTCCTTTTAAATTCTGCGAATGCTTTCAAGCCATCAGCATCTAGCAAAAGCGGTTTACAAGCACTTTCAATAATTTCAATCAAAGTCTTAACGGCATCCCTTGTTTCGGCGTGAAGCCCCAGTCCAGGGCCTAAAACAACTGCGTCTGCTCTTTCAACATAGGCTTTTAGTGACGGTATATTGGCTATGTTTAGGTGGTCTCCGTCAAGTTTTATGGTGATTAGGTCGGGGGACATGGCTGAAATGTCATGGGCAGTTTTCCACGGAGCAGCTACATACGCTAAATCAACACCTGTTCGTAGGGCGGCAAGTGCCACCAAAGCCGGGGCGCCTGAGAAAGTTTCGCTTCCGCCAATTACAAGCAGTCTCCCATACTCTCCTTTATGGGATTCTGTAACCCGTTTTTTTAGAGCGAGTGTGACATCTCCTGGTCCAGCGTAGTTTTCCAACTCTTTTGGCAAGCCAATGTCTTTCACAACCAACTCGCCAACATATTCCCTTGCGTTTTCAAGCCCCCTTTTTGTCTTGTAAAAAGTTATTGTCAAGTTGGCTTTCACGGCGGCGCCTAAAACTTCTCCGGTGTCAGAGTCTATTCCGGTGGGCACGTCAACAGCCACTTTAAAGGCGTTTGAAAAGTTAATTTTTTCAACAAGTTGTTGTATGGGCGGTTTCAGTTTGCCCCTGGTTCCGGTTCCGAGAAGCGCGTCAACAACGACTTCCGCGTTTATGTTGGGTATAAGAGCGCTGTCGTAAACTTCATGAATAGTTATGCTTTCCCTCAAAAATTGCAGTGCCCTCCAGTTTTCTAAGGCTGCTTTATGGGAGATTTCCTTGGCTTTTCCAGCAAGAATAACTGTAACTTTAAAACCCATCGCTGAAAGATGCCGTGCTGCGACAAATCCGTCTCCACCATTGCCGCCTAAACCACAGAAAATTGCAATGCTTTTGTCCGGCTTAAACCTTGAAGCTATTTCTAAGGCTATGTGGCGTCCAGCATTTTCCATAAGTTGAAGCTGCGAAACTCCAAAATATTCAGCGTTTAACTCTAAAGCTCGCATTTCACTACTTGTAATATAACCTTTCATGGCATTTTCGGCTGTCATGTTTAGACCTAACAGCTAATATCTTCAATTAAAGATAAGAATATTTTCAAAAGATGAAGCTAGAAACGCTTTATAACAACAAAATATTTTAATGCATTCAGAACAGACAATAATACGAGGAGGTTTAAATGCCTAAAGCCTTTGTGTTAATCAACACGGAAATAGGTTCAGAAGCAGATGTCTTAAGAGACTTAAAAAAGATTGAAGGTGTTGAGGAAGCTTTCGCTGTTTATGGAGTCTACGACATAATTGCCAGAGTTGGCGCGGAAACAATGGATAAGCTAAAGGAAATTGTGACTTGGCGTATTAGAAGGCTCGACAAGGTTAGGTCAACCCTAACAATGATAATAGTTGAAGAATCACCAAAGTAGCCTATTCTCCCCTTTATTTCACATCATAATCCAAAAACTTTCAAGCACACTCTTTTTAGCTTTCGGAAGCGTAATGGCTTTTAGGCTGTAACAAATGGCTCTTCAACAATTACATATAGGCTTCGACGACACAGATTCGCCGAGAAAAGGATGCACAACATACGTTGCTGCTCTTCTGGTGGAGAAACTTCACAAACTTGGAGCGCAGTTTACAGATTATCCCAACCTGATTAGACTGAATCCAAATGTTCCATGGAAAACTAGGGGAAATGGAGCCCTCTGTCTGCGAATAAAATGCGATGAAAACGTCGTCGGCAAGGTTAAAGAAGTAGTTATAGACGCTGTGGAAGAAAATGCTGATTTAGAATATAAAGGCACGGACCCGGGCATTGTCTTCTTTGCAAGGGTGAAAATTCCAAAGGAGGTTAAAACTTTCGCTAAAAATGCTATAACTGGAGTTGTTGAAATGAAGACAGCTCTTAAAATTTTAAAACGGTTTAAAGCTGAGGCTTTAGGCTTTAAAAGTGGACGCGGAATAATAGGCGGTTTAGCGGCTGTAGGCGAAACCTTGCAAGGGGACCATACATTCGAAATTATTACATATCGTGCTCCAGAAAACTATGGCTTAAAAAGGAAGATAGAGGAAGCATCTGTTGTGGAAATGGATAAGACAACAGCCCCCCACACGTTTAACAATGTTGACCCGGAAACAGGCAGAATCCTAATAACGCCCCGAGGACCAGACCCCATCCTTTTCGGTATAAGAGGTGAAAGCCCAGAGGTTGTTAAAAAGGCTTTTGAAATGGTTAAGCCCCTTGAGCCTGTTGAAAGATGGGTAATTTTCCGCACAAACCACGGCACAGACGCCCATCTAAAACGTGTCAAGCAGTTAAGCCAAATAAAACCATATTATCCAGTGGTTGCCAAAGGAACTGTGGCGGCAAATCCGAAGATAATTCCAAGAAGGCACATTATCTTTTCAATTGAAGATGAGAGTGGTTGTGTTGATTGCGCTGCGTACGCGCCCACTGGTAACTTAAGAAAGGTGGCAAGTAAGCTTGTTGCAGGAGATTATGTTGAGGTTTACGGTGGCATTCGTCCCCCATCCCGAAATCGTCCATTAACCATAAACCTTGAAAAACTTCGTTTACTAAAGCTTGCTCCTCAAATGGTTTATCACAACCCGACTTGCCCACAGTGCGGCAAGCGGTTGAAATCCATGGGAAGGAGTAAAGGCTACAGATGCGAAAAATGTGGTCAACGTTTCCCAAATCTCAGCAAAGTTGTCGTCAAAATTAAACGAAAATTGAAAAGGGGGTTGTATATTACTTCGCCGAGGTCTCAGAGGCATCTTACAAAACCTCTTGTGCGTTACGGGATGGAAAAGCGGCAGAGTTTCTCAGTGAACGAGTTGATGGATGGGTGGCACTTTCCATGAGATGTTACGTTTTTTCATTTTCTTTAACTTTGAAAATCTCGCAAAGCAGCCGATAAAGCTCATCACCGCCTTCAACCTTACAAAACAAATCCCTTTCAGCTTTGAGTATACGTCCCACAGCCTGGTAGGTTTGCCTCCACTCCAACTCTTTCCACATAATTTTATAATTTCTCAGTTCAATCCACGCTCTGAAAACTAAAACAATGAACATGCCAAGGGTTAAAGCAAGGTTAAGTATGTATATTTCAAGCAAGTCCAGTTTTTTCACCTCCACCTTTTGTTATGTTTCCTAAAAGTGTTAATAAAGCCAATAAGCTTTAAAGCGGCGTAAGGTGCTTGATATTTGGAGAAACCCCTAAATGAGCGAGGTTTTACCCCCCATTGTTTACGAGCTTGGCATAGGGGGCATAGGTGGTTTCATAGTTGGATTCGCTCTTAAAAAATTAAGCAAACTCATACTCGTCTTAATAGGCTTGTTTATTGCTGTTCTCATATATTTAGCAGTGAAGGGAGTGATAAGCATAAACTATGAGGCCCTTTTCACATTTATCGGCAACTTGTTGGGGTTAGCTGGCAACGCCCTTTCCTGGCTTGTTCATACAATAGCTTTGCTGCCGTTTGCTGCAAGCTTTATTGCCGGCTTTCTGATAGGCCTTAAACTTGGATAGTAAAATAGTTTAAATGTTCGAGACTCGTTTATCCATTGAAAACGCGCAGAGCCAAATAAGTTAGAATCTGGAGCGTTAGATAGCTTTGGAAAAGTTTCCAGCCGAGGAATATGCGCTTGCTTTTTTCAAAGAGCTAGGCTATGTTAGAAAGTTTTGCCCAACTTGTAAGACACATTTTTGGACCCTTAACCATGAACAAGAAACGTGTGGAGAAGCAAGGGCTGAAGGCTGTGCCGTTTATACTTTTATAGGTAATCCGCCTACGAAAAGAAGCTATAGTCTGCGTGAAATGCGTGAAGCCTTCCTGTCCTTTTTTGAAAGGCATGGGCACATGCGCATTAAGCCTTATCCCGTTGTTGCCAGATGGAGGGATGACATTTACCTAACACACGCCAGCATAATAGACTTTCAACCATACGTAACTGAAGGAATTGCGCCGCCGCCGGCAAACCCCCTAGTCATAGCTCAACCATGCATTCGCTTGGTGGATATAACCAACACAGGTCCAACCTTCGGTAAATATGTGACCATTTTTGAAATGGGCGGGCACCATGCATTTAACTATCCAGACAAAGAGGTTTATTGGAAAGACCAAACAGTGAGATACCACCACCTCTTTGCCACCAAAGAACTTGGCATAAAACCAGAGGCGATAACCTACAAAGAGGAAGTTTGGTCCGGAGGGGGAAACGCTGGACCATGCCTTGAATGCATCGTCGGAGGATTAGAAGTTGCCACGCTAGTTTTCATGCAATACAAAGTCATAAACGACAAATTTGTCAAACTACCAATAAGAACTGTGGACACCGGCTATGGCATAGAACGTTTCGCTTGGCTCTCACAAGGCGCTCCAAGCGCCTTCCACACAATTTACGGCGAATTACTTGATAAAATTTTCAAAATGGCTGGAATAACCAAAATTAACCAAGATCTGCTAGCAAAAGTTGCAAATGTTTCCGGTCTTGTAAGTTTGGATAAGACTGCTGGTCTGTTTGAAATCAGAAAGAAAATAGCTGCAATGATTAATGTGGAAGCTGATGTATTGGATAAGTTTTTGTTTCCGATAGAAAACGCCTTTGCAATTGCAGATCATACAAAATGTTTAAGCTTCATACTTTCGGAAGGCGTGGTTCCTTCAAATATCCAGGAAGGCTATTTGGCGAGGCTTCTGTTTAGGAGAATATACCGACTGTTAAGAATGCTTGATATTTCCGACAAGCTTTACGACATTTTTGACTTGCAAATCCGTTACTGGTCTAAGGATTATCCGCATCTCCACGAGATGCGAGACGAAATAATGGAGATACTTTCGGTAGAAGAAGAGAAGTTCAATGAAACAATAAAGCGGGGAGGAAGCCTAGTAAGGCGAATAGCTGAAGAGTTGAAATCAAAAGGTATCAGCAAAATTCCAGTTGAAACCTTAACTGAGCTATATGACTCTCATGGTCTCCCGCCAGAAATCGTTAAGGAAACAGCGGAAACTGAAGGTTTAGCCGTGGAAATTCCTGAAAACTTTTACGCCTTAATTGCTGAAAGACACATGCAAACACCAAAGCCAACAGAGGAAGTTGAACATGAAAAATGGCTTGAAAATGAAGTGGTGGGGCTTCCAGAAATAGAAGAACTTTACTACAAAGACCAATACATGAGGGAATTTGAAGCCGCAGTCGTCCAAGTCTTCAAAGATAAACACATAGTTCTAGATAGAACATGCTTCTACCCAGAAGGCGGTGGGCAACCAGCAGACAAAGGGTTTCTAATGTTTGACGGGGAAAAAGCTGAGGTTGTTGATGTTCAGAAGGTTGGCAAAGTTATAGTTCACAAAATTAGCGGAGGAAAAGCTCCAAAGAAAGGTAGCGTAGTTAAGGGCGTTATAAACTGGGATAGGCGTTACGCCCTGATGAAAGCTCACACTGCTACCCATATTGTTAATGCTGCTGCGCGGCGGGTTTTGGGGCAACATGTCTGGCAGTTTGGCACTCAAAAAGGCATTGAAAGTTCAAGGCTTGACATTTCTCATTACCGTCGTCTCACGCGGGAAGAGGTGAAAAAAATAGAACTCTTAGCCAACGAGGCTGTTTTAAGGAATATACCCGTTGAAATTTCTTGGATGCCTAGGGCTGAAGCTGAAAACCGTTACGGGTTTAGGCTTTATCAAGGCGGTGCAGTTCCCGGGAAGGAAATTCGCGTTGTTAAAATTGGAGACTGGGAGGTTGAGGCTTGCGCCGGAACCCATGTGCAGAACACTGGAGAGATAGGCTTTATTAAAATAATTCATTCTGAGAGGATTCAAGACGGCGTAGAGAGGCTTGTGTATTCTGTTGGTGTTCAAGCGTTGAAGGCTGTGCAAAAGAACGAGGAGCTGCTCTGGCGGGTTTCAGAAATTCTAAATGCTCCATTGGAAAAGTTGGACAAAACTGCTGAAAAATTTGTTAAAGAACTGAAAGAGGCAAACGCGGAAAGGAGAAGACTAATTAAAGAAATAGCAAAGCTGGAAAGTGCTGGCGTAAGCGCTGAGGCGGAGATTGAAGTTGTTCGCGAAATAAGTGGTGTTAAGCTTGTTTTGCGTGATTTCAAGGAAAATATCGATGTTGACCGTATGGTTCAAACGGCAAACGAGTTGATTAAAAGGGATGATGCGATGGTCGCCATTTTCTATGGAGCTGATGAGAAAACTGCGAGGATAATGGTTATGGCTGGAAAGAAAGCCGTCAACAAAGGAGTAAACGCCGGTGAAATAGTAAAAGAGGCTTCAAAGATAATAGGTGGAGGAGGGGGAGGGAAACCCAACTTTGCCCAAGGAGGAGGAATCAACACAAAAAAACTGCAAAAAGCAATCGAAAAAGCCGAAGAAATTTTGAAAGAACAGCTTATGCACAAGTAGACTGCTGTTTATGGCGGAATAGCCTTCCTTACCAGACACCTTCGGTTTAGTTTTTATGGTCAAAACATGTTTTGAAGCAGACCTTTCTAAGCAAAAATTATATGAAAAACAAGTGTGAACAATCTTCCAAAAATATTAAGGAGAGAATCTGGTTTGGACATTATTGTATGTGTTAAACATGTACCCGAAACAGCCGAAGCAGAACTAAAAATCGACGCAAGCGGCAAAACCATAGAAAAAACCGGTTTAGTTTTCGACATCAACGAGTGGGACGACTATGCTTTAGAAGAGGCAGTGCGTATAAAAGAAAAATTCAGCGGAACTGTCACAGCCATAACCGTTGGCCCCGAAGATTCAGACAGCACTTTGCGGAAATGTTTGGCTCGCGGCGCAGACAAAGCTATACGCTTAACAGACCTAAAATTTACCAACTCAGACGCTTATGCAACAGCGAAAATCCTTTACAGCATCATCAAAAACTTGCACTTTGACCTAATCTTAACAGGAGCGCAAGCAGGGGATGATGGAAGCGCCGTGGTTGGGCCTGTTCTTGCGGGGTTGCTGGGTGTTCCCCATGCCACGATGGTTAAGAAGATTGAATTTGGCGAAGGGAAGGCGGTGGTTAACCGTGAACTTGAAGGTGGTTTAGAAGAGCGATTAGAGGTTAAGCTTCCCGCAGTTTTCACTGTTCAGACGGGCATAAATGAACCTCGCTACGTTTCAATAATGGGGATTCGTAAGGCAATGCAGAAGGAAATAAGGGTCATGGGGTTAGCTGACATTGGCTTAAATGAAAGCGAAGTTGGCGAGGCTGGTTCATGGCTGAAAATAGAGAAGCTTTATGTTCCGCCTGTTGAGAAGCAAGCAGAGTTTCTCCAAGGAAGCCCAGATGAAATAGCCACCAAAATTATTGAAATTCTGAAGTCAAGGGGGTTGGTTTAGATGGCTGAAATATTTGTTTTAGCCGAGCACAGACAAGGGCAGCTAAGAGATATAACCTTCGAAATGTTGACAAAAGCCCGAGAGTTAGCTGAAAAGACCAACGCTGATTTAACAGCTGTTTTGTTAGGTAAAAACGTTAGAGAACACGCCAAAAACTTGGTGGAATATGCAAAAAGAGTTTTGCTCGTTGAAGACGATAAACTTGAGCACTTTAACTCAGATGCCTACCAAAAAGTGCTTTCGCATATATTTAAAGAGCGTAAACCAATCCTAACAGTCATTGGTCATACTTCTTACGGTGTGGAGCTTGCCCCAAGACTGGCAGCTGCATTAAACGTTCCTTTGGCTACGGACTGTATAGACCTTGCCTTCGAGGGTGACGCGCTCACTGTTACAAGGCAAATGTATGGTGGGAAAGTAAACGTTAAGGCTGTGCTTCGTAAGGCTGAGGGTTACATGGTGACCGTGCGGCAAGCCGCCTTCCAAGTTCAAAAACCACCAACACCATCCAACGGAGAAATAGAAGAGATTCCATCGCCTCTAACAGAGGAAATAACTACAAAACGGTTCCTACAGTATGTTTTGCCGCCGCCTGGAGGTGTAGATATAACAGCTGCAGAAGTGTTGGTTGGCATTGGAAGGGGAATAAAAGACCAAAGTAACATACCCATAGTGGAGGAACTGGCAAAATCCATCGGAGGAGTCTTGGCTTGTTCCCGTCCTATAGTGGATAAGGGTTGGCTTCCCAGCGACAGGCAAGTAGGCATTTCTGGGAAAACTGTAAAACCGAAACTTTACATAGCCCTAGGAATAAGCGGCGCTTTTCAGCATGTTCTAGGAATGAAAAACTCAGATTTGATAATAGCAGTGAACAAAGACCCGAAAGCGCCAATATTCAGCTTTTCAGACTACGGCATAGTCGAAGACCTATTCAAAATTGTGCCGCCGCTGAGGAACAAAATTAACGAGTTAAAAGCTCAAAAAACATAGTTCAAGGCAAGGGAACAAAATGGATTTTAAGCTAACTGATGAACAGATAGAAATAAAACGGGCGGCACGCGAGTTTGCAGAAAAAGAGTTCACGCCAGAGCTTGCTCTGGAATACGACCAGAAAGAAGAGTTTCCAATGGAGCTTTACCGTAAGGCTGCAAATTTAGGCTTTACAAGTATGCGCATACCGCAAGAATATGATGGGCAAGGCTACGGCGTTTTAGAGGAATGCTTGGTAGTTGAGGAATTCTGTCGTGTTGACCCTGGGTTAGGGGTGGCTGTTTCCCTTGGAAACCTAATGGTTCCAGACGTTTTGCTAAAACACGGCACCAAAGAACAGAAGGAAAAATATATCCCGCCACTTGCGAGGGGTGAAAAAATTGCGGCTGCCGCCTTCACTGAACCTGAACACGGAAGCGACATAACCCGCCTAGACACAACCGCTGTCAAAAACGGCAACGGATGGATTATAAACGGTTCAAAACAGTTCATAACAAACGCTCCAATAGCCGACACCTTCATAATTCTATGCCAAACAGACCCCAACGCTACACCACCCCACCGCGGACAAAGCTTATTCTTAGCAGAGAAAGGCATGCCAGGCTTGGAAGCGGCAAAGCTTCGTGGCAAAATGGGAATAAAGCCTTGCGTTACTGGTTCATTGGCACTAAGCGACCTCCACGTGCCAGAAACAAATCTGGTAGGCGAACTTAACAAAGGCTTTTATTACGCTCTCGAACTTTTTGATGGAACACGGATAACAGTTGCAGCTCAAGCTGTGGGTATGGCTCAAGGTGCCTTTGAAAAGGCGCTTGCCTATGCAAAAACACGTAAACAGTTTGGACAGCCGATAATAAACTTTCAAGGAGTTTCCTTCAAACTGGCTGAGATGGCAATAAAAATTGAAACTGCCCGTTTGCTGACGTATAAGGCGGCTTGGATATACGACCATGAAAAGCCCAGTCCAGTTGCCACTTCAATGGCTAAAGCCTATGCAAGCCGTATCGCAATGGAGGTTACAGACGAAGCCATACAGATTTTCGGCGGATATGGCTATTTGGCAGACTACCATGTGGAACGTTTCCATAGATGTGCAAAAATAACTGAAATCTACGAGGGCACAAGTGAAATTCAAAAGTTAACCATAGTAAACTTTCTACAGAGATAGTTATAGCCTCTCCCCCGTTTCTTTAAAGTTTGATTCTGGCGTCTCTGAATGCGAAAAATTTTATCTTAAACGCAAACATTATTTAGAACTATAAAGGCATCCGCATGGATATAAAGGACGATAATTCCATACTTAGCGAAATTGCGGCTAAATTAGGAAAGACCGCTGAAATTTTAAATAAACTTGGCTATGATTATGAAAGCATTTCTCCCAAAGAGTTTTATGATTACATGACGGGTGAAACTCCAACTGGAGATACTACAACGCTGGAGGATGTTTTAAATAACGAGTTTTTAATGGTTCACGAATTTGTTGAGATAAGTGAGCTAAAGAAAATGAATACACCGATTAATGAACAAACAGTAATGAAATTTTATCCAAATGTCTATGAAGCCCATTTCACGGCTTTAGATTATGAACTAACGTACGCTCTGAATAAAAAGGGGTATGAATGGGTTAGGAAAAGGCTCAAAAATTTCGCATCACAACTGGACGACCCCTATTTACCATTGGAGTTTAATTATCTAAAGCAAAAATTAGCTTCTAAATACACATTGATGATGAAAAAGTTCTCGAAATATCTAAAAACCTGACAAAGTTCACGGGGTTGGGAAAGATTTTATACTCATCTTAATCATTCATATTAGATTCTTAAA
Organism: Candidatus Bathyarchaeota archaeon A05DMB-3; assembly: GCA_019685555.1. Taxonomy (GTDB): domain Archaea; phylum Thermoproteota; class Bathyarchaeia; order Bathyarchaeales; family Bathycorpusculaceae; genus JABFQN01. The sequence continues at coordinate 48,328 of JABFQN010000005.1, read as the reverse complement.
GGAGGAATTTGTTTGGTTGAAAAATTGAAAAAAGCAGCAGTTATCGGTTCTGGAGCAATGGGGCATGGAATAACACAGTTGTTGGCGATGAATGGATACTATGTGGCAATGGTGGATATAAACGATGAACTTCTCCAAAAAGCTTTGGAAAAAATCAAGTGGAGCCTAGGCAAGTTCACCGAAAAGAAACGCATAAGACAAGAGGACGCTGAAGCTGCACTTGCACGGATAAGCATAACAACTAGCTATGAGCAAGCGGCAGAAGGCATAGACCTCGCCATTGAAGCGGTTCCGGAAAACATGGAACTGAAAAAGCAAGTTTTCGCTAAACTGGACAGCGTTGCGCCTCCGCACGCCATTCTGGCTTCTAACACTTCAACTTTAAGCATTACCGAAATGGGCAATGCCACAAACCGTCCAGACAAAGTGGCGGGAATGCACTTCTTCAACCCGCCTCAGCTAATGGCTTTGGTTGAAGTTATCAAAGGCGAAAAAACAAGCCAAGAAACAATAAGCACTCTTGGGGAACTAGCTAAAAAACTTGGAAAAACACCAGTAGTCGTGAGAAAAGACGTGCGGGGCTTCATAGTTAACAGAGTGCTTGGCGCAGTCTTCAACGAAGCGTTTTGGGCTTACCACAGAGGCGAAGCAACAAAAGAAGGCATAGACGCCTCAGTAAAATACAGTGGCGGTTTTCCAATGGGATGGTTTGAACTAGCCGACTTTGTTGGACTTGACATAGCCTACGAGGTTGGAAAAATCCTCTATGATGCTTACGGCGACCGCTTCAAACCATGCGCAGAAGTCATCGAACCGCTAGTAAAAGAGCGGAAGCTTGGGCAAAAAACAGGCGTCGGCTTTTACGACTGGACCAAGGGAAGACCAAGAATCCCTTTCAACATGCTTGAAGAGTATGACGTGGAAAGGTCTTGGGCTGTAGCCGTAAACGAGGCTGCATGGCTAATTTATGAAGATGCTGCAAGCCCAGCCGACATAGACACTGGAATGAAACTTGGCACCTACTGGCCTTCAGGTCCATGCGAATATGGAGATAGAACTGGCATAGATATTGTCCTCAAAAAGTTGAAGGAGCTTTACGCCAAATATAACATGGAAATGTATAAGCCTTGCCCACTTTTAGAAGAATACGTCAATAAAGGTTGGCTGGGTAAGAAAACTGGAAGGGGGTTCTACTAAATGAAGTTTGAACTAACCGAGGAGCAGATTGGAATAAAAAACGCTGTGAGGGAATTCTGCGACAAGGAATTCAAACCAGAACTAGCATTGGAGCTTGACCGCAAAGAAGAGTTTCCCACGGAACTTTACAAGAAAGCCGCCAAATTGGGCTTTACAAGCATGTTCTTCCCCCAAGAATATGGGGGTCAAGGCTATGGGCTTCTTGAAACATGCCTTATAATCGAGGAAATGTGCAGAGCAGACTCATCGCTTGGCGTGGCAATTTCAAGCGGAAACTTTGGAAGCGAACTAATCCTTGTTCATGGCACTAAAGAGCAGAAGGAAAAATATTTGCCGCCAATCTGCAGAGGCGACTATATTTCAGCCGCAGCCTTTACGGAGCCAAACGTTAGCGGAAGCGACATAACCCGCATGGAGACAACAGCCACAAAATACGGGAACGAATGGTGGATAAACGGCACAAAAACCTTCATTACAAACGCCACAATCGCAGATTTCTTTGTGGTTTTAACGCAGACAGACACAAAGGTTAGACCAACATATAGAGGTGAAACACTATTCGTGGTAGACAAGGGCACTCATGGATTGGACACAACAAAACTTCACAACAAAATGGGAATAAGGTGTTCCGTGACAGGCGAGGTTAGATTTGACAATGTTAAGGTTACAGACTGGAACATTGTTGGCGAACTTAACAGAGGCTTTTACCATTCAATGGAGTTCTTCGACAAAACAAGAGTTGGCGTGGCAGCCCAAGCCGTTGGCATGGCTCAAGGCGCATGGGAAATAGCCTTCAAATACTCAAAACAGAGAGAAGCCTTTGGACAACCCATAATACAGCACGAGGCTATTGGCTGCACGCTGGCAGAGTTAGCCACAAAAATCGAAGCTGCAAGACTTTTAACCTATAAGGCTGCATGGCTTATTGACGCTGGAAAAATGGATCCCATGGCAACGGCTATGGCAAAGCAGTATGCAGGCCGCGTGTCGATGGAAGCCACAGACTTCGCTATTCAAACCTTAGGCGGTTATGGCTATTTGGGCGAATATCGTGTTGAAAGGTATCACAGAGACGCGAAAATAACTGAAATCTACGAGGGAACAAGCGAAATCCAGAAGCTTACAGTTCTAAAATATCTTTTGCGGAAGTTCTGAATTTCCCAAAAGTAATATAGACTATGCTGCAAAACATGATGTGGTGGTGTTTATGAGTAAAGCATACGAAACCGTGAAAGTGGAAAGGGAAGAAAGCGTTCTATGGATAATCCTCAATAGGCCGCATAGGCTGAACGCCTTCAACGACGTCTTGATGGAAGAGCTTGCAGACGCCTTAGACACTGCTGAAAAGGACCCGTCGGTGAGATGTGTTGTAATAACAGGCGAAGGCGACAGAGCCTTTAGCGCAGGCGCAGACGTAACAATGTTTCCTAAGGCGACACCGGTTAAAGCTGAAGAATTCTCAAGAATGGGACAGAAAGTTTTCAGCAAAATAGAGGAAATGTCAAAACCAGTTATAGCCGCAATAAACGGCTTCGCCCTAGGCGGAGGCTTAGAACTGGCCCTTGCATGCGACTTCAGAATAGCCGCAGAACACGCAGAACTTGGAAGCCCAGAAATAAACTTGGGGCTCATACCCGGATGGGGCGGCACTCAAAGGCTTGTCAGAATCGTTGGATTGGCGCGGGCTAAAGAAATGGTGATGCTTGGAACCAGACTTAAGGCTGAAGAAGCCCTAAAAATAGGCTTGGTTCACAGGGTTGTGCACTATGAGAAACTCAGAGACGAAACTCGTGAATTAGCCAAAAAACTAAGTGAAGGTCCACCAGTAGCGCTGAAATATGCGAAGTATTCCTTAAACTTTGGAACACAAGTGCCGTTGGAAGCTGGTTTGCGTATAGAGTCGGGGCTTATGGCATTAACCTTCTCCACGGAAGACCTAAAAGAAGGCGTAGAAGCCTTTATGTCAAGGCGAAAAGCTGAATTCAAAGGAAAATAAAACTCTCCCATAATCCCATTTTTAATCGTTAATAATTGCAGTATGGTGATGTAATGAAAAAAGTGGCAATAATAGGCGTTGGATGCTCAAAATTTGGTGTAAGAAACGACGTGAACGTGGCTGAACTAGCCTTCGAGGCTTTTAAGCCGTCAGTTGAAGATGCTGGAATAACCCCAAAAGAAATAGAGTTCGTTGCGGTTGGCTCTACTGGAGCTGGAGCTTGGTATGAGGAGCTTCTTCCAGCAGTGGTTTCAGCCGAATATTGTGGGCTAACAGGCGCGGGACTTATACGTTGTGAAGCCGCATGTGCAAGCGGAAGTGCAGCGTTTTCAACAGCTTACTGGGCTGTGGCAAGCGGGCAAGTTGAAATTGCAGCAGCTTTGGGTATTGAAAAGATGAGGGAAATTGACACACCGACTATGATGGAGTGGATTGGTAGGGCTGGATACTACCTCTGGGAGTTCCACAATTTCGGCTTAACCTTTCCAGCCTATTACGCGTTATATGCAACTGCCCACATGGCAAAATATGGAACTACAGAGGAAGATTTGGCTTTAGTTGCCGTTAAAAACCACAAATATGCCTCAATGAACCCCATTGCACATCTTCAAAACCGAATAATAGTCGACGACGTGCTGTCGTCTATGGTTATCGCTGCACCCTTGAAACTTTTCGACTGTTGCCCAGTATCCGATGGAGCAGCCTCAGTAATCCTCGCCTCTGAAGACAAGGTTAAAGAGCTGAAGGTTGACACGCCTGTTTGGGTTGCTGGGGTAGGGTTTGCGTCTGGAACTGCAAACATGAGTAAACGCTTGGACTATGTTGGTTTAGAGGCAAGTGTCCAAGCCTCCCAAAAAGCTTACAAGATGGCTAAAATAACGCCGGACCAGCTTGACGTTGCAGTGGTCCACGACTGCTTCACCATAGCTGAAATAATGGCTTACGAAGACATAGGGCTATGCGAAAAAGGCGAAGGAGCCAAGCTGTTAAGGGAAGGACAAACGGAGATAGGTGGAAAAATCCCAGTAAACGTGGACGGCGGCTTAAAGGCAAAGGGTCACCCCATAGGCACAACTGGATGCGCGATGATATATGAGTTGACAAAACAGCTTAGAGAAGAAGCTATTGAAAAAAGCCGGCAAGTGCCCATGAAAAATTATATAGCCTTAGCCCACAACGTCGGCGGGACGGGACATTACTGTTATGTTACAATTTTGAGGAGATGATTGTATGGCGACTATGCCCTCAATAAAATCGAGAGAAATAAAAATAGTGCAAGACATACCGATAAGTAAGACGTTGCAATTTTGGGAAAGCCTAAAACAGGGAAAAGTTTTGGCCACAAAATGCAAAAGATGTGGAAAACTGTATTTTCCGCCAGTTGCTGACTGTTCAGAATGCTTAGCCTCTGATATGGAGTGGGTTGAGCTCAGCGACGAGGCAACAATCGAAACTTTCACCCATGTCGTTGTTAGACCAACAACATTTCAACCAGAGAAACCCTATACCGTTGCCATTGGAAGACTTAAAGAAGGCGTAAGGGTGCTTGCTTGGCTAACCGGTTTCAAGCTTTCAGAGGTTAAAGTGGGCATGAAAGCCAAACTTGTAGCCAAAATCACTCCCGAAGGAAAACCTATATACGAGTTCATTCGACCGGAATAGAGCCAAGCTCTTTGCATCGGGCGTTTTTTATGGAAAGTATTATTACTTCCAAACACCGCTTATACCTTAATAGGGTTTAGTATGCCAGCTAAAAAGAGAAAGAAGGCTGAAAAGGAAGAAAGACTTGAAAAGCCATGGTACAAACTCTGGCCCACAGGCGTTAGAAAAACCATAGATTATCCCGAAGTGCCGCTTTTCGAATTTTTAAGGAGCGCTGCCCAAAAACATCCGGATAAAACGGCAATAGTTTACTTTGACAAGGAATTAACCTATAAAGAGTTGGATGTGCTTTCTGACAAGTTTGCGACTGCGTTGGTAGATTTGGGAGTGAAGAAGGGAGACAAAGTTGCAATTTTCCTTCCAAACGTCCCACAGTTCATAATATCATATTACGGCGCTTTAAAAGCAGGTGCCATTGTCACGGCAATTAGCCCCCTCTATAAAGAGCGAGAGGTTGAGCATCAATTAAACGATTCCGAAGCTGAGACCATAGTTGTTCTTGACTTGTTGTACCCGATTGTGGAAAAGGTTTGGGGAAAAACAAGGCTGCGAAACGTTGTTGTAACAAGCTTGAAGGATTACATGCCAAAGTTTAAGGCTGTCTTGGGTTCTTTGCTGAAAAAAATTCCCTCGCGCAAAGTTGAGCCCAAACCGAACGTTCACTTTTTCACGGAGCTTATGGCAAAATACGAGGCGAAACCGCCGAAAGTTGAAATTAACCCAAAAGAGGATTTGGCTGCCCTTCAATACACTGGCGGAACCACTGGAATTGCAAAAGGAGCCATGCTCACCCACATGAACCTAGTTTCAAACGCCGTCATGTGCAATGAGTGGTTGCAAGCCAACGAGGGCGAGGAAACCGTCTTAGCTGTACTTCCGCTTTTCCATATTTATGGAATGACAACCGGCATGAATGCGCCAATCTATTTCGCGGGAAGAATTGTTCTGCTTCCCCGCTTCGACCCAATAAGCGTATTTCAAGTAATCCAGAAGTATAAGGTAACAGTGTTTTGCGGTGCGCCGACAATGTATGCCATGCTTCTAACCCATCCAGACCTCAAAAAATACGACTGTACGTCAATAAAGTTCTGCATATCAGGCGCGGCGCCGCTTCCGCCGGAAGTTCAGAAAAAGTTTATGGAAGTGACGGGCGGCGTTTTGGTTGAAGGCTACGGACTTACGGAGTCTTCGCCAGTAACCCACTGCAACCCACTTGACAAAACCATGAAAACCGTTAAAGTTGGCTCTATAGGAATCCCATGGCCGGACACAGACGCGAAAATCGTTGATATAGAAACTGGAGAGAAAGAGCTTCCTCCAGGCGAGATCGGCGAGTTAATAGTTAAGGGTCCGCAAGTGATGAAGGGTTACTGGAAAATGCTTGAGGAAACAGCTGATGTTCTCAGAAACGGGTGGCTTTACACTGGTGACATTGGGAAAATGGATGAGGATGGCTACTTTTACATAACAGACCGCAAAAAAGACCTTATCAAATATAAGGGGTACAGCGTCTACCCAAGGGAGCTTGAAGATGTTCTTTATGAGCATCCAGCCGTGAAACTTTGTGGAGTAATCGGCAAACCAGACACTGTTTCCGGCGAAATTCCAAAGGCTTTTGTTGTGTTAAAGGAGGGTATGACCGCCACCGAGGAAGAGCTTATGAAGTTTGTCAACGAGAAGGTGGCGCCTTACAAGGCGATTAGGGAGCTGGAAATTCGAAAGGAGCTGCCGTTAAGTGCTGTTGGCAAGGTTCTCCGAAGAGTCTTACGTGAAGAAGAGTTAAAGAAGATGACGGCTAAAACCTAGCCTTTTCTCTTTCTTTATATTGCTGTTGTAGCTATTTTTCAGACTGGTTCGTTCAGTTTCTTTCCCATTTTTTCAGTCCATTCGCCGACTGACATAGCGAATTGCTTTTCCACATTGTTTCGGTGAAGGCTGTTGTATGTGCAGAAGGGCCTAATCTTTCCATCTGGTGTTGCATAGTGGATGACGCATCTCTGAACTCGGTCTAGATCTAGGTTCCAAACGTCCATGAAATGCATTATTCCAATCATGACAACTCTTCGCATGAGCCTTCCCAACGCTTCATAGCTCCCCTTTGTTATAACATCCTTTAGCAAACCTCTGACAAGTGGCGACTTAACCATGGGCAAAAGCTCCAGCATCCTCATCTTCGCCATGGTTCTCTTGCCCTTCACGCCGGAATAATAGATGTTCCAAAAGATTTCTGCAAAACGGTCAACATCCACATACTGCGTTATAGGCTTGTACGAATCATCCTCCTCAACAACAACGAAGGTTGCAGCTCCACACATGGGATGCATCGTAAACTCTGGATAGGCTCTATTTTTCACTATTTCCATTCCCTTAGAAACTGGAACAGGCCAGTTGACTGGCCGCCAGTCTTGTCGCGTGATTTTTCCGTTTGTCTGTTCTTCTATCAGTTTTATGGTGTCCGGCACTGTTATGCGCATTTTCCGCATTTCGTCTTTGCGGGCTCTCCCAGCCATGGAAATTGGCTGAATGTTGACGCATCTGACAACATCATGGTTTTCAATAGCATAGCGTACTATGTCGCCTAAATCTTTGTCGTTTACTCCCCTTGCAAGGGTGACCACTAAAACGATTGAGTCTAAGCCTATTTTTCTGGCGTTTTCTAAAACCTTCTGCTTTTTTTGGACAAGGTCTGTTCTCGCTCTGGTTTTCTTGTAGATTTCCTCTCTTAAACCGTCAAACTGCAGGTAAAGAGTGCTTAAGCCAGCGTCTAAAAGTTTTTTAAAGTAGTCTAAGTCTTCTGCAAGGCGTAGTCCGTTGGTGTTTACCTCCACATGGGTTATTCCAGCTTTTTTGGCTTCTGCGATAAGCTGTGGCAAATCGTTTCTTATTGTGGGTTCTCCGCCGCTGAACTGAAGAGCATTACAAGCCCAAGGCTTATTGCCTCTAAGAAGCTTAATCATGTCTACAATCTGTTCATATGTTGGCTCGTAAACATAGTTTACTGCTCCAGCGTAGGCGAAGCAGACGGGGCAAGCCATATTGCATCTGTTTGTAACGTCTATTATGCCCAAAACTGTGTGGGACTTGTGTTGTGTGCATAGACCGCAGTCGTAGGGGCACCCCTTAGCCGTTTTTGTGTGGGGATTTTCTAAGCCAGTTCCAGCATATTTCGCGTTATACCAATCGCTGTAAAACCATTTGAAAAGTTCGGCATCTCCCCAGTAAACATCTTCAAATTTTCCATGTTTTGGACATGTTTTTTCAAGGAAAATTACGCCGTTTTCCTCGTAAATTCTCATGGGAATTTTGTTTAGGCATTCTGGACATACGCTTGTTGAATAAGTTTCAAACTTGACTTCTTCCAGTTCCTTCGGCATGTTCCTCACGTGAGGGTTTTGGATTGGTGGAATGTTATATTAAAATTTCCATAACTTTAATAGGGTGAAAAGTATATTTCAGCCTCATGAGTGCAAAAATCAGAATGCTTCTCAGAAAAACTGGGCTAACCGACTATGAGGTTAACGCTTACCTTGTTCTTTTAGAAAAAGGCGCATTAACAGCCAAACAAGTAAGCTATGGGGCGCAAATACCCTACTCGAAGGTTTACCAAACCCTCAACAGCCTAGAAAAAAAAGGATGGATAGAGGTAACGAGGAAAAGACCCAGCAAATACTTTCCAAAATCTCCTGAAACAGCCCTAAAAACGGCGAAAACTGTTATAGAAAACGAGTGGCTGCAAATCGAGAAGGCAATAGCTGACGAGCTGATGCCTTCCTATGAGAAAATCAAAACTAGAGAAAAATATGACATTTGGATTTTGCGGGGTTTATTAAACATTGTTTCAAAGTTTAAGGAAATGGTTAAAAATTGTAGACAAGAGTTGCTAATAGCCTTCCCATCCATCAAAGAGGAATTCCTACTGGACTTTTACCAACTTCTTCACTCTTTTATCGGTGAAAAGATGCAAGTTCGCTTTATGGTTTCGAAAGGGATGAATGAAAATGTTTACAGAACCCTTTCAAAGGTAGGCGAAGTAAGACGGAAAGCCAAAATGTTTGGAGGCGGAGCCATATCAGACGGCGATGAGGTGCTGCTGCTTTTCAGCGACGAGAGGGGAGAAATCACTGCCATATGGTCTGACCATCCGGGCTTAGCGAGTTTGGCTAAAGACTACTTTAACTATTTGTGGAAAGAGTCTGAGGGTGAACTTTAAAACTTACCGCTTCAATTATGTTTAGAACTCAACGAGATGGGCATGGTGCGAGTAAAAGTTAGAGTCACAGGCATCATTCAAGGCGTGGGATTCCGTCCCTTCATTTACCGAATAGCCGCAAAAAACAGCTTAAAGGGTTATGTTAGGAACATGGGCGATGCTGGCGTAGAAATCCTTCTAGAAGGCACGGAAAAAGCCGTAAACAGTTTCTTGAAGGATTTAAAAGAGAAAAAGCCGCCTTTGGCGCAAATCCACGAAGTTATCACAGTTGAACTTGGTGGAGAAAACGAATATACCGACTTTAAGATTTATGAAAGCTCTAAGAAAGCCGAGCTTTCCGGCTCTGTCATCCCGCCTGACATAGCCATATGTGGCGAGTGTCTAAAAGAGCTGAGAAACAAGGACAACCCAAGATATGACTATTTTTTTATAACTTGCACGGATTGTGGTCCAAGATACACGATTATTGAAAGGCTTCCATACGACCGTGAAAACACTACCATGCGGGATTTTCCCATGTGCAGTTTCTGTCAAAGCGAATATGCAGATCCTTCAAACAGGCGTTTTCACGCTCAGACAGTGGCTTGTCCGAAATGTGGTCCTAAAGTGTATTTGACAACATGTAAGGGTGAACTAATTCCAAGCGAAGACCCGATACGTGAAGCTGGTAAGCTTATCGCAGAGGGCTTTATTGTCGCTATTAAAGGATATGGAGGTTTTCATGTAGCTGCCGCCACCACTAGGGATGAGCCTCTAGTAAGGCTTAGGCAAGTAAAGCATAGGCGACAAAAACCATTTGCCATTATGGCGCGGGACTTAGAGGCTATAAAATCCTTCGCAGAAGTAAGTCCCAAAGAGGCTGAGCTTTTAGCCTCTTACATGCGTCCCATAGTGCTTCTGAAAAAAAGCAGTAACTTTTACCTTTCAGATTTGATTGCCCCTGGCTTGCATAATGTTGGTGTTATGCTTCCTTACACGGGTTTGCATTACATGTTGTTTGACAGTATAGACGAGCCAGCCTTTGTTATGACCAGTGCTAATCCGCCTAATCAGCCAATAGTTAAAGATGACGGAGAAGCTCTAAAAATCCTCGGCAACATCGTCGACTATTTCCTTTTTCATAATAGGCGAATTGCCCACCGATGTGATGACTCAGTCATGCGTTTGCATGGTGAAAAACAGGTTTTTGTTAGGCGTTCAAGGGGTTATGCTCCAGCGCCGATAATTTTGACGGAAAAAGCCGGAAAATGCGTTTTAGCCTTGGGCGGCGAACTGAACAACACTGCGTGCATTTTGCTTGGCAACAAAGCCTTCATATCCCAGCACATAGGAGACGTTGAAAACGTTGAAACCCGGGATTTTCTTGGAAATGTAGCCAAGCACCTGATTCACTTAACAAACAGCAAAGTCGACGCGGTTGCATGTGATTTGCATCCGAAATTTACAACAACAAGGCTTGCGCACGACTTGGCAACGCTAAACCATTGGCAACTAATCCAAGTACAACATCATTTCGCCCATGTTGCAGCGTTGATGGCTGAGCATAACATTGCTGAAATGGTTGGCGTGTGCTGCGACGGCTACGGCTACGGCGTCGACGGCGAAGCGTGGGGTGGAGAAATAATACTGGGTTCAAGAAACTCTTTGGAGTTTAAGCGGGTTGCCCACCTTGAAAAGCAACCTCTAATAGGCGGGGATTTGGCTGCGATTTATCCGCTGAGAATGGCTGCTGGAATCCTCAATAAAAAAGTGCATGTAGAAGAGTGGCTTATACAAAACAAACAGCATTTTCGACACGGCGAAAATGAGATTCAGCTTATACTCCAACAATCGAATAGAGGGCGAAACTTTGAAACGTCAAGTTGTGGAAGAGTTTTGGACGCTTTGGCTGCTGTTTTAGGCGTGTGTTATGAACGCACTTATGAAGGTGAACCAGCTATGAAATTGGAATCCACCGCGTTGGAAGGCAAGGATGTTTTAAAATTGAACCCCATAATTGAGGGGGACATTTTAAACACGACGGAAATGGTTCTGCAAGTATTTGAAAACAGAGAAAAGCATGCAATGGCTGATTTGGCTTTCTCTGCGCATGTTTATCTTGCCAAGGGCTTAGCAACGTTAGCCATCGAAAAAGCTTTAGAAAACGATGTGAAAGTGGTGGGCTTTTCCGGGGGTGTTGCCAGTAACGAAATATTCACTAGGGTTATGCGAGAAACTGTTGAAGCTGCTGGTTTACGTTTTCTTGTCCACGAGGCTGTTCCACCAGGCGATGGTGGCGTATCCTTTGGACAAGCAGTTTTTGGAGGGTTTTTCCAATTTTGAACCATAACCAATTTATTGTTGCATGTTCTGCTATTGAATGATGGCGATGTGTTTAGCTATTCCAGCAAAAGTCATGAAAGTTCAAGATGGCAAAGCCCAAGTTGATTTCGGAGAGGGCGTACTAAGAGAAGTTGACGTAACCCTCGTTAATGTTAAGGTAGGTGATTACATTTTGGTTCATGCTGGTTACGCCATCCAAGTTTTGAGCAGGGAAGAGGCTGAGGAAACCCTGCGTTTGTGGAGCGAAATCTTAGAGGCTGAAAACCAGCTGAAAACGAAATAACACGAAATATGCTGTTGAGCCAAAATGTTTGAACACTTAAAGTTTAGAGACCCCGTGTTGGCTAAACGCATAGTTGAGAAAATCCGTGAAGTTGCTCCTAAAAGCGATGTTGTGAAAATCTGCCATGTTTGCGGCACCCACGAGTGGACAATAACCCATTTCGGTCTCCGAAGCTTATTGCCCTCCAATGTTGAAGTTATAGCGGGACCAGGCTGCCCCGTCTGCGTAACACCTGCTTCGGAAATAGATGAGGCTGTTCAGCTAGCCCAGAAAGGCGTAGCTGTCACATGTTTCGGAGATGTTCTCCGCGTTCCAAGTTCAGAAAAGTCGCTTTTAGACGCTAAGGCTGAAGGTGCTGACATCAGAGTTGTTTACAGTGTTTCAGACGCTGTTAAAATGGCTGAAAAGGAGCCCGCTAAGGAGTTTGCCTTCTTCGCCATAGGTTTTGAAACTACGGCGCCTTCAACAGCCATAGAAGTTTTGAAAAAACCGCCGAAAAACCTAAGCTTTCTAGTTTCGCATAGGCTTATTCCCCCAGCCATGGAGCTTCTGCTTGGAATAGGCGACCTTCACATAGACGGTTTTATTGCGCCGGGACATGTAAGCACAGTCATAGGCTTGAAAGCCTACGAGATTTTTCCAAAAGCCTACCGTATGCCCACAGTGGTGGCTGGTTTTGAGCCTTTAGATGTCTTGTTCGCCGTTTACATGATTTTGAAACAGCTTAAAGAAGGCGTTGCCCGACTGGAAAACGAGTATGTTCGAGCTGTAAACTGGGAGGGAAACATTAAGGCTCAAGAAGTAATGCAGCAAGCGTTTGAAGTTGTAGACGGAGAATGGCGAGGTTTAGGAAGACTGCCATCCTCAGCATTCAAGCTTAAAACGCAATATGTCAACTTTGATGCTTGTGAAAAATTTGGTGTGCACGTTAAACATGGGAGGGACTTGTTGCCCGGATGTCAATGCCACCTTGTAATGATTGGGAAAATTAAGCCAACAGAGTGCCCACTGTTTATGAAGGCTTGTACTCCGCAAAAGCCAAAAGGTGCATGTATGGTCAGCATAGAGGGAACATGCCGAATCTGGGCAAAAGAAGCCAAATAGACAAAGCTTTTATTTAAAGAATGACAGAAATCGCTTTCAGCGAGGTTAATGGAATGGGTCTAGAGTCAAACAAGACGTTAGGTGGCATAGGCGCAATATTAATGGCTATTGGTTTTCTCGGGTTTTTCGGGTCGGCGTATGTGGGATTTTTGGTGCTTGTTGGTGCAATCCTAGTTCTAATCGCCCTAAAGGGGTTTGCAGACCAATATCAAGAAGGCGGTATATTCAATAACGCTCTATATGGGTTTATTACGGTAATTATTGGCGCAGTGGCAACTGCCGCAATATTTATTGTGCTGGTTTTGCAGATGCTGGCTACAATAGAAATATACTGGACTAACCCTATTGCTGTTCAACAATACTTTATGGATAATCTAAACGCCATATGGTCTCTTGCTGCAGGAGCCATTGCAGCTTGGGTTGTGTTCTTCATTTTTATGGTTGCTTCAGCTGTATTGGTGAGAAAATCTTTGAATAGTTTATCCGAGAAGTCAGGCGAGAAAATTTTTGGAACTGCGGGCTTGCTTTGGCTTATCGGCGCGGTGCTCTCAATAATTTTGATAGGCTTTATAGTGGTTTGGATTTCTTGGATACTTATCGCAGTTGGATTTTTCTCTATTAAAGCAGCATCCGTTCAACCCATGCCAGTTCAACCTGCGCCACCACCTCCACCGCAACCGCCACAATAATTAAGACTAAGCCCCCATCTTTCTTTAATTCTGCTGGTTAAGCTTAAACGTTAAGAAAATGAATTAATATGGAGGCTCGCATAGATGAGTGGTGAAAGTAACAGGGCATATACTGGTAAATGTGTTGACTGTGGTTCACCTTTAGTGTTGTATGAAATGGATTTTGAAAAGAACAGGCGGGTTATGCAATGCACCCGCTGCGGTTTATACCATTTTTATAAAAAAGATTTTTTCGGCAAATGGAAGCTTGTAAAAGTTGGAAAAGTTTCAGACTTGTGGAGAAAACCCAAATAGCCTTAACAAATTCTCGGAACCGGGTCTCCAACAGGTCGTTGGATTATCCTTTTCCCGCCGACAACTGTTTGCATGGCTACTCCGCTGAAGTCTTTTGTTGCTTCGCCTATGATTTCCGCTTCCTTTCCCTCTTCAGTGGTTTTAAGAAGTTTTAAAACTTCTTCAGCTTTTTCTTTTACAACGCTTATGACTATTTTTCCTTCGTTTCCAACCTCAAGCGGGTCCAAGCCAAGCATTTCACACGCCGCTTTCACATCTTTTCTTATGGGGATTTTATCCTCGTGGACCAGTATGCCTATGTGGGATTTTTCGCTGAACTCGTTGAGGGCGTCTGCCAAACCGCCGCGGGTTGGGTCTTTCATTGCTGTTATGCCGCCTACTTCACCGAGCAAACGTTGAATTAAGCGGCTTAAGGGTTTAACATCAGACTTTATGCTGCTTCCAAAACTTAATCCTTCTTGGGCTGATAAAACTGCCAATCCATGGTCGCCAATGGTGCCCGATAACAATATTTTGTCTCCGGGTTTAAGGTTCGAATCCAAAATCCACCGTGCTTTAAAGTCGCTTCTAAACTGCTTTACAACTTTTAGGTTTCTTTCTAGAGCTTCCGTTCTTCTGCCAACTCCTGAAACGTTTATCACACAGCCGCCCAAACTGCCTTTCTCCACAACCTTTGTGTCGCCAGTGACTACGCCCACGCCTGCTTCTTGACATGTTTGCCTCATGCTTGCCAAAATTTTTTCAAAATCTGCTATGGCTAGTCCCTCTTCCAAAACTAAGCCACATGCTAATGCGTAAGGCTCAGCTCCCAAAACTGCAATGTCGTTAACCGTGCCTGAAATCGCCAAACGTCCAATGTCTCCGCCTGGGAAGAAGATCGGCTTAACGGCGTGGGAGTCGCTTTTCAAAACGGTGTCGCCGACAACCGCCGCATCATCCAAGGCTTCAAGCGGAACCTCAGCGTTACCTATGCCACCAAAATACTTCACGATATAATTTTTAACAAGGTCATGCATGACTGTTCCGCCAGCGCCATGCAACATGGTTATGTTACCCTTGTTGGCGTTCAATCTGCTTCACCACTCTTTTTAACTTTGGATACTAACGTGATGGTTAAACATAAACAAATCGCAACATATTTTGGTTTGAAATCAAGCCAATACGACTCTCCCCTCTCTAGTTTTCTGCAAAACTCTGCAGCGGCAGTCTCTTATATGTTAAATTACAATAAGCTGAAATTGACTGAAATGAAGTTAGATTCTAGAATTAAAATCGTGGACATTACGGAAATATCTTTACAAATGCCTAGCGCCTATGCCTTTTAAGCGATACGCCGCAAGACAGAAATACTTACAAGAAGCAATCCCAAAAGGATTCCGCAAGAAACTCTTAATTTTTAATGACGAAGTCGTTGGTACTATTGAGTATTCGCTTGCTGAGGCTTCTGGATATACAATAAAAGGTGAAAATGTAATCGTTATGAATTGCATTTGGATTTTGAGAAAAGCAAAGGGACACAACTTCGGAAAATTACTCATAGGAAATATGATAAGTAATGAAAAGAATGCTTCTGGCTTTGCTACTATAGCCTTAGAAAACCATTGGACTCCATGGTTTATGAAATGGCAGATGGAAAAGTTGGGCTTTAAGGCAATAGAAGGTGTTCAAGTGAAACATAAAATCAAACGTCCAGCGCAAGTTTTCGCAATACACTTAATGTGGATGCCAAAAAAGGAGAACGCAGAAATGCCAACGATGGATTGGCAAAGCTTTTGGAGGGTGAAACTTTCTGTATGGCGCATCCCTTGTATCGTCCACAAAGCTGGAAAGGCTCCATACTTGAGCTTATGAAATAAAGTTATGCGGTTTTGTTGCTTTTTAAAATGGAAAACCATATAAATCGCCATGTAGCTGTTCAATTGCACAGTTGGAGAGTCTATTAAGTGCCAAAATGGGGATACTCCATACCTGAAGAAGCATTAGACCCGGAAAAAACCGTTAAGACAAGCGGGCGAGAGGTTAGGGTATCCTATAAATCCGCCCGCGAAGTCTGCAAAACAATTAAAGGAATGACGCTTATCCAAGCGAAACGGTTTTTAAGAGATGTTATAGCCAAAAAGAAGGCTGTTCCCTTCACTAGGTTTAAAAAGAAAGCGGGACACCGCCACGGACTGGAAAAAGCGTATGCGGGCAGATACCCAGTTAAAGTGGCAAAGCAGATTCTAAAACTTCTTGAGGGGGCAGAAGCCAATGCAGAAAACAAAGGCTTGGACACAGAGAGGCTGAAAATAATCCACACGTCAGCTTATCCCGGAATGAAAATTAAAAGGTATATGCCACGAGCCCATGGAAGAGCTACGCCGAAATTTGAAACCCTCTGCCACATTGAACTTGCCTTGGAAGAACAGCCAGAAGCGGTGACGGAGGAAGTCTAATGGCTGTTGTGAAACATTTCATATCAAAGTCTAGGAAAAGAGCTGAAATTGATGAGTTTCTACAGAGAAAGCTGGAAAGGGCTGGGTATGGTGGGGTAAACATTTCAGAAACTCCGCTTGGGACCCACATAGTGATTTATGCTATGCGCCCGGGACTTGTGATAGGCAGAAGTGGCGAAACAATAAGGGAGCTTGCAAAAATCTTAGAGGAAACATTTAATGTTTCAAACCCGCAAATTTCAGTCTCCGAAATTGAGGTTCCAGAGTTAAATCCGTACATTGTTGCCACACGGATAGCCTCAGCCCTCCAGAGGGGAGTCCACTTCAGACGCGCAGGTTTCTGGGCTTTAAACCAGGTGATGGAAGCTGGAGCCCTAGGCGCAGAAATAATCATCAGTGGAAAACTTAGAACTGAAAGAGCCAGATATGAAAAGTTTAGGAGCGGGTATTTGCCAAAATGCGGCGATCCAGCCTTAAAGTACATGAGGAAAGCCGAGGTGCATGTGCAGCTAAAGCCGGGCATATACGGTATTAAGGTTAGGATAATGCCTCCAGATGCAAAGTTTCCAGATAAAATCCAAATAGTTGAAGTTCCTCCAATAGAGGAAACATTGGATGAAACCGCATCCGAGGAAACCGAAGAAGAAGTTGAAGATGCAGGCGGAGAAGAGGGAGCGGCAGAGTAGATGCCTCTAATTAGAGTTAAAGAGATACGGGAAATGCCCCCTGAAGAGCGAGATAAGAAGCTTACCGAGTTTAAAACAGAGCTGGTTAGGCTAAAAACCATGGTGAAGGCTGGCGGCACTGTGGAAAACCCTGCGAGAATAAAGGAACTGCGTAGGGCAATCGCAAGAATACTAACAGTGGAAAGAGAGCAAAAACTCGAAGCAAAAGCGGGTAAAAAGGGAGGAGGCAAATGAAAGCAACCCCCGACATAATACGCTACGAGTTTATCGGAACAGAGGCTAAAGTTGCCAAGAGCACGAACCGCAGCTGCATAGGAACCCGCGGCAAAGTAATCGATGAAACACGGAACACTTTCATTATTCTCCATAATGGGAAAAGGAAAATGATTATGAAAGATTCATCTATTTTTCATTTCAAATTTTCCGACGGAACCATCGTGGAGATTGACGGTAAACTTCTTGTTGGAAGACCTGAAGACCGCTTGAAAAAACGCGTTAAGAGGTTATGGTAATGGCGTTGACATTTAAAAAACCCAAAAAAACATGCAATGACCGGAATTGCCCCTTCCATGGAAGGCTTCCAATAAGAGGACGAGTGCTAGAAGGCTTAGTTGTTAGCGCTAAAATGGATAAAACAGTTATAGTGCGGCATGACTTTTTACGGTATGTTCCAAAGTTTATGAGGTATGAAAGGAGACATAGCCGAATACCTTGCCACAACCCACCGTGCATAGACGCCAAAGAAGGAGACCGCGTCACAATAGCCGAATGCCGACCAATAAGCAAGACAGTTTCTTTTGTTGTTGTAGAAAAATTGGAGGAGAAGTAAAAAATGGCTGCAAAAGCAAAGGCAAGGGGCTTGGTTGCAAAGGGTTTAATCGGTCAAAGACCAAAAATCTCAAGAGGATTGCCAGCAGGCTCCATCCTAAGATGTGTCGATAACACAGGCGCTAGAGAACTACGCTTAGTACAGGTTATGGGTTATAAGGGAAGACTGAGGCGTGTTCCCTCCGCTGCTGTGGGCGACCGCATAACAGTTTCAGTTAGACATGGAACACCGGACATGCGGAGAAAAATTTTCCAAGCAGTCATAGTTAGACAGCGAATGCCCTTCCGCAGGTCTGACGGCGTCTGGGTTCAATTCGAAGACAACGCAGCCGTAATAATAACTCCAGACGGGGAAATGAAGGGTTCGGAAATCCGCGGACCAGTAGCAAGGGAGGCTGCTGAAAGATGGCCGAGAATTGCCAGCGCAGCCAGCATAATAATATAAAGAGGTGAATGTGATGCAAGCAGCTCGAACGGTGAAGTCATCAAAACAGAGGAAAACGCTGTTCCAAGCACCAGACCACATACGCTACAAACATTTTGCAGCCCTTCTCTCACCTGAGTTAAGGAAAAGTTACGGAACAAGAAGCCTTCCAGTGAGAAGCGGAGACACTGTGCGGGTTATGCGAGGTGAGCGTAAAGGGTTTGAAGGAAAGGTTTCGCGTGTCGACAGGGAAAGTTATAGAATTTATGTTGAAGGCTTAACAAGGGAAAAGGTTGACGGCACAACTATTTTCGTCCCCGTCCATCCGTCAAAGGTTATGATAACAAAGCTTAATCTCGACGATAAATGGCGGAAGAAAATTTTAGAGAGAAAGAAAAGGGCTGAAGGGGTAGCTGAGAAAGTCGTAGAAAAACATGTTGAAGAGAAAGTTGCCGTGGAAGAACTACCGCTGCCCACCGAAGAAAAACCAAAGAGAAGAAAAAGAACAGCGAAAAAACCAGAAAAGAAAAAGGTTGAAGAAAAACAAAAGAAGAAGACGCGAGAAAAGCCAAAAAAGCCAAGAAAACGGAAAAAAGTGGAGGAATCCCGAAGTGGGTAAAAAGGGAGGCTCAACAGTTTTAAAGCGGAAACCAGCTCCAAGGTTGTGGCCGATTCATAGAAAAGAGTTTGTATGGGTTGTAAAGCCGACACCGGGACCCCACTCCCTTGAAAGCTGCTTACCATTAACCATAATCTTGCGCGATATCCTAGATGCCGCTAAGACAAGGAAAGAAGCAAAAATAATAGCCTCTCAAGGAAAGGTATATGTTGATGGCGAAGTAAGACGGGAAGACAAGTTTCCAACAGGACTTATGGATGTCATTTCCCTTCCAGAAGTAGACAAACATTTTCGCGTATTGCCATCCCATAAGGGTTTAACCCTTCACCCAATAACCAAAGAGGAAGCGTCTTTCAAGCTTTGCAGAATAGAAAGCAAGACAACCGTCAAAAAAGGGCATATACAGCTTAACCTCCACGACGGCTCAAACATGCTTATTAAAGTAGCCGACCCAAAAAACCCGCAAGAAGACGTTTACAGCGCATTTGACACTGTCAAGTTAAGTCTTCCAAACAGACAGATTCTCGAGCATATTAAGATGAAGAAGAATAGCTTTGCAGTAATAACTGGTGGCAAAAACATAGGAAAATACGGCAAAATCATTGAAATTGAGGAAGCAAAGGGGAAAAAGCGCAAAGACGCCATAGTAACAATAGAAGACGAGAAGGGAAACCGTTACCAGACAATTCTAAAATTCGTTTTTGCAATAGGTGAAACGCATCCACTCATAGCTTTGCCGGAGGCGCCGCAAAATGTCTGAAGAGGAAATTCGAAAGATGTGGAATGAAAATCCGATGTTTAAACCAAGAATCGAAAAGGTTGTTGTCAACATAAGTGTCGGAAAATCCGGAGAACCCCTTGAAAAAGCTTCCAAAATTCTGAAGGACCTGACGGGTCAAACTCCATGTAAAAGAAAAGCGAAGAAGACCCTAAGGGATTTCGGAATCAGGAGAGGCGAACCCATGGCATGCATAGTGACCCTTAGAAAGCAAAAAGCCATAGAATTCCTTAAAAAAGTCTTTCACGTAATCGACTACAAACTTCCTAAAAGTTGTTTTGACGAACACGGCAACTTCGCCTTCGGCATAAAGGAGCATATAGAAATACCCGGAGTTAAATACGACCCTGAAATAGGAATTTTTGGCATGGATGTGTGCGTTTCTTTAAATCGTCCAGGATGGCGTGTTAAGAATAGACAGAGGGCAAAGGCGAAAATAGGCTCAAACCACGCTTTAACACCAGATGAAACCATGGTTTTTGTTAAAGACGCATTGGGGGTTGAAATAGTCTAATCAGTCAGAGGGAAATTTATGGGTAAAAAGAAAACTAAAAAGGAAAGGAAATATGGCAAAGGAGCTAGACCATGCGTCAGATGCGGGTCTTATGGACCCGTTATTCGGCGTTATAATTTATATTTGTGTAGGCATTGTTTTAGGGAAGTAGCCAAAAAACTCGGCTTCCAAAAATATGAGTGATGAGGAAAACATCATGGATGCGCTGTCAAACGGCTTGACAACAATCATGAATAACGAGTTGCGCAATAAGCGCGAATGTGTAATTAGCCCTGCCTCTAAACTTCTGGGCAAAGTTTTAAGGGTCATGCAGTTGAACGGCTATCTTGGAGAGTTTGAGTTTATAGATGATGGGCGCTCTGGAAAATTTAAGGTTCAGCTTTTGGGCAGAATAAACAAGTGTGGAGCTATCAAACCCCGTTTCCCTGTAAAAACTGATGAAATTGAAGATTGGGAGAAAAAGTTTCTTCCGTCCAGAGAGGTAGGGCTGCTAATTATTTCGACACCTAAGGGGCTGCTTTCCCATAAGGAAGCCAAGGAAAAAGGTATTGGAGGTAGACTCCTAGCCTTTGTCTATTAAAAGAGGGGTCTGCAGTGCGAGCTGTTGAAGTTTCAAAAACCATTCAAATTCCAGACGACGTAGAGGTTACTCTTGAAGGGAAAAAAGTGACAGTTAAAGGAGCGAAGGGAACTTTAACAAGAGATTTTTCTTCCGCTCCAATCTCAATGGAGCTTCAAGCTAAAAATCTTCGAATATGGGCTAATTGGCCTCGGAAAAAGGAGAGCGCCCTTGTAGGCACTGTTTATGCACATATCAGAAACATGATTACTGGAGTTAGGAAGGGCTTCACATACAAACTGAAAATCGTTTTCTCCCACTTTCCAATTTCAGTTAAGACTCAAGGTAAAACCATCTTAATCGAGAACTTTACAGGTGAAAGAAACCCGAGGAAGGCAAAAATTATTGGCGACGCAGAAGTTAAAGTTCAAAGCGAAGACATAATTGTTCAAGGAATCAACTTGGAAGATGTTAGCCAAACAGCGGCGAATATAGTGCAAGCCACCAAAGTTAAGCGGAAAGACCCCCGTGTTTTTCTGGACGGCATATACCTATATGAGCGTAGTGAGGGGATGGAGTAAAGTGAAAGAGCAGAACCCAGCGGCTTTGGAAAAAGCCTTACGCGCAAGGGCGAAGGCTAAAAAGAAGAAGCCGAATTTCGCGAGGCAGGAAAGCTGGCGATATGACCGTTTAAAGGAGAATTGGCGCAGACCACGAGGCATAGACAATAAAATGCGAAGGAAAATTAAGGGCTGGCCTCCAACAGTAAATGTTGGATATAGGGGTCCTAAAGCCGCTAGGGGTCTTCATCCATCGGGCTATGAAGAAGTTTTAGTGCACAACGTTGATGAGCTCCAAAACGTGGACCCTAAAACTCAAGCTGTGCGAATTGCTCACACTGTTGGCAAAAAGAAGAGAGCGCAAATTCTTCTTCAAGCTAGGAGAAAGAAAATAATTGTTCTGAATCTTGGAGAAGCGAAAGAGGAAGCTGAAAAGGAGGAAACATTTGAGGAGGAAACGGAGGAGACAGAGAAGGAAAAACCAAAGGCTAAACGAAAGAAAACAGAGAAAAGCGAAGGGAGGAGAAAGAAGCAGTGACAAGCCTAAAAAGCCAGAGGCGGTTAGCGGCGCAGATACTTAAAATTGGTCAGGAAAGGATTTGGATAGATCCAAATAGGGTTGATGATGTTGAAGCTGCTATAACTCGGGAGGAAATTAGAAAACTAATCCATGAGGGTGTAATTAAACCGTTAAAGGAGAAAGGTGTTAGCCGCGCAAGAGCAAGGTTGGCCCACGAGAAGAAAAAGAAAGGTTTGAGGCGTGGATCTGGAAGCAGGAGCGGAGCGGGGAAAGCGAGGATTTCCAAGAAAGAGGCTTGGATGAAAAGAGTTCGAGCGTTGCGGAAGAGGCTTCGCGAACTGAAAGACAGCAAAATAATCACGGAGAGCATTTATCGAGAATTGTATAGTATGGTGAAAAGCGGAAGATTCGAATCCATCACCGACATGGAACGCCACATAAAAGCCCACGACCTCTGGAGGAAACGCTGATGGCGAAAGATGCACGTTACTCTGTGCCCTACCGTCGGAGAAGAGAAGGCAAAACAAATTACAGAAAACGAAAGGCGCTTGTTATATCTGGGAAACCTCGACTCGTGGTTCGCGGCACACTTAACAACATGGTGGTGCAAATAATCGCTGCAAAACCCCACGGTGACGAAGTTTTAACCTCAGCCCACAGCAAAGAACTTCTTAAAAAATATGGTTGGAAAGCCCCCAGAGGAAATCTTCCAGCCGCTTACCTGACTGGTTTCCTCTGTGGATTAAAGGCTAAAGCCAAAGGAATCAAAGAAGCTGTTCTGGATACAGGACTGCACTCTCCTACAAAAGGTGCAAGAATCTTCGCCGCCTTAAAAGGGGTTTTAGACGCTGGTTTAGCTGTGCCCCACGGAGAGGAGAAACTCCCAGATGAAAAGCGGATACAAGGCATGCACATAGCGCAGTATGCCAAAACCTTGTCGGCGAACACTGAAAAGTATATGGCATATTTCTCAAAATACTTGGAAAATAAGGTTCCTCCGGAAAGCCTCCCAGAGCATTTTGAGGAGGTTAAAAAGACGGTGATTGCCGCGTTTAAGGGTGGAGGAAAAAACCGTGGTTGATAGGGCTAGTAGCCTAGAACAGTGGGTTCCTAAAACCCATCTTGGAAAGCTGATTCAAGAGGGTAAAATCACATCTATTGAAGAGGTTTTCATGGAAGGCTTATCTATACGCGAACCCCAAATCGTTGACGCGCTTCTTCCAGAACTTCAAGAGGAAGTTATAAACATAAACCTTGTGCAGAAGCAGACAGACGCCGGAGAAAAGTCTAGGTTTAAGGCCGTAGTCGCTGTTGGAAACAGAGATGGCTACATTGGACTTGGTGCTGGAAAAGCAAGCCAAGTGCGAACAGCCATAGAAAAGGCTGCCGCA
The DNA here is from genome assembly GCA_019685555.1 of Candidatus Bathyarchaeota archaeon A05DMB-3. Taxonomy (GTDB): domain Archaea; phylum Thermoproteota; class Bathyarchaeia; order Bathyarchaeales; family Bathycorpusculaceae; genus JABFQN01. The sequence continues at coordinate 25,257 of JABFQN010000005.1, read as the reverse complement.
GACGCCAGACTAAAATTGATCCCTGTTAGGCGTGGCTGCGGAAGCTGGGAGTGCGGCTGCGGAAAACCCCACTCCTTGCCCTTCCAAGTTGAAGGAAAATGCGGCGGCGTAAAAGTGGTGGTAGTTCCCGGGCCTAGAGGCTTAGGATTGGTTGCCAGCGAAGTTGCCAAAGTCATCCTTGGTCTTGCTGGAATAAAAGACTGTTGGACTAGAAGTTATGGTTCAACGCGGACAGTTCCGTCCTTTGCATATGCAGTTTTCGACGCGTTGAAAAAAACTTACAGTCTAATAACCCCGACAGACTGGGTGAGGTAGTTGTCTGGCAAATCTGAAGAACGCAAATGCATCGCAGTTGTGAGGGTTCGCGGAACCATAAGCGCGCCTCTGCAAGTTAGAGAAACCCTCCGCATGTTAAATCTGAAAAGGAACAACCATGCAATTTTAATTGATAATCGACCTTCATTTCTTGGAATGCTGAAAACGGCGCAGAATTTTGTCACATGGGGAGAAGTTTCCAAAGAAACCATAATAACAATGTTAAAAGAGAGGGGAAGATTGGCTGGAAATAAAAAACTGACAGATGAATATGCCCAAAAAATCGGTTATAAATCTGTAGAGGAACTTGCAGACGCTATATTCAATTGTAAAATTGAATATTGGAATCTTCCAGAAATCCAGCCCTATTTTAAGCTGCATCCGCCATCAAAAGGGTTCAAGGGTAAGATAAAGAAGAGTTACAGTGCAGGCGGAGAGCTTGGATACAGAGGCGAGCAAATTAACGCCTTACTGGAGCGAATGATTTAACCGCTTTATTTCATGTTTGCATCGATACCTTTTATAGCCAGTTTAAAGATGCCATTGTGTCATAGGGGGAAGGTTCAATATGAGATGGCGGAAAAGCGAAAAACGTCCCAAATGGTTCAAAGCTATAAGAAGACTAGATGAAGCTGAAAACAGGAAAAGCCTCAAAGTATCCAGACTTAAAAACTCCAAAACTAGAGAGAGACTATACCACTATACATATAAGCGCCTAAAAAACTCTGGGAAAATTATTTTAAGAGAGCCTGAGCCATTACTCGATGTTTTTAATGAAGAAGACGGCATAACTGTTGTTGCAGAACTTAAAGGCTTTAAAAGGGAAAACATAAAAATCCACACTGAAAAACAGCGGCTAACATTGTCAGCGAAAACTCAAGGTCGCAGATACTATAAACGTTTAAATCTTCCAGAAATAGTTATTCCAGAGGCAACGTTCACAACATATAAAAATGGAGTGCTGGAGATAAAGCTGAAAAAGGCTGTTAAAGAAAAAGTCCTAAACAAATTGGCTGGTTGAAAGGATGCCCCACAAGCTTAGGAAAATCCGCAAAAAACGTGGTTCAAGAACACAAGGCTATGGACGAGTAGGCCAACATAGAAAATCCGGTTCAAGAGGTATGCGGAAAGCAGGGCGTCATAAACACGGATGGACCTTTATCATAAAATATGAGCCAGAATATTTCGGGAGAAAGGGTTTCACCTCGCCTAAAAGCCTAAAACAAAAAGTTAAAGTTATAAACGTCGGAGAACTCGACGAAATGGCTGAAAAAATCCCAGCGAAAAAAGAAGAGGGAAAAATTTTCATAGACTTAGAAAGTTTAGGCTATACAAAGCTTCTTGGAACTGGAGGGGTCACAAAGCCTCTGGTTGTAAAAGTAGCGTCATGCTCTAAATCTGCTGCCGAAAAAATAAAAGAAGCAGGAGGACAAGTTTTAATAGAATCTCAAGAAACTGGAGCGTAGCGGTTAACCCATGGCTGGAAGGTTTCTAAACCTCTTCAAACCCATTGCACGATTCATTCCAGAAGTTAAAGCTCCGGAACGCAGAGTTGGGTTTAACGAGAAACTCTTCTGGACAGCCATAGCCCTCATAATATATCTTGTGATGGCCAGCGACGCATGCCGCCTTTATGGAATCCAAAGACAAGAAGAATTTGCTCCCTTAAGGATAATATTTGCGTCAAGCCGCGGCACCCTAATGGAGCTCGGCATAGGTCCCATAGTGACCGCTGGCTTAATCCTACAGCTTCTAGTTGGTTCCGCCATGATAGAATGCGACATGTCTAAGCCCGAAGACAGAGCATTATTCACAACTGCAAGTAAAGTATTCGCCATAATCCTAACAGGTGTTCAAGCATCCGCCTACATAATAAGTGGAATGTACGGCACTTTGCCGGGCACAACAGCCATCATCGTTTTCCTGCAATTGTTGGCTGCTGGAATGATTGTCCTACTTTTAGATGAGCTTATCCAGAAGGGATGGGGTTTCGGCAGTGGAATAAGCCTCTTCATCATGGCTGGCGTTGCACAACAAATATTTCTCGAATGCTTTAACCCGTCTCCACCAGTTGACGAATATGGCAGCTCTGGAATTTTCGTTGCGTTAGTACAAACGATAAATAGTGGAAAATCAGTAACTGGTTTATTGCTGAGGGGAAACTTTCCATCTTTAATCGGGTTTATAGCCACTATTGTGGCTTTTCTTGTAATAATCTATATGGAAGGCGTTAGGGTGGAACTTCCTTTATCCTACGCGGGCTACCGTGGTTTCAGAAGCCGCTACCCAATAAAACTGTTGTACGTGTCCAATCTTCCAGTAATATTTGCTTCAGCCCTTTTCGCTAACATATACTTCTTCTCGTATATTCTCTGGAGCCAGCCTTGGGGGAGAAACAACTTTTGGGTTAACCTCCTAGGATGGTACAAGCCTGAAGGAGAACAGTATGTACCCGGCGGGGGTCTCGTATACTATGTGACATCTCCAGGTAACCTTTCCAATGTTATGGCGGAACCTTTGAGAGCTGTAGGCTATTTGGCAATTCTCGTCGCTTTCTGTGTTATCTTCTCCCTTACGTGGCTTGAGGTTGGCGGCTTAGGTCCCTCAACAGTTGCAAAACAGCTCGTGGATGCTGGCATGCAAATTCCAGGGTATAGACGCTCTGGAAAAGCTGTTGAGCAAATTCTTAAACGCTATATTCCCGCCGTCACCATTCTAGGCGGAATAATAGTTGGATTGATTGCCGGCTTATCAGACTTCTTCGGAGTTTTCGGGTCCGGCATAGGAATTCTTCTATCCGTGGGCATAATCTACCAATATTATGAAATCTTAGTGCGGGAAAGAGTGGCTGAAATGTACCCCGCCTTTAGGAGACTGTTTGGAGGCTGAAAAAGAGGTAAAATGAAATGTTGCCAGTAGAGCCTCCCGGATCAACGCTCTTCCTATTCGCTCTGGCTGCCACAATAACTTTCGCTATGACCATTGCAAACCGCCTTTTAACGGATCCCGAACAAATGAAGGCTTGGAGAAAAGAGGTTGCAGAGTGGTATTCTCAACTTCGCGAAGCTCAAAAAAGCGGGAACAAGAAACAGATAGAGAAGCTTATGAAAAAACAACAGTATATAACGCAGCTTAACGCCAAAGCTTCATGGCAATCAATGAAGGTAACTCTCCTATTCGTTGTTCCCTTAATGATAGTGTGGTCTTTTCTTGGAGGAATATACGGAGGAGCCAATATTGCATATTTTCCAGGGATAGGGTGGAACCTTCCCATCCCATTGTTTGGATCATCCCTGTTATGGTGGTACATGCTGTGCTCCTTCCTTTTCAGCACTTTATTCTCTCACCTATTTGGTCTCATAAGTGTGGAGTGATGGAAATGCCTAGACCAGCCAAGCGAACTCGAAGCCGAAAGCGCGTTTTTAAGGCTTTACCTGGAGGGCGCACAAGCATACATTATAAACGTGAAGTAACCGCCCAAAGCAGTTGCAGTCTCTGCGGTAGGCCCTTAACTGTGATTCCAAACTTGTCCCCCTCAGAGATAAGAAAACTTAATCGTACAAAAAGAAGGATTTCGCGAATATATGGCGGACAGCTTTGCCACAACTGCCTAAAAACTGCTCTGAAGCAAGCAGCGAGAATCCTAAACGCTTTTTGAGGCGTTTGGAAAATGGTTAAAGAATCAGTGGTCATTTGCATATGTGGAATGGCTGGAAGCGGCAAAAGCACATTGGCTAAAAAGTTGGCAGAAAAATACAACTTAAAATACTATTCTGGAGGAGAAGCCCTAAAAGCCCTAGCCATAGAAAAGGGCTACAAACCCCTTAAAAAGGGATGGTGGGAAAGCCCGGAAGGCTTATCCTTCCTAGAAAATAGAAGGAAAAACCCCGAATTCGACAAGGCTGTAGACCAAAAACTTTTGGAAGCAGCCAAACAAGGAAACGCCGTCCTGGACAGCTGGACCATGCCGTGGCTCTTAGAAGACGGCTTTAAAATATGGCTGGAAGCCTCTCAAAATAAAAGGGCTGAAAGGGTTGCAAAAAGGGACGGAATAAGCGTTGAAAAAGCCTTAGAAACTTTAAGAAATAAGGAGGAGAAAACAAGGGCCATTTACAAGAGGCTTTATGGCTTTAATTTAGGCGAAGACTTCACTCCATTTCACCTAATACTGGACACTGACAATTTGACAGCTGAAGAAGTTTTCCAAGTTCTAGTTTTTGTTTTAGACAAGATGGTTTTTAACAGATAGGTTTTCGCAATTTTTAAAAGCATACCCGAAGAATCTTCTATAATATTCCTTCAGTCCATATTTGAATGATGGTTTCGGAGGGATGAAGGGGTTTGAAACAATTAATTTTTGGATTGGCCGCTGGCACAACCCTTGTTGCTTTCTCTATTCTTTTGCAAGTTTCTGAAGAAACACTTCAAGCGCTAATAATTTTCAATGTTTTCTTTGCATGCATGCTTTTCCCATTAAATGGTCCGCTGAAAAGGAAAATGCTTGCACTAATTATGGGGAACTCTGTTTGTCTAATTTGGAACAACCTTTTCTCCGTGTTTGTCGGCGCCATTACTGCCCATGCCTTGGATGGCTTTAATGCAGTATTTGTTGTCTTGAGCCCAATATTGAACCTGCTGTGGGTTGTGTCCTTCTGGTCCCTAAGCCTAACATTTCTTGCAAATTCTAAAAATGAAAGGGCGGCGGCCAAGAATGCTTATTGAAGTTTTAGAAACATTGTTTATTCTTTTAACTGCTGTAATGGTTGCATATCTCGTCCGCCATTATATATTTACCATAACGGTTCTTAAAACCGCCCAGAAAAAGAAAACAAATTCCAAAACTCAAAACTCGGTTTATCCGCCTACTGTTTCAATTTTGGTGCCTGCCCGTAACGAGGAGCGTGTCATTGGGAGACTTCTTCAAAGGATGACGGAGTTAACCTATCCGAAGGAAAATTTGCAAGTAATAGTTGTTGATGATGCTTCAACAGATGACACTGGGAAAATAGCCGAGCAATATTCCAAAGCTTACAACTACATTGAGGTTGTTAAACGAGACAAAAAAGAAGGAGGATGTGGGAAGGCTTCAGCCCTCAACGCTGGATTAAGACACGCAGATGGCGAAATAATTCTGTGCTTCGACGCAGACTATTACCCTCAGAGAGACATTGTTGAAAAACTTGTAAAGGAATTTGCAGATCCGAAGGTTGGAGCTGTGCAAGGCAGAGTTATAGTTTTAAACGAACCTCAAAACATTGTAACAAGGCTTGTTGCACTAGAAAGGATAGGCGGATACTGTGTTGACCAAGAAGCCCGCAACAAACTTGGCTTAATAACCCAGTTCGGCGGAACCGTGGGCGGATTTCGCCGTGAGCTTTTAGAATCTCTAGGCGGTTGGGATGAAAACCTATTGGCAGAAGACACGGACCTCACCTTCCGAGTTTACCTTGCAGGTTATAGCGTTAAATATGTCTCAGATGCTGAGTGTTATGAGGAGGCTGTTGAAAGTTGGCAAGCTTACTGGAAACAGCGATACAGATGGGCGAAGGGACATATGCAATGCGCCTTCAAACATTCACTAAACGTTTTAAGAAGCAAAAAACTCGGGTTCATCGAAAAAGTTGATGGGTTACTGCTGCTTAACGTTTACTTTATGCCAGTCGCCGTCTTATTCTCATGGATCATTGGTGTTCCTCTGTTCTTCTTAAAATTCTCACAGTGCTTAACTCCATTTTGGACAGTAATATCCATTTCCCTATACAGTGCCGTAGGAAACTTCGCCCCATTTTACGAGATAGGCGTTGGAACGTATCTTGACGGCAGAACAAGGGCGCAGTGGCTTATCCCCCTCTTAGTCTTCACGTTCCTATACAACATTCCCATATGCACTAAGGCTTTTCTAGACCTCCTCGTGTCAAAACTTGCAGGGAAAAATGGCAATCATTGGGATAAAACAGCACATTCTGGGAATGGAAACTGTTATATTGCAAGTTTGTTAAAACACTGAAAAGGTAAGGATGGTTCCGACTCCGACTCCAGACTCGGTTATAATGTTGTTTTTCGGAGTATTAACCTTCATCATTCTCATGCTTTTACCAGCCATTATCGAACTGAAAAAGCCGAAAGATCCTGGACCAAGGATAATTAAAGACCTTATAGTGTTATGTGATCTTGATATGGAGATAAATTCCATAATTGATAAAGACGGCGAGGAACCGAAATTAGACAAGTTAATCCTTAAAGAAGTTTCAGCTATTTTAGCTGTTCTGCCAAGTCTAGAACCATAAATTTGAAAAGTCAACATGAAATACAAAAGCTTATAGATGAATAGCATCATGAAATTGCAATGATTCGCGACAACTTCCTTTGTGTGATTTAAATGCAAGTCTACATAGTGACAGCATCCATAAACCCTTTGGAAAACTTAAGCATACTTGAGAATTGTTCCCCTATGGATGCTAAAATTTTAATTATAGACGAGGGAGACGAGAGCGTACGCAAACTAAACGAGAAACTTTTGTCAAACGTTCCCCACGAATATTATGGGCCTAGAGAAAGGGCGAAATGGTTTAAAGATAGATTTGGAAAATCTTACCAGAAATATCTCAAGTTGATTCCAGAAAAGTGCCACGCAGAAGTTTCTTTCGGCTTTTTAAGGGCCTGTGAAAATGGAGCAACCGTAATATTGGAGGTGGATGATGACGTCACTCTTTCAAGCGGCTTTATAGAGGCACATGTTGACAATTTGTTCAGTGAAAACGGAGTCACCGTGAATGCTTCTGGGAAATGGTACAATACCATTGAAAATCTTGACTTAAATGTTAGTCAGAAAATCTTTCCAAGGGGGCATCCATACGACCCAGCCTGTAGAAGCGAAGATTATGTTTGGACTGATAATGGTGGAAGTTGTGTGGTGAACATGGGGCTTTGGAGTGGACAGCCAGACTTAGACGCGTTAACCATTCTCTATTATGGAGGGTTAAATGGCAAATGTGCAATAGAAAGCCGTGGCTATAAGCGGGAAAAAATAATTTTAGGGAAGGGAACATACTTTGGGCTTTGCAGCATGAACACCTCGTTTCTCCCCAAAATTGTGCCAGCCTTCTACCAGCTTTACATGAACTTCAACAACATTGACAGGTTTGACGACATCTGGTCGGGAGTTTTCCTCAAGAAAATAGCTGATCATTTGGGCGACAGACTTTGTTTAGGTAAACCTTCCGGGACTCATGCTAAAAGAAGCAGAAGTATTTTTAAAGATTTACAAAAGGAGATAAACGGGTTAGAGATGAACGAACATTTATGGAAAATATGCGATGCTGCGGAGCTGGCGGCGAAAAGTTATGCGGACTGCTATCTTGAATTAGCTGATCACCTTGATAAAAACTTGGAAAAGTTGGTTAGACTTCCCGAAAATGTCAGGTTTTGGCAAGTTCAAATCGAAAACATGCGAAAATGGGTTGATGTAACAGATAAAATCTCGTGAGTATTATAATAATGGCAGTGCGGTGGTTTTCTCGGTTGCAAAACAAGTGGCCTATGGTTTCCGTGATTGTAATTAACTTTAATGGGACTCGTCAGCTTGAAAAGTGTTTAGGCTATCTCACGCGGACGAATTATCCCCGCTATGAAATCATCGTAGTGGACTGCTTAACTAAAAATTTGGCAACATGGATTAAACGACATTTTCCAACAGTAAAAGTCGTTCATTACGACCATGATATTGGGCCTTCCGCGTCCCACAATGTTGGAAAACACGTTTTAAATTCCCATAGTAAATATTTGGCTTTCCTCGACAATGACGCTTACGTGACTGAAGATTGGCTAACTGAACTTGTAAAAGCCGCGGAAAACGACGAAGAAATAGGCGTTGCACAAGCAAAAATATTAATGACCAGCAACAACCGCCTTTTAGATAATGCTGGAATTGCAATCGACGCCTTAGGAACATGGTATACAACAAGAGGTTTAAAGGCAGATGATTTTCAGAACATTTTCGAAATTTTCGCTGCTTCATCCGCAGGATGCCTAGTGCTTCGTAATGCTTTCGAAAAAGCCGGAGGCTTCGACCCGGATTATTTCATTTACGACGATGATACAGACTTTTCTTTTAGGGTTAGACTGTTCGGGTACAAAATAGTGTTCGTTCCTTCGGCTGTGGTTTTTCACGATGGAGAGCCAAGGAGAGCTTTGAATCCGAAAAAATTGCGCCACTCGGTAAAGAACAGAATATGCACAATGATTAAGAATTATGAATTAAGGAACCTTTGGTGGCGGTTTTCTCTATATTCAACTTTAACTTTTTTGGCTGCGTTCGGCTTTATGTTAATAGGAAAACCTTTGGAGGCTAAGGAAACTTTTAGGGGTTTTGCCTACTCGTTATTAAACATTAGGAAAATGTGGGAAAAAAGGATGAGGGTGCAATTCTTTAGAAGGGTGAAAGATTCGGAACTTTTAAAACATGGTTTTATAAGAAACGATATTCGCGCAACAGTTTCTGACATTAAGTTAAAAGCTGGATATTACCTTTAATAATTCTATAGGAAGATTTGAGGAGTCAAGTGAATGGCGTTTTTAGAATGCAGTGCTTGTGGTTCAAAGTTTAAAGGTTCTTCACCGCAGCGTGTTTGTGGAAATTGCGGATGCCCATTAGAGTTCAAATATGACATTGAGAGGCTTAAGACTGCTAAGTTTATCGGACGTTTTTCCTTTTGGCGTTATAAGCATTTTATGCCAAGAGTCAAAAATTTTGTCTCTTTGGGGGAAGGTGGGACTCCGCTTCATAAAGCGAAAAGACTAGCCAAGACTGTTGGAATGCGCGATGTTTACTTTAAGGATGAAACCCGCAACCCCACCAACTCTTTTAGAGATAGATGTGCAGCACTATTGATTTCCAACGCCGTCGACTTGGGGTATAAATCGGTTATCTGCGCCACAAACGGAAATCTTGGGGCTTCTTTGTCTGCTTACTGTGCGAAATTGGGGCTTTTCTGCCACGCTGTAGTTCCCAAAAACGTGGATGTTGGAAAGCTTGCTCAAATGCTCATCTACGACGCGGTAATTGAAGAATATGGAGAAATAGTTGACGAATCTTTGGAAAGAGCCGAGGAAGTGGCAAAGGAAACTGGCTGGTATCAAGGTTCAGTGGAGCTGAACCCTCTGGCAATAGAAGCATTAAAAACCATAGCCTACGAAGTTTTTGAGCAAATAGGCGTTCCAGAATGGTTCACAGTTTCCATGGGAAGTGGCGGGACATTATACGCCGTCTGGAAAGGTTTTAAAGAACTTGAAAAAATCGGCAAGATTGATGCGCTTCCTAAAATGGTTGGCGTTCAAGCTGAAGGATGTGCACCAATAGTTAACGCATATATACGAAACGCGGAGAAACCAGTTTTAAAGGCGAAACCTTCAACGCATGCTCTTGCAATATTGGTTAAAAATCCTTCCTACGGAAGCTTGGCACTCAACGCCATCAAAGAATCAAAGGGTTTGGCAGTATCAGTTTCTGACGAAGAAATTTTTTCAGCGGAGCGGGAGATAGCGCGATTTGAGGGGATTTTCGCGGAACCAGCGAGCGCAGCAACATATGCAGCCATCAAAAAACTTGTGAATCAAGGAATAATCGACGAGACAGATAAAATTGTTTGTTTAATAACTGGAAGCGGACTTAAATCAACAGATGTTCTACAAGCATTAACAAAGAAAAGAAAAACAGCAGCTGTCGGCTTAGAACTGAGCACAAAAGAGAAAATATTGCGAATCTTAAGTGAAAAAGATGCTTATGGCTATGAGTTGTGGAAAAAACTTGGAAAAACCATGACCAGAGCAGCAATTTACCAGCACTTAAACGAACTTTCAAAGAACGGGCTTGTCACAAGTTATGAAGGAGAGGGGAGAAAATTTTTCAAAATAACCAAGCGCGGAGAAAAAGTCCTAAGAGCCTTCGACGACCTAAAACTTTTACTATAGTTTCCACCTTTTCGTTGCAATAAATTAAAATAGTTAAGTTATAACTATACTATTCTTACCGAGGCTGCCCAAAATGTCCCTGAAAATGTTAAGCTTAACAAAACAGTTAAGCATAATGGGCGTTTTCACAGCTCTCGTTTGTATAGCAACAATAAGCTTCACAGTTTACGTGCCCAGCACTAAAGGCTTCTTTAACATTGGGGAAACAATGGTTTACACGGCGGCTCTACTTTTCGGTCCATTGGTAGGAGCCTTCGCAGGAGGTGTTGGCTCCATGTTTGCAGACGTATTTCTTGGCTATTACTATTATGCACCTGCAACGCTTATAATTAAAGCCTTGGAGGGGCTTATTGTAGGCTTTCTAAGCCAAAAGGGACAAGCCTTTGTTAAGGCTTATACTAAACGTGAATGGAGAATATTCACCATCGAAATAGGAGTACTCATCGGAATGCTTGTCAGCCTTATAGGTTTCCTTTACTACAGCGGCATTGTCGAACTCTACTCCGGCATAGTTTCCGCAGAAAATCCTACATCAACAGTTTTTATTCCAGTGGAGTTTTGGTTTGGAGTAGGAGCGCTCGCTGTTCTATTGGTGACGGTTCTTGCCTTTGTTTCTGAAGCTGAATTTGGCTTTGCAATCATTTCATGCATTTTCGGAGGGTTGTGGATGGTTTTTGGCTATTTCATTTACGAACAGCTTTTTCTCGGAGTTTTCGCACTCGCTGAGGTTCCCATAAACATTGGGCAAATGACTATTGGGTTAATAGTGGCAACACCCATAGTGAGGGTTATTAAGCGAGCATTACCACAACTACTTGAAAGCCGACTTTAACCGCTTAAGAACTGAGGGATAAAAATTGAGGCTGCCACCGGGAAAAATTCCCGTTGAAATTTTGAAAGAGGTTGTCTTCAAGAATCTAGGCGCGAAACGCCGCGAAGTTGTTCTAGGGCCATCTGCCGGCTTTGATGGCGCCATAATAGACATTGGCGATAAATCCCTAATAGTTTCCATGGACCCGATAACAGGAGCGGTTGAGCGAATAGGGTGGCTTGCCGTCAACGTCAACGCCAACGACATAGCAACTTTCGGGGTTAAACCCACATTGTTTTCTTCATGTATTCTCCTATCAGAAGACTCTGATAAACAAACAGTGAAAACCATCTGTTCCCAAATGGATAAGGCTTCAAAAGCCCTTGGAATAGCCATTGTAGGAGGCCACTGTGAGGTAACCCCGGAACTTGTCAACCCAATAGTTATTGGATGCGCTATGGGAATAACCGAAAAGGGAAAATACGTTACAGCCGGAGGAGCCAAACCCGGTGACAAACTTATATTGACAAAAACCGCCGGGATTGAAGGCACAGCTATCCTCGCAACTGAACGTTATTGGTTGCTGCTTAAAAAGGGAATGCGGGAAGAACTGTTAAGGTCGGCGCAGAGGTTTTTCGAAAAAATAAGCATCGTAAAGGAAGCTATTCTCGCCTTTGAAACTGGCGGAGTAAACGCCATGCACGATCCCACTGAAGGGGGGATTCTCGGAGGCATCCACGAAATGGCTGACGCCTCAAATCTAGGCGTAAAAATTTTTGAAGAGAAAATCTCAGTGGCAAAGGAAACCCTTGAAATTTGCAGTTTTTTTAAAATAGACCCACTGCAATTGATTAGTTCTGGGGCTCTGCTTATAGCTTCAAAAGAAAGTTTAACTGGAAAAATTGTGGAAGAATTAAGAGCGCATAACATAGAGGCTTTTGTAATTGGAGAATTCCTTAAGCCACAAACCAAACGTTTATTTGTCCGTAAAAATGGCAGTGAAACAGTTCTTCCCCGTCCTAAATGTGATCATTTATGGGTTGCTTTAGCAAAACACAGATAAACTGAATTATAATTACAGCGTTTAAGAAACACTCATCTTAAAAGGGGAGAACACATCTTTGACTTTAAGTCTTGGAAGAGTTTTCATAACTGGTGGAGCTGGGTTTATAGGAAGCCACCTTGTGGATAGGCTCTGCGAAAACCACGTTGAAGTGGTTGTTTTTGATAACCTCACCGCCGGGAGAATGGAGAACCTTAAGAAATGGCTGAACGCTCCAAACTTCAAGTTTGTGTTTGGAGATCTTCTCTTCTACGAAAAAATCCTAGAACCTCTCGTTGAATGCGAAACCATTTTTCATTTAGCTGCAAACCCAGAAGTTAGAATCAGCTCAACAGACCCTAAAGTTCATTATGAACAGAACGTCCTCGCAACCTTTAATCTGCTCGAGGCAATCCGCAAGGTGGGCGAAGTTAAAACCTTAATTTTTGCTTCGTCGTCAGCTGTTTACGGTGATGCAGAGGAAATTCCAACACCTGAAAACTATTCCCCCCTCAAGCCCATCTCTGTTTATGGCGCCTCAAAACTTGCCTCAGAAGCCCTAATAACCAGCTATGCCTACACCTACGGGTTTAAAGCATTGATCTACAGACTTGCAAACATAGTGGGTTCAAGAGCACGCCACGGGGTAATCTACGACTTCATAAAAAAATTAAGGGAAAACCCCAGAAAACTCGAAATACTAGGCGACGGAACCCAAACAAAATCATATTTACACGTTGAAGACTGTATAAACGCAATGTTAATGGGCACAAATCTTAACCATGAAAAAGTGGAAATTTATAACGTTGGTTCAGAAGACCAAGTAACTGTTAAAGAAATAGCAGATATCGTCCGCGGAAAAATGGGATTAAACAATGTTCAATATACATTTACCGGCGGTGTTGATGGAGGAAGGGGATGGAAGGGAGACGTAAAATTTATGCTTTTAAGCATTAATAAACTAAAAAAATTAGGATGGAAGCCTAGATTAAATAGTCGTCAATCGGTTGAAAAGGCCGCGGAGGAAATCTTGAAAAACGAGTAAAAGTTTGAAGGAGTGGCAATTGAAAGGGGAAAATAAAGCCTACCCAAAAGTTTCGATAGTGGTTCCAGTTAAAAACGGAGCAGCAAAGATAAAAGATCTTCTAGATTCTTTAATGCGGGTTGACTACGATAGGAATAAACTTGAAATAATAGTTGTGGATGGGCACTCAACCGATGGCACAAAGGAAATAGTGTCGCACTATCCGGTCAAACTTCTAACAGAGGAAAAACCTGGGGTTAATGCAGCAAGAAACACAGGCATAAAGAACAGCACAGGCGAAATTATAGCCTTCACAGACCACGACTGTGTCATTCCAAGGGATTGGGTTAAAAAAATGGTTGAAAACCTTCAAGACCCTCAAGTGGGATGTGTGGGCGGCCAAATTCTGAGGTATAACGACGATTTTCTGGCAAGGTATGCGGATGAAAGCATAATCCCAGTGATGAGGATATTTAAGAAGAAGGCGGTAATAGAGAAAATAAGTTCCCCGATTTATTATCCAGTTGGATGCAACCTTGCCGTGAAAAGGGAAGCCGTGGAAAAAACAGGCTTTTTTGATGAAAGGTTCGAATACGGCTTTGATGAGCTTGAGTTTGCCGAAAGGGTTTGCGAGAAGGGATACAAAATACTTCTCACACCTGAAATTTCGGTGAAACATAAACATCGTTCAACCCTTTTAGAGCTTTTAAAGCAGACTTTCCGTTATGGACAGGGAGGCGGTTTAGTCCCAAAAGTTAAGGGAGTCAATAGCATGTTATCGAAATGGGTTCTGTTAAGCTTAACAGGTTTTGCCCTGTGGTTTTTCGCAATTTTATCTTTAATCATCTACACAGTGTTTACCCAGTCAACAGCATTTCTTACCACATCATTTGGGCTCTTATTTTTCCCGTTATTGGGGCTTATGGCATTGTACGCTTATCGAACATTTAAGATGCGAGACGGAAAGTATCTGCGAGTTCTAGTTTATCCCTTTATAGATATTTTGAGGTCTTTGGCGTTTGTGGCTGGTGGAATGCATCGATTGTTGAAACCTGTTGAACAGAAAACTTCTTGGAAGACTATCAGTTCAAAAGTTAAACATTAAAATAGGGAAAACCTAAATTGCATCTTCAAACCATTGTAAGTGGCATGCGAGTTGATTGTCATGGCGGAAAAGGAAGACCCCGTTAAACTGCACAAAAATGGAAACACTCTTTATGAACTGGGCAGGTATGAAGAGGCTAAAGAAAATTTTCTGCAAGCGTCTGAGCTTTACCAGAAGGCGAACAACTTCTTTGATGCTACTTATGCGCTTTTCAAAGCTGGTGAATGCGAGTTTATGCTTAAAAACTATGAGAAAGCTGTTGAATACTTCCTAAAGTCTGCAGATTTATCCTTCAAGAAAGGCTTTGACAGATTTGGAGTAAGCGCACTGGAATATGCAAGGGACTGTTACAAGGCATTGGCGCAAAATGAGAAAGTAGAAGAGTTGGAGAAAAAGATAAAGGAAATAAAAACAAAGCTGGAAGAATTGTTTTAAGACAGCTCAAACCCTTTTCTTTATGCAACCTATTTAAAACACCCTTCAAAATATTTGATGTAGAAGTGTAAAAAGGATGGTTTATGCCAACCCCCTTCAAAGCCCTCGCAGAACTATGCGAAAAATTGGAAAATATGACAAAACGAATTCCCATGGTAAGTCTTGTGGCTGATTTCCTTAAAAGCTTAGAAACTGATGATGTTGAGCCAGCTGTTTCCATGATTTTGGGAAGGGCTCTTCCAAAACAAAACCAGCAAACCCTAGAGGTAAGCTGGGCCACGCTAAGCGAAATCATTAGGCGCATAACAGGAGTTGACTGGGAACTTTTCATAAAAGCTTTCAGCCAGACTGGAGATGTAGGCTCAGCTGCAAAAATGATCTTCGAAAACAGCAAACTCAAGAGACAAGCCCCATTATTTGAAAGAGTCTTGACAATAAACGAGATTAGGCAAGGTTTCGAAGCAATAGCCCAAACTGCTGGATACGGCTCTAGAGAGAAAAAGGAGCGCATAATCGAAACTTTGCTGAGTTTAGCTTCCCCTATTGAGGCTAAATACTTAGTCAAAATAATTATTGGAGAAATGCGCACAGGGTTCCACGAGGGATTGATGGAACAAGCAGTTTCTAAGGCTTTCCAAGTACCGCTTAAGGATGTTCAAAGGGCTAGTATGGTGTTAGGCGATATTGGCACAGTGGCGGCAATAGCGAAAACCGAAGGCAGAGAAGGGCTTTCAAAAGTAGGCTTTAAAATTTTTAGGCCCGTCAAGCTTATGTTGGCTCAGATGGCTAATGATGTGGCTGAAGCTCTAAAAGAGCACGGTGGAAGAGCAGCCTTCGAACACAAACTTGACGGAGCCAGAGTTCAAATCCACAAGCAAGGCGAAAACGTTAAGATTTTCAGTCGCAGATTAACCGACGTAACCGAAAGCCTCCCTGAAATAGCTGAAACTGTTAGGAAGAACGTGAAGGCGGAAGAAGCAATTTTAGAAGGCGAAGTCATAGCCGTCGACAATGAAGGAAATCCGATTCCCTTCCAACATCTTATGCGAAGATTTAAAAGAGTTCACGCAATAGAAGCCATTGCCGAAACAATCCCTGTAAACCTTTACCTTTTTGACATCCTCTACCTTAACGGAGAAAGCCTAATAATGCTTCCATATCTTCAGCGGAGGCAGATGCTAGCTGAAAACTCTGGGGAAATACCGCTGACAAAGCAGATTATCACAAACAGCGTCGAAGAGGCGGAGCATTTTCTTAAGGAAGCCACAGATTCCGGACATGAAGGACTTATCGCGAAGAAACTTGACAGCGAATATGTTCCTGGAATTCGTGGAAAACGCTGGCTTAAGATAAAGCCCATCCTTGAGCCCCTAGACCTTGTAATTGTTGCAGCAGAGTACGGTTATGGGCGGAGACGCGAATGGCTTTCAGACTATTACTTGGCGGCGCGGGATGCGGAAACAGGTGAATTTTTAATCGTGGGCAAGACTTTCAAAGGTTTAACCGACGCGGAAATCACCGAAATGACAAAGCATCTCAAAGAATTAGCCGTAAAAGAGGAGCATAGGCGAATTTTTGTAATTCCAAAAATAGTGGTCGAAGTGGCCTACAACGAGATTCAAAAAAGTCCAAAATACAAGTGCGGCATGGCATTGCGGTTTGCAAGGATAACCCGCATAAGGGAAGACAAAACACCAGAAGAGGCTGATACCATACAGAGAGTCAGAGAAATATACGAAAAGCAGTTTTTGAAAAAGGGTAATATAAGTCTAAGAAACAGCAAATAGTGTGCAAGCTTTGTGGAAGGCTGGTTAAATGTTGAAAACTCGAAAAACCCAAATTTTATACAACGAATTCTACAGTCGCCAACTAGTCCTAAAAGAGCTCGGCCTAGAAGGGCAAGAGAAACTTGCAAAATCAAAAGTTGCAGTTGTCGGTCTCGGTGGACTTGGCACTGTTTCTTCGCTTTACCTAGCGCTGGCTGGTGTAGGGCATTTACGCCTCATAGACCAGGACACTGTTGAACCGCAAAACCTTCATAGACAAGTTTTATACATGCCAAAAGATTTAGGCTATCCAAAAGCCGAGGTTTCGGCGAAAAGGCTTATGAAAGTAAACCCCTTCATCACTGTTGAAGCTGTTCCAGAAAACTTGAACGCAGACAACGTTGAAAGGCTTCTCAATGATGTTAACTGCGTCGTCGACGGTTTGGATAACATGCGTACCCGCTACCTAATCAACCGTACATGTGCAAAGCTTAAAATCCCCTATGTTTTCGGCGCCGCCATAGGCATCGAAGGCAACCTCTCAGTTTTCGCTCCGCCGGAAACCCCATGCCTAGAATGCGTTTTACCAAACATCGATGACAGCAACTTACTCACATGCGATGTCAGAGGAGTACTCGGCACAACCCCTGGAATAATTGGAACAATGCAAGCCATGGAAGCCATAAAACTCCTAGCAGAAATAGGCACGCCGTTAAAGGGCAAACTAATGATATGCGACTTCAGCGACATGTACTTCACCACAATAGAAATCCACAAAAGACCAAACTGTCCAGCATGCCAAGGCAAAACCACCCAAAAAACCCGCGAAAAACTCGTTTGGCTATGCGGACAAAACACAGTAAACATAAACCCAGAAAAACCAACAAAACTAAGCCTAGACGCCATCCACACAAAAATAAAAGAAAACTTCAAAATCCGCATAAAATCCTCAATGGCAATAGTCTTCACCCACAAAAAATATGAAATAACAATGTTCAACGGAGGACGCATGCTCATAAAAAACGTAACAGACGAAGAAACAGCCAAAAAAGTCTACAAGGAAATAACCAAAAAACTCAGACTAACCCAATAAAACCTTTATTACACTCAGACTAAAATAATTTGAAGCGCCGGGGTGGCCGAACGGTTCAGGCGGCTGCCTGCAGAGCAGCTATATGTGGGTTCAACTCCCACCCCCGGCTTTTTGGCATAAATCCCCGGTTTCTTGGCGAATCCACAGACAGTTGGGCTTTTTTCTTTTTCTGAAAAGTTTCGCCGTCAACATCGCAGATATTTAGCGGGCTCTTGCTCGTACTCTGGGCTCAATTAGGGTCCAAAGCCATTCTACAAACTCTCCAAGGTTCTTTGTTTGAATGTAAACTTCGCCTGGGCCCTCAATTTTTGTTACCAAGCCTTCTCCGCCTAAAATTGTTTCTTTTAAGCCTCCAAACTTCGTCACTTCGTAATTGCATGTGGTGCTGAAAGCCACTAAGTGGAAGTTGTCCACAATCAAGTGTTGGCCGGGATGCAGAACATGCTTGTCTATGGCTCCGAAGGTGTTTATGAAAAGGCTTCCTTCACCTGTAACTTTTATCATAAATAGGCCTTGTCCAAACAAGCCCTTTGTGAAGCCCTCCCATTTGATGTCTAAGTCTACATTTTCCGTTGAAGCTATGTAGGAGGCTTTCTGTATGATGTAGCCTTGATTTGGGGTTATTTCCAGCTTTTCAATGTCGCCTACAGGCGCTGAGACAAATCCAACTTCGCCTGGGCTGTTTCTTGCAGTATACTCGTTGACCCAGAAAGATTGGCGTCCAAAAATTGCTAAACCCAAAGTGCCTAAAAGACTTGTTTCCCTTTTCCTCGTGTGCACTTCAATGTTCGGCGTCATATAAGTCATTGCACCGGACTCAGCCAGTATTTTCTCGTCTGGCTCTAAGGTTACCACTAGCATCGAGTAAGACGGCTTAAATTTTATATCATACTTCATGCGTTTCCCTCACAGAATGTGACACACTACCTATTAACTGTTCACATCTTTTTCATTTTCCTCTAAAACCCTATGTTTGAGAAGGATAATGCTGCTTCTTAAGGCTCCATATCCCTTTTTATCACTGCTTTTGCCCAGTTTCCGTATTTTATCCATAGGATGGCTATGCCTCCTCCTATGGCGTTGCTTATGGCGATGGCTAGCCAAATTCCCAAAGAACCCATGCCTACTGCAAAGGCTAGAATGTAGCCTAAAGCTATTCTGATTCCCCAAAGCCTCAGTATTCCTAGGGCTGTTGGAAACAGTGTGTGTCCCGACCCTCTTCCAATGGATAGGGCGACTGCGAAAAGGCCGAAGAATGGAAGTGTGGGTAAGAGTGTTTGGAGGTAGGTTTCGGTTTCGCCGAGGATGTTTGGGTCGTCTGCGAACACGTCTGCTAAATTTCTCCTTATAGGGTAGGTGATGGCTGCTCCTATTGCTATAAGGGCAAAAATTAGAAGGGTTGCTTTTAAGGCAACTTCTTTTGCTCTTTTGCGGTTGTCTGCCCCTAAGCTTTGTCCAATCATTATGGCTGGTGCTCCGCTTAGTCCCCAAAGCGCGGCGTCCACAATGTCCAGTATTATGAAGCCTATGGAGAAGGCTGCAGCTGTCATCACGCCTAACATGTTAACGAGTTTAAGCTGCATTAGAAATGCAAAGCCGTTCATTAATCCAAGGGTTAAAATTGGCAGTCCTATGCGTAGAACCAGCCGAACCCATTCAACATTTATTTTCTTAGTGAAGGTTATTTTAAGCTCTGGATAATTTTTCCTAAGGATATAAGTTAAAGCAATTATCGAAATTATTTTTCCCATAACGTCGGTGAGGGCAGCGCCGATAACCCCTAACCTTGGAAAAGGTCCTATGCCTAAAACTAAGAAGGGGTCTAGGGCTATGTTAATGCCGACTGCTACAACGTTAACTATTGCTGGTCTTCTCGTTTCTCCAACGCTTTGCAGAAGCGTAGTGTATGTAAGGACTATGTAATTGAAGAACACGTCGAAGGCTATCACACCTGAGTAGTCTATGACATAACCGAAAATTTCCGGAGGCGTAGAAACTACAATAGTGAAAATTGGGCTTCTAAGCGTTATGAGCAGTATGCTCAAAAATCCTCAGGAAAAGAAAGCTAGCGTAAAGAAGCGTGAAGCGGAGAGACTGGCTTCTTTGTAGGCTTTGCTGCCTATATACTGTGAAACAATGCTTAGACTGGCTGTTATCAATGCATTTGCAAGTGCTTGAAAAAGCATGAGTATGGGCCACATCTGTCTTGGAACAGCCACTGCAATCTCATCATAACTGCTTAGCCAGTAAGAGTCCGCCACGTTATAGGCTACAACCACAAGCTGGTTTACAAGCGGAGGAGTTCCCAACCAAAAAATTGTGCGGATAATGGGTCCATTGATAATTCTATCTCTATATTTGCTTATTCCGCTGGGTTCTGTTTCTGGCAGTGCTTCAGATTCTTCAGCCATAGGCTCCTTTTAGACTGAAAAAGAGCCTTAAAAGCTTTCCTTCAGCTTTCAGAAATGTTTAAGGATTTTTGAAGAAACAGATCTGCGAAACTTCCGCTTCACCTTTTCAATGGGCTCTCCAACAACTTCTATGTCTTTTAGGCGGCATGTTCCAAGTCCCTTTTTCTCCGCAAAAACCAAATGCTTAACTTCTGTTGGCTGCACTTCCATTAAGGCGGCGCCGACGGTGTCAACACCCACTGGGTCTGTTCCCGTAACAACAAGGTTCATTTCCACTGGGTTTCCGCTTGTTTCGTGTCCTTCTCCGGCTATTACCCCGTCTATAACCGTTAAGCTTGGCTTTAGAACAGAAGCTAAATCTGCAATGTTTTCGCTTAAATGTCCGTTGTGCATAACGCCTTTTGAAGCTAGGGCGCCCATCATGTTCTTTAAACCCAGTGTAACCGTGGCTAGTCTGTGAAGCTTTAGTTTTGGAACGCTAATTATGAGGCTTTCGAGGGCTGTCTTTGCCACTTTAACTTTTTTAAGTGCCAGCGGGTTAGGCGGGTAAACCTCGACAAAAAAGTCCTTGTTAAGGTCGACGAGTTTGGCGTTCCATTTTTCAGCTACTTTGTCTATTCCCGAAACTTTGAAGGCTTCGAAGGTGTCTGCAAAGCCGCTTCCCTCGCCGATAATAATGTTGCCTTTTCCATGTTCTTTCAAAAACTTTACAATTCCTTCCACAACTCTGCTGTCTGTTGTTATTCCAGTTGACGGATGCCGCGCGTTTATGTAGTTAGGTTTTATCAAAATGGGTTTTTCAGCGTAGAGAACTTCATCTAAATCGGTTTTTATCATTTCGAGAGCTTTAACAGTTGACTCGATGGGGTTTAACCCTTTAACTATGGCGACTCTGCTCATTTCAGAGACACACTTACAAGCTGAAATTAAGGAAGAAACATTTGAAGGTTTCTGCAATATTTTTAAATCGCGCCGTGTTAAGGCTTTTCTCATGCACGAGTGGGCTTTGGCTGAAGCAATAATTTCATCAACTACACAAATCGCTCAAAAGGAAGGATTAAAAGAGGTTAGAGAAGTCAAAATAAAGGTCGGCGAACTCCAGCAAGTGGAACTTGACATTTTGGAATTCGCTTTATCAGAGCTTAAAACCGCCAAATTCGGAACAGCCCAGTTTATCATAGAAGTTGTTAAAGCCGAATTGAAATGCAGAGTCTGCGGACACAAATGGTTTTTCAGCAAAAACAAACTTGACGCAGATTCAAGCGAAGCCATACACTTTGTTCCAGAAACCATACATGCTTACATTAAATGTCCAAAATGTGGCAGCCCAGACTTCGAAGTTATAGAGGGAAGAGGTATATGGATTGAAAGCATAAAGGGGGTTAAATAACATAGCAGACCCGCGGATAGACATTATAAGCCGAAGACTTGAAAAGGTAAAACGCATAATTGCTGTTTCAAGCGGGAAAGGCGGCGTAGGCAAAAGCCTAATTGCATCCACTCTTGCCTTAACTCTTGCAAGGAAAAACTTTAAGGTTGGACTTTTCGATGCTGATTTCACAAGTCCATCAACCCACCTCATTTTAGGTGTGAAAGAAATTAAACCGAAAGAAGAGAAGGGCATAGTTCCAACTAAAGTTCACGGTTTAAAATATATGTCGATAGTTGCTTACTCCGGTGAAAAAACCTTGCCTTTGAGGGGCGCCGATGTTTCAAACGCCCTCATAGAGCTTTTCTCTGTGACGATATGGGACTATTTAAACTTCTTGATAATAGATATGCCTCCTGGAATAAGCGATGTAACCCTTGACATGATTAGGTTTGTTAAAAACATAGAGTTTCTAGTGGTTAGCACACCTTCTCCCTTGGCTTTTGAGACTGTTGAAAAGCTTTTGACCTTGTTGATGGAGTTAAAGGTCTCAGTGATAGGTGTTGTTGAAAACATGAAGATGAAGCAAAGCCCATTTATAAGACAAAAAGTTGCAGAGGCGGGGATACCCTTTTTTGGAGAAATTCCCTTCGACCCAAAGGTTGAAGATGCCTTGGGAAACGTAGATTTGCTTTTGAGAACGGATTTTGCCAAAAAACTGGCGGAAATTGTTTCAAAATGCTTTTCTTTGCCTATTTAGCCTGTTTAGGCGCTCTTTTACGGGGTTTTTGTTTTACCTCGATTGAAACTTGTTTCTTTGACATTAAGGCTTCTTCTATTGAGTTTGCCTTTCGCAGTTCGTTCATGTACCAGCTTCTGTCTCGAGAATGGCTTATGCCAGCCACTATTCCATAGACTATTAGGACTAAACCGCCAATTATTAGGGATAAACCCATCACTGCCCCGACATGGGGCTCGGTGTAGTAGGGAATGAAAATGAACCATTCTGGGTTTTTGTTGATAAACTGAAACATGAACAATGTTTCCAGCAAGCCTCCAACGAAGAACACCGTTCCAGCCAAGAACATTAAATATGCTGTTGTCTCGTTGTGCCTTGACTCTTCTGCTTTCTCGTGTAAATAATCTCTAAAGGACATAAGCGCACACGTTTATTCAGAATTGCCAGACCTATACCTAAATCTTATTAAACGAGAATAAGTATTGCAAAAAAGTATTAAAAATCCTAAAAAGAGGAGAAAGCGAAGCGTTGTCTCCCATTAAGGCTGTAATCTTCGATTTCATCGGCACATTAGTGAACGTTGAAGGCTACAACTTAGAAGTTTCAAAAATGAAATTGTATAAGGCTATTGTTGATGCCGGTTTCAAGGTAAGTCACAAAGACTTTTTGGAGGCATATACACAAGCTCATGAAAAATACCGTGTTGTCCGCTATCAAAAACTCGTAGAAGTGACAAATGCTGTTTGGATTTCCGAAGCCCTAAACAATCTTGGCTTTAAAACAAACCCCGAAGACGGCCGCATAAAAACTGCTGTGAACATTTTCTTTGAAGATTATGTGGGCTCCCTTAAGCTTAGAAGATGTGCGAAACAAACTTTGCAGAGGCTTTCGGAAAACCATAAGCTTGGCTTAATCTCAAACTTCACATATGCTCCGGTGATATACGCTGGAATAAGAAAAGTTGGAATAAACCATTTCTTTGATGTGATTCTGGTTTCAGAGGCTGTGGGATGGCGCAAACCTCACGCGAAAATTTTCGAAGAAGCCCTAAAAAGGCTTGGTGTTAAAGCTGAAGAAACGCTTTACGTTGGAGACAGCCCCGACGAGGACATTAAAGGAGCAAAACAATTAGGCATGAAAACTGTCTTCGTTGTTTCGCAGTTTTACCCGCTTAAAACACTGTTTGAAAGCGCACAAAAGCCAGACGCTATAGCAAAAAACCTATGTGAAGCGCATAGAAAAATCCAAGAAATAGTGAACCATTTTTAACCCCTAACATTTTAAAGCTGACTTTTAGCTGTAAGTTAATTATGGTGTACAAGTTGCAAGACTTTTGGGAAGGGGGAGGCTGGAATGTCAAAGTTCTGTATTCAAAGGCTGGGGGTTGCAACGCAGATTTTGGTATCCACAACCGAAGGCGATTTATTGGTGGACGCTGGAGACGGTGCATTAAGAGACTTGTTAAATTTAAATTACGATTTCGAAAGGTTGAAAGCAATTGCCATAACCCACGGGCATTTTGACCATGTTGGCGGTTTATGGACGCTTTTCGGTTTTATAAGAATGATAGGGAGGACAAACAACTTGTTCCTAATAACTCCCCATGCCTGCAGCGAAGTTAAAAGCATTATTAAAGGCTTTACAACGGTTTATCGCGAACCAATGGATAGTTATAAGCGGTGACACCGGTGTATGCGCTTCTCTAAAGAGATTTGTCAAAGGCGCTGACCTCGCCATAATTGAGGCAACCATGAATAAGAAGACTACCGAAGAGTCTGAAGTTCATTTATCCATTGAAGAAGCAATGAAAATCGGAAAGACAGCCAAGGAGTTCATCCTCATCCACAAAATTTTCCCAAGAAATGCGGAAACGAATCAAGGGATAAAAATGGGGTAAAGATGTTGTGCATGAAGCGTAGTCTCAGTGTCAAGATTTATCCTTAAACTTTTCTGAGGCTGGTTCGCCTCCAATCCCCCAATGGGTTTTAGGAATTTCCTGCACAATTATTTCGACAGCGCTTTCCGGAATGCCGAAACCAGCGAAAATCTTGGTTATTTCCCGTATCAAGGTTTTGACTTTGTCTTTTCCGAAACCTTCCCAGACAAACACGTGAACGCTCGGCATATTCTACACTTCCTATGCATTCAGATACTAGGAGCTTCTGGTTAAAAACTTAAGCAATCCGCGCAGTTAGAATGGAGGGCGAAATCAGACACTTTCAGTTTCCCCTCCAATTTCGTCCTTAGAAAAATAATACATTAAAAGAAATGCAATTTAATTATAGCGTCTCTTATCATTAGCTTTCTCCAGCCATAACCTTAGGATTTACAACAACATAGTGAGGTAATATGATTTTGTGGGTGCGATTTTGAGTTGAAGGGTGGTGAAGTTGGCGGTTAAAGCCTAAATAATTTCTACGTTTGGTAGTCCTTTAAAATGTGCGTCTCCTGTGACAAGGGTTAAGCGTTTATGTTGGGATGTTGCGTATATTATTGCATCTACGGTGTGAAGCTTGTATTTTTGTTTAATTTCCGCAGCTTCTAGGGCTATTTCAGTGTCTAATGGTATGATAAAGCTTCTTTCGATAATTAATTCCAATCTTGTTGTTGGGTCTTTTTGCTCCCTTAAATATCTAGACTTAATCTCCGTCAGGCATATTGAAGGTGTGTAAAGAGGTTCTGTTCCCTCTACATAATTTTTAACTTTAGCTCCTCTATCTGAACCCCATGAAATACTCTATCCAGGCGAAGGAGTCAAGAAGCCTCATGAGGCTCCTCCTCGTCTCTAAGCCCTTGTGTTGTAAGCCAAGGATCAACCCCAAACATGCTCTTAGAAGACTTGAAAAACTCCTTCATAAGCGCTTCATTAACAGCCTTTGAAATTCTACGCTTTCCAAACTTTTTAATCAAATACTCATAGATTTCATCCTTCAGTGTTATCGTAGTTTTCACCGTAAAACGTATTACATACACACAATATTTATGGCTTCCGACAACATATGCACACAAAAGTGTGTGCGTACACCACCCATGCAAGCCTATCCAATCTAAACTCAAGCCCCAAGCAACATTTCTCTTAGTGAAGGTTCCCTTTTCCCGAAAGGAAAAGTTCTATGGTGCGGCCGCCGGGATTTGAACCCGGGTCGTCAGCGTGGCAGGCTGATGTCCTAGTCCAGGC
>JABFQN010000025.1 GCA_019685555.1 Candidatus Bathyarchaeota archaeon A05DMB-3 | reverse complement strand
GTGGACCGGGCGGGATTCGAACCCGCGACCTCAGCGATGCCAACGCTGCGATCATACCAAGCTGATCTACCGGCCCAAATGTAAACGTTGCAAGTCTTCTATTAAGGGTTTTGCTGGAAGGTTTTAATAGGTTTGGCGTATTCTTTAGTTTTGTTGGAGGTTGTTAAATGGCTGGAATAGTTCTTGTTAGGGATGTTATGACAAAAAATGTTAGGGTTGTAAGACCCGACTCAAGCGTTAAAGAGGTTGTTGCAACTATGAACAAGTTTGATATAGGCTCTATAATTGTTGTTCAAGGCGACAGACCAGTTGGGATAATCACTGAAAGGGACATTTTAAAAAGGGTTGTTGAACCGTGTTTAGCTCCTGAAACCTTGACGGCTAGGCATGTTATGACAAGCCCTGTTTTGACAATTGATGAAAATGCAAGTGTGAATGAAGCGGCTAAGCTTATGGCTAAAAAGGGCGTCAAAAAGCTTCTTGTCACGAGAAACAATGAAGAGCTTGCTGGCATCATCACATTTACCGACATTGTGACAAAGGTTCCGGAAATGCTAAGCTTATTGGAGGAACTGGTGCGTCCCCACCACCGCGCATACTAAGCTAAACTTCAAATCTGCTAATTTTAAAACTGGTATATGTCGGCTTAAAGCGTTGAAAAGAGGCAAAGGTCTTGAAGATTTTAGAGACGAACTTAAAGAAGGGTTTTGTCAAAGTAGTTCCAGAAACATTTGATGATTTGTGGCATCTCTACAACATCATCTATAAAGGTGATGAAGTTTACGCCTACACGTCACGGGAGATAAAGCAAGACGAGAAATATGCTAGGGCTAAACGTGGAGAACGCGTCTCAGTTTTTATGGGCGTTAAAGTTGAAAAAGTTGCTTGGGACAAACTTCTTGGAAGGCTCAGGGTTCACGGAATAATATGCCACGCACCAGAAATCGTTCCAACAGGCGCACATCACACGCTGAACATAGCGTTAAACATGCCTCTGACAATAGTGAAAGAGGAATGGGCACATCATCACCTTGAGAGGCTAGAAACAGCGAAAAAAACCTCTGAAAAACCAATAATAATAGTCGCCGTAGACGATGAAGGCTCCGCCATAGCAACAACAACCCAATACGGCGTTGAATTGAAAGCTGAAGAGAAGACGAGGCTTCCGGGGAAACTTGAAGCGGAAAAGCGAAGCACAGCAGTTAAGGAGTTTTTTCAAAAAGTCCTAAACAGTTTACGCCAAATATGGGGCGAAACCCGTAGTCCAATAGCGGTTATTGGCGTGGGTTTCATTAAAAACGACTTCGTAAAGTTCTTAGAAAAAGAGGCGCCAGAAATAGCCAAATCCGTTGTAGACGTTAAAAGCGTAAACAACAGTGGTGTCGCCGGAATCTACGAAGCCATACGCTCTGGCGTTCTCACAAAAACCATGAAACATTTACGAGTTATGGAAGAAACCGAAATTGTCGAAGAAGTTCTCAAGAGGCTTGGCAAAGGCGAGCAAAACGTCGCCTACGGAATGGAAGAAGTGCATAGGGCTGCCGATTTTGGAGCTGTTGAAACGCTTATTTTGGCCGACACCATGTTGCGTGAAGCCAAAGATGAAGAACGTTTATCCCTAGAGCAGTTGATGAAAAATGTGGAGCTAAAAGGCGGAAAAATCATGGTTGTAAGCACAGAACATGAGGCGGGAGCAAAACTTGTCGCATTAAGCGGAATAGCCGCCCTTCTAAGATTTGTCCTTCCCGCCAGCCATTAAACCATTTTCAATCTTCTACGCACTGCTGGATTCTCATCTGCAAGCCTTTTCAAAGCCAATTCAAAAGTTTCGCCTTCCGCCAACTCTTTTTCAATGAAAACCCCTGTTCTGCCAACATCATCTCTTCTCAAAAGGGCGTGAACCCTATCCAAAACCGTTTCCAGAGATATTTTAAGCATTTTAGCAACTTGATCTTCGCATCCGACAATAGTGCTTTCTTTATGCCCTTTCTCGGTTGGTTCAATGAGCATTAGGCGTTTGTCTACTCCTGGAACCCGCAGGTCAGCTTTTAAATCTTTGAGGGTTGCTTCTCCGCCGAACTTGTAGAATTCGCTTTCTGCTTTATGCATTTTCATTAATGGGAATGAAACGCTTGTTTTTTCGTCAATTTCTATGTAGGCTTTCATGGCATATGTGGGTGTGGCTTGCACAATTAACCGCCTATTTATCGGTATGCTTGCCCTTTCAAGAGCTGTTTCAACAAGAAATGATGATGGTTGATGGGGTATGAAGACGTCGACGTCGCTTTTTTCAGTTACGTCTCCTCTTGCAATGCTTCCATGGGTAATGGCATGTATGTTAAATTTTTCTAATGCCTCCATTAACTCTGTTGCCTTACCCCTCAACTTCTTAAGCAGCATCCAGCGTTCTTCGTTGTAAACGATTTCCTTAAACTCTAAACGCCTTAATGGTTTCTTAGCCATTGCATTCCACTTTTAACAAGCTCTAGCATTGAGAACCCCTTGCATGTTTAAAAATCTTAAGAAGCATTAAATTCCACAGTGAAACTATTTCTTTAGGGCTAATTAGCAATCTCGGAAGACTGGTTAAAGTGAAGACTTTAGAGAGCAACGTTGCTTGTACTCTTTGCAAGCGTAGAGATGCCTTCTTTTTTAGACCATATTCTGGCGAAAAATTATGCAAGAGATGCTTTGTGGAATCTGTTGAAAACAAGGTTAGAGCCACCATAGCCAAATATAAAATGTTTGATTTTGACGACCGAATAGCTGTTGCCGTTTCTGGTGGAAAAGACAGTGTTAGCTTACTACATATTTTAGCTAAAATAGAAAGGAATTATCCGAAAGCCTCGCTTTTGGCGGTTTCTGTGGATGAGGGAATCGCGGGATATAGAGATGAAGCCCTAAAAATTGCTGGAGAAAACTGTAAAAAGCTGGGCGTGGAGCATCATGTGATATCCTTCAAAGAGCTTTACGGTTTCACCCTTGACGAAATTGTTTATAAGCTTAGAAGAAGTGGAGAAAGCGAACTGACACCATGCGCATACTGTGGTGTCTTAAGGAGAAAAGCATTAAACCTTATTGCCCGAAAAGTTGATGCGGGTAAACTTGCAACCGCCCATACATTAGACGATGAAGCCCAAACAGTTCTGCTTAACATGCTCCACGGCGACGTTCTACGGATAACGAGGGAAAAACCAGTTACCGATGAAACCCATCCAAAGCTTATAAGGCGAGTGAAACCCTTCTGCGAAATCCCTGAAAAGGAAACAGCCCTATTCGCGTATGCTAGAAAAGTAAAGTTTCAAGCCATTCCATGTCCATATGCTCCAGAAGCCCTAAGAAACGATGTGCGGCTCTTCCTCAATAGAATGGAAGAAAAACACGCTGGAATAAAATACACGGTATTTAAGGCAGCGGAGAAAATTAGGCTAGCCGTAGAAAAAACAGCGGGCAGCGAAATTCTAAGGGAATGCAGCCAATGCGGAGAACCAACAGCGCAAAGCATATGCAAGGCGTGCGAAATGCTTCAGAGAATAAAAGCTTAACAACCGATACTCTAATAAGCATAAGCCCTTTAACCATTGAAGATTGATGAACGATTTAATTGCAATTTTAGCCTCCGTAACAGTTGTAAGTCTCATAGCCTTCGTTGGAATAATCTTTACGGGACTGCGAGAATCCTTGCTAAACCGCGTCACCATGGTTCTGGTTGGTTTCGCTTCTGGCACTCTTCTTGGCGGTGCATTCCTCCATCTATTGCCAGAAGCTTTAACTCCGGAAAACGATTCCACAACAGTTTTTTTATGCGTGATTGTCGGCATAGTCTCCTTCTTTGCTTTGGAAAAGTTTCTGTATTGGCGCCACTGTCACGAAAGGGAATGCCCAACCCACACGTTTGTATACCTAAACCTTATAGGAGATGGAATCCACAACTTCATTGACGGAATGGTCATAGCTGCAACTTTCATGTTTTCCTTTGAACTAGGCTTTGCCACAACACTAGCAGTTATCTTCCACGAAGTTCCACAAGAGTTGGGCGATTTCGGAGTGCTGGTTTACGGAGGATTAAGCAGGAAAAAAGCATTAGCCTTCAACTTTATATCTGCCGTAACAGCCATTTTAGGCGCTTTGACAACATATTTTTTGGCTTACTTGCGAAGCATAGAGACGCTTCTGGTTCCGTTCGCCGCTGGTGGTTTCATCTATATAGCGGCTACAGACCTTATGCCTGAACTTCATAAAAAAGCGCATGCCAGCGAGTCACTTGTCCAACTTATTGTTATTTTACTTGGAATAGGGCTTATGGCTTTTCTTAAAATCGCCCTTGAAACCTAATTTTCTCTTTTTCGCAGCATTTTCCTCTTTCAACCTTCGCAACAAAACTGACGCCTCTTCAGCGTTTCCAACTGAGGCAACTTTCAACGCTTTCCTCAACAAGATTTTTAACCCGCAATATGGGCATGTCCTCGTTTTCTGCTCGTTTTTAGCCAATAAATAGCCTCCGCACTTACTGCAGACGACAATTATGTAGTTTTGCAAGCGTTTCCACTCCGAAAACCTTTTCACCACACAACTAAATAACGCTTAATGCAAGAGGATACCAATGAACGCTGAAGAAGCAAACTCGAAAGAACATTCCAGCCTAAAAGAGTCGGTGATACAGTACTTCAGAAAAAAGGGTTATAAAGTAGAAGAGAACGTCAGCCTCGAAGGCTACAGGGGAATTCCAAGAAACTTCGACCTAATAATCCAAAAAGGACGCCTAACCCAAGGCGTTTGGATAAAGGACTGGAAAAGGACGATAGGCATAAACATCATAATAAACCTTGACAAAGCCTCTGAAGAGGTTGAACTGCCAAACCCAATAATAGTAGGCGAAAAGTTTAGCGACCATGCAAAATCCTACGCTAACAGAAGAAAAATAATGCTAATAACCAAGAGGCAGATTCTGCAAAGCTTAAAAGCGTAAGCAAAAACGCAAAGCTTCAAATTCTTAAAAACTCCTCCAACAGTCCCTCACTTTCCAATTTACCCAACCAGTCAACCACACCCACACGACACTTCCTAAAACCATTTAAAACCTCCAAAATTTCCTCTACAACATCTTCAACGCTTCTGCCAGAGAGGTCAATTTCGCAAACTCTACTTTTTCCATAAGTGTTTAACGCGTCAACCAAGCAAACATCCAAGATTTCAGAAGCTAAATTCTCCCACAATTTATTCCCTGAAAAACCTGCCTTTTCCATAAAACTCCGCAATTCAAAAGGGTTGCGCCTCAGAACAAAAACATAGGTTACAAACTTTCTTGGAACAACATTTGTCGCATAATGTCCATCTACAACAACACTTTGTTTACTGCCTTCTATAAGCTTACTAATTGCCCGTTTCATCCGCTCTTCATCAACAATTAACGAATCCCTTTTTTCGTCTTTCCCAAAAACAAGATTCTCCTTAATAGCTAAGTCTGTCAAGTTCACATAAACAGCATTAAGCCTCAACGTAAGCAATTGCGCCACAGAAGTCTTACCCACACAAGGCGTCCCAGTGACCAAAACTACGCGCTTAGCCATAAACTTCAACCAACACTATAAACAATAAACACTTGCATCAAAATAAATTTTCCAAAACTTTTATTGCCTCTTACTTACATGTCATATCATGGGCTGGCGAGTTGGCGTGTGGCCTTCGAGCCTCCCAAGGAGAGGCTTGAGGAAACTCCGCCCACATGTAGAAGTGCAACGCCCGCAAGGGCGTAAGGCGAGAGCCTTGGCAACGGAGCAGAAACGAAACGCCCACCCGGCAAGATGCCCATGAAACATGCTAAGTTGTTGAGAATGCTGGGTGGAAACGGTGAAACGGCCGTCCTGCACGTGGAAAGGGCAAACAAGCGCTGATGAAGTTTCTACTCAAGGCGCGGGTAGCCCGATTAGCCGGATGCCACATAAAACAGAAGGCGGGTTACAGCCAACACACCAGCCCTGTAAATAACACGCCAGGTTTTTACTTGCGTTTTCTGAAGAGTTTGACGCCTTCCATATCTGTTACGTATTCAAAGCCTGTTTCCAGCAGTTGGCATGCTTCTTTGAGATCGTGGGCAGCTTTGACGTGGTATTCGTCGTTTGAGATTTGGAAGATTGCTTGTTCAACGTTTATGTAGACTTCTGTGCTGCTTAGGGTTTTATGTCCCAGTATTCTTTTGACGTGCCATGGGTCCTTGGTTTTGTGGTATTCCATTGTGCCTTTCCAGTGGCGCAGCGTGTGGAAGGTTATTTTCTTAAGCCTTGGATTGTTGAGCTTCACTGTTGCTCGCGCTCTTTGGTACGTGAAGCTGGTTCTTAGGGCTTTCACGTTGGGGTTGAAGATGTATTCGCTTCTTTTAGGCAGTGCGTTTAGCATTCCTACCAGTTTTTCTGAAATACCAAGTATTCTTGGGTTGCTTCCTTTTTCTGCTTGAACTCTCAGTGTTCTGCGCTCTGAGTCGAGATCTATCCATTGGAGTCTTGCAGCTTCGCCTATCCTTGCGCCTGTTTCTTTTAGAAGTTGAAGCAGAGCTGCTGTGCGTTTGTTGCAGCTGGCGATGAGTTGGTCTATTTCGTTTTCTAATGGGATGAATGGTATGCTTTCTTCCATTTTGTACTCTGGCGGTTCCCATGTTAATCCGAAGCATTTGAGAAAGTTTGTATAGACAGATGTAGTGATTGCTTTGGTGCTGTTTTTCTGTGAAAGTTTGGCGAGGGTTTCTTTTACTGCTTCTGGGTCCATTAGGTTGCAGTGTTTTGAGAGACCTTTTAGCCTGCGGACTCTTGATTTTATTGTTGCTTCGCTCCTTCCTTTCTTTTTGAGCCACCATGCATATTGTAGGATTTTGTCTTTGGCTTCGTGTTGGTTTGGCGTTGTGCCCTCCCGCTGGGCTTCTTCCTGTCGGGTTTCTACTGTGGTCAAGTTTTTCGACGCTTCTGTCAAGCAGTCGCATACTTGACGGTTACTAAGTATGACAGAGTTGCTTTTTAATGACTGCGTATGAATTCTTGAGAGTGATTGAAACATCTCTGAATGTTTACAATTTTTCTCGGTAAACCGATAACCGCAGTTTCTGCATAACCATCTTTGAACGTTTGAGCCGTCTGTCAAATAGCGTAACCCGTCTCTGTAGAGTTTTTCCGAACCGCATTGTGGACATTTTAGGGTGGGGATTGACATTGCGTGGTCTTCCGTTGGGCTTGGAGTTGCTGTAACATTTCCTCGATCTCGTTCAGGCGCTTATCGACTTCATCCCATTTCTCGTAGGTTTTGAAGAGAGGTAGATAGTCTTTAGCTGCTTGGAATATTATGCGGAAACGCTCAAGCGTAAGCTTGTCCACCTCTTGTAGTGCACATATCTGCTTAAAGGCTGAGGTGAAGTGTCTAACTATGTCTTCCACCGTTAGCGTGTTTTGGTCTGGCTCTATTGTTTGAACAATTGCCGTGTGTTTTGTTTGAACAAAAGAACCGCCTCCAAGCCTCTGAATCTGGACTCTAATGCTGTCTTGCGTGCGGTCTGGGAACTTGCCGCTTTCAAAAATCTCCCTTGGCGTTAATCCTTCGTTAACCATTTCTAAGAGCAGCTGGTTTTCAGCGTCCGTCCAAGGTTTTCCTCTTCCCATGGTTTACGTGGTCCCCTCCAATCTTTTTAGGTCGCTTATTTTGGCGTAGACTGCTTTCCAGTGGTAGCCATCATGGTCCAATAGAAAAGCCACGAGTACATAGCCTGCTTCTTCATGTTGCCTTGAAGCCCATTCAAAATCATCTTTGTGTAAACCACCGACAACAAGCTTGTCTAAATACTTTTCTTTCTTCAATGGGCCGCCTCCTGCAGTTTTTCCCATTCTGCTTTGCACTCATCGCAGAGCCATAGTTTTTCGTCTTTGAAGGTTTCTGCTTGCCAGCTTGTTAGTTTGGTGTATCCGCAGAGTGCGCATGGGTGCCATCCGTAGGCGTCGTCGCTCCAGTAGACGCTTTTTAAGTCTTCAGGCTTGGCAGTAGGCTCTGCAAATGGTTTTGGAATGCCCTTTAAATTAGCTTCAGTTTGTTCAGTTTCTTCAGAAACTCCAGTATTTAATGGAGATTTTACCTGCGGTAGGCTGATTATTGCTGAAGAGGTAACTTCAGTTACTTCAGCGGTGAGAGGCTTTAATGGCGAGGTTGTGTTCATGGTTGCTGTGGTTTCTGAAGTTTCTGATGTTACTGAAGTTGTTTTGTGCACTGGTGGGAAGTAGCGCATTTTCAGCCTTTCAACGAGTTTGGTGTCCCAGAAGAAGCCTGCTTGTCCCTTGTTGCCGACTCTGCATTTTTCAAAGCCTAAGGCTCTTAGTTTGCGTCCTATAAATCTGCTTGTTGCCTTTTCCTTTTCAGATAAGCCATCATTGAAAGTGTCTGTTACTGCGTGGGTGGTTAGTTTGCCTTCTTCGATTTTGCTTTCGCATTTTAGAACTGCGTCAAAGATTCTTGCTTCAATGCTTGCTTGTTCTTCTTCTAATCTGCTTTGCGTGATTTGTTTCATGCATGTTAGAAGCCTTTGTCTGATCTCTTCTGAGGGTGCGACTTGGAGTAGGCTGATGAATAGTTCTATGATTCTGGCGTTTTGAAATTGACTATCAAGCTCTATATTTTCTGTTGTTTTTCCAAGGTTTTTGAAGCGGTACATGAGCAATTTGTTGCGCAGTTCCTGGGCTTTTTCTTCGTCGATGAAAAGGTTTACTGGTTTTATGGCTCTGCTCATGGTTGTAATTATACAGCGGCTTTGTAGGGTTGCTGCCAGCTCTTCTGTTCCGGCTAATACTTTGAAGCCGAAAGTATCAAACATGGCTATTTGCGGGGTTCCTTGCTCGATTTTTTCTATGCGGATGGCATACTGTCCTCTTCTATATCCGCTGTTGAGCAGTGCCAGAACTTCAATCATTGATTCGCGGTTATAGATTTCAGTTTCATCCAGCAAAAGCGTTGGATGCCATGCTTCTAAGGCGCGGAATAGGCTGGATGCGCTCATTGATGCTGCCATTATGCTTCTGTAGCAGAGTCTGTGGAAGCATTCTAAGGCTCGTGTTTTTCCGCTTGATAAAGGTCCGAGAAAGAATAGGTATGGGACTACTGTGAAGTCTTCTGGGCGCCAGCTTGCCATGACAAAGCAAGCGTAAATGTCGTAAAGCAACTCGTTTGACACATCAAGATGGTCGACAAAGAAGGTTCGGATTTCGTTGAAGAGTTGCTCATCGTTTTCTTCTTTTGGCAAGTGTGCAGTTGGCCATGGTAGACGGGTTAGAGGGATATACTCTATGTCGTCGTGGGCGTAGCAGTGCCAAGCGTTGTTTGTTATTTGGAATTTTTGTTCTGCTCGGTCGAAAACGAGGTATGTGCCATTGTCTACTTGCTCGAAAATGATGTTACCAAGAGCCATGCCGGGTGATGGCACTGTTTTTGGTTCGTTGTCTTCGCTCATTTGGGTCCTCTTGTTGGTGTTTGTCCGAGGAGTTTGTCGATGAGTTCGGCTTTTTCGTGGAGTAGGTTTTCATGTGTTTTTGGGATGATTAGGAGGAGTGAGTCGTAGAGGATTGTTACTGTGTTTCCTGGTGTTAGGTTGTGGTAGTCTCTGTATGGTTTTGGGATGGCGATTACGCCTGAAGTGCCGTGTTTCATTATTTTTCGGTTTTCTTTTGCTGGCACTTGTTTTTTGCTCCTCTTTTCTTATTTTAGGTCTTATCTGAAGTCTGATTTAGGTTCAGCGAAGTGAACTGGCTGTTTTGGTTTTTAGGTTAAAATTGGATTTTTATGCGCACTTGATTAGGAAAACTGTAAAAAATTCGACAAATCATTATAAATTTTGAAGTTTATGGTGGTCGGTGAACTGAACTGGGAAGTGAACCATGCTTTTGTTTTGAAAACGATAAGCTATTCTGTCCGTTGTTGGAAAAACGTAGGGGGATAGGGGTAGGGAAAATAAAGGGGTGTTTATAGTCCATTTTGTTCGTGAAGAATGGGCTTGCTGCTTTTTGGAGGTTTTGAGCTTTGAAAGATTTAAATCAAGCTATGTGAATGACAGGATTTGGTATGTCTAAACTTGAGTATGGTTTCGTGAGGGCGATTTCGGAGATAGTTGCTGGTTTTGTGATGTCGGTATTTTTATCTTCCTTTGTTAATGCTGGGTTGATTCCTGATTCCTTTGTGTTGTTGTTTCATGTTTTGAATGTTCTTTCTACTGTATTGTTGGTTTTTGCGATGCCTTTTTGGGCGACGAGTTACAGTATTGGATGGCTGGTGGGCTTGTGGGTAATGTATAGTTCTGGATTGGTTGAAGTGTTTGAATTGCTGGTCTATTTAGTGCCTTTGATTATTGTGGGGATAAGATTTGTTAAAAAGTTTGAGTAGAGCTGTTCT
Organism: Candidatus Bathyarchaeota archaeon A05DMB-3; assembly: GCA_019685555.1. Classification (GTDB taxonomy): domain Archaea; phylum Thermoproteota; class Bathyarchaeia; order Bathyarchaeales; family Bathycorpusculaceae; genus JABFQN01. The sequence goes on along the minus strand of JABFQN010000025.1, from coordinate 166 downwards.
TACTATCTTGTTTTTGGCGTTGTTTGGCCTGGTTTGTTTTGGCTGTAGTATGCTTTGCTTGTGATGTTTAAGGCTGGAAGGAAATGGGATAATAAACTTTTTAGGAATAATGATTTACTATTAAATGGTGTTTGGATGAGTGTGAAATGTCCGTCTTGTGGTCGTG
>JABFQN010000024.1 GCA_019685555.1 Candidatus Bathyarchaeota archaeon A05DMB-3 | reverse complement strand
ACATCCGTTTTAATCTTGAGTTTCTGCTCCAGCTCTTTGATGGCTAACTTCTCCTCCAACAGCCTAGCCCTTTCCTCAAGGGTTTTTTCCTTCTCTTCCAACGAACGAAGTTGAAACTCCAACTCTGCCTTTTTCTTCTGCAAATCTTCGATTTCATGCCACAAAGTCAACTTATGCACACCAGCCCTTTTCTATTCGGTTATAGAATAATTAGGGTTATGAACCCAAAATCCATATCCCAATTCAACAAATTTCCACGGGAAAGAATATAACTCCGCCACCCTTAAACATTGGTTGGCGACTCGAAATGTGTGAGTTTAAAGTAATCCTAAAAGGAAAAGAAGTCTGGAACGACGTTGTCTACGCAAAGGCTGAAGTTGGAAAAGTGATAGTGAAAAATGTGGTTGGACAATCAAAGGAATTCAAAAACTGCAAAATCATTGAAGTAGACGTAAACACAACCCGCCTTGTATTAGGCGGCTCCTAAACCAAAAAAGCGACAAGAAAACCCAATCCCAAACCCAAAAATATGGGAATGGGAAGCCCTGGAAAAATCCCACTGCGTTCCAACATCCTAAAAGCCAAAAAACATCCCAGCAAAATCCCAACCATAGAGGCTAAACAAGGCAAAAAGCCAAAATAAAGCAGCATGTGCCCCACAAGCATGGAATAGAAAGTCAAATCTCCCAGACCCATTTGAATATCCTTAAAAGAGAAACTTAAACCGCGAAGCTTCTCAAGCCCTGTGCGGGCAATTTTCCCAACAGGTCCACGATAAACTGCAAACGCATCGTAAACCGCCAAAAAACATAGGATAAGAATAGCGCTTAATGTTTGGATGGAAGCACCAAGCAAAGTTCCCAAGGCGCCTCCCAACAAAAGAACTATAACATCGCCCATTTTGTTCCGAGTCTTAAAAACCACATATCCAGCTAAAAACGTTATAACCACCGAGAATGCAATTAAAACTTCAACGGGCAATGGGGCAAAAAGCAAAAACAAGGCATAAAGGTATATGAGCGAAAGCAGAAAAACAGCAGTTGCCAACGCAAAACCAGTAACAAAAACTATCAGCCTAAGCTTTTTTCTTCTTAGAAGGAAAAACAAAACGGAAGCCCCAATCCCCACTAAGACAACAAAATAAAGGGCGTTGCCAACAGAACCCGTTGGATTCTCCTCAAAGGGCGTTACCTTGTAAAGCGGCATTGCAGATACCATAAGAAGAAGAGCGCAGCTAACTCCGAAAAGCAAACTAACCAGAATGGGCGCCAAATGAACTAGTTCAGCTTTAAAACTTTGACTCAAGGCTTCTCACCAAACCCAGCCATAAATTCATGAACCTTCAAATAACATTTGTTGCAGAATAAACTTTTCTTTCTATCCGTTTCGAAAATGGAATTGGAAAAATACATAACACAAAACGGGTTAGAACAATGAGTCAAACCCAAAGTGTGCCCAAGTTCATGCACAGCCTCCTTAGTGCCTCTTTCAACAAAAAGTTCAAAATTCGAAGAAGCACCATAAAACTCGGGTCTAAGCCTCCACAAAGAGATTAAAGCAGCTTTTCCAGGACATTCAGCCTCTCCAAAAACAAAGTTTAACCCGGGAACGAAAATGTCAACGTCCACGACGCCTAAAACGTGGGTTAAGGTTTCAACCTTATCTGCATAACCCTTTACCAAACCCAAAATCACGTCGGAACGATACTGTCTTCGCGAAACATCAAAGGCTTCCCGCGGCAAAGCCAAAGTTTCAGAAATTAACTTACATTCTGTTTCTGGAAAAGCCATGCCTAGGTTTTCGCATATCCTCTCCAAAACGTTTAAGTTGACTTGCCCAACCCGCAAAATCCCTATCTTCATTTCTCTACACTAAACCTCAAATGTGGCTCCCGACTTGGGAGCAACAGCCTCGAGCCCCAACTCCTGCTCCACCCATTTCGCGAAATGTTCACAGTTTCCCTCAGCTCCATGAACCACGTAAACCTTGGCTTTCCCATCAATCCTCCTAACAGCCTCCTTAAGCTCCTTGGCACCGCAATGAGAAGAAAAATCAAAGTGTTTGACGGCTGCCTTAACCTTCCTCATCTTTCCATCAATAACACAGACACCTTTCTCTAAAAGCTCTCTTCCAGGGGTTCCTGGAATCTGATAACTGACTAGAAAAACAGCGTTCTGAGACTTTTTCCCAATTTTGGAAATGTAAAACGCTGCTGGACCGCCCTTAAGCATTCCAGCCGGCGAAATTATTACACATGGCGTTTTTGTTGCTTTTCTGCGATCTCTCCAGCCTTCCACCCAGTTAACTGAATGTGCAGCATCCATAAACAGCTTTGGATCCCTCAAGAAGCGTGCATAATTCATCATCACTCTGCTTGCCTCCCGCGCCATTCCATCAAGATAAACCGAATGCTCAAAATGGTAGGCGGCAAGAATGCAAGCAATCTCTTGGGATCTTCCAATGCTGAAGGCTGGCACAAGAACAGTGCCTCCCCTTTCCACAAAGTCTGTTACCTCTTCCACAAAGCTTTTTTCAAGTTCCGCCCGCTCTGGATGGTCCTCATCGGCGTATGTGCTTTCAATTATTACAGCGTCAAGATCGCCATAGTCCATTTTCGCTCCTTCTAAAAGCCTTGTGTCAATTAGATTAAAGTCTCCAGTGTAGAGAACCCTTTTTCCTTCGGCTTCTATGAACACTTGGGCGCTTCCTGGAATGTGCCCAGCATTGTGGAGTTCGAAGGTTATGTCGCCTACTGTTTCTTTAACACCGAAATCCACATGCTTAACGTTTCGCATCATAGCTCGCAGTTCCAAATACCCATATGGCAGGTAATAGCTGGAAAGGTGAATGAAGTCTGAAATTAATAGTTGACTCAGCTCCGCCGTCAACTTGTTGGCGTAAACGGGTTTTTTTCCATGGATGAAAAATATTGGAACTGCTCCAGAATGGTCAAGGTGGCTGTGCCCCAAAATTATGGCATCAACCTCTTTCGGGGGAACATGCATCGGAAAGCCTGGCTCATGGTTTAACATAACGCCGTAATCGAGCAACACTTGTGTCTTCGCGGTTCTAACGGATATGGCTGCTCTTCCAACCTCTTGGGTTGCGCCTAGAAATTTTATTTGCAGTGGACTCATTTTTCATTTCAACCGTTAACGCAGTAAACATTCGCGCAGCTCTTTTAAAAATGTATTGACTTCTCAGTATAGGAAACCCTAACAAGTCCACGCTTAATAGCCTTTAAAATATCTTCCAAATCCGTTGAAGCTTGAATTTCACTGTAAACAGTCCATAATTCCTCTTTTCTATGGGCGTCGCTTCCAGCCACTCCAGGCAACTCCGCCATCTTGGCTAATTTTTCAGCTAAAATGTTAAGTTGGCGGGGGCAACCGCCATTCAAAACTTCAACTGCATCAATGTTATAGTTTTTCGCTGAATCCCCCAAACCAAACGCCCTATAGGGGTGCGCGGCAATGACCAAGCCATCTCTACTCCGTGCAAAATCAATAACGCTCTCCACAGTCCAGGGTTGCGGTGGCACTTCAACAACGCCTAAAAGAAGCAAATCGCCGCCTACTGTGCTTACCTCGACGCCTGGAACAATCAAAATGTCTTGATAAGCTGAAGCCAACTCCCTTACTCTATAATAGCCTCTCACACTGTTGTGGTCTGTTACCGCTACCGCCTTTATGAAAGGGTGAGCTAAAAGCTGATCCACCAAGATTTTAGGCTGTATGGAAGCATCATATGAAAAAACCGTGTGAACATGCAAATCTGCTCGAATCAAGGCAGTCACCCATCATTCTTAAGTTTTTTCTCTTTTAAAAATCTGGAAAAAGCCTCAGCCCATTCCTCCTTTACATCGAAAAATTTGAAGACAACGCGTTTTTCCGAACAAACCCTTCTACAAGCCTCCAGAACTTTTGTATTCCAATTTTCAGAATTGTGAAAAAGCAAAACCGTTTTGTATCTTCCGCAGCTTATGTAGTTTGCCACCTGAACTGCCACATATTCGACGGTTTCTTCGTCTGGTGGAAGGGCACTTTCATGCTGAGAAAGGGGATAAACCTCGTCAAGCTCTACTGGAACAACGCCAAAAGGAGCCTCATAAAAACAAACTTGAACACCATTTTGCTTTCCTCTTAAAACACTGTGAAGAATCTTGGACAATTTTTTATATTCTTTTGATTTATGGAAGGGCTTCCCTATGGTCTGAGGCATCAGAACAAGAATTTTTGCGTTTTGCGAAATTGTAAACCTTTCATAAAGCCTAATTCTGTGACGTACAACTTCTGGACGGGAAAGTCCAACAGAACCGAAGAAGAAAAGACCGCTCCGTTTTACGATGGGACTGTGTTTTTCAATAAAATCCTCATACCTCTTCAGTTTTTTCAAAGCTTGGAACAAAGCCGGATGACCATGTGCCCTAAATTCTAAATGCTCCCAGAGTCTGCCATCCCTTATCGCTTGTTTTATTCGTTTAATCTCTGAAATGCACATGTAGAGGTTATGCTCAGCAAGGAAAACTTGCCTTTCATTTTGGGGCATTTCCGCCACTTCTTTTGGTGTTGTCTTTGTGCATTTTGGACATGCGCATGGAAAATATTCAAGCTCCTCCAGTCTAACGGTTCCGGTTTCTGTCATGTAACGGTTCGCTCTAGCGTATATGGCGTAAGCAGCTGAATCGAAAAAGTCGCATCCTAGGGCAACTGCCAAAGAAAACATGAAAGGATGCCCAGCGCCAAAAAGATGAAGCGGCCGCTCAACGGGCAAGTTCATCTTCGCGGTTAAAATCATGTCTACTAAAACGTCAAAACGATAATTTTCCATAACCTCGGTGGGGCTGCCTAAAGCATGAATATGAAACGGAAGGGCTCCCATTTCGGAAGCGGATTTTGCCACTAGGTCTAGGTAGCGCCCGCCTTGAACTGGCCCAACCCAGAGAATATCCTCTCTGGTTTTGATTTTGAAAAGTTCTTCTGCCCTCTTCAAAGTTTCGTTAACAGTGTGCTCTGCATGTTTTCTGGGCGTCTTCCAGCCAGTGGGCCAATCCAATATTGTAGCTATGTCGGTGTCTATCCGCTCTTGATAATCCACAATTTCTTTAGGGGTGGTCTTTATATCTCCGTAGACTAGGATTTGGTAGGCGCCAGAATCAGTCATTAAAACACCCTTAAAACCGAGAAACTCATGTAAGCCCTTCTCTGCTGGCTGGTTTTGAAAGCGCTTCATTAAAATGTAGGCGTTTGTTATTAAGGCTTCGAAGCCGAACTCTTTGCGGATTCTTTTGGGTGGAATAGGCTGTATAGCCGGATTCACCACTGGAAAAAGCAGCGGAGTTTCCACTGTGCCGCTTTTGGTTCGGAGTTTTCCAATTCTTGCAAGCAAGTCTCTTTCTTTGATTTCGAAGTTCATCATGGAATCTAAACAAAATCTGTTAAGCATGCTTATAAAATGTGAAGCCAAAACCCTAAAGATAGACTGCAAACTTATATCGTGTTTCCGCTTTTATTACTGGTGCAAGAGGAAGCCAGAAAATGGTCTTAACAGTTGAGATTGAAGAAAAACCAAAACTTGATAACCCCGTTCTAATCGAGGGATTGCCGGGAATAGGATTTGTAGCCAACATTGTAGTTTTACATTTAATCCACGAGTTGGAAGCCAAACGTTTCGCTAAAATTTTCTCCGCTTCCTTTCAAGACTTAGCGGTGACAACAGAGACTGGAGGTGCCCGCTCTCCGATAAATGAGCTATACTATTACAAGAGCAAATGTGAAGGGCGAGACTTGATTATATGGTATGGCAACACCCAAGCCCTAACAACCTTTGGACAATACGAACTATGTGGGCGCATCTTAGACATTGCAGAAGAGCTTGGATGCCGCTTCCTCATAACAGTTGGCGGATTCAAGCAAGAAGAGGTTAAAGAAACCCCGGAAATTTACTGTGCAGCCTCAGACTCAGAAACCTTAAAGGATGCTTTAAACCTAGGTGCAAAAGTAATGGTCGGCAACATTTTCGGCGTGGCTGGCATCCTAATTGGAATTGGAAGCCTCAGAGGCTTCAAGGGTTTTTCGCTTCTTGTGGAAACGCTGGGCACTTATCCAGACGCAAACGCCGCCCGCCATGCACTTTCAGCCTTAAACAAGTATCTAAACCTTCAAGTTGACCCGTCACGGTTGGATGTCGCCGCCGAAAAAACTGCAAAAATTTTGGAATCCTTTGGCTGGATTAGACCTGAAAAGGAAGAAAAGAAAAGGGAAGAACAGTTCCGCTGGTTTGTTTAGCCCTTAGTTTCGCTAACAAACTGTTCATAAACTTTTTGCACTCTCTCAGCAGCCGGGCCTGAACCCTCAACAACGCCTTTTTCATTCACTTTAACTTTGTCCATAACCCAAATGAAACCTTTATCCTCATAAAGCTTAACCATTGTTGGGAAAACTCTTTCAAGGCGTTCTGCCAAAGCCTTCAAGTCGAAGGGCTTTTCTACGCTTAGGATTTGGGCGACGACATTTCCGTTCAAGAAAACTCTATGGAGCTTTTTACCTTCCTCATCTTTTGCATCGGCTAAGCATAGGCTTAAATTGTCCGGGTTAATGCCTATCAAAGTTCCATTGTATGTTTTGCCAGCTGTAGTGACAACAATAACTGTCTTATCTGCAAGGGCTGAAACCTCTGCGAAAAACTTTCTCTGTGCCACTGACAAGCTTATCCACCTCTAACCTATGGGTTATAGGAACACACATATTTTAGGATTTAAACTACGCAAATGTTATTAGTGTTGGCTGAAGGAAAATAGCGTTGTGGCTGAAGCAAATGGCACATGTTGATAGAGAGCGAGACGCCCTATATTCTAGACTTCGTTCAATAGAATCTGACCTTTCAAGCGCTTCCGCCGCAATAAGCGATGTTGAAAGCAAACTAGCCTACATCGATAGTGCTATGGCTTCTCTTCCAAGCAGACTTACAACGGTTCGCGGACGAGGCTACGCGGCAATGGGACACCTTGAAAAAAGCATCGACATTCTAACCAAAAAATGGATGGAAGCCTCTCCAACAATCAAACAAGCCTTCTACAACAACGTCCAACCGTTAACAGCTCAAATAAGAACCTTTCAGTCTGAAGCCAATAGACTTAGGGCTGAAATAGGCCGTGGAAACGTTGCTTTCTGTTGGACTTTGGCAAGCCGTCTTTCGGTAGAAGCTTCAACCTTAAGGGCAAGAGTTGCCGCGGAAACAGCTAAAATTGGCACATCTCTAGGCGAGTTTTTAGGAAGTGTAAATGCCATAGACAGAGACTTAAAAGTTGCCGAAAAAACAATTGAGCTTTTCTCTTTCGCGTCTTTTCCACTAAAGCCAGAAGAAAGCCCAGTCCTAGCCATTGAAGGAAAAATCATGACAAAAGACAAATGCGAAGGAACATTGTACTTCACAAATCAAAGGTTCATCTTCGAAGGAAAAAGGGAAGTCGTCCTCGAAAAAAAGCTTTTCATAGCAACTAAAAAGAAGACGGAACGCACAGTGCTAATGGAACAACCCATAGGAGCGCTGCAAGAAATCTCAAAGGGAAGAGTGGGGTTAATAGCTTGGACAGGGGTTTATATCCGCTTTAAACCAGCGGTTGGAGTGGAAGAAACCCCGTTTGATGTTAAAGGCTGGGAGGCCGACGTGATAACAAGGTTCTTCCAATATATTGTAGGTGGAGAAGCCGACAGAGACATAGCCATGATAAAGGGCATAACCGTAAAAGAGGCACCCACCATACAAGTTGTCCGTTGTCCCCACTGCGGAGCCCCCTACACAAAGGAAATCTACAAAGGCCAAACATCAGTGCAATGCGAATACTGCGGAACTTCAATAATAATCAAATAAGTCAAACTAGCCTAGCTTTCTTTCCTCTAGGCTTTGCTTTAGAAACACGGCAGTGTCCGACGGCAAATCACGGTAAACAATAGCGTTTGGTCCAATCCAACAATTTTTTCCAACTTTAATTCCAGGCATTAAAAGCGCGTTTATTCCAGTCTTAACATTGTCTCCTAAAACCGCGCCAAGTTTCGTCCTTCCAGTATCCACAAGTTTATCCTTAACCATCATTTTCACAGTTCCAGCGTCAAGCCTATAATTAGCCGTTATTGTCCCAGCGCCCAGATTACAGTTCTCACCTATTATGCTGTCACCGACATAGGACAAATGTCCAATGTGCACGCCGTCCATAATGATGCTATTCTTTATTTCGCAAGCATTTCCTATACGCACCTTTTCACCTATGCTTGTGCATGGGCGAATGTAACAGTTAGGCCCCACATCGCTATTCTCTCCTATGTAGGCTGGTCCTTCAATGTACGCTCCGGAACGTATCCGTGCAGTTTCAGCAACAGTCACTGGACCGGTTATGTGGGCGCCTGTCTCGACGTATCCAAGCATGTTATGCTCCATTCGCGTTAGCACCCAACAATTAGCCTCAAGCAAGTCCCACGGTCTGCCAATGTCAAACCATCCGTCTCGTGGAATTTCGGCAGCGAAAATGGGCTTTCCTTCTTTGAGTAGAAGTTCAATGGCATCAGTGATTTCCCATTCGCCCCTTGAAGAGGCAGATATTCTCTTAGCCTTTTCAAAAATTTCCGTGGAAAAAACATAAAGCCCAGCATTAGCCAAGTTTGAAGGCGCCTCTCTAAGGCTTGGCTTCTCAACAATACGTTTCACGCCTCCCTCTGCCTCAAGCTCTATTATACCATAATCCTCCGGGCGCTCAACAGGCACAACAGCCAAAGCTGCCGCAGGCTTCTTCGCGTTATACAAGGAAAGAACTTCCCTTAAAGCTTCAGATATGAAAAGCAAATCTCCATAAATAAGAACAAAATCTTCTTGCACATAGGGTTCAACTACGCTTACAGCGTTTCCAGTTCCAAGAACTGCAGGCTGCTTCACATACTCTATTTTTAGCCCAAAACCCTCGCCAGAACCAAAATATCTCTGAATCGTCTCAGCCATGTAGTTGACAACGATTATTACCTCATTTATTCCACAAGCCTTAACAGCGTCTAAACAGTGTTCAAGGATTGGTTTCCCGCCAACGCTGATTAAATGTTTTGGGCGTGTCAAAGTTAAGGGTTGAAGCCTTACCCCTTCGCCAGCAGCTAAAACCACAGCTTTCATTTTTCAAAACCCTCCACAGCTTCTTTAACAAGGGTTAAAACCTTCTCCATTATCTTTTCAGCAACTTTTAAAGATTCACCCTCCACAGTCAAACGAATAAGAGGCTCAGTGCCAGAAGCCCTAACCAAAACCCAACCTTCTTCTAGAGCTAAGCGGACACCATCAACTGCGGAAAGCTTTCTGTAATCTGGAAAGCTGGATTTCAAAAGCTCCTTTGTCTTCTCAACAACCGCGTATTTCACTTCATTTTTACAGGAAACATTTTTCCTAAGCACCGAGTAAGCGGGAACATCAGCGACAAACTCTGAAAGGCTTTTATCCTCTTCATCTAAGGCTTTCAGCAAAAGCGCCGATGAAAGTACACCATCTGGACAATAGTGACATTGGGGGTGTATCCACGCTCCACATGGTTCTCCACCAAAAACCGCATTAAACTTTTTCAAAGCTTCAGCCACGTAAACATCTCCAACCTTTGTTCTAAGGACTTTCCCGCCCAATGGTTCCACCATCCTCTCAATACACATAGACGCCTCGACATTTGTAACAACAGTTTTACCGCGTCTTTTCTTAACAACGTGAGAGGCGTAAGCAGCTAAAATCCTATCAAAGTCCACAAAGGCACCGTTTTCATCGATGAAGGCGGTTCTATCGCCGTCTCCATCGAAAGCTATTCCAACATCAACCCCCAGCTCCCTCACAACTTTGGCTAAAGACCTGAGGGATTCAACATTCGGTTCCGGACTTCTTGCGGGGAAAAAGCCGTCGGGTTGAGCGTTTATGGCTGTAACTTTACATTTTAAACTTTTGAAAACTGCTGGTGCAACTTGGTATGTTGCTCCGCATCCGGGGTCAACAACAACATGCCATTTCCTATTTAGCCTTACACTTTCATTCACCATCTCGATGTATAGATGACTTTTATCCATAAACGAAGCTTCACCAAGCCCCCGCCACTCTGCCAAACTGAAACTTTCATGGTTTATAACTCGTTCAATTTCCCTCTGGTTTTCCTCAACGTAAGCCATGCCGTCTCCATTGAAAAACTTTACCCCATTGTATTGAGGGGGGTTGTGAGAGGCTGTAACCATAACACCAGCATCGGCGCCAAGCCTCTTTACTAAATAGGCTAAGACAGGAGTTGGCAAAACGCTGAGACAATAAACTTTAGCACCACACGCCAATAAACCCGAAACCAACGAATTCTCCAGCATCAAACCAGAAGCCCGCGTATCCCTCGCAACAAAAACCATCCCCGCCCTTGTAAAAGTGCCAACAGCCATACCAACCCTAACAGCCAAAACAGGAGACAAATCAACGTTAACCAAACCCCGAAGCCCAGAACTACCAAACAACCTCAGCCCCATACGCCTCCCTCAAGCAATCTACAAGCGCATCCTAACAGTTTAATGGCTACTACAGTTTAAATAATTTGACCGAAAAGCAATGGGCCGGGCCGGATTTGAACCGGCGACCTTTCGGTTATCAGCCGAACGCTCCAACCAAGCTGAGCTACCGGCCCTCAACTCTAAACTGTTAATAAACCACCAATATTTTTAAGGTTTTCAGAACACTTTTAACCCTTCAAAAGCATATTCTCACTGAAGAAGGGCCCGTAGCCCAGTGTGGATTAAGGCGCCGGCCTCCGGAGCCGGAGAACCGGGGTTCAAATCCCCGCGGGCCCGTCATCAAAGCTTTCCTTAACAAAAGCGACCATTAAAGTGGTAGCCCGGGGG
>JABFQN010000004.1 GCA_019685555.1 Candidatus Bathyarchaeota archaeon A05DMB-3 | reverse complement strand
ATGATCGCAGCGTTGGCATCGCTGAGGTCGCGGGTTCGAATCCCGCCCGGTCCACCCCAACAACTTCTCTCGAGCATTAAAAGGAAATTTGTTGCGTAAGCTTTTTATATTCTTGGATGGATTATCCATACAAGAAAGGAGGTAAAAACAAAAATTGAAAGGAACCTCAATAATGGCATTGATTTTGGCGTTTTGCCTCTGCCTAGTCCTTATACAACCGCAAGTCAAAACGTGCACGGCGCAGGGATCCGTTTTCAAACTTGTGGACGTGCTGCTAGATTATGGAAATGGAACACGCAAGTGGACTTCATGTATACTGCAGACGGGCAATGACACGGTGTATAACGCAACACAGCTTGTTGCCACATCCCTTAACGTCTCATGGTATGATGGGGCGGTTTTTGTGAACGCAATAGACAATGTTTGGAACAACTATGCCGCCAACACCTTCTGGATGTGGTGGATCTGGAACAGTTCCGCTGGACGCTGGGAACTTGGGCCCGTTGCGTGCAACCAATACGTCCTTGAAGACTGCGACATGGTAGCGTGGTATTATGAGGACTGCACCACTTGGCCGCCTAGTCCCCCGTTAAACCCTCTGGAGACGAAGGTTGACGTTTTGCTGGATTATGGGAACGGAACTAGGGTTTCCTACGAAGACGTAGAGGTTTTGGGTTTTGCGTCTGTCCTTAAAGCTACAAAGATGGTTGCGACCGTTGAAATTTCATTGTGGGGTACAGATGCCTTTATAGAAGCTATAAACAATGTTTGGAACGACTACGTCAACTACGTCTACTTCTGGATTTACTGGTACTGGAACCAGTCAGCCAAATGTTGGGAAATGGGACAGGTAGCCGCCAACAAGCATGTTCTCGCAAACGGCGACACAATAGCATGGCTATATGAAGACTGCACAGTTTGGCCGCCAGCCTCTCCACCCTTGACGAAGGTTGACATCTTGTTAGATTACGGGAACACCACTAGGGTGTGGTATGAAAACGTGGAATTGCCAGGAATCCCATCAGTTTTGAAGGCTACGAAGGCTGTTGCCTCCGTGGAATATACATGGTGGGGAACTGACGTTTTCGTTGACGCTATAAACGGTGTTTGGAACGATTACGTTTCGTATGTCTACTTCTGGATGTGGTGGTATTGGAACCACACGGCAAAGGGTTGGGAGTCTGGACCCATTGCATGCAACAAATACATGCTCGCTGACGGCGACATTATCGCATGGTACTACGAAAACTGCACAGTTTGGCCCGTGGAACCTCCACCTTTAACACCTCATCCAACCGCCAGCTTCACATGGACACCTTCCATCCCAAAGGTAGGTCAAACAGTAACCTTTGACGCTTCAGCTTCGGTGCCTAATGGAGGTACAATAGTGGATTATGTTTGGAATTTTGGAGATGGAAGCATTTCTCATGGCCAAATCGTCGTTCACGCCTATAGTAGCCCAGGCACATACATTGTAACCCTTAACGTCACGGACAGCAACGGTTTATGGGATGTTGAACAAAAACAAATAACAGTGGTTCAGCCCCACGGTCCAAAAGCAGATTTTAAGGCTGTTCCCGAAACCGTGAGGGTGGGAGAAAGCATAAAGTTTGACGCCTCTACCTCCCTTCCTGGATGGAATGGAACTCATACTATGCCAATAACAGAGTATCGCTGGAACTTCGGCGACGGAAACGTAACAGTCACCAGCCAGCCGGTTGTGTACCACAGCTATGGCGCTACTGGAAACTATTATGTGACTTTAACTGTTTATTCGCCTGGCGCAACTCCAGAAACAGACTCAACAACTGTTAAGGTGACAGTGTTCGCGGTGCCAGTTGGGGGGCAATCAGTCTCCATAGAAACACCCCAAACCAGAAGGAGTTTAGAAATCTATGCAGTATTGATAGCAATCATCACTACCACATTTGCTGTTGTTAAGCGAAACATTGTAAAGAGGTATGCTTAATGAAAAAGGATGGGAACATCCGCTACACGGTGGTCTTTAGCTTCCTACTTTTTCTAATGCTTATAACCCCCCTATTTTTAGCAAGAACCAGTGAAAAAGCAGTTTCAACCATCGAGGAGGAAGCAGCCCCGCAGGTAGAAACCCATCAAGGCAATAATAATATCAGTGATAGCTGGGGTTATGTCTCAGGTTCTGAAACATTATCACCCCAAAGCAACGACACCCCGTTATCTAAAGCCTTAAACTACTTGAGAAGTGTTCAGGGAACTGATGGCAAAATATCAGATTTTGCAACTTCTTGTTGGGCGGTTATGGCAGTCGCAGCCGCAGGGGAAGACCCCCACAACTGGACAAAGCCTAATGGAAAATCCATAGTTGAATACTTGATCGAGAACAAGGGTCAGCTTAATTTGAATGTTTCAACGGATGTTGCACGTTTTATTTTGGCAATGACGGCAGCTGGAAAAGACCCGAGAAATATAGGTGGCACAAACTACGTGGAGATACTTGAAGGCTTCTTTAACAACAGCCAGATTGGAAGCCCGTCACAGCTCAACGACGACTTTTGGGGTGTTATGGCACTTGTTTCGGCAGGCGAAAATGTAAGTTCAACAATTACCCGTGGGTCGGTTAACTTCATTAAAACACATCAGAATGCTGATGGTGGTTGGAGCTGGGCGGTTGGCGTAACAAGCGATGTTGACGACACAGCCGCCGCAATTATGGCGCTGGTTTCCGCTGGCGAAGACTCCAGATCAAACACTATTGTTAAGGCGTTGCAGTACTTAAAAAATCAACAGCAATCAAACGGGGGCTTTCCCTGCTGGGGTGTTGTGAACAGCGCTTCTGATTCCTGGGCCATAGACGCCATATGCAGTGTCGGCCAGGACCCAGCGGACTGGAAAGTGGATAACATCAGCGTGCTTGATCACCTGCTAAGCCTGCAGAATGTTGACGGCTCTTTCAACTGGACGACAACTACCCCTGCCAACAAAGCGCTAATGACATCCTATGCTGTGGTTGCTCTCTGCAGAAGGCACTACCCGACAAACGGCCTCCACATATACGCTAGGATAGAGGGTAAACAGTCAACCATTTGGAGGCGCACGGTTTTCGTAGCCGCATCTATGATAGTTGACGACACTGGACAGTCACATTACCTGCCAAAACCCACAGTTCTAGGTGCCTTGGACAGGGCGGCGGAGATCGGCGGCTTCACATACAAAGTTAGACAAACAAGCTTAGGCTTATACCTCTACGCTATAGCTGGCGAGGAGGCTGCTGGGCTGGCGGGCTGGATGTACCGTGTAGACTATTACATGCCCAATGTTGGTATGGCTGACTTTGAATGGAACATTACATCGCCTCCAAACCCACCCCACAAGGAACTGCTAATTTATTATGGAGAGTGGACTTACCTGCCGCTGAAAATTTGGGTTGACAAAACCGAAGTGCATTTTGGAGAAAACATAACAGTTCGTGTTATGTGCTACAACGATACGAGCGGAAACTGGCAGCCCGTTGAAGGAGCAACAGTCCACTTCCTATACAGAACGTACACAACCAACGCCACGGGCTACGTCGTCATAACAGTGAGGTATGACCCGCCCTTATGGGCTGAGAAGGCGGGATACATACGAAGTGACGTAATCGAAGTCAAAATTGCTACCAATCCAACAGGCTCTACCGCCACGAGCAGTAGTCAGCAAAACACCGAAGACTCCACTTTTTCTTCTAGACCCTTCTGGAGAAGAAGCTTTCTGCTAGAATCCCAACCATACAAGGTTTACCGCTGAAGTCTGGAGAGTATTGGTCTGGAACTTTGGTGAGAACGTGAACTGCCGACGAATTGCGCTGCTGTCGGTTTTGTCGGCGCTCTGCATTGGAATCCAGCTGACACCCAGACCCCCAAACGTTGAATTCACATCCCTAATATGTTTTGTTGTTGGGTTTATGTTCGGCGCCGTTTTAGGCGCGGCTCTCGGAGCGTTAACCATGTTCATTAACGGTTTTCTATCACCGTGGGGCGTCGCCGGTGTAGTGATGCCCTACCAGATGGTTGGCATGGCTTTAATAGGCTTCACGGGAGGTGTTTACCGAAGGGTTTTAGGCAAAAATCATGTTGAAATAAAAGATCCGCCGAAGATTCTGAATATTGAAGTTTCGTTTCTGGCGGCTTTCCTCACACTTGTTTATGATGTGATCACAAATATTGGCTGGGCTTTGCCTTATGGTGTTCCGATAATTGTTGCGTTGGTTCAAGGTGCATGGTTCACGGTGGTTCATGTTGCGTCAAACACGGTGTTTTTTGGGGGTGCATTTTTTATCCTAGTTAGGGTTATAAGCAGCCTTGTAGGCGAGAATCCATGGAGCTTTCGAAAAGAAGCCTAACAATTTTCGGCTTAGGATGGTTAACCTCCCTAATCCTCGTGGGATATGTCGCCGGATATTATTATATGGAATGCCAAAACCTTGTTGCAAAACTAAGGGAGTATGAAGGGTGCGTTATGCACGTCAACATATGTCTTAATTATGGCAGTGGAACTGTGAAATGGCACAATAATACTGTTGTGCTTGCGGGATGCGACCTCCTAAGCGCAACCAAAAGAGTAGCCACTGTGAACTACACTTATTGGCCGTCTCAAAAAGCCAGTTTTGTAGATGCTATAAATAATGTCTGGAACAATGGAACCTATTACTGGATGTGGTACCACTGGACAAACGATAGCTGGGAATATGGTCATGTCGGCGCAGACACATACATTTTATCTCCAAACGAGACAGTTATGTGGCGGTACGAAAAACCACATTATCCATAAGGTGAATTCAGCCAATAGAGGTTGAGTGGCGAAGGGTTAAGCCTCCTGAACAGTATTTGGCTGTAAGGGATAGGCTTAGGCAAATGCTTGTTGAACGGGTTAAGGGTTTGCAGGCTCTAGGCGTTTTAACAGACAAGCAGCCAGCCTTCATAACAAGGCGAGACCTAGTAGAGCTTAATGAAGAATTGCAGCGCAGGCTTGGAAGCGGAGAGGGTGGATACCTATACCAGCTTAAGGTAGAAGCAACAGCAGCCCTAAGCATAGCCCACATGATAGAACTCATAGAATCGCAAGGGCCTGAAACCCTAGAAGCCTTCATTGAGAAAAGCCTTAAACGCATGGCAATGGAAGGAAGTAGAGGCCACAAGTCAATTTTAAACGATCCACTCTTCATAGAGGCTAGAAAAACCCTAAGAAGTTGCATGGCAACAGAAAACCCAAAAGTTAAAGAGCTTGTCAAGGTTTTGGAGGCTCAGCTTCAGGCAAAGCCTGACTCGAGGCTTATTGTTTTCACACAGTACCGCGACACAGTGAACGCCCTACTCAAAGCCCTAAGCAACAATGCAAGGCTTAGGGTTGAACGCTTCGTAGGCCAAGGCGAGAGGGAAGGCGATCCCGGGATGAGTCAGGAACAGCAGCGGGAAGTTCTTGAAAAGCTCCGGAGTGGCGAAATAAACGTGCTGATAGCCACAAGCATAGCTGAGGAAGGCTTAGACATTCCGGAAGTTGACCATGTAGTTTTTTATGAGCCTGTTCCAAGCGAGATACGCTATATTCAGCGCCGTGGCAGAACAGGAAGACGCGTAGCCGGCAAAGTGACAATACCGATAGCCGAAGACACTGTAGACGAGGCCTTCTACTGGTCAAGCGTTTCAAGGGCTAGAAAAATGAAGCGTATAATAGGCCAGCTAAACAGGAAGCTGCCCGAAATGCTGAAAGAAACAGTCAAGCCAACCATAACCCTAATGGACTACCAGCCGCAAACACAACAAGCCGCGACAAGCGCACAAAATCTTCAGATAATACCCCCTCCACCCAAAAAGGAGCTCTGGAAACCCCAAACAATACAGACAAAAGGCTTAAGCCAAGCCCTAAAATGGCTGTTGGAAAACCTGCCAAACCACACAATAACAATAGAAGAAATCGTAAACCGAGCATACGAAGAAGAAGGCCTAGAAAAGGCGGCGGTTGAAACAGCCATATGGCGCCTAACACAACAAGGCCAAATATACCAACCAGAACCAGGAAAAATAAGAAAACTCTAAAAAGGATTCACTTAATTATTTAATTGCATACCGCCCGGTCCACTTTTAACGAATTAGGCTGTGTATAGTTTGTCTACGAAAATCTTGTTCAAGGTAACCTATAAATTTTGGATCAAAGAAAGTATCATTAGTTTGCTATGAAGAAATTCACATTAGAATTCATTTTGTTGCTGGTTCTTTTTTCTATTTCCATTTCTATTCTAGAAATCAACACGACAAAGGCAAGTGGAACCATTTACATTAGGGTTGACGGAACTATTGAGGGAACTAATAAAATACATTGCGACGGGAATGTCTATACTTTTACTGAAAACATTTTTGATTCCATTATTGTGGAGAAAGATAACATTGTGATTGATGGAGCGGGCTACACCCTCAGCGGATATTATACAGGAATAGACCTCTCAAATAGAAGCAACGTGACGATTAAGAATATGCAAATAGCAAATTTTCATTGCGGCATATATCTTGATGGGTCTTCAAACAACAACATTTTTAGAAATAACTTAACAAACTGCTGGACCGGCATCGAAATGAAACAAGCATCTAACAACATTATATCCAGAAACAACATAGAGGCAAGTAGGGAACGAGGCATCTCAATTTTCATGTCTTCAAATAACACCATTTCTGAAAATAAGATAGCAAACAGCAGTTTCCCCCTTTGCTTTGGCATCGAGTTTTTCAACTCTTCAAATAACAAAATATTTAGAAACACTGTAATAGGAAACCATTTGTGCGGCATTAGGCTTAGTTTGTCCTCAAACAACATATTATCTGAAAACCATGTTGCAAACAATAGCTGGGGCATCAATATCTATTCTTCTTCGAAGAACAACATTTTATCCGCAAACAACGCGGTAAACAATACTTGTGGCATTTTAATCGAGTATAGCTCTAACAACACACTTAGAAACAATAGCATGAATAATAACAAGTATAACTTCAAGGCGGATTGCGGCTATCTTGCAAATTGGTTTAATGATGTTGATGTTTCAAACACGGTGGACAGCAAACCAATTTATTACTGGATCAACAGAAAGAATCAAACGGTGCCGCCTGACGCCGGATGCGTAGTCCTTGTAAACTGCACAAGTATAACAATTCAAAGTCTAAAACTCAGTAATAATGGACGAGGCGTAACACTGGCTTACACTAAAAACTCCAAAATCACCAAAAACAACATAACAAACAGCGAGTACGGCATCCTCCTTCTTAACTCCTCTTATAATACAATTAACGGAAACGTGATAAAAAACATTGAACTTTCTGGCATCATGCTCGGAGAGAACTCCACCAACAACGACATATCTGGAAACCGTGTAGAAGCGAGTGGTAGGGAGGGCATCTATCTCGTTGGGGCTTCAAATAACAAAATTATCAGAAATATCATAATAAAAAACAATGTTGGCATATACTTCAGTGGGTCTTCAAACAATACCGTTTATCATAACAACTTCATCAATAACACCAAACAGGTTTCTGATTTTTATTATGTGATACTTTTTGGTTCTCCATCATTAAACCTTTGGGATAACGATTACCCTTCTGGCGGAAACTACTGGAGTGACTATGCTGGACAAGATGCAGACGGTGACGGAATAGGAGATATGCCTTACTTTATCTACGGAAAAAATCAAGACAATTATCCGCTTATGAAACCAGTTATAATTTCAGAGCTCTCTAATGGAGAGAACCCAGTAATACCGAATGCGGAACCCGTCCCAAAATGGATCATAGCCACATTAGTTATAATAGCCGCATTTGGAGCAGTCTTTTTGGCCTATTTCAGAAAAATTAAGAAAACACAAAGTAAAATTACTGTTCCTGCAGTTTGAAGCGTAGAAGGGCGGCTATTCCTCCGAAGGAGTTTTTAAGCATCTGCCCCTCTTCAGTGTTGTCAGAGATTATTTCGACTTCCGTATCCGTGTATTCTGCAAGCTGAGCAAAGTTTTCTATAAGCTCCTGTTTTTCAATTACGCTTAACGATGGAGCCTTGCATTTGGGGCATGGCTTTCCAACTAGGCTTTGTTCAAAACTTGTTAGCATCGGCCCTTTAACGGTCTGCTGCTCTTCATAGCCGCAGACGCTGCATTTGACTTTTACCCGTGTGATGTCTATGCCTTCTGATAGAAGCAGTGTTTTGACGGCGCCTGCTTCTAGGGCTTTTCTTACGGCTTCTTCGCCGTAGGTGGCTAAGCCCGTGTCGTGGCCTATTTCGTATAGGAACTGTTGCATTATTTGGCGTTCTTCTATGTAGCGGATTTTCCGCATTATTTCAGGAGCCTTGTCAACAATTTCCTTCACGCCTTGCTCATCCACATAAGCCGTGTCAACAGTGTCTATGATTTTCTCTTTCAACTGATAGTTTAGATAATCGCCTTTTTCAAAGTCGTATTTTGTTGGACCCGGCCCGCCAATTATTAAGCCCTTTAAGTTTTCTATAGGTAAGAATATTTCATTAGCGTGCTCGCCTACGCGTCTAAAATATTCTTGGAGGCGCATCTCCCTAAGTCTTTCAAATCTTCTGGCTGACTGCCCACCAGCTCGGGTTTTTCCTGGAACACCAGACGTTACCTCTCTGATTATTTCAAGCCTTCTGCCTTGGAGGGTTGCAAGGGTTGCTGCTGTGGCGTCTATGAGAAGTATGCCATATGCTTCTTTTTCTCGCAGAAGCTCTTGCAAGTGCTCTGTGTGGAAACGGGAGTCGCAACGGTAAAGGTATATGCGTATAGGCTCTGGCGGGATAATAACGTAAGTTTCTATTTTTTCGCTTCCAGCACCGTTTTGCGGAACCGCCCCACAGAAGATTACAAGCCCGTTTTCAGGAGCTTCTTTGAAAAGTTTTAGGCGCTGTTGAACTTTGACTATAGCGTCTTGAACGTTTTTGCGGGTTGTCGTGGATTTTATGTTCGAAGCAGTGCCATATTCTTCCCTAAGCATGTTCATAACTTCGCTTATCTGCTTTCCAGGCGGAACATAAAGCGAAATAAGCTCTGTTCCCCGCCCTTCTTTGCCAGCTAGCGCATTCAGTATTTTTTTAAGTCGGAAGAGCTCAAGGGATGTTCGCTTTTTGGGAGCACTCAAAGCTTTTCACTTGAAGTTTATTGGCTATAAAGCTACATGGCGGAGAGCCAAATAAGAATTTGGATTAATAAGGGTTTAGGATATTCCCAAAACCTCTTTCAGAAACGCCTTGTATGGGCCGAGTTTTCCGCCATAATTGCCAGCGGAAACCCTTAAAACGCCTGGAACGTTTATGGTTGCTTTTATTCCTTCGCCCATGGCTTTTTTGACTGCTTCAACCGTTAAGCCATTAACGACTATTTCGTAGACGGAGTTAACGTCTTCTGGCAATTGAGAATCTGTTATAATCTTCTTTAATGTTGGACAGAAGGGATGGTTGGTTGAAGCCTTAAGCTTGTATTTTAGGGACCCCGCTTTTGAGCCTGAACGGCAGACTCCTCCTGGAAAGGGCGTTATTACTTCGCTTGCTCTGTTTTTTATTGCTTTTATGGCTTCTTCGGCTGCTTGCAGTCCAGAGTTTTTGTCTTTTGCAAATATGAGGAAGTTTCCTCCGGCAATAGCTTCGGCTGCTCCAAAAGAGTCTTGAACTATGAATTCGCCTTCCATTACTGGTATTCGCCAAACTTTTCTGTCGCCGACTAAGCCTTTCTTTTGGAATCCGTCGCCGAAATAACGTAGGCTTCTTCCAACTTTTAGCCTTCTTTTCGCGTTTGGAAGAGCATCAAAAGCCGCTGTTGTGGGACAAGTCATTATGCATTGGCCTATGCGGAGCATCATCTGCGTTTTTAAGTCGAATCGGCTGCGGTTATAAATTTGGATTAGGGCGCCTATCCGTTCATCTGGAGTTTTCTCTTTTGGAACAAGACCCTCTATGCCGGCTTCTGCAGGCGCCATAATAACGCTTGTAGCGAAGCCTGTTGCCACTTCTGCAGCTGTCAAAGCCCATTTTTCGCTGTCAGCCGTTATGAGTACTCTTCCAGCCCACAAGGGGAACATTTCAGCGAAAGTGTCTGAAACCTTTACAGTATGCCCCTTTGGAGTTTTCACTATGAAGCATGGTCCAAACTTGTCTTTTTCATCATAGCCTACTACTTCGGGTCTGGTTTCGCTCTGCATCATATTCAAACCTAGCCGTTGATAATGGCGCATTCTCCTTTAAGATTTTTCGCTTCATATGCTTGCAATGTAATGTTAACGAGACATGCACATGCTATTATCAAAAGTATTGAAGTATAAGTGTTCACCCGCGCAAAGCCTAAATCCTAAACTATTTATTCTTTGAGTTCATAAGGTGCTTGCAATGAAAACCATTAAGGTCAGCTTCGAAGATTCTATAGCCAGGGAAGTTGTCGAAACTGGGAAATGCGTTGGCTGCGGTACATGCGTTCTCGTCTGCCCCTTCGGCTGCCTTGAATACGTTAACGAGAAACCTAGTTTGGTAAAGGAGTGTAAAGTTTGCGGTATATGTGCCCAAGCATGTCCACAATTTGAGTTTCCGTTGTCCGAAATTGAGAACTTTGTTTTTAGCAGAGAGCGGAAAACTGAGGAAAACTTTGGGATTTATCGAAGACTTGCATTGGCACAGGCGACAGACAGACAAATCCTTAAAGTTTGTCAAGACGGAGGTGCAGTGACAGCTCTACTGTTGTCTGCCTTAAAAAATGGTTTCATAGACGGCGCAATAGTTGCAAAGAGTGAACAGGAAAAGCCCTTTTATCCACGTCCCACCCTCGCCACGACAGCTGATGAAATCCTACAGTCGGCTGGAACAAAATACTTTTACTCACCTAACATCCTCGCCATAGCAGAGGCAATTAAACAAAAGAAAAGCAGCGTTGCGTTTGTTGGAACACCATGCCAGATTCGCGCAGTTCGAAAAATTCAGTTGGCTGGACTTAAAAAATACGTTGCTCCGCTGAAGGTTTTGATTGGGCTTGCATGTTCAGAATGCTTCGTTTATGAGGGGCTTATGGAAAACCATATCCATGGAAAATTGGGCGTAAACCCAAAACACGTTAGGAAAATTAACATTAAGGGCAAAATGCTGGTTACATTGGATTCTGAAACAGTGGCTATACCCCTTGCAGAAGCAAAACAATATGCAAGAAAGAGTTGCCACTTCTGCGAAGATTTCAGTTCAGAATTAGCAGACATTTCCGTTGGGGGACTGGGATTGGAAGGCTGGACTTTTGCCATTATGCGCACAGAGAAAGGCGAGGAGCTATTTGCCATCGCGGAAAAAGCCGGAGTCATTACAACTAGGGATGCAAGTGCAGAGTCGAATGCCCTAAATTTGTTGGTTAAACTTTCAAAGAAAAAGCAGGCTGCAGGCAAGGAGCGAACTTAATGAAAATTGACACGAAAACTTTAACTGGAATAATCGTCCTCGCTGCCCTAGTTGTTATTTTCGACTATGCAACTAAGTCTTATAATTTAAAAATTCCCTTCCCAATTCCAGGACTTCAATTCCTGAAATTTGATTTCACAGGAATCCCAATAATTCTGTCCTTACTGCTGTATGGCTTGGTTCCAGGAGCCTTCACATCAGCCATTGCAGTTCTTGCCATACTTATCCGCAGCCCTATGAACATCGTAAGCCCCCTTATGAAGGGACTTGCAGAATTCTCAACAGTAATTGGAATGTTTTTAGGGCTCAAGCTGGCCAAGAGGTTTAGACTGCCCGCCGCGTATTTTCTCGGCGTTTTAGTAAGGGTTGTAATAATGACAATCGCAAACTTGGCGCTAATATACATGGGGCTGCTTATTTACGGTGATACGCTTCTAATTTTTGTCTTGTTAACCGGGATTTTCAACGTTATTCAAGGGACTATAAGCATTGTTTGCGGCTATTTGATTTACGCAGCTGTTAAAAAGCGTGTTCCAGCACTAATAGAAGAAGCCACAGCAAAAAGTGAGAATAGCTGAACGCTTTATTCTGAAATACTTATAAACATTGCTTTCTAAATATGGCTTCTAGTTTGGCGTTCAAGGTGCATCCCTTGAAAAAAGTTAAGATTGGCATCTTTAAATGCGGCAACATCGGGACTGCCCCTCTGCTTGAACTGCTTTTCGACGAGTTGGCTGACAGGGAAGACATAAGCGTCAGAACTGTAACAACTGGGGCGAAAATGCTCGCCGAAGAAGTCGAAGAAGCCCTACCGAAAATTTTCGATTTCAACCCAGACTTCATAATATTTATTTCGCCAAACCCGGCGGTTCAGGGACCGAAAAGGGCTAGAGAAATACTTTTGGAAAAGAAAATTCCAAGCGTATTCATTTCTGATGCTCCGGGCAAGCGCCTTAAAGAGGAGTTTGAAACGCAAGGCTTCGGCTACATTATTGTTATGGGCGACCCTCTTATAGGAGCAAGAAAAGAGTTTTTAGACCCAGCTGAAATGGCGATTTTTAACTCGAATATAATAAAGGTGCTGGCAATCACAGGCGTTTACAGGATGATTTACCAGGAAATTGACAAGATTGTCCACTGTTTTAAGGAAGATTTAACGTTTGAGTTGCCTAGACTAATCATAGACACAGACAACATTAGGGATAATTCTGATTTTAGGAATCCCTACGCTCTGGTGAAGGCTATGGCAGCCTACGAATTAACAAAAAAGATTGCTGAAATAAACACTCGGGCGTGTTTCATGGAAAAGGATAAAGAGAAGTATATTCCGCTAGTGGCGTGTGCACACGAAATCGCGCAGGTTGCAGCCAACCTTGCCGAAGAAGCAAGGGAAATCGAAAAGTATGCAGACACCTTAGTTAGGAGACCCCACTCTAAAGAGGGAAAGTTGAAATTTAAAGAGAAGCTAATGTTGCCTCCCACTTTTAATGAAGAAAATTACGAAAATGGCTGAAATCTTTGGATTTAAGCGGGTTTAAATAACCATTGTATATACGTTATTAATACATATATGTGGTATTTCGGATAAGTATATATTTCCCGCCTCCTCATTCGCTATCAGGTGAAACAAAAATGAAAGCACTTGAAATAACACCATTGGAAGGAAAAACATTAAAGGTCATAATAGTTGAGAAAGAATACAGCGAACCCTTCTGGATAATAGAGCCCACAAACAATCACACACCTAAAAACATCTTAACATCAAGGTTTAAGCCTTCAATCGCTTTCTGCAACTTCTTCGAAAAGCTAGTCGACGAAGTTAAGCCGGACCTTATCACAGAAGAAATGGGAAACCGGTCAGCAAAAGAGTTCAACGAAGATAATGTTCTCGCCCAAATAAGCAGCAAAAGGAAAATCCCATTCTCCGCCGCAGACATCGATGAAAATGCAAAGAGTTATGTGGCATCTTTGCTTGAAGAGAAAAAACAGCTAAGAGACCGCATAGTGAAAGCCTTGGAGGATATGCCCAACGACACTCCGGAGAAGGAGTATTTGATAGCTTATGGTCAATGTTTGCAGCAAGAAATCGAAGAGATAGAACGCGAAGCCAAGTTTTCAGTTAGGGAAAGCTGGATTGCCATGGGCATTCTTGAAAACGCTCGAAAAATGGAAAAAGTTGACGTAACATGTCTACACATTTCCAGCCCAGAGCATGTTAGCGGAGTTAAAAAGCTTCTGGAATCCGTGGATGTTGACTTGGAAACAGTTCATCCCACAAAAAAGTTGGTGTTCACAAAGGAAAAGGCGCCTATGGCAGAGCTTGAGGACTTGCTTAACTCTATGCAAATTCAAGTTAAACCAGTTGTCAGAACATCATCTGAAGAAGCCCCTTACATTCTCTTCTTCCTAGACACAGAGAAAAGAGCCAGTCCCTTTGACATTTGCATGGCCTACGACGCAGGATTCAGCGTAGTGGTTCCCTACGAGAACGTCACTCCAGAGGAGGCAAAAAAAATAGTGCAAGACGCCATTTTCTCAAGAGACCCTAAGGGAATTAAACGCACATGCTTTTTCATCGGCGGAAAAGACATGGAAAAAGCTGAAGAAGTCTTAAAGGTTGTAAGGGAAACCATGTTTCCACCATTCCAAGCCAACACCATAATTGACCCGGCTGGCGCCTACACGACAGCCACTGCAATGGTGGCAAAAGTGGAGGATGCTTTAGCCAAGTCTAAACTTGGAAATCTGAAGGATAAACGAGTGGCGGTTTTCGGTACGGGCTCTGTTGGCAGGGTTGCCGCAATCCTCCTAGCCAAACTTGGATGCAGCGTTGCGATTGTGAGCCCAAACCCTGATAGAAAAGACGGAGACGAGTATGTTTCTAAGCTTTCTTCGCTGCTTCGCGAGAATTATGGAGTGGACGTTGAAGGCGTTTTTGCTCCCACTCCAGAAAAGAAGATGGAAGTCATAAACAATGCCGACGTCATCCTATGCGCATCTGTTGCTGGCGTGCGGTTAATTAGTAAAGACATGCTAAGCGAGGTTAAACTTGTCAAAGTTATAGCCGACGTCAATGCTGTTCCACCTCTCGGAGTGGAGGGAATGAAACTTGACGACGACATGAGGGAATTCCTTCCAGGAATTTTCGGCATAGGCCCGTTGACCATTGGCAGACTCAAGTATAAACTTGAACGGGAAATCCTAAGGGAAGCCAGAAGAAACGGGAAAGGAACAGTTTACAATTACAACCATGCAATGGAGTTAGCAAGGAAAATACTTAAGGGTGAAATATCAGCTGCTAAACTGGCTGTAACTGTGGGCTATCCTCCAAAGGAACGGAAAAACCCTTAACAAGCTAGGAAGAGGACTTGAAAGACTGGTTAATAGTGATTTCTGCGATGTCCGCAGCATACTCTGCTATGCGTTGAATGCTGTCCCTTATAGAGCAGCAAGCACAAATAACCTCGGTGTCTTTCTCCCTCAAAAAGGCTAGGGACGCTATCTCCCGGTCTAATTTCTCTATTTTAGCCTGATTTTCAATAACTTCGTTTGAGCTTTTCACGTCTTTTGCGAATAGGGCGTTTACCGCATTGTCGTAGAGAGCCAAAGCATCACATCCGGCAGAATACATTTTCTCTAATAAGGGCTTTGAAACTTTCTTTTTCTCCCCTTCCATCATAATTATGTGTTTAGCCACATTCGCGGCTTGATCGGAGACTTGTTCTATACGGTGAATAAGGGTTTGATAGTCTAGACAGTCGACAGGTTCCACGGCAAGCTGATTAGCCAATGTTGGGTCAACGGATGCTCTTCGCACAAGCCTCAACAGAAAGAAAGAGAAATGGTCCACTTCATCGTCAATCATGTAAACGGATTTTGCAAGGGCAGCATCTAGGCTTTTTAAAGCCGTAAAGGCGTCTCGGCACATGGAGCTTGATATCTTATACATTCTGTTGATTCCAGTTTCAATGGAGGCTTTAGACTCGTCTATGAGGGTTGCGATGTACATTTCTTTGGTGTCTGCCTCCATTATTCGCATGTAAAGCATCTGCACTATGCGGCGGATGACCTTTTGCTGTGGCACGGTGAAAAATTTATCTGAAACTAATCTGATGTGGGAGTAACCGTTCAAGTAGCACGCAATTATGCTCCGAATGATAAAGGCAATGTCTTTTTCCGATTCAACGTGAAGAGTTATCTTAGCGGCTTCCCGTTCCTTTCTCGCACCTGGAAAAACCACCAGAGAACGGTCTCGATTCATGGCTATGGAGACAACATCCCCCTGTTTAAGCTCATTCAGCTCTGTCCAATATTTTGGAAGAGAAATAACCAGCGAAGAACGCCCAAGAGACATTATTTTACGCTGTTCCATAATTGTTGCACCATTAAAACATTAACGAGAAAACTTGAATATATATTTTTATAGACCGTATAGATAACGCTCTTTAGAACAGCTTAAATATTCAAGCAATTTATAGCAATTGAATTGTAAGTTGAGAGTGATGGAAATTGACAGAGGTTGTTGAGAAAGGTTTAAAGAAAATCGGTGTAACAGTATCAAAACCAGTGTTAGCCATTTTATGCATTATCTTCGGCATCCTTGTAATAGCCATACCCGACCTTGTCGGAATCATATTGGGCATATTCCTCATAATCGAGGGCGTTTTACTGCTGACGGAATATTTAGAACTTAAAAGACAGCAACCCACGCCACAACAGTCAACATAATAGTAGGCTTAGCTTTCAACACTTTTTTCTCTTTTCAGAAAGCCAAACTTAAACATTGTTAAAATCAAGGGCGCCCCAGCGAAGAGCGAAACAATTACAACAATTAAGTCTTCGACATATGAGTAAGCAGCGGCTCCGACAAAAACATCGTAAAGAGCCCCAAAATCCTTAAAGAATAACGTGTGTAGCCCACACGGGATTAATAGAAATATTCTCATAAGCGAGTCTGTGGCGATGCAGACAAAGGAGATTAATACCAGCTTGATGGGTAAACGTTTAAAGTCTACTGCGTACAGTGTTCCGCCAATTTTTGCTGCTGGATAAATGAGGGCCACAGCTACTAACACGTCGATGATTGTCCATAATGGGAGGCTTTGCCCGTAAGGATGTATGAAATAAGCCAGCAAAGTTGCAAAGTATAATCCCAAAACTGGTTTCCATTTTGCTTGAGCCAATAAGCCGGCGGCTAAGACGCTTATGGGCTCTGCGATTATGCCGAACATCCAAAAATCATCCGGCTTAATCATCCGCGCAACCAAAGAGCCAATTAATGCCGCTGTAAATCCAATTTTGGGACCGAGAATTGCTCCCTCAATTGATTCCAAGTATATTCCCCAATTCCGCCATAAACCAAACGAGATGAAATAAAGCACAGCATGTAGCGCCGCGAAAACTGCGGTTAAAGCAGTCCTCTGTGTTTTCCGCAACATTTCAGCCTCGTTTAAAGCCTTGAAAGGTAATCTTCAACTGCAAATAAATTTTGCGTGCAGTCTTCTTGGCGTTTATGCTCCTAAAAACAGTTGGATTAGGAGGATTATTATTGCTGTTAGGGCGCCGACGGCGATCATTGCTATGCCGTAAAGCCAGCCGTTTTCTTTTGCAACTTTGCCCAAGTATATGCCGAGCAGGAAGAGGATAGCCAAGGAAAGTGCTAACGAAAAGGTATACGCGTTTGTCAAGGAAGCGAGCTTTAAGGATGCTATGACAAATGGGGATAAAGAGATAACCGCAGTTAAAGCTGGGGATAATCCACTTATTAGGGCTACATAGAAGGCGACGAAGCTCGCTGCCTCGTAATGTATAGGGTCTACATTGTTATTTGTTGTCTCTTCCATGTCTTTTAGGTGGCGTTCCCTTTCAGCTTTTTCAGCCATCAAGGCTCCAAAAAACCCTGAAACTCCCATGGCTAGACAAGCGCCTAGCCCGGCTAGCAGGATAACTTCTGGTTTTGAAACGCCTGCTATCCATGAGCCCAAAACTATGCCGAAAATAGTCATAGCGCCGTCGAATCCGTTCATTACAAAGATTCTTCTAGCTATGCCACTAGCCTTAGTTATGCGAAGGTAAATTCTAACCTTTCTTAGGGAATTCTTGAGAAATTTACTCAACTTTTAATTTTTCACCTTTAAAGGATAAGCGGCTAGAGCCCATGTTTCAAATTCACCTATTAAACCACAACTGTTTAATATAAAGTTTTAGAATTCCAACTCACTCTTAAAGGAGGAGAAAACGTGACACTGGCAGAGACGTTGGAAAAACTTTCAAATGCTTGTGGAGTGGCTGGAAGAGAAGAAGAAGTTAGAGCACTTGTGAAGGATATGTTGAAACCGTATGTGGATGAAGTCAAAGAGGACAAGCTTGGAAACGTTATAGGCATTAAAAAGGGCAAGAAAAACGCGGCGAAAGTGATGCTGGCAGCCCACATGGACGAAATAGGGCTTTTCGTGAAAACGATTTCCAAGGAAGGCTTTCTCCAATTCACAAAAATCGGCGGAATAGACGACCGCATACTGTTGGCGCAAAAAGTGATAGTGCACACAGAAAAAGGCCCCTTACACGGGATCATTGGTTCTAAACCGCCCCACATACAAAAAGAGGAGGAACGCAAAAAAGTCATGACCTACGACGAGCTTTTCATAGACATCGGCGCGGAAAGCCAAGAAGAAGCCAAAAAGATGGGTGTAAAAATCGGAGACCCGGTAAGCTTCGACATAAAATTCGCTAGAATAGGAAATGACATAGTCATCGGAAAAGCCTTCGACGACCGCGTGGGCTGCGCCGTCATGATTGAGGCGATAAAACAATTGAAGAAAACAGAATGCACTGTTTACGCTGTTGGAACAGTCCAGGAGGAAGTGGGATTAAGAGGAGCAACCACCGCAGCCTTCGGCATATACCCAGACGTGGGCATAGCCTTAGACGTAACGGTTGCCGGCGATGTGCCAGGGGTAAAGGAGGTTGAAGCCCCTATAAAGCTTAGGAAAGGTCCATCGATAGAGGTTGCTGACATGGGGTTGATTACACATCCAAAAGTTTTACAGTTGTTGGTGGAGGCGGCTGAAGAAAACAAGATTCCATACCAGCTTGAGGCGGGGTTGCCAGGCTCAACAGACGCTGCCCGCATATCCTTAACAAGGGAGGGGGTTCCAAGCGGTGTTATATCAGTGCCAACCCGTTACATCCACAGTCCAGCATCCCTACTCAGCTTGAAAGATGCAGAATACTCCGTAAAATTAACGGTTGCAAGCCTTCAAAAAATTCCAAAGCACTTCTAACACCTTTCTCAAGTTTCCCCTTAAACTAAGTCAAGTAGGTATGGGATATTATGCACGAGAAAAGTTTGCTTTGTGAAGCGTCTTATGTCGAGAACTAATCGGATACAACTCTCAGACCCTAAAGAATTGGAGGAAGCCCGCAAAGCGAATGTGTTTGAAGAAAAATGCACCAAATTCGTAAAGCGTGCTGTTGAAACCTTATTGGCGTTTGATGAGCATTAAATTTCCTTAATCAAACATTTTATGAAGAAAAATGCCACTGTAATGGCTATGGCATACGGCAAAAACCATATCAAAACTTGATTTAAAAACGGAGTTTGCTTAAGCAAATCTAACGCCGCAGTATTTTCTATCATTCCTGTTGAAACGCTATTCCAAAGTCCATGCGCCAAAATTAATGGAACCAAGTTTTTGGCTTTAATGTAAAAATAGCCAAACAATAAGCCTATGAAAAAAGTGGTTGCTACATACTGGGCTATACCAGAAGGGTCAAGTGGGGAAATGTTCCAAACAAAATGCCAAAATCCAAACAAAGCGGCTTGAATGAAAACAGCCTTGTAAGTGTAGAATTTTTGGAGGTGTGTTTGAATATAGCCTCTAAAAAGTCCTTCTTCGCTTATACCTACAAGCAGAGTTTGAAAAGGCATTGATAGGAGAAAGGATGAAATATTGAAGGATAATATTGGCGTTTGATTAGTGAAGACGTGAATTAAGAGATAGAGAAGGAGTAGGGCTGTTCCGCCGAGAATCACGTAGAAGGCTAATCCATAAAGAAGCGCTTTTACTGTTTTCCGTGTTTTAAAGCCAAAAGCTGAAACATCTATTCTTTCGACAAGGATTATGGTCAATATTAAAAGGTAGATTAATGGAGCCTTCTCATATGGCATATTAAACAATAACACAGAGGGAATGCGCACCAACAAGGCTAAAAAGAAAAGCGAAAAAACCCAGAAAATAACCACGCCCTTAGGTCTTCCGTTAATTTCCTTTGAAAGCTTCATCTTCTTCTGGTAGCTTCTCTGCCACAAGTAAAGAGGAGTCAACGACGAGATTGAAAGGAATATTGGAATACCGCTTCCTCCAATTGGAGCCCATCCGCTTAACAGTATTAGCAAAGCAACAGTAAAATATGCTAGAAGAGTAAAGGCAACGGTTTTCTTTATCATCTTTAACCCCACGCGTAAACAGCTTATGCATACTCTTTGAATCCACCGTTTAACATTTATGGAAAGAGCTGCAAAATGGTTTTAAAATAAGTTTGCCCATAATTTAAAAGGCGAAATTATGACCGGCGAAAAGGGCTACAGGTTTCTAGAGCACACAGCAGACACGTATATAGCTGCCTATGGAAAAAATTTAGCTGAAGCCTTTGAAAATGCTGCAGCCGCAATGTTTGAGGTCATGACAGACATAGAAAAAGTCACTCCAGAAATTGAAGATCACGTTGAGGTTGCAGCCGAAGATGAGCAAGCCTTGCTTTACAGTTGGCTTGAAGCACTTCTTGTAAAATCTGAGATAAATGAAATGCTTTATTCAAAATTTGAAATCTTTGAGCTAACTAAAACCGCTGACGAATTCAAATTGAAAGCAAAAATATGGGGTGAAAAGTTTAACGCGAAAAAACATGTTCAAAAGGTTGGCGTTAAAGCCGTTACATACCATCAAATGGAAATAATTAAAGAACCAGCCAAAACCACTGTGAAATTCATTCTTGACATTTAGGCGAGATTCAGCCTTTTCAAGCCCTTCAGTATCTCTTCAACAATGGTTTCCGGCGGCGTCTCAAGTTTTTCACATTTAGCCTCCACAAAAGGAACACCCTTTGCCATGTAATACTGCAAAAGGGGTTGCGTCTGTTTTTCGTAAACCTCTATGCGTTTTTTGATGACCTCTGGTGTGTCATCTGAGCGTTGGTATAGTTGTCCGCCGCATTTGTCGCATACCATGTCGTTTTTGGGTTTCAAATAGAGCAGGTTGTAGATGGCGCCGCAGTTTTTGCATATCCGCCGCGAGGATAAGCGCTCGATAATTATCCAGTCGGGCACTATTAAGTGAATTATCGCATCTATTTTCGCTATTCCATTTAGGGCTTCAGCCTGCTCAATTGTTCTCGGGTAACCGTCAAGAATAAAACCTTTTCCTCTAGGGATTTTAGCCAAACTTTGCTTTAGAACCTCCAAAGTGATAGCGTCTGGAACGAGAAGCCCTTTCTCCACATAGCCCTTCACTTTTCTCCCTAGGGGAGTCTCCTCCTTCATCATCTCCCTAAAAATGTCTCCAGTTGCAATAACCTCTACGTTAAGTCTATCCTTTAATCGCGAAGCGTATGTTCCCTTTCCAGACCCCGGTGCGCCGAAGATTATTAGGTTAACCATAACCCACTACCTTAGTTCAGAGCATTTATGAGAGATTTTGATGTATTACATTGATAATTAAATATTTGCTCTGCGCCATTCTCCCACTAGCGAATAATGAAAGATATTTCTTTAACAAGCGTTTCCGGAACTATGGCTTTCCCCTTCCTTTTATTTAATTTAACAAAACCTATTTTCCTCAGCACTTGTAAATCTTGGTAAACGTTCTTCACATTACGTCTCAATTTTTTAGCTAAATCGTTTATCGACTCCACCCTTGAAGCCGCCAGTTGGTATACCAGTTCAATTCTTTTCGGCGTAAGCATAGCTACATGTTCTGGTTTAAGGTCCTTTATCTCCTCAACAGTGTAGTCTAAAGTGCCTTCTTCAAGATAACCTTTATAACTGTCTATAAGCTCCGCCCACTCGAAAAAGGCTTTGCTGGATTTTGCGTTTAATCTCTTTTTAAGGAAAAGCCTCTCAAACTTATCGAAACTCATCCCAAACGCCTTTTCAAAGTTTTTAATTTTCTCCTCCACCTCTTCAGGAGTTAAGTTTCTAACAATTCTGAGAAGCATACAAGCCACAAGAATAGGGAAGCCCACCCAGTTTTAAAGTTTTAGCGCATAATGTTTAAAGCATTTAACAGCAACCTTACAAAACTAGCTGGAAACGGTTGATGAAATACATGAGCATAACAGAGGTTGGAAAGAAAATTTACATGATTGACGTTGAAGTGGCTGGTTTAAGGAATTTTATCGCCACCTATGTTTTGAAGGGAAAAAGCGTAGCCATAGTTGAGACGGGCCCGGCATCATCGGTTGAAAACCTTATCCGTGGTTTAAAAGAGTTAGACGTAAAACCCGAAGATGTCTCTTATATAGCCGTTTCCCATGTTCACTTAGACCACGGTGGCGGCGCTGGAACACTGGTAAAGTTTCTTCCAAAAGCTAAGGTCATAGTCCATCAAAGAGGTGCGCCCCACCTCGCAAATCCTGGAAAACTTTGGCAACAATCAAGGATGGTTCTTGGCAGAATAGCTGAAATTTATGGCGAGCCTGAACCAGTTCCTGCGGGCAGAATTATAGCTGCTTCAGATGGCATGGTGTTTGATGTTGGAAATGATGTTGCGCTTAAGGTTGTGGAAACACTTGGACACGCTTCTCACCATTTAAGCTATTATGAACCGCCAAGCAACAGCATTTTCACAGGCGACGCGGCTGGAATTTACTTAAACGAAATTGATGTTATTGTTCCTACGACGCCTTCGCCCTTCCGTTTAGACATTGCATTAGAATCTTTAGAAAAGTTGGCAAGGCTGAAGCCCTCAGTTTTATATTATACGCATTTTGGCAAAGCCAACAACGCCGTGGAAAAACTTCACACATACGCTAGGCAGCTTAACCTTTGGGCTAACATTGCAAAACAAGCATTAGAAATAGGTGAAGGCTTAGAGTGGACGAGTCGAAAAATCGTTGAAATCGATGAGGCTGTTAAAAAGGCTAGAGAATACATTGAGGGGCATAAAGTTCTAGGGGAAACAGTGCTTGGAGAAAGTGTGCGGGGCGTTTTTGATTACGTGAAAAATTTTGGATAGACATTTTATTGGTGTATACGCCAAAATTGTTTATATTAAGGGGCGTGCTCTAGTGGGTTTAGGTGAAAATTATGGATGAAGAAGGAATAGGGCGTCCCCCATCCGAGAAAATTCCTCTGGAAAGGGTAGACGATTATACTTGGCGCATTCCAAAGTATAAGCCCGGCATGCGGGTTCCAGGAATTATTTTTGCCAACAAAGAATTATTGGAGAAAATGCAGACAGATAGGACCCTTGAACAGTGCGCCAACGTTGCCCACTTACAAGGCATATACAAGTATGCTATAACGTTGCCAGACGGCCATGAAGGTTATGGTTTTCCAATAGGCGGTGTGGCGGCAACAGACTATGAGGAGGGCGTAATAAGTCCTGGTGGAGTGGGCTATGATATAAACTGTGGTGTTCGCCTATTAACCACAAACCTTTCAGAGCAAGATATTAAGCCAAAACTTGTCCAGTTGACAAACGCCATATTCGAGAACGTTCCATGCGGTTTGGGAAGCCGCCGAAAAGACTTCAAGGTGACAGTTCACGACTTGGATAGGCTTGCCATGGAAGGCGTCCAATGGGTTATTGACCAAGGTTTAGGATGGGACGAAGACGCTGAACACTGTGAAGAGCGCGGATGTATGAAAAACGCTAACCCAGATAAGGTTTCAACAACCGCTAAAAACCGCGGATTAACCCAGATAGGCACTTTGGGCTCTGGAAACCATTTCCTAGAAATCCAGAAAGTTGACAAAATCTACGATGAAAAAACAGCAAAAGCCTTTGGAATAGAAAATGAGGGACAAGTAACAGTTATGATTCACTGCGGCTCGAGAGGTTTCGGTCATCAAATTTGCTCAGACTATTTGCGGGTTATGGAAAGGGCTGTCCACAAATACAAAATTGCCTTGCCAGACAGAGAGCTTGCCTGTGCCCCTGGAAACAGTAACGAGGCTTCTGATTATTATGAGGCTATGGCTTGCGCTGTTAACTACGCCTTTGCCAATCGCCAAACCATAATGCATTGGGTTAGGCAAAGCTTCCAGCAAGTTTTCAAACAAGACCCAGAAAAGTTTGGATTAAGCCTTGTTTATGATGTAGCCCACAACATAGCCAAAATAGAGTTGCATAAAGTCAACGGCGAACAAAAGAAGGTTTGGGTTCACAGAAAAGGTGCCACAAGGGCTTTTCCGCCGGGTCATTCTGAAATTCCAGCAGACTATAGAAGCATGGGGCAGCCTGTTATAATTCCAGGAAGCATGGGAACAAGCTCATGGGTTTTAGTGGGCACGGAGAAAGCTATGGAGTTAAGCTTTGGCTCAACAGCTCATGGGGCAGGTAGAATGCTGAGTAGAGCGGCTGCCAAGCGAAGGTTTTTTGGAGGAGACATCCGGCGAAGCTTGGAGCAGCGGGGAATAGCTGTTAGGGCTGCCAGCGCCGTTGTTTTAGCTGAAGAGGCAGACCCAGCATATAAAAACGTGGATATGGTGGCGGATGTCAGCCATAAGGTTGGCATAGCCACAAAAGTCGCTAGGTTTGTGCCATTAGCCGTTGTCAAAGGTTAGCCTTCGCTTTCCACTACGCTTTCTTTAAGTTTCAATTCTTCGACCGTGTGAGCCTTCTGAAGTTGCTTCATATACCATGACCTTTCTCTTGCATAGTGAAAGCTTAGGATTACGCCTAAAATTAGGAGGACCAGCCCGACCACTGTTAAGGATAAGCCTAAAAGGCTGTAGGGGTGGGGCGTTAAATGGTAAGGGATTATTAGAAACCATTCGGGGTTTTCAACCTTTATAACGGTTTCAAGGAGCCCGCCGACGAAGAACACTGAGCCTATTATGGTTATTAGGTAGCCTATTGTCTCGTTGTGTCTTGATTCCTCAGCCTTTTCATGGAGATATTCGCTGAAAAGCATCAAACCCACGATTTGACGCAAGTAACAGCCAGCTATAAAGGTTATTGCAGGTTCCGAACACCGTTAGGCTAAATAGGCTGGTAATCGAAGTTTATTTGGCTCCATGTCTAGAAGGGGTTTTATGCCCTTCAAAGACGAATGCAACCTTTGCGGAAGAGTTTTCCCCTACAGTTATCTTAGGCGATGCTTCAGATGTGGCAAACTCTTCTGTGTCGACTGCATGGTTCCAGACGCTGTAACAGGCGACACTCAGCGGTTGCTATGCCTAAACTGTGCAAGAAAAACTGTTTCTCCAACACATAAAGGAAAGTATGAAGGGCTTACAAGCTATTTACGGTTTAGAGCCGCCTTCACAAACTCTGTTAGGCTTTCTCTCGCCCAAATAGACGGAATAGTTAGGGATAACCTGCCCATGAGCGCTTACCGTTCAGAAAAATGGTGGGAAAACTCGCCCGAAAGCGCGCATGCAAAGGCTTGGCTTGATGCAGGATGGGAAACCAGCGAAGTAAACCTAAAAGAGGGTTACGTGGTTTTCCAAAAAGTGAAAAGCTTACAAAAACCAAGCCTCAAAAAGAAAAGGGAAAGCTTGCCACCGCAAAAGCCTTTCACGCCGCCTCCGTCAAGGATTCTAAGAAGACGGAAACCTTCAAAAACCAAAATGGCGAAACTTTCCGCTAGGTTAAAGAACATAGAAAGGGTGCGAATCGCACAGCCAAAGCTTCGCGGAAAATTCAAACCAAAACCAGCCCATGAAAAGAGAGTGTTCAAACCGAAAAGGGAATAAAGGAATTTATTTTATCCCATCAATAGATTATAGGCTAAAGTGCGGCCGTCGTCTAGTCTGGTTAGGACACAGCCGCTGGAACAGCGTGTGGAAGCCTTCCAAGCCTGCGATCCCGGGTTCGAATCCCGGCGGCCGCACCACATGGTTATTAAGCTGTCAGGGTTTTCTTTTATTTACATGTGGCGTGTTGCGGGGCTTGTTGCTTGCACTTTCCAGTCATGAAGGATGAAGTCTTACGCTTTCTTGATCCTAAGCCTGGCGAGGATTTTGTTGATTGCACCGTTGGCGAGGGAGGGCATGCATTGGCTGTTTTGGAACAGAACAAGCCGCATGGAAGGGTTTTGGGCATTGATTTTGACCCAGACATTTTGAAGAATCTTATGCTTAAAGTGAAAAATACAGGCTTTGAGAAACGCCTAATCCTTGTTTGTGACAATTTTGTTAATTTGGAAGTTATTGCCAAAAAATGCGGTTTTCAACGGGTTTACGGTGTGCTTTTTGATTTAGGATTGTCTAGTTGGCATTTGGAGGAAAGCGGTCGGGGCTTCTCTTTTTGGAAGAATGAGCCCCTTGACATGAGGTATAACCCAAGGCAGAACACTTTAACAGCAGCTGAGATAGTGAACACTTGGAGCCTAAAAGACCTTGAGCGCGTTTTGAGGATTTACGGCGAGGAGCGCTTTGCAAGGCAGATAGCCAAAGAAATTGTGAAATCTAGACTTTTGAGGACGACGGTGGATTTGGTTATGGCTGTTGAAAGAGCCACCCCTTCATGGTATCACCGTAGAAGAATCCATTTCGCAACAAAAACCTTCCAAGCCTTGAGAATAGCCGTCAACAACGAACTGGAAAACTTGGAGAAGGCTTTGCCTCAAGCTCTTGACATACTCTGTAGCGGAGGAAAACTTGCAGTAATAGCCTTCCACTCGCTGGAAGATAGGATAGTCAAAAACTTTCTAAAAGTGAAGGCAAAAGAAGGCGTCATGAAAATTTTGACAAAAAAGCCAGTTAGACCTTCGAGAGAGGAAATTGCAGAAAATCCTAGGGCTAGGTCGGCAAAGCTGAGAGTCGCCGTGAAAGTTTAAACACGTTTAAAGCGTTGCCTTTAAGACTTTTTCAAGTTCTCCAATTTTCTTGATAACCACATCAGAGTGCACAATTATCCATGGGCTTGGGTTTCTAAGCTGGCATATACTTATGGTTTTCTTTCCCTTCATTTTGGCGTAGAAAAGCTCCATACATGTTCCGGCTGAAAGCTGTGGCAAATAAGCTATTAAAACGTCGCACTTTTCGATGTCTTCTAAATCACGCTTTATAAAGTCTGCCGCTGGAACCTTCTCCCACCAGCCCGGCTCTTCGCCTCTATACAATATTTTTTCACGTTGCCACGGGTCGACTGGCTCGTATCCGCAGCGAATGCAGAGGCGCTTTATGGTTTCTC
The DNA here is from genome assembly GCA_019685555.1 of Candidatus Bathyarchaeota archaeon A05DMB-3. Lineage (GTDB taxonomy): Archaea > Thermoproteota > Bathyarchaeia > Bathyarchaeales > Bathycorpusculaceae > JABFQN01. The sequence goes on along the minus strand of JABFQN010000004.1, from coordinate 78,063 downwards.
TGTAGGATTGTTTTGTTTCCCTGCCTTGAATGGAACCTGAAATGAAAACTTTTCCCTTCATGGAGTTGCACCGTGCCGCTGTTTTGGAATGGAAAGAATTAAGAGCGAGACTGTATATTTTGGTTTTCCAATTGATATAATGGAAGGATGCCTAAAACTTGGGGCTGCTGGACCCTTTAACTGCGGTGGTGGTTTCTTTCTGTCTTCTTGGGTTAATGCTTTACAAACGTGTGAATTTAGGGATAACGTTAAACGCAACAGCCATATTGTTGGCTTTGTTGGCGCTTGACTGGTGGAGCATTCCAAGCATAGCTTACACAACAGTTGACCCCTCACAATCGGATGGGCTACTTGCAATTTCGGTTATCCTCGCAACCTTCGGAATTATGTGGCTCAGCCAACTCTATAAGGAAACTGGAGAAATCACCAAACTAAGCGAAAGCCTAAGCAAACTGGTTAAAAACCCAAAAATCGTTTTAAGCGTGCTTCCAGCCATAATAGGGTTTCTTCCAGTGGCTGGCGGCGCCCTCATGTCAGCGCCCATAGTGGATTCTGAAGCGGAAAAACTAAAGTTAAAACCAGAAAAGAAAACTTACGTCAACCTTTGGTTTAGGCACACAATATTTCCAGTTTACCCCCTAAGCCAAGTGCTTATAATGACTGCAGCCCTAACTGGAACAACGCTTTTCGCTATAATCCTGCTCCAAATTCCAACAGTCATAGTTATGGTGGTTGCTGGCTATTGGATAGGCTTCTGGAAAGTTTCAACATTCAGAAATGGGGAGAAAACCAAAGCAACAGATAAAGCATCATCGGAGATTAAGAATTTTCTTTTGGCATTCTCCCCCATCCTAGCAACCATAATTGTAGCAGTTTCCATAAACCTTCTAGGTTATAGGTTTTCTCAACAAGGTTTCGATGTGCTAATAGCAACCTTTGTAGGCTTAGCAGTTTTAATTGTGATTTCGCGTTTAAACGTTAAAATGCTAGCAACACCCTTGAAAGGTTTTGGAATTTACGGAGTAACCCTTGCCGTTTATGGCGCCTTTCTACTGCGAAATGTGATGAAAGCAGCGGGGATATCGGAAATCTTCAAGCCGTTAGTCATGAATGGAAGCATGGACATCATAGTGCTTTTAACAGTTATCCCAGCGGTTTTAGGCTTTCTAACTGGTTCTCCATCGGGAGCAATAGCCATAGGAGTCTCAATTTTAACAGGCATTATAACGTCGTTTTCACCGAAAACCGCGGCGCTGCTATACATTAGTGCTTATCTCGGATACGTTATCGCGCCAACCCACCTATGTTTCACGTTTACAGCTGACTACTTCAAAACTCCCTTAGGCAAAGTCTACAAATATGTGATTCCATCTTTCATAGCAACCTTCGCAACAGCCTTGCTGGTCTATTTTATGCCTTTCTCCTTCTGAAAACGCTTAAAACCTCAAAGTGTTTCACATGTAAAATGGGTTAAAAATGTCTTTAATGCTTGACGCTGACATGCTTTACAGTTTAGGTATAATCATGATTTTCGTAGGCATAATAGTCATCCTCGCTGCGTTTGTTGTGCTTTTCCTCTCAAGCATAAAAAGCGGAAAAATAAGGGGCGGAGGAGCACTAATAATTGGGCCCATTCCAATAGTTTTCGGCACTGATAAGGAATCTGTTAAGGCGGTACTGTGGCTTTCAATAACCCTCACCATAATCCTTTTCGCAGTCTTCATAATCCTTTACCTTTTAAGAGGCAGATAGGGAAAAACATGACAGAACATAAAAACGAAGAAAACACGCAAATTAGAAGATTTGAAGGTTTCCTCATACTGTTTTTCATAGGTTTTTTCATAATCTTAGTTGGCGTCCTATTTCTGGTGACTGCCACACTGCTTTCCGGAGGAACAGCAAGCATAGGCGGCGTCGTGTTTATAGGCCCCATTCCAATAGTTTTCGGCGCTGGCCCAGAAGCCCAATGGCTTATTTTGTTTGCGATTATTCTCGGAGTTTTAAGCGTCATAATGTTTTTCATTCTGCGGAAGAAAGGCTAAAAACAGTGATTCAGCCAGCCTTATTTTTCCTCTCTACCGTAAACTATGTATAGGAATATCAGCACCAAAGCGACAAAAGTCGCCGTCATCAGTATGTATTTAAGGGTTTCAAAGTACGCTCCTATTTCCATAGGCAAGTTTCCCTCGTTTTCACCCTCTAATTTGACATTTAAGTATTTAAGGGGTTAGTTTTTTCCACTCCTCCATTAACGATTCGTACAGTTCGTCGTGTTCCTCCATGGGTTCATACCACCCTAAGATTTTTGCTATTTTCTGTGCAATAAGGTGATAGCATAGGTGCACTTTCCTGTCTAAGACTCGGAAATAGAAGTCGTCGCATGTGCAGAATTCGGCGTCTGGCATTATGAGGTAGTCGCGCTCTTTGCCAACAACAACCCAGACAACTCTTCCGCTGGGCTTGAAAGTGTATTTTTTAACACGGTTCTCTTTAAGGGCTTCAAAAGCCTTTACAAAACGCTGCCCAAAAGCCTCATAAAGCCTCGTAAGGCTTTTTCCCGTCAGTTTACCATCTACCTTTGCTTCCTTGCATATGGTGTTCAACACTTCGCTTTCCGATTCTTCACCCATGAAAGCACAGGCTTTATGGCGTTGACCAGCAAAGGCAAGGCGGAATTACTCTATTTTGATGGGTTCGCCTTTGGGTTTTCCCTCTTCCTTTGTTTTTGGCAGCTTAACCTCTAAAACACCGTTTTTATATTGGGTTTTGGCTTCTTTCACATTTACCTTTGCTGGAAGCTTTATCTCCTTATGATATTTCCGCTGCGGAGTGTCCACTGAAATTGTTAAAGTGTCTTCTGTCCCATGCAGTTTTATGTCTTCTTTTTCCACGCCTGGCAGTTCAGCAACAACGTGCACTTCGCCGTCGGTTTCAACAATGTCCACTAGGGGTTCGCGTTCCTCCTTAACTTTTGGACCGAAACGGCTGGGTTTGACGTTTCCAAACTCGCGGATTTCAGGTTTCCCGTCGGGGCCTATTTTAATGCTGTAGCCGTAAACGAAGGGTCCCCACTCTTTTACTGTTGAGCCGTTTGGAAGTTTGCGTTCTCTAACATAGTCTCTTGGAATTCGTGATGTGAAGGTTTTGAATTCTTCTTCCATCATTTTTTCCATTTCGCGGAACATTCTGTCAATGTCTTCGAAGAACCAGCTGCCGAAAAAGGGATAGCGCCTCTTTCTAAACCATTCTGGAAAATCATCTTCAGACGGCATTCTTTCACCTCTTCTAGTTTGAAGAAAGCCTTTTCTATTAAGTTTTATGCTCAGCCAAAATTTCAAGCTGACTTAGGGAACCGAGGAAAGTTCCGTCTAAGAGGTAGACCTCTGCGTTTTTCATGTCAACGGCTTCAGTGCGTAGAATTGGTCCAACAACCTTATCGGTTTTCGCTGTCTTCCCACCGCTCTTCTCGTTTAGAGGTTTCCCTCCTAAGAACTCGTTGAAAGAGGGCATTATGAAAAGCTGAGAGGTTTTAGGGTTAATTTTGTAGTGTTTAAGCAGTGTTTTCTGCGGGTTCTTTTCAATTTTTATTTTATGTTTTTGCAGTAGGATTTCTGCAAGCTGGTTTTTGTCGCATTTTGCTTTCACCCAAACTTGTCTTGTTATTCTGAAGCCGGCGGGGTCGCGGAAGGCTATGACTGGGTGGACGTGCCCCATCACGAGGGTTTTACATTTAAGAAGGTTTGGTGATGGCCAACGGTGTCCGTGAAATAATCCCACTTCGCCTATTATAATGCCTGATGATTGTAGAATTTTTATGCCTTCTGGAAGTAGGGGTTCAAGGTTTCCATCATGGTTTCCGCGGATGATTTGGATTTCTTCTATATGGGTTTTTAGTTCGTTGAAGAAGTCGGGAATGTCATGCCACTCGCTTATTTCGGCTTTCGCCACCGTGTGTTTCACATCGCCAAGGATTAATAGCCTTTCAGGCTTGTAATTTTTTATGAGGGTTTTTAGCTTTTGCATAAGCTTCGGGGTTTGTGTTGGAACGTGGATGCCTCTTTCTGATAGGGCTATTTCCCATCCAATATGAAGGTCCACTACAACCAGTGTTCTGGTTTTCTCTGTTTTTACGAGGGCTGCTGGATGCGGCGTTAAAGGGATTATCATTTTGCTTCCTTTCAGGCTTTTATGAGGCTTAATATTGCTCTATAGATTTTCTGGTTGGCGGCTGCTATGAACTTTAGTTTTTCTTTCGGGTCTAGTTTGGCGTTTAATGGCTTTCCATCTGGAGTTGTTATGTTGGCTCCAGCCTCTTTTATTATCAGCCATGCTGCAGCAGTATCTGTGGCGCGGAGTTTTCCCCTTATATCTATGAAAGCATCGGTTGTTCCATCAGCCACATAGCACAGTTCCAGAGCATTTGCCCCTAAATGGCGTATATGCTTTGTCTTTTCAATTAAGCGAGTTAATTGTGGAACTACTTTGCGAAGTTTGTAAGTGTTTAAATCCACACCTACAACGGCTTCCTCCAACAATGCTTGTTTTGATGGTGTTATTTTTTGTCCGTTGCGTTGGGCGCCTCTGCCCTTTTTAGCTGTGTAGGTTACGTCGTGGAAAAGGTCTGCCACTAGGGCTGTGTGGACGGCGCGCAGTTCTGGTTTTGTGGACACGGCTATGGATGTTGCGTAAAAGGGTATGCCCCTCATCAGGTTTGTTGTTCCATCTATGGGGTCTGCTGTCACATAATTTTCTTCAGGATTTGAACCGTGTTCTTTTATGCCTGATTCTTCGCTTATAAGAGTGAAGGATAAGCCGTATTCTTTCAGCGTTTTGATTATGGCGTTTTCGGCTGCGAGGTCTATTTGTTTTATAGGGTCTCCGCCTGCGCCTATCCCTAGGTTTGGCTGGGGTTGGTTTAGAGTTTTTAGCAAGGGCGCTATTTCTTTTTGTATGTTTTCTTTGCATTGAGATAACACGGGAAGCCAGTCGATTTGTTTTTTCATGAGGTTCTCTGCTTTCATTATGATGTTGTTTGATAAAGACTTTGCTGAGGAAATGTCAGCGAAACTAGGTCTATAGAAGAAATTTCTAAAAAATAACTTCAGAAGGCATTTAAGCAAAAAATCCGAAAGGAGATATATCCTTTGGAGGACGCATCACGGAAAACAAAATCTCAGAAATCTTAGAAAGCACTAGCTGATGGAAAATGGCACACAAAAGAAGAGATGCAGGAAAAAACCAAATTCAAAAATGAGGAGATTGAAAAAATTATAAAATTCTTGAAGGATTACAAAATCATAACAGTAGATGAAAAAGGTGATAGGATAAGAATTGACGAGGAGTTTAGAAAACTCCTAATTCAAAGGGTTAGCCCATAAGTCCCAATAAGCCCTTGTAAGCATCTAAAAAGCGTTCGCCTTTTTCTGTGATTTTAAACAGGTCGGATTTGCTATCATTAATGGGGCATAAAAGTTTTCTTTCAACGAGAAAGTTCAAGTAATGTTCTAGTTGTTTGAAACTTAAATTACAATGGTACATTAAATGGGTTTTTCTAACCTTTCTATGGGAAACTTCTAAGATGTCTGCAATAATGTCTAACCGTCCCCGATGACTATTGCTACGCTTCTTTTCAGTTGCCACTGTCAAATAACAAACAGCTCCAGTTTAAGCTGTAAAGGAGTCTTCCCTTCTCCTAAAAAGAAAAGGGGAAAACACAGATTTAAACGTTCTGAATAAAATGAAAAGAAAGAAAAGCCCTTTTAGCCCTTAAGAACGGTGAAGCTTTTTCAAAATCTTTTCGAGGTTGGCGTTTTTCTCCATGAAAACACTTATTTTGTTATCGTCAACCGTGAAGGAAATCGCCTTAACGTCTTTTCCGTCGACAAGGATGTTTTTGACGTCGCCGAGGTTGAAAAGTTTTGAGAGTTCCTCGCCTGCGTCGATGGCTGAAGATGAGAGGATGGCGTATTCGATGAGTTTAGATGGGTCTTTGAGGTCTATGGCTGCAGAGGTGGAGTTTCTCAATATGTATCCGATGACGCCTTCGTATCCTTTAACTTCTTCAAGGCTTGCTCGCAAATCGTCTGCTGAAGAAGTTTCCTCGACAGCCAAAGGCTCAGCAACTGCAACATTTTCAACAGCCTTTTTCTTTTTGGTCATTTAGGATGCCTCCATTACTCTATTACGGGTTTAACCCTAACAAGCTCTCCCTTCTTAATCTCTAGGCTGAGTTGGGCTTTTTCAGGCATTTGGACAACGCCTTTGCCGTAATACTTGGAGTCTTTTATGGGTTTCACTTTGTACCGCTCTGTTTTTCCATTGAAGGTTTTGATTTCAACGTATTCGATTTTCTTGCCTTCAAACGTGCTTTCCCATTGGGAAAGTGTTTCATTGTCAATGCGCACTGTGTCGGAAGGTACAAGCAAGCCGCCGATGTTTTCTACTATAAGTTGGATTGAGGGAAGCTCAAAGGGCGTTTCATGCTGGGGTTCAGGCTTAAATTCCTCTTTAATCTCCGTTGCCAGTTCTTCTTCGGCAAGCTCTTCCTGCGGTTGTTCAGCTTCTAGGGTTTCGGGTTCAGGTTCAATTGTTGGTGGAGGAACCACGTTTTTGAGGGAGGTAGGGCTGATTTTCTCCAGTAGCCTTAGAACTGTTGGGATTAGGACGCGAGTAACGGTGTCCACATAGTTTGCATCCGCCTTTGCGGAGACAACCATAACGAAGTAATGTTCGTTGAAATGGTAAAGCTTGACATTGCCTTTGCTGCAGTTTAGGGTTACGGCTTCAACTCCTCCGACGGCTCCAGCCCTTTCAAGAATGTCATCAAAAGCGTCTACAACGCGAACCATAACCTTTTGAGGAATATCCGCGTCCCCGACAACTATTTCGCCGCTTTCATGAAACATGAAGGCATGCTGGATGTCTGGGCAAACGTTCTGCATCTCCTCTAGGGCGCTTTTTAAAGCGGTTGCATAAATTTCGTTATCAACCATAAGGATTCCACCTTTAAGGCTGGAATAGGCTAGGATATTTTGAAGAGTATGCGCTCCGGCACCCCATCGTTTTCGACAACTATGTATTTTAGGCCTTCAGTGTCGCCAAGCTGGTCAAGCCATTTTAGGGCTTCACGGGCTTTCTGTAAAACCAGCAGCCTTTCCTGGTAGCTTCGCACCACTTGTTCTATGGCTGTTAGTTCATGGAAGGGGTTTGCGTCTAAGACTATGCTTAAAGTGCCAACAGTGATTTCGCCTAAAGATTCGGCGGCAGCCTTTTTGCCAGCCAGTTTCATGACTACTTCTCGGATTTTCTTTGATTTTTCAGCCAAAGCCCTAATCTCGTCTAGGCGGCGTAGATACTCGCCCAGAGTGCTTTTTGTTTCGGCAATCTCTTTTTCCAGGGTTTCAGCTATGTCTTCAGCCGAAGCATACTCCTTTATTTCCACCACCATACGCTTTTACACCTCCAATATCAAGGAAACAATAGAAGGGAAACTAGACGGATACTAACACCCTACCCCCAATCTCAAACGTGGACAAGCAAAGAAAGGCTATGAAGGCGCATAGTAGTCTTGATAGAATATCTTGTTACTCGATGTCACGAATTCGATTCTATACTTGTATCCAGCAGCCCAGTTAAGTTTAATCTTGAATAGCTGAGAACTAGCGGGATCTACGCTTACACCACTGCTAGGGAAATTACTTGGAATTTCAACAGCTGACTTATAAGATTGCTGGTTGATTCTGACATCTACTATTGAAACTTTAGAAGTTCCAGTGTTTCTAACAGTCAAATAAACATATTTGTTATCTGCCGTTGTCCCGTTAAATGTAACATCAGCGCTTGTTGGCATTTGTAGTTCTTCTACTGCTGTGAATGTGAATGTTAGGGCTCCCATCCAGGCTGCGACGGCGATGCTTACGGCGACTGTTACTGCTATGAGGATGATGGATGCGACTACGGGGCTTAGGGCTTTCCTACTCTTCAATATTTTCATTTTCCTTCAAATCCCTCCTTTTTGGTTATCGTGTATGTAAGGGGAAGCTTAGAATTTAAATCTTACGACTTAATACACCATATTAACCATTTGTAAAACAAAACAACAAAACACACACCACAAAAACTAGAGAGACTAGACCACTATTGGCTTTTTCCACAGCCAAAACAACATAAAAACCTAGAGAGACTACCCAATTTAGCCACCCCCAACAACCTAAATTGACCCCATTCACGACAAAATTCTATAGAGGGTATTCAATTTGCAGTTTGCCACCTCTAACAAAATTGACATTTAGCCACCACAAACGCGGCAAAATCCTTAAATTATTTATATGCATATACATATGTAGAGTGAGCGAGAATGGCAAAAACAATAGCAGTATCAGACGACGTGTACGAAATGCTCTTAAAAGCAAAACTTCCAAACGAAAGCTTCAGCGACGTCATCCGCAGATCAATCAAAAAAGGAATGAAACTCACCGACATAGCAGGCTCAAAAACCATCAGCAAAGAAGACTGGAAAAAAGTCCTAAAAGCCTTTGAACCCCAAAGAAAAGCCGACGAAGAAAAAAGAAGAAAACTACTAGAATAGCGCGGTGCGACCGTTGAAAATTTTCGACACAACATTCCTAATAGACCTTGTAAAAGGCGACAAAGGCGCAGTGAAAAAGGCGAAGGAAATCGACGAACAAGGAACCTTCAAAGCCATATCCGTAGTAACAGTCCACGAATACCTACGGGGAATATATTACCTCTTCAGCCACGACAAAAAACTCTTAAAAACCAAGCTTGAAAAATCCGAAGCAGAACTCGTCAGATTTGAAATCCTACCCTACACATACCAAATAGCAAAAACGGCAGCTGAAATAGACGCCCAACTCGCCAAAAACGGACAAACCATAAACTTCTCAGACACCATTATAGCAGCCACAGCAACCCATTACAAACTAACATTAGTAACACGGGATACGGAACACTTTCCCAGAATACCAAACCTTCAAATCGAAACCTACTAGATTAACACAACAAGAGGAGAAACGTTCACTTCTCTAACTTGTCAAAGAACTCCAACAGAAGATTCGCTATTTTTTCGCCTAGCTCCGTCTTCACATAATACTTCTTTAGAGGGTCTATGCGCTCGCCCTTCGCCAAACCCAACTCCTCAATCTCAATCATCCTAGCCCTAAAAGTGCCATCACTCAAAGTCAAACCATTCTGCCTCATAAACTCCTTAGCCTCCTTCCACTTACCACGCCCCATATGCAACAGGAAAATGCAGTCGATGGCATGATCCTTCTCCAGCATAGCCTTAATCGCCGAGAGCCTAGAATCCGTCAATATACGCCGAATCTTCTCCTCTTCCCCACTCCTAACCATCCAACCAACCTTCCACTGCTTTTCTGTTATATGCGTATGCTGCTTAAAAGATTTAACCTATATTACGATTTATGACTTATTATTCGGATTTATGACATAATTAAAATGTATTATTCCACCATTCGAAAGGTCATGCCTACCAAAATTTTATAAGCTAACCTTTTTGCTTTCAACAATGGTGCTGGTTTGAGGATGGTTAAGGCTGTTCTTTTCGACATGGGCGAAACCTTGGTCGCTGCTGAGCCTGTTTCGGAAACCTTCCATAAAATCCTCAAATTGTATGGAGTGAAGTTGCCAAAAAAGAAAATTGAAGAGTTATGTGAGAAGGCAAGAGAAAAGTTAAATATGGATAAAATGGCTGAACTTGGAAACCGTTTTTGGGTTGAATTCAACATTAATGTTTTAAAGGGTTTAGGAATTAAAGAAAACATCGCTTTATCCGGAAGTTTTGGAAGTTCTCCGTAAACTGAAGGAAAACGGCTTGAAAGTAGGCATAATAACAAACACACTGCAAACGGATGTTGAAAAGGTACTCTCAAAACTTGGATTGCCAGACTTCTTTGATCTAGTAGTCAGCGTAGACATGGCGGGCAAAGCGAAACCAGCAAAAGAAATATTCATGTACGCTGCAAAAAGACTGAAGCTCAAACCGCAAGAAATGCTGTTTGTAGGCGATGATTTGGAGATTGATTATGAAGGAGCCAAAAAAGCTGGTTTTAAAGCATTAATCGTCGACAGAGAAACCAAGGTAACCCAGAATGTTGAAAAAATAAAGAATTTGAAAGAAATTCTTCGCCTTCTTTCTTTTTAGTTATTTTACGAGGAGATGTGCACAATGAAGGTTTCTGGCGTGTACTGCAATATTCCCTTTGCCTGGTAGGTAAACCCCTTGGCGACAAGCACTTTCAAGATTTTCTCTGGGCATAGCCTTTGCCTTATTAATAGTTCCAATGCGTGGGTGTAGTTGCGGTTAAGCTCTCTGACGGCTAAAACTTGTTGTTTGCGGGATAGGGCGTAGTCCTTGCATTCTACAAGGTAAGCCAAAGTCATGTCTGGTTTAACTGCCAAAACATCGCAGTGATTTTGTCGCGTAAAAACTATGAAACCCTTCTTGCGGAAAGCTTCCGAAACCTTGTCTTCAAGCACTGTGCCGCTCATTCGCGGTTCACTATAATGCACCTATCAAATAGGCATTAAGTGTTTTTCGGCTCCATTCCTAGGAAAGTTTAAATAAAAAGTGGCTTACTTCTAGTTTGCAAAAAGGCATGGATGACTTTAAATGTCAAGAGAATTCCGCCATATACTAAGAATAACAGACACAGATGTAGACGGCACTCTAAAGGCACCCTACGCCCTCAGAAAAATCAAGGGCATAAGCCTAAATCTAGCCAACGCCGTATTAAAAAAGGCAGGAGTAGACCCAAACATAAGAGCGGGATTCCTAACAGAAGCAGAAGTTGAAAAGATAGAAGAGATAATAAAAGAGCCTACGAAATATGGTTTGCCACCATGGCTTCTAAACAGGCAAAAGGATTTGGAAACAGGAAAGGACACACACTTGATAAGTGCAGACCTCATCCTTAAAACAAAAATGGACATTGAAAAAATGAAAGAGCTGAAATCTTGGCGGGGATACAGACACGCCTATGGATTAAAGGTTAGGGGACAAAGGACAAGAACAACTGGGAGGAAAGGTAAAGCCCTCGGAGTCAAGAAGAAGGCAATTGCAAAACCTGGAGGCGGCGGCTAGCAATGGGCGACCCCAAAAAACAGAAAAAGAAGTATGAAACACCACGGTTTCCATGGCGAACAGACATACTGCAAGAAGAACTCAAACTTTTAGGTCAGTATGGGTTAAGAAACAAACGTGAACTGTGGCGTCATAAAACCATGCTTTCAAAGTTTAGAGGCATAGCCCGTTCCCTAATAGGCAAACCGCCCGAAGAAAGGAGAAAAATGGAGGAAGAACTCCTATCCCGCTTAAAGAAGTTAGGCATAATACATGAAACAGCAGTTTTAGACGACGTTTTAGACCTAACAGTTGAGGATATCCTCGAAAGAAGACTCCAAACAATCGTCTTCAGAAAAGGACTAGCCAAATCAGTCCATCAAGCAAGACAACTCATAACCCATGGTCACATCGCCATAGGAAAACAACGCGTAACAGTGCCAAGCTATCTGGTTACAAGAGAAGAGGAAGAGCAAATAGCTTACACTCCAGACAGCCCCCTTGCAAACCCAAACCACCCAATACGCCAAACGATAGCAGTCGCAGCCACCGCAACAGCTGGGAAAACAGAAGAAAGGGCTAGAGGAGAAAAATGAAAATGAGCAGCAGCGTAGGCATAGGCACAGCCACAGCAAAAAAACCTGAAAAATGGGGTGTAGTCCACATTTACAGCTCTTACAACAACACCATAGTCCACATAACAGACCTTTCAGGCGCCGAAACCATAGCCAGAACATCAGGCGGAATGTTTGTAAAAGCCGACAGAATGGAATCATCGCCATACGCAGCCATGCGCGCAGCCTCAGCAGCGGCAGAAATCGCCAAAGACAAAGGGATAACAGCCATACATATAAAAGTAAGAGCCCCCGGGGGCTCAGGACCTAGAACACCGGGACCAGGAGCCCAAGCAGCCATAAGAGCCCTTGCAAGGGCTGGTTTCCGCATAGGCAGAATAGAAGAGGTTACGCCTATCCCCCACGACGGCACCCGAAGACCAGGCGGCAGAAGGGGAAGAAGAGTCTAAATTCATTTAAGATTTAGATGGCTAACAATTTACAAACATGGTAAACGAGTTTTAGGCTCTGAAAACGCCAAATTTATATAAACCACCAATATTCTATTCAACGGCACTACGGACAATTGCACCGTTATGGAGAGTTAGCAAGTGGAAATTAAAGTGTTGGAAAAAGGCGATAAAAACATGCGTTTGCTCATTAAAGGAGTTGACACCCCGTTTGTGAATGCTTTAAGAAGGAATGCTTTGGCAGAAGTTCCATGCATGGCGATAGATGATGTTGTAATCATTGAGAATTCTTCCGTGCTTCAAGACGAAATTGTAGCCCATAGACTTGGGCTAATACCATTAAAAACAGACCTTGACGGTTATAATCTTCCAGAAGAATGCTCATGTAAAAGTGAGTTTGGATGCAACCTTTGCAGGGTTACGCTTACATTAGACCGAGAGGCAAAAGAGGGAACAGTAACGGTCTATTCTGGCGAGCTTGTTTCGGAAAATCCAAACATAGTTCCCGTCAGCGACAAAGTCCCCATAACTAAACTTGTGAAGGGACAAAAGTTGAGGCTTGAAGCCTACGCAAGGCTTGGAAAAGGCAAAAACCACGCTAAGTGGCAGCCGGTCTCAACATGCACATACAAGTATCTGCCTCAGATAAAAATAGACAGCAAGAACTGTGATGCTTGTGGAAAATGTGTGGAAATCTGCCCAAGAAAAGTTTTGGAAAAATCTGAAGGCAAAATAGAAATTCGTGATTTGCCGGCATGTACTCTATGCCAAGACTGCATGGATGCTTGTCCAAAAGAGCCCTCAGCCATAGAAGTTGGGTGGGAGGAAAACGCCTTCATATTCAGTTTGGAATCCACTGGAGTGCTTCCCCCAGAAAGAATTATGGAAGAAGCTGTAAAGATTTTGGAAAAACAACTTAAAGAACTCGCATCGCAAATCAAGGTGCGAAAAACATGAAAAAAACTAGAATGACAAACCCTGAACTAATAGAGCTTATTCGCTTCTTAAGAAAGCAAAGCCGAGAACACGAGGCGGAAATATGGAAAGCCGTAGCCGAGCGCCTATCAAGTTCTAAAAGAAAGCGTATAGCAGTAAACATAAGCCGCCTCAACAGAAACACAAAGAAAAACGAAATTGTAACTGTTCCAGGAAAAGTTTTAGGCGCCGGCGAATTAGACCATCCAATAACCGTTGCAGCCTTCGCCTTTTCAGAAACAGCCAAAGAAAAAATAAAGAAGGCAAAGGGGAAATGCCTATCCATATTCGAGCTTGCTAAGAAAAATCCGAAAGGCTCAAACATCAAAATCATAGGGTGAAAAACACATGGAAAAGGAAGGATTTACCGTCATAAACGCAGAAGGCCTCATCCTCGGGAGAATGTCAAGCATAATCGCCAAACGTTTGTTAAAAGGCGAAAAAATAGTGGTTATAAACGCTGAAAAAGCCGTGATTTCAGGTAAAAGAAAAAGCAAGGTGACCGAAGCAAAAAAGTTCTTGGAAGTTGGGCATCCTGGAAAAGGTCCCTTTCACTATAGAAGACCGGATAGAATATTGAGGAGAACTGTTAGAGGCATGCTCCCTTATAAGCAGCCGAAGGGCAAACAAGCCTATAAAAGGCTTAAGGTTTTTATCGGTTTACCGGAGGAGCTTAAAAATGTGGAGATGGAAACCATAGAAGAGGCACAGGCTAAAAGGCTAACATGCCCCTACTTCACGCTTGGCGAGTTTGCAAAAGAAATAGGCTGGAGCAGTGAATGATTATGCCTGCGAAAAAGGTTTTAGTTGTAAGTGGAAAAAGGAAAACGGCTGTGGCAAAGGCTGTAGTCAAACCCGGAATGGGCAGAATAAGAATTAACATGACGCCATTAGAGATTTATGAACCAGAAGTTGCCCGCCAAAAAATAATGGAGCCTCTCATACAGGCTGGAGACGAAGTTTGGAAACAATTAGACATAGACATCAAAGTTTGGGGAGGAGGCTACATGGGACAGGCGGAAGCAGCGAGAATGGCAATTGCAAACGCCTTGCTCAAATGGACGAAGAGCACACAGTTGCGCACAGCTTTCACCGAATACGACAGAACAATGATTGTTGGAGACCCGCGGAGAAAAGAGCCCAAAAAGTTTGGAGGCCCCGGTGCAAGGGCGCGAGACCAGAAAAGCTACAGATAAGGAGGATTAAAGGGTATGATCATACCTGTAAGATGTTTTACGTGTGGCAAATTGATTGGTGATAAGTGGGAGGAGTTTGCAAGGAGAGTGAAAACTGGAGAAGACCCTGGCGATGTATTGGACAGTTTAGGAATAAAGAAGTACTGTTGCAGACGTATGCTCCTTTCACACGTTGAGATTATCGATGAAGTTTTACGCTTTTATGAGGAAGCGGAAAAAAGAAGAGAAGCTAGAAGCTACTATTACCAGCAATAAAATATGGAGAAAGCAAAATGTCCACTGTTATTGAAGATATAATCGCAAGAAAAGTTTTCAACAGCCGCGGGGAAGAAACAATAGAAGTTGATGTCATCACAGCCTCAGGTTTTGGAAGAGCCTCAGCTCCGGCTGGAGAAAGCCGCGGAAAAGCCGAAGTGGTTTACTATCCAAAGGGCGGAGTGGACGAAGCAGTAAAGAAGGTTGAAGAGCTTATAGCCCCGGAGCTTGTGGGATTAAACGCCGACTTCCAAGAAGAAATAGACAAAACACTTCATGAAATAGACAACACAAAAGATTTTAGAATAATAGGGGGAAACACAGCCTTCACAATTTCCCTAGCAAACGCTGAGGCGACGGCAAACTCTTACGGCTTACCTCTATTTCAGTATTTAGGCGGGTATGCAGCCCATGAGCTTCCATATCCGTTGGGAAACGTCATCAGCGGCGGAAGACATACAAGCGGCAAGTCTCCGGACATACAAGAGTTTCTTGTTCTACCATATGGGGCGGAATCTTTTTTAGAGGCTGCAGCGGCAAACGTTAAAATTCATAAAAAGGTTTGGGAAATTCTAAAGAAAAAGGATAAGTTGTTCAATAATGGAAGAAGCGATGAAGGCGCATGGACTGCGAACATTACAAACCTTGAGGCGTTGGAAATTTTGGCTGATGCATGTGAAAAAGTGAGCAATGAGGTCAATTTTAACTGCAGTCCAGGCGTTGATGTTGCAGCATCCACCCTCTGGAACCACAAGAGTAAAAGATACGTGTACCAGAGGGATGGGAAGGGGCGAGATTCTGGAGAACAATTAGAGTTTATTCTGCAACTTGTTGAAAAATATCATTTAGCATACGTGGAAGACCCATTCCATGAGGAAGACTACGAAAGCTTTGCGGAACTAACCAAAAAAGCGAAAAATTGCCTCATCTGCGGAGACGACCTCTTCGCCACAAACCATGAGAGACTAGCTCATGGGGTGGAAATACATGCAGCAAATGCCATCATAATAAAGGTGAATCAAGTGGGCACGTTAACCGACGCTTTAGAAACTATTGAGGCAGCTAAAAGAGCTGGATATGTTCCAGTGATTTCTCATCGTTCAGGAGACACTTGTGATTGGCACATAGCCCATTTAGCCGTAGCCTTCAAATGCCCAATTATAAAGACAGGAGTAGTGGAAGGGGCACGAATAGCTAAAATAAATGAGTTGATAAGGGTGGAAGAGTTTCTAGGGGACAGAGCTAAAATGGCTGAAATTCAAATTCTTTAAAAGGGGGAGAGAAAAGTTTGGCGGATAAGGAAGAAGCTAAAAAAGAGAAGTTTGAAGAAGAAACAAGCGTAAGTGTTGAAGAAGAGCTTTTGCTTCCACGGGACACCATGCTTTCCGCTGGGATACATATTGGAACAAGAATGAAGACGAAGGATATGGAACAGTTCATATACCGCGTTAGACCAGACGGCCTCTTCGTCTTGGACGTTAAAAAGACAGATGAACGCATACGGGTGGCAGCCAAATTCCTAGCGAGGTTTGAGCCTTCACGGATAGCCGCTGCTGCAGCGAGATTATACGCTCATGAGCCGGTTAGAAAATTCTGCGAATCAATTGGCGCAACCCCAATAGTGGGACGCTTCATTCCAGGACTATTGTCAAATCCCCTATATCCAAACCGTATCGAACCAAACGTTTTGATAGTTTCCGACCCTAGGGCAGATTCCCAAGCCATCAAAGAAGCCGCCTCAGTAGGAGTCCCAGTAATAGCCTTATGCAGCACGGACAATGACTTTTCTGGGGTTGACCTAGTAATCCCAACCAACAACAAGGGGAGAAGAGCCCTAGCCGTCATTTACTGGCTTCTGGCAAGGCAAGTCCTTAGGGAAAGGGGTGAACTGCCGCCAGAAAAGGATTTGCCGCTAACAATCGAGGATTTTGAGGCTAAAATTTCCAAGGAAGAGGAGGAAGGCTAGCGTAGATGGCAAAGATTCGGCATCCAAGTCAAGCTGGAGCCTTCTACGCTGGAACAGCTGAATCCTTAAAGAGGCAAATTGAAGAGTGTTTTCTCCACTGCCTTGGACCGGGAAAAATCCCAAAAGTTGCCGAGGTTGGAGCTAGGCGCATAGTGGGGTTGATTTGTCCCCACGCTGGCTACATGTATTCTGGTCCTGTGGCGGCACACGCCTATTACAGTTTGGCTTTGGACGGTAAGCCTGATGTTGTAATTCTTTTTGGGCCGAACCACACAGGTTATGGTAGTGCTTTAGCTGTTATGAATGAGGGTTTTTGGCGCATGCCATTGGGCGATGTTGAGGTTGATGGTGAAACAGCCAACAGAATCGTTAAAGAATCACGTATTGTTGACGTGGACGACTCCGCTCACCTACATGAGCATTCAATTGAGGTTCAGCTTCCTTTTCTGCAATATCTTTTCGGCTCCAAGTTTAAGATTGTGCCAATATGCTTCTTGATGCAGGATTTGCATTCTGCAATGGAAGTTGGACGGGCTGTGGCTAAGGCTTCGGCTGGGAAAAACGCTGTGATAATAGCTTCTTCGGATATGACTCATTATGAGCCCCAGAAAAGCGCGGAGAAAAAGGATAGATTGGCGCTTCAAGCTGTCGAAGCGATGGATGAAGCGAAATTTTATTCGATTATCGAAGAGCATCGAATTACCGCTTGCGGTTACGGTCCCATAGTCGCCCTCATCATGGCTGCTAAAGAGTTGGGGGCGAAAGAGGCAAAATTATTATGTTACAAGACCAGTGGAGATGTTATTGGCGACTACTCAGCCGTGGTTGGGTATGCCGCCGTGCAATTCACAAAATAGTGGTTTGGAATGGGGGTAGTTGCCTCAGCTCCCGCAAAAGTCATACTTTTCGGAGAACACTTCGTCGTTTACGGCGAACCCGCCATTGTCCTAGCCATAGACAAAAGAGCCTATGCAAAAGCAGAAATACGCGAAGACAAGAGGCTATTCCTCCGTTCACAAAACCTTAACCTCGCAGGTTTTTTTGATAACGGCAACTTCAAGGTTGAAGAGGGAAACCCAAAAGAGGCAAGAATAAAGCTTGAACCCTTAAAGTGCGCCGTGGAAAAAGTCTTAGAGATGGCCAAAGAAAAGGTTGGTTTAAACATCGAAGTTAACTCAACAGTCCCTGTTGCCGCTGGACTTGGTTCTTCGGCAGCAGTAGCCTCGGCGGTGGCAGCAGCCGTCGGCGCCCTCTTAAACGTCAAAATGTCTAGGGAGAATGTTTTTCGTATAGCTTTTGAGGCTGAAAAAATTATGCACGGCACACCGTCGGGGGTTGACCCAGCCATATCAACTTTTGGAGGAACATTACTATTTCAAATGGATACAGGATTTAAGCCCATAGATGTTAAAATGGATATTCCGCTCGTCATCGGCAACACAGGCGTTGAAAGGTCAACACGCGTTCAAGTTGCCAAAGTACGCAGTTTAAGAGATAAATACCCGCAAATTATTGAGTCCATGATGCATACAGCCCGCGAAATAGTTCTAAGAGCCGTAGAAGCACTAAAGGGAGGCGACTTGGAAACCCTCGGAGAATTAATGACCATAAACCATGCACTGCTCTATGGTTTGGGAGTTTCAGATGAATCATTGGAGTGGCTTATAAACGCCGCCCGCAAGGCTGGAGCATTAGGTGTAAAGTTAACTGGAGCGGGTGGAGGCGGGTGCATGATAGCCATTGCAAACACAGATAGACTTGAAAAGGTTTTGGAGGCTGTTCAAAGGGCTGGAGGAAATGCGTTCATAGCTCGAAAAACGGATGAGGGGGTTAGAATTGAGCCAAGCTAGACCAACAGTATTGAAAATAGGCGGCTCGGTTATAACGGACAAAAGTCAAGAACTCGGAGTTCGCATGGATGCTATAAGCCGTATAGCCGACGAAATCCGCGACGCAAACCCGCGAAACCTAATAATAGTACACGGTGGAGGAAGCTTCGGACACCCCATAGCCCAAAAGCACGCAATAAAAGAAGGGTTCAAGGAAGAGAATCAAATAATAGGTTTTGCAGAAACCCACCATGTTATGACGGTGTTGAACGGGCTTTTTATGGATGCTTTGATATGGCGTGGAATTCCAGCTGTAAGCATCACGCCTTCATCATGCACAATGACTCAGAAGGGGAGAATAGCATGTTTTGAAGACACACCCCTTAAACAGCTTATGAAAATGGGGTTCATCCCAGTTCTCTACGGAGACGCCGTCTTCGACGCAGAATTAGGCTTTACAATTTTGTCTGGAGACCAGCTTGTCTCGTTTCTTGCAGTGCGATTCAACGTGGAAAAGATTTTGATAGGCGTGGATGTTGACGGACTTTATGACGCAGACCCGAAGACGGAGGAAAAAGCGAAAATGTTTGAACATTTAACTTTGAAGGAGCTTAAAAAAGTTCATGGACGTTTGGGCGGGTCAAACGTGTGTGATGTGACTGGCGGCATGTTCAACAAAATAGCTGAGCTTATACCCGCCCTAGAGCATGGAATCCCTGTTTTAATTGTTAATGCGACAAAGCCAAAATATATTTACAAAGCCCTTAAAGGTGAAAAAGTGAAGGGCACATTAATAGAGAAGGAATAGTAAAATTGGCTGAAAAAACAAAAAAACGGAAAGCAGACCACATCCGCATAGCTACAACCTACAATGTTCAAGCAAGAAAAAACACAACGGGACTTGAAGATGTTCACTTCATCCACAAAGCGTTACCAGAGGTGGACAGAGAGAAAATAGACTTGTCTACAATTGTTTTTAATCATAGGTTTGCTGCGCCAATAATGGTAAGCGCCATAACTGGTGGAACTCGTGAAGCAAGAAAAATCAACGCTACAATAGCAACAGTGGTTGAAGAATTTGGACTTGGAATGGGTGTTGGAAGCCAGAGAGCTGCACTGGAGGATAAAAGGCTTGAAAAAACCTTCGCAATAGTTAGGAAAAAAGCTCCTACAGCCTTTTTAGTGGCGAATATTGGCGGAGTTCAGCTTGCCCGCGGGTACAATGTAAAAGAGGCAAAGAAGGCTGTGGAAATGATTGATGCAGACGCTCTTGCAGTACACTTAAATCCGCTTCAAGAGGCTGTCCAGCCAGAAGGCGAAACAAGCTTCAAAGGAGTTCTTGAAAAAATAGGTGAAGTTGCCAAAGAACTGGATAAGCCAGTTATTGTAAAGGAGACTGGCGCGGGAATAGCTGCAGAAGAAGCTAGAAAACTTGAGGCTGTAGGCGTAATGGGTATAGACGTAAGTGGTGCTGGCGGTACAAGCTTCGCTGCAGTGGAGTATTTCCGTGCAAAAGACGGAAGAAATATTTATCACCGTAGATTAGGCGATGTGTTCTGGGACTGGGGAATACCAACAGCAATAAGCATAGTTGAAGTCGCGCAAACTGTAAACATTCCAGTCATAGCTTCAGGCGGGGTGCGCAGTGGATTAGACGTAGCTAAAGCTATAGCTTTGGGGGCAAGTCTTGCAAGCCTAGCACAGCCAGTTTTGCAAGCGGCAGTTGAAGGCGTTAAAAAAACAAGAAAAATGTTACAGTTATTAATTGAAGAGCTGAGAAACACCATGTTTTTGGTTGGAGCGGAAAACCCACAACAATTACAGAAAGCGCCTCTAGTGATAACTGGAAAAACTGCTGAATGGCTTAAGTTAAGAGGGTTCGACATAGAAGCCTACGCGAGAAGGAGCGGAACTTGAACTTGGACATCGAAAGGCTGCTGGAAGAAAAAGCACCCCTCATAGACAAAGCCATTGAGAAGTATATCCCGAGAATTTTCTCCAAAAAAGCCCTCATCTTCAAAGTTAACCCGCCAAAATATGCCTACAACATTGAAGCCATAAACAAGGCTGTAGCTGAACCCATATGGGAGTTCCTAGACAGAGGGGGGAAACGTTGGCGTCCCACCCTCTTTCTGCTGATATGCGAAGCCTTAGGGAAAAACCCTGAAGAATATGTAGACTATGCCATAATCCCAGAGGTGGTTCACAACGGAACTTTAATGATAGACGACATAGAAGACGCCTCGGAACTCAGAAGAGGAAAACCATGCACCTACAAAATCTACGGTTTAGACGTGGCAGTAAACGCCGGAAACACCATGTATTATTTGCCTCTCTTACCATTGATGGAAAACCGCCAAAAAATTGGCACTGAAAAACTTGCAAAAGTATACGAAATCTATGTGCAGGAAATGATAAGCCTAAGCCTAGGACAAGCCATGGACATAGCATGGCACAAAGGCTTAGCCAACGCCGACCAGATAGGTGAAAAGGAATATTTGCAGATGTGCGCCTACAAAACCGGAACCTTGGCAAGGATGGCTGCAAAAATCGCTGCTGTGCTGGCAGATGCAGATGACGAGCTTGTTGAAAAGCTTGGACACTTTGCGGAAAGCATAGGGGTAGCCTTCCAAATCCAAGACGACGTCCTAGATTTGACAGGTGAAGAGTTTGCAGAGAAAAAAGGCGGACGGGGACAGGACATAACAGAGGGTAAACGCACACTAATGGTGATTCACACCTTAAAAGTTTCAAAAGCCCAAGATAAGAGAAGACTTATTGAAATTCTTAAAATGCACACCTCCGACCAGAAGCTTAGAGACGAAGCCATAGCAATAATGCAAAAATATGGCTCAATCGATTATGCCAAAAACTTTGCAAGAAAAATCTTGGAGGAAAGCTGGAAAAATGTGGAAAAGCTTCTGCCAGAATCAGAGGCAAAGGAAAAGTTAAACGTCTTCGCCCGATTTCTTATTGAAAGAAAAATCTAAGCGAGCGCCCAAACATTGGCGGAACTTGAAAAAACAATAAAAGAGTTGATTCGAAAATTCGCATTGTTAAACGCTATTAGACATGAGGGAAAAGCCCAGACCGGACCAGTTGTTGGGAAGGTTTTAGCTGAAAAACCAGAACTGCGAACAAAGGTGAAGGAAATAACAGTCCTTGTAAAAAAAGTGGTCGAGGAAGTTAACAATCTCTCAGTAAGTGAGCAGAAACGTATCGTGGAGGAAAATTGGCCGGAAGCCCTTGCAAGGGAGAAAGTTGAAGAGGAGAAGAGGCTTCCACCGTTGCCCAACGCTGGCAATTATCCGCAAATTGTCACTCGATTTTCGCCTAACCCAGACTGCGTTTTACATCTGGGCTCAGCAAGAGCCATAGTGCTTTGCCACGAATACGCCCACATTTACAATGGAAAGTTCATTCTACGTTTTGAGGATACAGACCCAAAACTGAAAAAGCCTGTTTTGGAATTTTATGACCGCATAAGAGAAGACTTGGCATGGCTTGAGTGTAAACCCGATGAGGAGTACATTCAAAGCGACAGAATCCCCATATACTATGAATACGCGGAAAAACTGCTTAAAAAGGGCAATGCCTATGTCTGCACATGTCAACCTCAAAACTTCAGAGAAAAAATACTGGCCAAAAAACCATGCCAGTGCCGCAACTTGCCGCCAGAAGAACATCTTGAAAGATGGCACCGCATGATTATGGGCGGATACAAGGAAGGCGAAGCCGTAGTACGCATAAAAACAGATTTAGCACATCCAAACCCAGCAGTGAGGGACTGGCCAGCCCTCCGCGTCATAGACGCTGAAAAATTTCCCCACCCGCGGGTTGGAAGCAAATACCATGTTTGGCCACTGTATAATTTTGCATGCGGATTAGACGACCATTTGATGGGTGTAACCCACATAATTCGGGGAAAAGAGCATTTAACAAACATGGTTCGCCAAGAATATATGTACCAGCATTTAGGTTGGCGATATCCCGAAGCAATACATTATGGTAGACTCAAAATTAAGGGCGCATATCTGAGCAAGTCTAAAATTGTTCAAGGAGTTAGGGAAGGCTTTTACATGGGTTGGGATGACCCAAGGCTGGCGACTTTTGCAGCTTTGAGAAAGCGGGGGATAACTCCAGCAGCCATTAAAAAGCTGATAGTTGATGTGGGCCCAAAAACTTCAGATGTGGTTTTAAGTTGGGAAAATCTCTACGCATACAACCGCAAAATCCTAGACCCAAAAGTAAACCGATACTTTTTCGTGCAAAACCCCATCCAACTCTCGGTGCGAGGAATACTGAAAGCCTTTACGGCGAGGCTTCGGCTGCATCCAGAACATCCCGAAAGAGGTTTCAGAGAATACGTTATAAAGCCTACAGAAAAGGATGGCACAGTCCTTTTATGGGTTTCAAAAATGGATTTAAAGGCTTTAGCTGTGGGGAAAATTGTGCGTTTAATGGAGCTATTTAACATTAGGGTTGATAAGGTTGAAGCATATTCTATTGAGGCTTCCTTCCTAAGTGAGCCCTATGAAGATGCTAGGAAAGTTGAGGCTCCGCTGATTCACTGGGTGCCAATTGGAGCGGATGTACCATGCCAAGTTATAATGCCAAACGCCACCATAGCCGAGGGTATAGCCGAAAAGGCTAGTAGAGATTTAAAGCCTAACGATATAGTGCAGTTTGAGAGGTTTGGCTTCGTGAGGATAGACGGCATTAACGGAAAACTTGTAGCTTACTATGCTCACAAATAGATAGGAGAGGACATGGAAATGCGAAAACAAGACAAAGTAATTTTGTGGCCCACATACTTTGACTCGACAAAAACTAGAGGGGAGGGGAGAAAGATACCGAAAAGTTTGGCTGTACCGTTGCCGAAAATTTCAGAGTTAAAGGAAGCCGTTGAAAAACTCGGTTTGGAACATGAGTTGGTTCCAGAAGCCAGCTATCCAAAAACACCTTGGCTGAAAACTGGCATGCTCTTAGTAGCCAAAAAGGAAACGAAAAACCAGGTTATCAAAAAAATTGCCAAACAACTTCAGAAAATCCGCAGCACCACCGCTACGAGTAAATCTTAGCTTGCCTCTTCTTCCCTTATTAAAACGGCGTTTATTACTCCGTTTTGGCCAGGGCGGGATGTTACACGCGCCAAGCCTATGGAAGTTTCTATGATTGCACCTTTTGTTATCACGCCTCTTCTGTCGTAGTCAACATTTGCTGGGTTTTTGGCGACTCGGAGAATTTCGGCTTTCTCAGTTTTCCCTGTTTCCAAGTCTGTTACGCAAGCGTATTTTTCGCTTAAAACTTTAACCTTGATGTTGCCGCCTCTTCCCCGCTCAATTTTTCTTTTGGGCTCACCGAGGGCGGTTTCAACTGGAAACGAGCCTTGTTCGAATTTTCGCTTTCCTCTGTATGCTCGTTTTTTGCCTCCTGAAGGTTTTCTTTTATGCAGGTCGCCGTGCCAAACAGACATTTTAATTCCTCTTACAGCTGCATGTTAGGCTTGTTCACTATCACCTTAGTTTGACATATAAACCTATCCGTTGCTACATGGGGTTGTAACCTAGCCTTCGTCGGCTTCTTTTAGCGCTTTATCCCTCTCCAAAATTCTCTTCAACTCTTTCTTCATAATTGAAATGTCATGGCTTAAGCCGAAATAGTCTGCAAAGTAATCTGTAGTCCTCAAAATCGCCGAACGCCCCTTTCTCTCCGAAGCAACCAGCCCCATTTCCTTAAGCAGTTTAATATGCCCATAAGCATGGCGTCCCCGCACTTCAACAACCCTCTTCTGGGAGACTGGTTGTCTAAGGGCGATGTAAGACAAGGTTTTCAGTGGACCAACAGAGAGAAGGGGTCTTTTAACAAGCTTTCTGACGTGGGGTGTGAAGTCGGCTTTCAGCTGGAGAACGTATCTTTCATCTTTTAGCTCTAGAATTTCTAGGGCTGTGTTTCTGCTGGCATATTCTTGTGAAAGCATCTTCACAAGCCTTTTCGTCTTATTTTTAGACCGCGTTTTCAAAACCGAGCATATTTCTGAAAGGGTTAAGGGGCGACCAGCAACATATAATGCAGCCTCAACTAAGGCAAGTTCGTTTGTGGTTTTCTCTTGTCTACTTTGTGAAGGCCCACTAGAATCATGGGGTGAGTTTTCCATTTCTTGCAGTGTCAAATCCTCCAACTGTTATGTAGATTTCCTCTGTCTCCTCATCCTGCCACAAACTAACCCTCTCTTCTTGAGCCAGAAAAAGCAAGAGAATAAAGGTGCGGATGGCTTCCAGCCGAGCTATTCCCTTAATTAAAGTTGAAAACTGGATTATTCCAGCGCCTTTGACCATTTCAGTGAGAGACTTGTAAAGCCTATCCATCTGAAGTTCAATTTCCATTAAGTAGTAGTCGATTTGCGGGAGAACCTCCGAAGGCGTTGGGAGAATAGGTTCCGCTGGAGCTTTTTCTGTTCGGTGAAGCGCTTCTCCTTTCAGAACATCATCTAGAACCTCAAGTAAATGGCGTATGGTGGTTGATGTTAACTCATGCCTTAAAGGAAGAAAAAGCGGAGGCGGCAGAAAATCTTGCAGAGGTTTAGGTGGCGGTGGCGGCTCCTCGAGTTTTAGCAACAACTTAGACTTCATTAAATATATGAGGGCTGAGGAGTCTAAGGCTACGCCTGAAGCTCTAAAATCTATCTGCCCAGTCTTCTCCATCTCCTCTAAAAAGGTTGTAAGCAGATAAGCAATGTTAATGTTCCAAGGTGTGAGTTTTTCCAGCTTGTGGAACTCAAAGAGAATATTCCAAGGTGGGCGAAGGTAAAAGGGTTTTTTAGCCGTTGCAGCCATTTAGCTAGGCACCTCTAAGAACTTGGCTGAAATAACGTTGGAAACTCCGTTGCGTTCGTAAACTCCATAAACCTTTTGAGCCTTGTTAACCATTTCAGGCTTTAATGTGATAACAACGAATTGGGCTTTCTCTGATTCTTCCAAGAGAAGGTCAGCGAGTTTCGAAACGTGGAAGGCATCCAAATGCGCGTCTACTTCATCCATGATGTAGAAGGCGGCAGGCGTGAACTCTTTTATGGCGAATAGAAAGGCGACAGCAGCTACAGAGCGCTCGCCGCCGCTGGCTCCGCTGACAACTATTGAAGGTTTGTGAGGGAACTGGACAAGCATGTCTATGCCCCCGGAGAAAGGTTCCTCAAAATTCTCCAAAACTAAAGCGGCTACTCCGCCTCCGGTGAGTTTAGCAAAGTAATTTTTTAAGTTTTGGTTAATTTTTTCGAAGGCTTCCATGAAGACTTTGCGCTTTTTGCTTTCAATTTCTTCCATAAACTTCAGAATTGCTTGTTTCTCCCTTTCAAGTTCGTTCATTCGGAGGGAAAGCTCTTTGTATCGGGAGATTTGTTCAGCATAATGGGATAGTGCAAGCTGGTTTACGGCTTCTATCCTTTCAAACTCAAACCTAAGCATCCTTAAAGATGCCTCGGCTTCTTCAACCTCTTTGGCGGTGACTTCTAGCGGTTTTTCGTAGCCGAACTGTTTCAGCTGGTTTTGCCACTGTTCAAGCTGGATTAGAGAAGTTTGAATGTTCAGCTGATGTTGATTTAATAAGCGGTCAGTTTCCTCGTATTCAGCGTCAAGTTTGCGGAGCACCTTGTCTATCTCGTCTATCTGTGTGGTAAACTTTTGCGCTTCCTCTTTGGCGGATAAAACCGTTCTCGAGAGTTCAACACGGCTTTTTTCCAGCTCCGTTAACTCTTGCTTTAGCTTTTCCCTCTCCTCCAGTGCAACTTCTACTTCGCTTTCAACATTTCTAAGCTGCTGTTCCACCTTTGACAATTGGATTTTGGCGTTCTTGTAACCCGTTATCAAAACATTGTCAAACTGTGACTGAAGCGTGGAAATTTCTGTTTGTACAGTGCCAAGCTTCTGCCTCAAAGTGTTTATCTCTTCAGATATTTTTTCCCTTTTAGCCTCCATCTCTTGGATGTTGGCTGGATCCACCTTTCGCCTTAAAGCAGCCAAATCGTTTTGAAGTTTACGTATCTCTTTCTGAATAGCGTTTTTTTCAGCCTTAAAAGTCCAAATTTTCGCTTTTTCAGCTTCAATTTCGTTTTCAATTCGTTTAATGTTGGCATCTATCCTTCTAACGTTCGATTTTGTTCTTTTCACACTTCTTCTAACTCTGGCAATTTCCCTGTCAAGCATTGTTATAGCTTCTGATAAACGTGCAACCTCAACACGGGTTCTGTCTATTTCCTCTTCTATGGAGGCTATGTCGCCTTCTCTTCTCGAAAGGTGCTGCTGTAAGGCTGTGACCGCTTCATCTAGGCTTTTTATGGCTGCTTCGCTAGGTATTATGGCGGAAAAATCTATTGGAGCACGATAATAGCCGCTTTCCAATGCACCTCCAGGTTCGTAGAGGTCGCCGTTAACCGTGACCGTGCGGTAGCCTTCGCTGGATAAAGCGAAAGCTGTCTTATCTTCTTGAACCACCAGAGTGTCGCCGAAAACAAAGTAAACTGCTGGTTCGTATTGTTTCGCGTATTTTATGAAGGAAAAGGCAGCCCCACTGACTCCTCTGCCGTCTGGAACTCTAACGGGTTTTGCGTTTGAAACTCCTTCTAGGGGTATTATCTTTATCCTTCCAAGTTTCATTCTCCGCAATGTTTCAGTGCAAGCGAAGGCAGCATCAAAATCCTTCACGACTAAGGCGTCTAACCATCCGCCAGCAGCAACTTCGATGGCTTGCTGGTAAGCCTTATCGATTTTTATTAGGTTGCGTAATCTTCCATATACGCCTGGAATTACACCTAAATTGCCGAGCTCTTCTATGCTTCTTAGGGCTTTTTCTTCAGCGGCAACTGTTTCTGCAAGCTCCCTTTGCGTGACAAACTCTACAACCGCCTCTCGAGCTGAATCCGCTATTTTTCCAGCTTCGGCTATTTCCCTTTCTATGGCTTCTTTTTGAGCTATTCTCCTTTCAAGCATATGCTCCAAATTTTTAAGTTGAGTTTTCTGCTCCCTCTGAACTTTTTCGAGTTCTGTTAGGGATTTTCCAAGTTCGCCGAGGGTTGCCGCGAACCTTTCTTTGCGCTCGTTTAAGTCTCTAAGTCTTCTTTCACGGATTTTGATGGCTGTTTGGCTTTTTGCTTGTTCAGACCTTAAAAATGCGAGTCTTTTGTAGTCTTTATCGAGTTGCAGTTCTATTTCCCTTATTTTTTTACTATTTTCACCTAGGTTCTCCCAGAGTTGCACGGCTTCTTGCGCAAGCGTGTCATGTTCCGCTTGTTTAGTGTTAATCTCGCTCATAATCCGTTCGTATTCTCTTCTCAAGCGTCGGATTTTCAGACGGTTCTCGTGGATTTCATTTCTGATGGACTGGTATTGTTGAAGGTTGTTCTCTCTGATTTTCTTAAGCCCTTCAAGGCTTGTCTTTCCAGAGCTTATTTTTGTCGTCAACTCGGTAAGCTTTGATTTGAGCTCGCCTATTTTCATTTGAACCCTTAAAACTTGCGAGCCGCCTTCCTCAACTATTTCTGAGCTTAGTTTTCGCCATTCGCCTTCTATTTCTCTACGCTTCAGTCTATGATGTTCACGAAGGGCTCTTATCTTTTCAAGTCTGCTTTTAATTTTCTCAGCTTGAACGGAGTCCCGTTGGATTTTCTCCTGTATTTTTGCAATGTCATGGGAAAGTTTAACGGCTTCAAATTTCTTTATCTCATTTCGAAGGAAGTTATATCGCAAGAGTTCGTTGCGCTCTTTTTCTAGGTCTTCAACTCGCCTTTGAACTTCGTCTATTCTGCCCGTGGCGGTGCGTATTGAGATTTCTGCAACTCGAAGCTTTTCTTCGGCTTCCGCTTTTTCAGCGTCGTATTGGGCGATTCCAACCAAATCCTCAATTATTTTTCTCCTTTCCATTGGGGAGATGTCTGCCAAGCGGGTTATGGTGCCTTGTAAAATTATGTTTTGGCTTGTTGAGCTTATGCCTGCCATAGAAAGGATTTCCATTATGTGGGTTCTTGAGATTCTTCTTCCATTAAGCCTATACACGCTTTGACCGTTTCTGTAAACCTCACGGGAAATCGTAACGGTTGCTGTGTCCACGGGTATGCGTCCATCAGTATTGTCAAGTTGTATAATGACTTTAGCCATTTTGGATTTTTCCAGCCCAGCCTTCTCGGAGCCGTGGAAAATGAGTTTAGCAGCGTTTTCCGCTCGAAGCCTCCTTGCGCTCAATTCGCCTAGGGCAAATAAAACTGCGTCGACAATGTTTGTTTTCCCACTACCGTTTGGACCAGTTATGGCTGTAAAACCCTTGTCAAGAAGAACTTTAACTATTTGCGGTCCGAAGGATTTGAAACCTTTAAGCTCTATTTTTTTGATATAGGGCATTAAACCGCGCCCTCACCCCACATGAAACCGTCGGCAGTCTTTTGAACTCAATTCTGTACGATTTCTCTATAAAAGTGTTACATTGGCAAGTTTTAACCATTATGCACTCTAAAACGCTATTTCTCAGCCTTCAATCCATATTTTGTAGCCATTTTCTTGACAAAATCCTTAACACGTTCATCTTCACCGTAAACAAGCAAATATCCATTCTTTTGCACATTAAATGAAAGGCTCAATTCGTTGGCTAAAGCTTTTAACGCTTCCACGGGCATTTCTCCGGAAGGCTTAACACGAACCCAACGCTGCCCCCTTGGAAGCCCGGGAACAAACCTAGACGCACTCTCTTCCTCTTCAAAAACCCTTCTACTTGCATCCTCAAGTCTTTTAAGCCAATCCTCAACGTATTTTTCTCCAAATCTTTGGCCTTCAGAAATCAGATAAGACTCAACATTGTTAAGATATTCCTCAATTTTTTGGCTTGTTTCAAGACGTGAAGGGTCAGCCTTCAAAACATTTATTAGGGTTTTAGCACTTTTTAAATCGCTAACAATGTTAGCTGGAACTGTTGTGCCTCTTTTACGGAAATCGGTAATCATTTCCTCCAGAACTTTCCAGACAGCGAAATAACCCAATGCTCGTCACCAACCTTTAATTGGCAAATGGCACTATAAAGAGTTATCACCATACCCAACAGACCGTTTTAAAAGGCGGAGGAGCCCTCATGAATCGTTCATGGAAAACTGTTTCGGCGGCAACAGCATTTAACATGCTCTTTGAGTATTCCATGAGGGGAGTTAACAACCTAGCCGTTCAGCCCTTGCTTCCTTTCGTGCTTTTCGCTGTTTACTTTTCCCTTTATACAATGCTTGAAGACTTAATAGCCAAGTATAGGCTTAAAGACTACCATTTATTGATGGCGGCCTTCTTTTTCGGCACAGCATATCAGTTTCTCGTTTCCGGAAGCGCACTGCTACAGCCATCATTTTTGGATGTTGACTGGACAAGTCTGCTTTTCGTGGTTGTTGTGTGGTGGGGAAACTTGCAGTCAATAGTTACCTTCTATTTTGCCAACAGAATCGCGCCAAGAGACTGGAATCACCGATTGTCTAAGAAGGGGTGGGCGACAGCCCTAGCTGTCAACTGCTTAATGGTTCTGCTTTTCCAGCTTAGCGGTGCAATTCCCAAACCCACAATCCCACAGCTAACAATAATGCTCTCAATAATGGCTTTAGCTACAGTCCTTTTTAAGGCTGCATTACCGAAAGGCTTTCCTAACAGCTCTCCAGCCTTTCAACACTCCCGCTTCATTGACTTTTTCGCAGCTTCAACCGTTGGAATATTCCTCTTTTGCGCAACATTCCTAACATTTGCCCCAGTAAAGGCTAAAACTTCTAATGTAAACGCTACAGCAACAGCAATTGTAACCATATGGACAATAATTCTAGCCTCGGCGGTATT
Source organism: Candidatus Bathyarchaeota archaeon A05DMB-3 (assembly GCA_019685555.1). Taxonomy (GTDB): domain Archaea; phylum Thermoproteota; class Bathyarchaeia; order Bathyarchaeales; family Bathycorpusculaceae; genus JABFQN01. The sequence goes on along the minus strand of JABFQN010000004.1, from coordinate 47,871 downwards.
AGCCTACAGAACTTGCACAAAAAGGCCTATACCAGTTTAGCTGATTCTCTCTAAACATACATTTTGTGGGAAAAGGTTTTTAGTTAAGTTGGTATATGTGTGTTCAGCAAGTGTTTAGTTAATGCGAGGTTGATGTTGGATGTCTGTGTTTGCAGCTCCGGGAGCATATGACCGTGCCATAACCGTTTTCTCACCAGACGGGAGGCTGTTTCAAGTTGAATACGCCATGGAGCTAGTTAATAGGGGAGCAACAATTTTGGGGATAAAATGTCCAGAAGGAGTGGTTTTAGGAGCTGAAGAAACAGTTGAGCTTCTTGAAGAGTCTGAATCTTCTTGGAAGATTTTCAGAATTGACGATCACATAGGTGCAGCCATAGTGGGTTTAAGCTCAGATGCGAGGGTTTTGATAGATCAAGCTCGAATTTACGCGCAGAGTAATAGATTGACTTATGACGAGCCCATAGACGTTGAAGTTGTGACCAAGCGAATATGCGATATACAGCAGCTTTACACTCAGCATGCAGGCGTCAGACCCTTCGGAGTTTCACTGATATTTGGGGGGGTGGACAAAACTGGATGCCGTCTCTTCGCCACCCATCCCAGCGGAACCTATAGGGGACATAAGGCTATAGCCGTGGGCGCTGGAAAGGAAACAGTGATGAATATTTTGAAGGAAGAATACCGCGAGGACATGAATCTCGAAGACACAGCAAAGCTTGCAGTAAAATGCCTAGTGAAAGCCCTTGAAGCTAGACAGCTTCCGCCGAGGATAAAGGTAGCGGTCATTCCAATTGCAACAAAGAAAATGGAGATGCTCAGCGACGAGAAAATCGAGGGGTATGTAAAGAAGTTGGGAGCAGGCAAGTGAAACCGAGATGAGCGATAAGTATACTGTTGCCCGCATCACAAAGGGTAATGAGCATTTCGAAGTTCTTGTAAAGCCTGAGAAGGCGCTAGACTACCGCATGGGAAAAACATCCTCAATAACAGAAGTGCTGGTGACTGAAACAATATTTTCAGACGCAAACAAAGGAACTAAAGTCTCAGAGGAAGCCATTCGCAAAGCCTTCGGAACCACAGACCCCCTTAAAGTTGCAGACACAATACTGAAAAAGGGAACACTGCAACTGACAACAGAGCAGCGTAGAAAAATGATTGAAGATAAGCGAAGGCAAATAATAGCCTTTATATCAAGGCAGTGTGTAGACCCGAGGACAAACCTTCCCCACCCGCCACTGCGTATAGAACAAGCTATGGAACAAATCCACTATTCAATAGACCCGTTTAAAGCAACTGAAGAACAGGCAAGGGAAATAATCAAGCTTCTGCGGCAGATTCTTCCCCTAAAAATGGAACAGGTGGCGGTCAGCGTTCACATACCAGCAGAATACGCTGCTAGAGCCTACGGAACAATTAAAGCCATGGGAACCATAAAGCGCGAAGAATGGCGGGCAGACGGCTCATGGCATGGAATTTTAGAAATGCCTGCTGGTCTTTATGGGCCTTTCCTTGAAAAAGTTGGAGAAGTGACGAAGGGAAACGCAGAAGCAAAAATAATATCATGATATTAAGATTTATGGTTTGGATGTGATTTTATGCCTACATTTTTTGAAAGAAGACAGCTTGTAACTCCCGGAGATTTGCTGGCTGAAGGCGATTATGTGGCTGGAGAAAACACTTACAAAGAGGATAGTAGGGTTTACGCTACGAGAATAGGGCTTGTGGATTATGAGGATAAGAAGGTAAGCGTTGTTGCCTTAAGAGCCTTCTATATCCCAAGAGTGGGAGACACAGTCATAGGAACCGTGGTGGAAGTTGGATTCAGCGGATGGACCGTTGACATAAACTCGCCATATCTAGCACTTTTAAAAGCATCAGACGTGCTTAGCAGACCGTTTAAACCGCAGAAAAACGATTTAACAGAAGTTCTCGACGTTGGAGACTTAGTGGTGGCGAAAATAGTTTCCTATGACAGAACCCACAACCCTCAGTTAAGCGTAAACGAACCTGGACTGGGAAAAATAACTCGCGGACAAATAGTGAGGGTAACCCCAACGAAGATTCCCAGAGTAATAGGGAAAAAAGGCTCAATGATATCCATGATAAAGCAAGAAACTGAATGCCACATAATCCTTGGACACAACGGAGTCATACTAATCACGGGCAAAAGCATAGAGGATGAGGAGCTCGCTATGATGGCAATCCACAAGATTGAGGAGGAATCCCACACAACAGGGTTAACAGACCGCATATCACAGCTAATTAAAAAAGAGAAGGAAAAAGGGAGGTAATTAAGAATGAGTCAAAAAACTGAAAAATTAATTGATAAAAAAGGTTTAAGACTTGATGGAAGAAAATCAGACGAGCTTAGACCAATAAAAATCGAGGTAGGCGCACTTTCAAACGCCGATGGCTCAGCCTACATTGAACAGGGGAAGAACAAAATTTTAGCAGCTGTTTACGGCCCAAGAGAATTGCATCCTAAACATATGGCTCTTCCAGACCGAATGGTTTTAAGGTGCCGCTACCACATGGCACCGTTTTCTGTTCAAGAACGGAAATCTCCAGCTCCTTCAAGAAGGGAGATAGAGCTTTCGAAGGTTATTAGGGAAGCCGTTGAACCAGCCATCTTTGTTGAGTATTACCCGCGCACGGCTATAGATGTCTTCGTCGAAGTTTTGCAGGCTGATGGAAGCACAAGGTGCACAAGCATAACGGCTGCTTCATTGGCCTTGGCTGACGCTGGCATACCAATGCGAGATTTGGTGGTGGCGTGTTCAGCTGGAAAAATTGAAGATATGATAGTTCTGGATTTGATGGATATTGAGGATAAGGTCGGCTCCGCCGACGTCCCAGTAGCCTTCATGCCAAATCTTGGCGTTATAACACTGCTACAGATGGATGGAATCCTAACCCATGAAGAGTTTGAGAAAGCTGTGAACCTTGCCATTGAAGGATGCAAGAAAATTTACACGCTTCAAAAGGAAGCGTTAAGAGCAAAATATGTCAGCGTTAAGGAGGTTGAAGAGTAATGTCGTCGATAATTGTTCGCGTAAAACAGAAGCAAATAGCACAGTTAATCGCCAAGGGAAAAAGACTGGATGGCAGAGGCTTACATGACTACCGCGAAATAAAAGTTGAACAGGGGATCATTGAAAGGGCAGAAGGTTCGGCAAGGGTTCTCCTTGGAAAAACAGAGGTCATGGCTGGAGTGAAAATCGAAACTGGAGAACCTTTCCCCGACACGCCCAATGAAGGAGTCTTAACAGTCAACGCTGAACTTGTTCCTCTGGCATCGCCAACCTTTGAGCCTGGACCGCCAGATGAAAACTCAATAGAATTGGCAAGGGTTGTCGACAGAGGGGTAAGGGAGTCAAAAGCTATAAGCACAGAAAAGCTTTGCATAACCCCGGGCAAGAAAGTTTTTGTGATATTTGTGGACATCTATGTGCTTAACCATGATGGAAACCTAATAGACGCTTCTGCTTTGGCTGCTTTGGCTGCGTTGCTCAACACAAAAATGCCCAACTATGAAATTGAAGAAGGAGAAATCAAAATCAAACCCGGCTACTCGGCGCTTCCAGTGCGAAAACACCCTATAGCGGTTACTTTTGCAAAGATAAATGACAAGCTTGTTGTAGACCCATGGCTTGAAGAAGAACAAATAATGGATGCCCGACTAACAATAACAACGGATGATGACGGAAACATATGTGCAATTCAAAAGGGCGGAAGCGGATATTTCACGCCAAAACAAGTTTTCGAGGCAGCTCAAATCGCCAAAGAAAAAGCTGAAGAAATAAGGAAAAAGCTAGGATGGGGAAAGAATGGGGAAAAGAACTAAAAAAGTTGGTCCAACAAGAGGGTTGGGACCCCGCTACGGATCCACCGTTAGAAAGCGTTATGTGAAGATAATGACTGAAATGAAAAGGAAGCATAAATGTCCCCAGTGCGGTCTCTTAAGAGTTAAAAGGGTAAGCGTCGGCGTCTGGAAATGCAGCAAATGCGGCTTCACATTCACAGGCGGAGCCTACACCCCAGCAACAAAGCTTGGAATTGTAGCTAAACGTGTAGCAAAAGGCGCGCCGATAGAAGAGGTTGAAGCCTCGGCTGCTCCAGCGGAAGAAGAATAGGATGAAAAATTGATACTTTTAACCACTTCACGAAGACCAACCAAAGGCATTAGAACATTCTGCAGAGGCCTTTCCCATACAATCCCAAATATTTTGAGGATAAACCGTGGGAAACTAAGCCTAGAAGGCTTAGCAGAAAAAGCCGTAGAACTAAACACTGAAAAAGTAATGATTATCAACCGATGGAAGGGCGGACCTGGAAAAATAGAAATGTACGAGTTAAGCGCTGAAGGTTTACAGCCTATCCCGCCATTAATATATTTGAGGAATGTGAAGCTTCGAAGAGAGTTTCCCAAAATTATGAAGAAGGGGAGAAGGATAAAATCTGTAGCAATTGAGGTTTGCCCAAACCCTTCTATGGAAGTTGAGAAACTGGAAGAAGCGCTTTCAAAATTTTTTAACATTCCGCTTGTTTCTTTTGAAGAAGCGCGAGGGAGGTATGATGCTTTAATGCAGATTAAAGCGGAACCCTCAGAAGGCTTAACCATCACCTTTAAGATATTCCCTGAAATAGTGGAGATAGGTCCAAGAATGAGTGTTTCGCATTTGATTTGGGATTTAACCTATGAAGGCTAATGCAGTTTTGCGTTTGAAACTGCCATCGAAAAAGAGCTTAGAAATAGTGTATAGAGCTTTGATGCCGGAAACCGCCAAATCGTCCACAACCCGCTCCAAAGCGCACTTGAAGATTGAAGGTTTGTTTCTAGTTTTGACTGTTGAAGCCAAGGATACTGTGGCTTTGCGGGCTGCCCTAAACGCCTATTTAAGATGGATATCCGCTGTTCACAATGTTTTATCAACATTAAATTCGCTTACTCATGTGCAAAATACTTCTCTCTGTGAGAAAGGGGATTTTAAGTGAAGCTCATAACGCACACAGCCTTTGGTTTGTTTGTCGGTACTCTTTTCTATTATTTTTTGGATTTAGATTTTGGCTTTGTTTTATTATGTGGTTTTGCAGCTTTTCTTCCCGATTATTGATTGGAGAATGGAGAAGTCTTGGCGTTTTGGTGGTGTCCATAGAAAGCTTTTGCATAATGTTTGGGTTATGTGCATTCTTGCAGTTGTAGCTTATCTGCTTTTTTGGAGCTTGATATTAGCATCCGGCATTATTGTTGGTTTCATGAGTCATCTTATAGCTGATTCCTTTACTGTCCGAGGTGTGTATTGGCTTTATCCAATAGGCAGAAAAAGCGAAAAATACCATGTTAAAGGTTCCTTCAGTATGACTGAAACGAAAGCCGACAAAGTTGAAGGATATACGCAAGCAATCTTTTTCGCATTAGCTGGATTCTTATTCATCATTAAATATATAACGCTGGAGAATGTCTTATCCGTTGAAGGAATAATCACCATTGCTATAGCCTTTGCCGTTGGATTTTACCTATTCCAAACCTTCGGAAAAACCATAAAACGCACAATTAGAAGATTGGGTTTGTAATTCTTATAGCGGTTAGCGTTCTCTTTTGCCTTTTATGTAGTCTTCAACCCATTCTTTCGCCACCGGGTCTGGGACTTGTATTGGCGGATGTTTGAAGGCGTAGGATGATATGCTTATTAGGGGTCCGGTTATTTTACGGTCTAGGGCTAGTTTTACGGCTCTTATGACATCGATTACCACTCCGGCACTGTTGGGGGAATCCTCAACTTCAAGTTTAACGGTTATTGTTAATGGTCTGTCGCCGAACTTTCTTCCCTTAAGCCAAATGTAACATATTTTCTTGTTTCCAAGGAAGGATACATAGTCTGAAGGACCTATCCGTGTGGGCAAGTCGTAGGGCACAATGCTTTTAACGGCTTCTGTTTTGCTTATACGCTTTGTTTTTAAGCGTTCTTCAACAGTCATGTTTAAGAAGTCTGTATCTCCGCCTAGGTTCAGCTGGTAAGTTTCGTCGACGATTACCCCTCTGTCAACACAAAGCCTTACAAGGTTTCTATGCAGTATAGTGGCTCCAAGCTGGCTTTTAACGTCGTCTCCGGCCACTGGAAGCCCCTTCTCCTCAAATTTACGACTCCATGTGTTGTCTGAAGCTATAAACTCCGGAATGCAATTTATGAAGGCGCATCCAGCATCCAAAGCTGCTTGAGCATAAAAGCGTGTAGCATTATGGCTTCCAACGGGCAGATAATTCACGAGGATTTCTGCTCCAGACTCTTTCAATGTATTTGCAACTTCTGCGGGTTTAACTTTACTCTCGTCGTAAACGTTGAAGGGTTCCCTCATGTGTTTAGCCACTCCGTCGAGAATTGGTCCGGGCAAAACTTTTACGCCTGTTTTTGGCACTTCAGCGAATTTGGCGCAGCAGTTTGGCTTTGTGAATATGGCTTCAGCCAAGTCTTTTCCAATCTTGTTCTGGTCAACGTCAAAAGCGGCGACAAACCTTATGTTTTTTACGTGGTATCCACCAAAATTCACATGCATAAGTCCCGAAACAGTTTCGTTTTCTCTTGCGTTTTTGTAGTATTCCACTCCTTGAATTAGGGCGCATGCCGAGTTGCCTACACCAACTATTGCCACACGGATTTCAGTCAATGGATTGCTCCCTCTTTTCGCTGATTGGTGAAAGGGTTTATGACTGGTTCTCTATAACCTTTTCTAGTTTGCGGCAAGGTTAAAAGGGAACTTCGACAAACTATTAGAAGGTGAAGGATTATGGATGAAGGTGCAGTGGACGTTAAATTTGAGCCCTTTAAAGAAATAGTCATCATGGAGCGCAACTTTTTCGCAACTCCAGAAGACATTGCAAGGTTCGCATCAATTATTGCCGGCGGAAAAACTGCAGGCTTATATTGGGCTGAAGGCGTTGTCTTTCTTTACTTTCCGCTCCCAGCATCAACTGAAACTGCGGCTAAGGCGCTTGTTGAAAACAAACGGGTTTACTGGACATTTGCTGGATACTCACTTATGCCAAAATACCAGCCACTAATCGAAACAAGAGAAAAAATAATAGTTCCAGTTATCGATATGTCTTCAAACCCCATGTTCAGAAAAGTTGCAAACTGGCTGAAAGAACAAAAACAAACCTAAAAGCCTCTGTTCTGTGTAACGTGGTTAACTCCAAAATGGGAAAACAAACCAAACTAATCCATGTAGAAGGAAATGTTTTTTCAGGAACAGGGGAAGGCGCAAAATTCGCTGGACTTCCATGGGTAAAAAGTCAAATAAAAGATAAACTTGGATTTATCCCTCACCCTGGAACCTTAAACATAAGATTAACTGAAAAATACATGGGGTTTAGAAAACTGTTGGAAAAAGGGAAACCTATTGAAATTGTGCCGAAATCCGGATACTGCCGTGGAAAATGTTTTAAAGCCTATATTATGGACTGTTTAGAAGGCGCCATTGTAATCCCAGAGGTTGAAGGTTATCCCGAAAACGTTCTGGAGGTTATCGCGCCCATAAATCTGAGGGAAAGGCTAAAGCTTAAAGACGGAGACAAAGTGGAAATTACAATAGTGTTTGAATAGGCTGTTTCTGTTTTTCTTTAAGGAAATTTCGCATATACTCCTCGAAGAAACCTTTCTTTTTTAGGTATAACCCATACTTTACAAGGGCACCCATAGCTCTTGCAGCGTCTTCTGGAGATGGATATGCGGGTATTCCAAGCTTATCAAATCTGGAGCGTATATGCAGTGCCATTTCGGTTTCTCCGATGTCGCACGTTACAATAGGTTTGTTGTATTTGCTGGCAACCCGTGCCACTCTGTCGATGTAGTCTTCTTGCAGTGCTGGCGTGTGGTGCAGTCCAAGCAGTATTACGCCGTGAATCTCGGGGTCTTGGAAGACAAGTTCTGCCGCGTACTCGAACATTTCGGAAGTGGCGGAACCCGTCACGTCCACTGGGTTAATATTTGTCGCAAACTTTGGAAGCTTTCCCTCCTCTTTTAGCCTTTCAAATTTTTCAAGGGTTTTTTCAGAAAATCGTTTAACAACCATTCCCTGCAACTCACACTCGTCTGCAGCCATTATTCCGGGACCGCCAGCATCGGTAATTATCGCCACGTTTTTTCCAGCGGCAGGTGGCTGCATCACCAAGGCTTTTGCAGCGTCGAAGAACTCTTCCATGTCTCTTACTCTTAAAATTCCAGTTTGTTTAAAGGCAGCCGCATATATCTCGTCAGCTCCGGCTATGGCGCCGGTGTGGGATGCTGCGGCTTTTGCTCCTGCTTCTGTTTTGCCGGCTTTAATGGCTATGACTGGTTTTTTCCTTGTAACTTTTGAGGCCGCTTCAATGAAGGCTCTTCCGTTTTTCACGTCTTCGACATATAACAGTATGACTTTGGTTTCTTTGTCGTAGAGCAAGTAATGAAGCATTTCAGCCTCATCAACGTCGCTTTTATTTCCGAAGCTTACAAACTTGCTGACGCCCATTTGTCTGCCAGCCAAATAATCGAGGGCGGCTGCGCCGAAGGCTCCGCTTTGAGTCACTATAGCCATGTTTCCCATCATTGGTCTAGGTGTTGCAACAACTTCTTCTCCGGTGGTGAGGATTTTTGTTTCAGGTAGGAACAGCATGTCTACGCCTGTTCTTGAGTCGTAGACTCCGAGGCAGTTGGGTCCAAGAACTCTTATTTCAGCTTTTTTAGCAATTTCTACAACTTCTCTTTCCAACTCATGATTCCCAATTTCGCCGAAGCCAGAACTTATTATGACAACAGCTTTGGCGTTTTTGGTTGCTGCATCCTTCATTATTTCTGGAACAGTCTTAGCTGGAACAACAATAACCACAAGTTCAAGTTCTCCAGGAATCTTCGTCAGTTTTGGATAACATTGGAAACCCAAAATGTAGTCTTCATGAGGGTTAACGGGGTAAATCTCACCCTTAAAAACGCCTCTCCTCTTGTTTTCCACAAAATTTTTGAAGATGACATGCCCAGCCTTGTTTATCTTTTTAGTAGCGCCTACAACTGTTACAGATTTCGGATTGAAAAAGGCGTCAAGCTGCCTTATAGAAGCTTCCAACACCATTCACCTTTTCAGCGGTATGGACTAACGGCTGCTCTTTTGCTGGTTTTATCATTTGCTCTTTATTTTCTTTTCCCCATATGATAGTGCTTGGCAAACAATCACAGAAACACCGTTCTTCTCCATATTTTGGCTTAAGAAACCGCCAATAACACCTCCCCTCTATAGATTTTCTGCCAACAAAACGGTCAATTTTAGGAAGTTGAAAACCGCTAAAATGGATACCCCCTCTAGAATTTTCATGAATTCAAGTCTGCTTGCTTCCAATAACAGCGACTAACAGAACGTAGCTCGTTGGGGTTGGGTTTAGTTCTCAGTTTAAATTCTCGGAATTTTGTGGCGTTAGTGAGCTTGGGCGGTGGACAACGAGAGTTGAAGCCGGTTAAGCATTTAACGCATCAGTTTTCAAGCTTTTGCAAAGACTATTAATGACCTTTGAGAGCTCTGCCGGTTTATTCGTGGGCGTCATAAAAGTTTTTCCAGCTTTGGTGACTATTTTGACTGCATTACCGGCAGTAAAAGCCGGGCAAGTCATCTTGTCCAAGTCTTAACCCCACGCCTCCATACAAAGGTAACCTTGTTCTTGCTATTGTGCAAGAAACTATTTCGGCAGCAGGAATTGTTGTCTTCAGTATTCCATAACTAACTTTAACATATTTTTGGTCTACTTTAATTTCTACTTTACGAAAGTTTAATGCTATAATGCTATAAACACGAAGATCTAATTCGCATCTGTTAGGTTCTAAAAATCTATTTACTTAATTATCAGAAAGTGCTGGGGAGGGGATTTCAGCACTAATTTACCAGCAAAAATACTATTTTCATAGATGACTTGTGGGAGTTCGAATTTTTATAGACAAAACATTCATAATCTAGAACAATTTTGAAAAATCGTCATAAACTTTCTTTCTATGCCCGATGAAAAGAACGATGACTTGTTTCTTGGTTCTGTCAATTTCATAGATTACACGGTAATCTCCTACTCTAATGCTCCAGAAGTTTGAATGCTTCAGAAGTTTTCCAACTCTTTCAGGATTATCCTTTAAATCCCTTAATCTTTCCACTATTCTAGCTTTTATCGTATCCTCAATCTTTTCTAGTTCTCTGGCAGCTTTTGGATGCAAAAGTACAGTAAATGTCACTACAATTCCTCAAGTGGGATGAGGGACTCTGGATGTTTCTTTGCTTCCTCGCTGCGTTTTGTCAGCATCTTGAAAAATTCGCGTGTCTTTTCCCGTTCCTCATAGAAGGCGATTATTGTTTTTATGGCGTCGCTGCGGCTTTTGAATCTTCCCTCTGCTACCCACTTGTCTATTTCCTCAAGCATCTTTTCAGGTAGTCTAAGCTGAACCTGAGTCAACAGATCACCGTAAACAATACTGTTTACAAAACAATTAAACGTTTCTATGTCTCCCACGATTCTGTCTCATCAGAACCACAACGTTCAACGCATAAATCAAGGTTCTTTGTCCAAAATAGTCTAGAAATTAGTCCTAACTGGTTAAAATGACGCTGGGAAGGGATTTGAACCCGCAACTCTGTGTAGGGCGAAAATTCCATTGAAGGAAATTAAAAGTTCTCTTAAGTATTCTGTTAACGATGACTGAGAGAAAACAAGATTGTTTTGTTTGTTAGCGTTCTTGTGGTTTATGGTTTGTGGAAGAAGCCGCGTGTACTATAACTATTGGTTTGTGTTTTATTGTTTCTAGCATTTCCCAGCTTACTTCAGCCAAGCCAACCCTAAATCGTTCGGCCATTTCCCAGACGGTTCTGCCAGCGCCGAAGCCTCTGGCGCGGTTTGCAAGCTCAGCGATTGTTAAGGCTTGTTCGACTGAAATTTGGCATCCAGTCACAGCTATCGGCGTCGCTCTTCTTTTCAGCTTTAGCATACGCCCGACTACATAAGCCATAAAACCGCCAAAACAGTGTATGCCCTTAAATGGTTTTGGGCGGGGTGTGAAATGGAAAACTTTTAGGGAATAGGTTTTATCAGTGTCAACAATCATTACGTAGACTTTCTTTCCAAGCTCTTCGAATATTTTTCTACATATCTTCTCAGCTGTGGCTTGGGCGTCTCTTAGGGGTAAACACACGTAAGAGTATGGTAGGTTGCTTCCATCGATTCCACCCTCAGAGCCAAACATTAGGGCTTGCAGCAAGCCCGCATACTGAAGGGCTACTTGTTTGTGGCGGCTTCCCATTTCCAACGGATAACTGCGAAGTTGCCGTAAAAGCCTTTGCCGCAAATGACAGATGAGCCCTAAAACATAGCCCCAAACTATTGGCATCCACCATTTAGCGATGATTTTTGCGTTTAGGCTGGGTTGAACCTTGCCTTCGTCAACGATGTTGCCAAGAGCAGTCGCAATAGCCTTTTCGGATATAACCACAAAGTCGCCATCTGAAATTTTCCCTTCAACACTTTTGATTATTTCCTTTAGGTAGTTTTCTCCGGGGCGCCAGTATTTCGTTGTAATGGCATATGCCTTAAATCTAGACATCCAAACCGCTTTAAAAGTTTCCAAGCCTTCAACTTTTATAGACTTTTGAATTGTTTCTTTATCTCTTCGATGTTGCATTCTGGCGGCTTCATTTTTCCTTCTGGGCAGTAGCCAAGTTCAACGCATGTGGGTCCAGCGTTTTCAAAAAGTGAAGGCGCAACCTTCTTCACTTGTTTGAGCATTTCCATGGCGACTTCTCTTATCTCCCATTGGGCACGTGCGCAACATCGTAGGTTGAAGAAGTGGCGGAGTTCACGGGCGTTCATGGTTACAACTATGTTGGTTTTCGCTGCGTTTGGAAGAATATACCGTGCATCTTCTTTTGGAATCCCCATTTCCAAAAGCCTGTTGTAGGCTTCTGATATATGCTCCAATGTTTCGGCGAATATTTTTTGGGCTTCTGGATTAGCGGTTACAGTTGGCGGAGTCACGTAGCTTTTCAACGTGTCATATTTAACGTAGCGTTGGCTCTGTTGCGTGTAAGAAGCTATGCGATGTCGAACAAGCTGATGGGTCATAGCCCTTGAAACTTCTTCAAGGCTGAAGGTGAAGGATGCATGCTCAACAACTGTCATGTGCCCATAACCCGTAACCCGCTTAACCGTTTGCCTAGCCTTTTCCAAGTCTATGCCCTCAAAAAGTTCTGAGGGACTTCCGCTTCTTGACGATGTGAGGGCGGCAGCCCCGCATAAAAGCTCTGGGTCAGCCGTGTAACCTAGAAGCTTAACCTTCAATTTTAAACCACACCCCTCTTCACTAAGAGCATGAAAGTAATAAATTTGCTTGCGATAAAATGCTTTTGGAGACACCATCATTGACGAGAATGAAAAAGCCAATAGACTACATAAACGAGCTATTCACAAGCAAAAAGAAATCGCAGCGAAAAATTGGAGAAACACTGAAAGCTCAATATGAAAAGTGGACGAGAACCCTTGCGTTAAAGGATTTCCTAGAATTTAATGAAACTATAAAAGCGAACAAAGCTGAAATCGGTGTTGCACAGTTTTTCGGAAAATTCCGCGCCTACTCCTTCGAAGAGTACATTTACCGCCTTCTAAAAGAAAAAATCCACATAAGAAAGCCTATGGAACTGTTTTGGGGCGAAAAATGTCTAGTTTGGCAAAACAGTGGGAAAAATTATGCTTTAGAATTTGACGTTTCAATCGGAGTTAAAATAGGCGGTTTTATCGACCCAGCAATTGTTTTCGACGCGAAAGTAGAGTTGGACTCTTCAAGGCTTAAAACAGCCTTAGCCTCTTTTGCTATGCTGAGAAAGTGGAAGCCCAACGTAAAATGCGTCATTGTTTATATGGCAAGAGAACTGGACAGCAGTCTTCTAGAACTCGCCATGAACTGGGCTGACGGAATTTTCCAATTCAGCCACGACAATGATGAAACTGAAGTCTTTATAGATTATATTGCCAGATGCCTAAAGGGCTAGATTTTTGCGTATATGCGGTCGCTGGTGAACCTTCCCGTCTCCATTTCCGCTTCTATTTCGCGTAGTAACAGTATCCGCTTAAATGTTGGCGGATGTGTCGAAAACCACGTGTTTATTTTCGCCCACGTGGATTTCGCCTCTTTCTCCATGGCTAGCTCAAGCTCTCTTTCGTCCAATACGCCGTCTTTGTCCAAGTCGTATTCCGTCTTCTTAGCCATAATTGAGGAAATTTCCATTTTAGCCATCGCTGGGTCGCCAATGTAGAAGGCGCGGGTGCCTGACGGCGGTTTGGGTGAAAGTGAAAGCCCATAAGTGATTTTTGCCAAGGCACTTTGTAGGCTCCTCGGCGAACCTGTCACGTAGGCTGAATAGGCATCCGCGTAGTGCTCCCGCAGCCTACTAAGTCCCATGACGCATAAAAGGGAAACAATGTAGACTATGTAGGAGATTATTGCTATGGCGAAGAAAGCTGCCCTTATGCTGCCTTCCTCTTTTTTCTTAGAAGTTGGGGCCCACCTTCCAGCTTCCCATGTTCCCCGCGCAATCAAATAGGCGAGAAGCGGCAAAGCTGAAAGCACTGTCATAACAATGTAGTCTTTGTGTTTTATGTGACCTAACTCGTGGCCTACAACGCCTTTAATCTCATCCTTGTTCAAGTTTGCCAGAAGCCCTTCGTGAACTGCTAATGTGGCATCGTTTGCTGTTCTGCCAAAAACAAAGGCGTTAGGCGTTTTGTCCGGCACTATAGCCAATTTTGGCGTAGGTATGCCAATTTTATCCGCCAGTTCTTTCACAGTTTCTTCAAGCCAAGGGTTTTCTCCCTTTTCAAGATAACGTAGCCGCGTTGAGCTTTTAACAATGGCTGGTCCAATAAGGTATTCGAGAAGTATGAATAAAGCGGTGCCTATTAAAGCGTAAAGGAAACTGAGTCTTATAATAAACATGATGGCTGTTAGGAAAAGAGCGAATATGAAGGCAACTAGGAATATGGATGTGCCCATTGCAAGCTTTAACTCAGCTAGCCTACCCAACTGTCCACCAGCAGCGCATAATATGTTGCAGTAAACATTTTAAGTTAAGGTTTTCCCCAAGGCTATTTCACATATTTCTTTGGATTCTTCTTAAACTCTTCCTCGCACATTTTAGAACAGAAATAAATAACGCGACCTTCATGCTCAATTTTGCTATAAGCCATATCTGGGTCTATTTTCATTCCGCAAACAGGATCCGTAACAAGAGTCTTTTTCTCCACAATTTTCACCCCCTCAGGTTCATATTTCCTTAAGGTTTGACTGTTGAGGGCAACTATAACCGTGCTTAACGACATTATTATTGCGCCGACGGCTGGTGGCAAGTTTACGCCGAATCCGGAGAGGATGCCCGCTGCCAATGGTATTGTTATTATATTGTAGCCGGCTGCCCACCACAAGTTTTGCGCCATTTTCGCGTAGGTTTTGCTGGAAATGTCTATAAGTTTCACCACGTCTCTTGGGTCGTTTTTAACTAGGATTATATCGGCGCTTTCTATGGCTACGTCTGTTCCAGCGCCTATGGCTATGCCCACGTCTGCTGTGACCAGTGCCGGCGCATCGTTTACGCCGTCTCCAACCATGGCAACTCTATAGCCGTCTTCTTTTAGAAGCCTTATTTTTTCCGCCTTTTTGTCTGGTAAAACCCGTGCAAAATAGTCATTTACGCCGAGTTCTTTTGCAACCCATTTGGCAACCTCTTCAGAGTCTCCGGTAAGCATGTAAACTTTCAATCCTCTTTCTTTCAGTTTTTTAACAGCCTCGTAGGACTCTTCCCTTATCACATCAGCTAAGGCGAAGGCGCCGGCAAGTTTTCCGTCCACCACTGTGAAGACCACGGTTTTGCCTTGCTCTTGAAGACGCGTTATTTTAGGGTCGTCTACGCTGATTTTCAGTTCTTCTAGAAGGTTTATGCTTCCTATGTAAACTTCTTTTCCCCCAACTTTTCCGTAGGCGCCTCTGCCAGGCAAAGCCTTGAACTCTGCGGCTGGAGGAATTTTTAACCCCTTGTTTTTCGCGTGTTCCACTATGGCTTTGGCTATTACGTGCTCTGAATTGAGTTCAACAGCTGCTGTTAATTGTAAAAGCTGGTTTTCTGGGATGAAGGCGACATTGTCGCTTACACCAAATTTGCCAACCGTCAGTGTTCCCGTCTTGTCAAAAACAACAGCGTCTACGTCCTTAACCATTTCAAAGGCTCGTCTATCCCTTATTAGGATGCCGCTTTTTGCAGTTATAGATGTTGAAAGCGCCACGACAAGGGGAATTGCCAAACCAAGGGCGTGGGGACAAGCAATAACTAGAACAGTCACCGATCTTTCAAGGGCAACGTCGGAGCCAGCGATAAAGAACCATGCGGTAAAAGCTAATATTCCAGCAGTAAGAGCCACATAAAACAGTAAGGCTGCAGCCTTGTTCGCCAAGTCCTGTGTCCGCGAACGGCTTTCTTGAGCTTGTCTAACAAGCTTTATAACCTGCGCCAAATAGGTTTCTTCGCCTGTTCTTTCTATCTGCACTTTTAGGATACCCTCGCCGTTTATGGCGCCGCCCACCACCTTATCCTCAAATTTTTTGTTTATCGGTTTCGACTCACCTGTCAACAGAGCTTCATTAACAAAAGATTCGCCCTCAACTACTACACCGTCTGAGGGGATTTTCTCGCCTGGACGCACCAGAACAACATCGCCTTTATGCAGTTGCGAAGCTGGTATGTCGATGATTTCGCCGTTTTTAACAAGATGTGCGGCGGTTGGCATGATTCGAACAAGTTCTTCCAAAGCCATGGAAGCCCCCAGAACACTTTTTGCTTCTATCCAGTGTCCCAAAAGCATAACATCAATTAGGGTTGCAAGTTCCCAGAAGAAGTCTTTTCCGCTTATTATGAAGACTGTTCCAATAGAGTAGAAAAAAGCCACAGATATAGCCATACCAATAAGCGTCATCATTCCGGGCTGTTTTGCTTTTAACTCTTGGTATAAGCCTTTCAAGAAGGGCCATCCGCCGTAAAAATAGACAACCATGGATAATAGGGATAATATTCCTTTTTGGTAGGGGATTTTCAGCCACTCTAAGCCAAGCCACATCTGAACCATTTCTGAAAGAAGTAAAATCGGAACCGTAAGCATAAGCGAAATCCAGAACTTTCGCTTAAACTCTTCCACGTGATGAACGTGATGATGGTGACTGTGGGCAGCCAAATATTTTCCTCCCATATTTAGCCTTTCAGCTTTTCCAAAATTATGGCTGGGCAAATCTTCTTCACACCTTCAATGGGTCCTATTTTTTCAGATATCAGCTTTGTCAGTTCTCTGCCATCTTTGGTCCATATTTCAGTCATTATCATGTGGTCCCCTGTTGATGTTGCCACTGAGCGGATTTCCCTGAATTCGCAGAGTTTTTGGGCTGCCTCTAAAAGTTTTGGCGGGTCTACGTCTATGCCTACTATTGCAACAGTGTTTAAGCCAATTTTTGCAGGGTCAACTTCAACAGTGAACTTTTTTATTACGCCTCTTTCTTGTAGGCTCTGGACTCGCTTTCGTATTGTTGACTCGCTTAGTCGCAGTTTTTGAGCTATTTCAGTGAATGTTAGCCTTCCGTCTTCTTGTAAAAACTTTAGGATTTTGTGGTCAAGTTCGTCTGTTTCCGCAATCTTTTTTACCATTTTCGCACCTTTTTATGCGGTTTTAGCCGAATTTTGTACGAAAAGCATATAAGCATCGGTGAATAAAAGGATTACGGTTAGAATTTTAAGGAGGAATGAAAAGATGGAGGAGGAAATTGAAGAAAAACCGTTAATAAGGCTCGGTGAAGTTGTCCCAGATTTTGAGGCAGTTACCACTCACGGCAAGATTAGGCTTTCAGACTTTAAGGGAAAATGGGTTATCTTGTTTTCCCATCCAGCAGATTTCACGCCAGTTTGCACCACAGAGTTTGTCGCTTTTGCCCAAATAAACCCAGAACTGGCGAAGCGAAACGTTCAGCTTATAGGATTAAGCATCGACAGCGTTTATTCGCATATTGCATGGGTTAGAACCATCAAGGAAAAGTTCGGCGTAACAATACCATTTCCAGTTATAGCAGACCTAGACATGAAAGTGGCAAACTTGTTCGGCATGATACACCCGAAACAAAGCACCACCGCAGCTGTAAGATGCATCTTTGTAATAGACCCCGAAATGAAGCTTAGAGCAATAATATATTACCCGCTTAACGTTGGAAGAAACATGGATGAAATTTTAAGGCTTATTGACGCCTTACAAACAGCCGACAAATACAAAGTAGCCCTACCAGCCAACTGGAGACCCGGCGACGCAGTTATTGTCCCACCGCCAACAACGCAGGACGATGCTGAAAAACGCTTGCAAGAAGGCTATGAATGCGTTGACTGGTTCCTTTGCAAGAAGAAGCTTCCATAACGCTTTTCATCTAGTTTGGAGGTGAAATCTTGGCACAGAAACTTCGCTCTACAGCCAAGCTTGTTAAGGATTTGCGAATAGCCGTTGACAATGGAAGAGCCCACAGCGTATGCCTAGACCTTCCACCGGAGCTTGGAACAGACATGGGACCAACAGCCCTTGAACTCGGCGTTATGAGTTATGCCGGATGCTTCGCCACAATTTTTGCTTTAATGGCTAAGAAAATGCGGGTTCCGCTCAAGGACTTGGAGGTTAAACTTGAAGCCTTGAAATCTGATGAAGCTGGAACAGTAACCGAAGCAGCTTTCAACATCATCGTTAGAACAGACGCAACAGAAGACACCGTTCAAAGAATTTTCAAGTTGACAGTGGAAAACTGTCCCGTGGGGAAGCTTTTCGAAAAAGCTGGAGTCAAAGTAAGCTACAACATGAAAACAGAAAGGTAGGAGATTTAGCCTTGGAAAAATGGGAATGCTTAATCTGCGGTTACATCTACGACCCGGAAGTTGGAGATCCGGAACACGACGTAGAGCCCGGAACACCTTTTGAGGCTCTACCCGAAAGCTGGGTTTGCCCAGTTTGCGGAGCCTCGAAAGACCAGTTTGTAAAGAAGAGTTAATGAGGAATAAGAAGGAGGTGCATGCGGTGGAAAAAGTCAAGTTTTATGTTTTGCCTCAACTGTCTTACGGCTATAAGGATTTGGAGCCTTACATGTCTGAAGAGCAATTGAGGATTCACCACAGTAAGCATCATCAAGCTTACGTGAATGGTGCAAACGCTATATTAGAGAGGTTGGACAAGGCGCGTAAAGAAAACGCGGAAATAGACATTAAATCCACTTTGAAAGAGCTTTCATGGAATGTAGGCGGACATCTGCTTCACTCGTTGTTTTGGGGTAATTTAACGCCGCCAAGTCGAGGCGGTGGAAAACCCGGTGGAGGGCTAGCCGACACCATTGCGAAGGAGTTTAGAAGCTTTGAACGTTTCCAGAAGGAGTTTTCGCAGGCGGCTTCAAGCGTGGAAGGTTCTGGTTGGGCAGCGCTGACGCTTTGTAGGCAGACGGGACGCCCAATGATAATGCAGATTGAAAAGCATAACATGAATGTTTATCCAATGTTTCGAATCCTAATGGTGTTGGACGTTTTTGAACATGCCTACTACATAGACTACAAAAACGACAGAGGCAAATTCGTTGAAGCTTTTTGGAAAATTGTTAACTGGGATGAAGTTGAAAAGCGACTAGAAGAGGCTCTAAAATAAGCACTTGTTAAGCGGTGAATCAAATGCCCAAAATCCTAATAGTTTATTATAGCAGAACGGGAAACACTGAAAAAATGGCGCAGGCAGTGGCTGAAGGCGCAAAAACAGTTCAAGGAGTAGAAGTGGAGCTGACTTATCATGCAACGCCGGAAATGCTGAAAGCCTACGACGCCATAATCGTTGGCGTGCCAACCTACCACCATGACATGACTATTGACATTAAAACACTCTTTGAAGAAGCTGCAACCAAAAACATTGACTTAAAAGGGAAAATTGGCGCCGCCTTCGGGTCCTATGGTTGGAGCGGTGAAGCGCCGAAGTTGGTTCTTGAAATAATGAAGAACAAGTTTGAGATGAAGGTTGAGGCGCCGCCTCTTTTAGCGAAGTATACGCCAGACCAAGCGGCACTGGAAAAGTGCAGAGAACTTGGGCGAAAGATAGCTGAAAACCTGTTAAATATTTCATCAACTAAATATTAATAGGAGATTAGGGGTTATGCCATCGAAGAATGAGCTTTTAGACTTTATAAAAAGACAGATTAAAGTAGAAAATGAGATTGTGGATTCCCTTAACGAAGCCTTAAAAGACATTGGAAACCCGTCGGTTAGAGGAGTATTAAAGGGAATTTCGCTGGATTCCTTGAAACATGCTGAAATGTATGATGCTGCTTTAAGGCTTTTAACCACCACCCAACAGGCGCTTTCACAGGAACACCTTGACAAACAGAAAAGCCTTGTCGAAAAACACATACGCATAGAAGCCGAATTAATCAAAAAGATAAGCGACATGCTTCCAACAGTTGAAAACAAAAAGGTGAAACTTCTTTTAACCGCAATATTAGCTGACGAGAAGAGACACCACGAACTGCTAAAGGAAGTCTTAGAAATCATTGTCAGAGGCGAAACAATAACAGAAGCAGACTGGTGGGACATTCTCTGGAAAAATGTTCCCTTCCATGGAGCGCCAGGCGGATAGCCTTTAAAAATCCCTGTTTCTTTGATTTTCGTGTAATGTGGCAAAACTTTTAAACATATTGGAACAGAATTGAAGGGAGGTGAAATGTATGGTTTCTAAAAAGTTGTTGGGAATGCTGAATGACGCTATTGCAAGAGAGCTACAAGTCTCCATCCAATACATGTGGCAGCACGTCCAATGGGGCGGAGTGAAAGGCTTCGCTGTTCAAAGTGAATTAGAAAAAGTGGCCATAGCAGAGATGAAGCATGCTGAAGCTATTGCCGAAAGACTGTTCTATCTTGGCGGGACACCCACAACAAAGCCGACGGAAATTTTTGTTGGGAAAACGCTTAAGGAAATGATACAGCGCGACATAAAAGATGAAGAGAACGCCATAAACTTGTATAAGGGGATAATAGCCCAAGCCAGAAAAGAAAATGACATAACAACAGCCCACTTGTTCGAGGAAATTTTGGAAGACGAGGAGGAACACCACGACCTATTCACAACACTAATGGAAGAAATATAGAAAAAGCCTCAAACACCGCTAACTCCAACAAATTTTTATCCATCCACAACCCTATCTATCTTCATTTTAAAATCCTCTGCTAAATTTTCTAAACATCCTTTGACGAGACAGAATCCTCAGAAACGTATAGAGGATGGGGGAGATGAAAATGGATTGTGGAAATCCACCATTTTCTTGCTTGTGCACGAAAGTTTAATGTGTGCTAGGAGCGTATTGCAAGGCTAAGACAAAACCGTGATTAAGGAGGTGAATGCGAATATGTTGTCTCAGATTCCCGTTAAAGTTGAGAAGGTTGAAAAGAAGCTCTTAGACTGCGAAATATTAAGAGCAGCCATAATCGCTGAATTGGACGCTGTAAACCTTTATGAGCAGCTGGCGGCAGCGACAAACAATGAAAACATCAGAAAAGTGCTTTTAGAAGTGGCTAGAGAGGAAAAGACCCACGTCGGCGAGTTCCAAGCACTGCTTTTAAAGGAAGACAAGGAACAAGTTGAAGAAATGGAAAAAGGCAGGAAGGAAGTTGAAGAATTGACAGAATAAAGGCTAGGTTGGGAATAAATTTTTATTTTCCACATACAACTTTGCTAACATCTGAGTGGTTCAAATGATGCAGAATCAGCTAATCCAAAACATTCTACATCTCTTTTTGCTTAAAAACGGTAGATGGGGACTGCCGGAAGGCTTAACCCTAATCTTCGCTTTGGTTTGGTTCTTCGTCGAACTCTTCATATTGGCTGTTGTCCTCTATCTGGCAGGATTAATCGTCGTAGGCAAAAAACGTGCACTCTTATCAGACGCCTTCATAATATCGCTTCTCGGAACCGTCTTATCCACACTATTCACCATTTTCATACCCTACGGCTTAATCGCGTTGCTCCTCGGCGTCTTAGTCTGGCTTATCTTAATCAAACGCTTGTTTGAAACCGGATGGCTCGGCGCCATAGCAGTCGGCATATTAGCAATAATAATCTTTGTGGCAATTCTAATACTCCTAGCCTTAGCCTTCGGCATATTGGGAATAATAATCAAATGGCTCTTCACAACGCTCTAACAAGCGAGGCTTCAACAATTGCCGGACAGCAAAAAACGCACCATACTACTAGGCTTAGCCTTCCTCACATTTTTATTTCTCTCATCCTTTGAAAACACCGTATTTTTCAACATCCTTTTGAGGGATGTTCTCCAAAACTGGCTCTTAGCCGTTGGAATGCTTTTCTTGCACAATGTGCTTGTGATTTCGCTCATTCTCCTCGGTATGACCTTCTACGTCAGCCTTGTAACTTCGGGTTTTTTTAAAAGAGAGAAATACTCGCATATAGTGCTGGAACATCCACGGACATTCGCCATAATCTTCACCATTGTCATCGTCTTCCTAAGCATATTAAGAGGGGGAACCCTTATTTACGGCAAAATCAGCCTCGAAGCCCTTCCAACAATACTGCTTATAAGCACGCCAGTGGGCATGGTTGAAGGATACGGCATATACCTCACAATCAAAAAGACGCTGAGTAGAACACTGCAGACAAGGGATTTAGCCTTCATCTACGGCATTTTCTTTGTTGCAGCCATAATGGAAGTTGCCTTCATAAACATTTTAATAATAGTCTTAAACCTCGCCGCCTAACCAGAAAAAGCACCTTCAATCTTCCTCAACTTTTCTCTCAATTCCCTTATAAGCCTTTTAAGTTTGGGACTCAATTCAACAGGGTATTTGGCGGCGCCCCGAAGCATCCTATATTTTTCCGGAAGCGCCGCAAGATTTTCTAAGGCTTTTCTTCTTATCTCATCCAGCGAAGGCAAATTATATACGATTTTGCCGTTTTCCATAACCTTAACAAGCAGAGGCTCCCCGCCAACTTCCTCCCCCTCCAAGGCAATAACATCCTTGACAAAGTTCCCTTTCCCATCCTTAAACCTAAAAACTTGCTTTCTTCCTGGAAGGGTGGCTTTCTTTTCGCTAAGCTTCATTATTGGCTGAAACTCGCCCTTTTCATTCGCCTTTTCACATAGTTTGTAGATTATGTCCACATAAGGTCTGTCTGCGGATGTCCCCAGCCGGGTTCCGACACCGAACGCGTCGATTTTCGCTCCTTTGTTTAAAAGCTCCTCTATACGGTATTCGTCGAGGTCTCCGCTTGCAAAAATCTGCACATAACCAAAACCATTTTCGTCAAGCATTTTCCTAACCGTTTGGCTTATACTCACTAGATCTCCGCTGTCAATTCTCACGCCACGTAGTTTAAACCTGTTCTTCTCAAGCTCTTTAGCCACTGTTATGGCGTTTTCCGCGCCCTTAATGTTGTCAAAAGTGTCTATAAGCAAAGTTGACCTATCTGGAAAGGTTCTGGCAAATGCACGAAAAGATTCCATTTCATTACTGAAAAACATGACAAAGGAGTGCGCCATAGTCCCAAAAACTGGTATGCCATACACCATTCCAGCGAGAACGTTAGAAGTGCCATTGCACCCCGCTATGTAACTTGCCCTAGCAACCTTCATTCCAGCGTCTGTCCCATGCTCCCTCCTCAAACCAAACTCTATTACCGATCTGCCCCCCGCTGCATAAACAACCCTTGACGCTTTTGTGGCTATGGTTGTTTGAAGATTGATGGTGTTTAATGCGAAGGTTTCTATGAGTTGGGCTTCTATTATTGGCGCCGTAACCCTAATCAAAGGTTCATTGGGGAAAACCACTGTGCCTTCTGGAATAGCCCAAACATCCCCGCTGAAACGGAAATTCCTCAAATAATCAAGAAAATCATCCTTAAACCCTTGAGTTTTCAAGTATTTTATGTGTTCTTCAGTGAACCTCATCCTTTCAAGGAAAAGCAAAACCTGCTCCAAACCAGCAAAGAGAAAGTATGAACGGGTTGGAGGCAGTCGCCTAATGAAAAGGTCGAAGGTTGCGGGTTCAAATTTTTTGTGGTCAAAGTAGCTGGCGCACATGGTAAGCTCGTATAAGTCTGTGAGCATGCTCATGTTCTCTTCGTTGACGAATCCAAACGTGCTTTTCATAGGCGTTACCTTAACGGTAGGGAAATTATATCTCTTTCTCACCCAGGGAACGGACAAGTCTTGGTGGGGCAGCCTCCAGCATATTCTGACTCTGCTGAAACAAAGGTTTTCTCTGCTTTTTTCACTTCGCCAATATAGAGCACTTGTTCCGGCTTGCTGCCATATCTGAAGACTGTTATACCCTTGCACTTCAGCCGCCAAGCCAGCTCAAACACTTTTCTAACGTCCTCCACGCTTGCCTCATAAGGCATGTTAACAGTTTTCGACACAGCATTATCGGTATATTTCTGAAAAGCCGCCTGCATCCGCACATGCCATTCAGGCGCGATGTCTAAGGCGGTTACAAAAACCTTTTTAACGTCTTCTGGAACCTTGCCAATTTTCTGAACAGACCCTGTTTTGGCTATTTCTTCAAGGAGTTGTGCATCATAAAAGCCTCTTTCCTTAGCTGTAATCTCGAAAAGCGGGTTTGTCTCGAAAAGCCTTGTTCCATCTAAAACGTTTCTTATGAAGGATATGGCGAAAACTGGCTCAATTCCAGAGGAACAGCCGGCAATTATGCTTATACTTCCCGTCGGCGCAATAGTGGTGACGGTGGCGTTTCTCATAGCCCTATATTTGTCCTTCCAAATGCTTTTTTCAAAGTTTGGAAATGAGCCACGTTTTTCAGCCATCTCCTCAGATTTCCAATGGGCTTCCTCATCAATAAACCTCATCAGCTTTTCAGCTAGCTCCAAGGCTTGCTCTGAATTATAAGGAATGCCAAGTTTTATGAGCATGTCAGCGAAACCCATAACGCCTAAACCTATCTTCCTATTCGCCCTTGTAACCTTCTCAATCTCCTTCAAAGGATACTTGTTGGCATCTATCACATTATCCAAAAAGTGAACAGCATTTCGCACGGTTTCTCTTAGCTTCTCCCAGTTTACTTTCTCATCGTCAACCATGCGGGAAAGGTTAATGGATCCAAGATTGCACGACTCATAAGGTAGCAATGGTTGTTCACCGCAATTATGTACATAAAAACCATTTGCGTCGAAACAGTTTTTTCCAGGAATTTTTACATCGAAAACTTGTTCTTCACCATGGTAAACTATGTCCTCCACGGTGACTATGAAGCACTCCTTGTTTAGTCTCCTCTTATAGCTTTTAATCAGATTCTCCAATCGCCTAGCCTTGTCGGCGTCTCCAAATCCAATTTTTTGTTTAAAATGTGAAATATTTTCTTTTGAAATAACAAGTTCGTGTTGTGGCTTATGGGGGTAGTTTTTTGTTCCACTTTTGCCGTTAGGCAGCTCTGAAAAGCCATAGAACCTTCTGTTCTGATAGATTTTTGAATATATTCCGAGTCGAAGAAGCATGCGTTGGACAGCTTTAAGAAAATCTAAGCTGCTTTGGGAAAGCCGTATACTAACACCTTTTTTCAAGCTGCCTTGAACGGAACCGTCGCAGTCAAACAAACCCCTCAAAAATCCCTTGTAAAAATCTGATGAGGTTCCTCCCTCAAGTGAGAGGGTGATCTTTTTTTCACCCGAGTTTAATTTCAGTTCTCTGGCTAACTTCATCAAATAACTTAGCGCCATGCGATATTCAGAGCGCCCCTTTACGCGAATCCAGCCTCTAAAATCAGATCTATGTGGCAGATTTTTGGCATATGTATAAGCGAGTTCTCTGACAGTCTTGGCACCTTCACCCTCTCCCCATGATGACAGAACGGCTTTGTCTTTCTTAATTGTTCCATCCCCCAGAAGTAAGCCAATCAAATATCCTTCTTCGAAGGTAAATTTGCCATTCCAACAATTTATTCGCCCATTATGGTTGTTTAATAGGATCTTATCGCCTTTCCTTAAATCTCCAACCTTTGCCCATTCAGCTTCGATTCTATACCTTGTAGCCTTCTTAACTTTCATAACCATGTGATCAATAGTTAGGATTATTTCGAAACATTCTTTAGTTGTCAATTTGTAGACTGGCTTGACACCTGTCGGAAAGAATCCTTCAGCTGAAGCCCCCCATTCTTCTCCATTAACAATGGCCTTAAACTTCTTGTGCACCAAGTCCCCAACTTGTCTTGGGCCTTCAGAAGTCATAACCCACGTGTAAGATGGAACACATGGGTTTGTTGCCTCTATTACGCCAATTTCTGGTGTGGGGTTGTGCCTATTAACTTCGTCTATGAAGACAACGCCGGGGTCTCCGCTTGCCCAAGCAGACCTCGCCATCAAATCCCAAACTTCCCTAGCTTTAAGTTTTCCAGTTTTCTCTCCATTTCGCGGGTTAACCAGCCAGTATTCGCCACTATTCTCAACGGTTTTCATAAAATCGTCGGTTACGGCCACAGATACGTTGAAGTTTGAAAGGAAATCCGGCTTCTGCTTTGCTGTTATAAATTCGATGATGTCTGGGTGGTCGACGCGTAAAATTCCCATCATGGCGCCTCGCCTTTTACCGCCAGCCTTTATAACTTCAGTGGCAACATCAAAAACCCTCATAAAACTGACTGGCCCAGATGCCACGCCTTTTGTGGACATGACTATGTCGCCTTTCGGTCTAAGCCTTGAAAAGTCGAAGCCCACTCCGCCGCCGCTTTTCTCGATTAAGGCCATGTTCTTTACGGCTGTGAAAATGCTGTCTAGGGAGTCTTCAACGGGTAATACAAAGCATGCGGAAAGCTGTCCAAGCCTCGTTCCAGCATTGAAAAGCGTTGGCGAGTTTGGGAGAAACTCTAGTCTAGCCATCATTTTGTAGAAGGTTTCTTCGCTTTCTTTGGGGTTTTCACCGTAGTTTCTGTCGACCCTCGCTATGGCTCTTGCAACTCTTCTAAACATTTTTGCTGGAGTTTCAATTATGCGTTCCGTCTCATCCTTTAGTAGGTAACGCTTCTTCAAAACTTCGAGGGCGTTAACCGTCAGTTTTGGCTCTTCTATCCCAAGCTTTTCCCTTAACTGCCTTATTTCAGCCTTTTTCTTTCTATAAGCTTGGTATTCTAAGGCAACTTCTTCAAAGCCGTTTTTCCTTAAAACCTCTATAACAGCGTCTTGTGCATCCTCAACGGATGGAATTTTCTCTATAAACTGCTCCTCTAGAAGGCTTACAACCTCTCGCGTTAGCTTTTCGGCTTTCTCACCGTTTTCCAGTTTTACAGCAACAAAAGCCTTGTGAATAGCGTTTTTAATCCTTTCAGAATTGAAGTCAACTATTCTTCCATCTCTTTTCCTGATTTTAGTTATTGGCATATTTACCAATTAAAAAAGGGGCGATTGGCGATATAAAGTATGTTCTAATGTATAGTCTTAAATAATCTTAAACATGAAAATAGTTTAGGACAAGCATGTGAGCGAGGCTCATTAGATGTTTTCATACGCAATAAAGCGGGTTCTCCGCTCCTTCGGGCTTTTTGCCGCACTGCTATTAGGGGTTGTGCTTGCCTCCTCCTTTTTCGCTGGCATAAATGTCGGTGCAGACACAACGGCGAAGGCTGCCCTCCTACAACAGCTTAAAAACATTCCAGTAGACATAACCGTGAGCAGCTATTCAACGCTAAGATCCAGCGACTGGGAAAACGCTACTAGCGCCATTGAAAAAATCGACGGAATAGTGAGGGTTGAGGTAATCTCAAGAGCAAATTTGAGAGAAAGCATCGACGGAAATTATACGGCGATAACGGTTACCGCCATATCCAACACCTCAAAAGTTTATAATGGGCTTAGCGTGGTAGAAGGGGCCAACTTCCTTGGAGTGAACGAAACCTATGTTTGGATAGGCTCCAAGACCGCTAGCAAAGTAAAACTAGGCGACACAATCACTTTGAACTTCACATATTACTCCTATACAGGTCCGTGGGAGCCAGAAGAGAAAACGCTTGCCGTTTTGCCCTTAAAGGTTGTTGGCTTTGCGGAGCTTGACGACTCAGCTTATTCCATCGCCACTGGAGAGTGGGGCACTCCGGTAATGATACTGCAGGAGGAGCCAAAGCCCAGCACTTTTTATGGGGATTTGCTTCTCATTGCCAGTTGGGAGAAAACATTCGCAAAGCTTTTGGACAGTATCCCGCAAGACTTGCCATACTATAACATTCCATTTTCAACTCAGATTCTCGCCTACATAGATAGGGACCGGCTTATCAATCCATGGGATGTCCAAAGCTCCATAACAGCCGTTAACGAACTCGCCAGTCGAGTGAAAAATGAGGTTGCCGGTTATGACGTGTATGTAAACAACAATTTGGGAATGCCTCTTATGGTTTATCAGTTTACCAGTATAGCCATGCGGTTTGCCTTCATAGGTGTGGCGCTTCCAGTCTTTTTTGTGGCATGGTATGTCGGAACAACGGTTTCAGATGTATCCTACAACCTTCGAAGACGCGAGGTCGGCTTGCTTTTAACTAAAGGTTTCTCAAACTCCCAGATTTTTAGACTGTTCTTAACAGAGTCAATAATGATTGGCATAGTGGGTGGGTTGGCTGGTGTGGCGCTCGGCTTTCTGCTTGGACCTTTCTTCACAACCGCAAGCGAAGGATTAGAAGGAGTAACACCAGTTCTAAGCATGGAAGTCATAATCATAACCGTAATTTTCGGTCTAGCCATAACGCTTCTTTCAACTTTTCGTCCCTCGCGGAGGGCTGCAAAACTTCCAGCGGTAGAGGCCTTAAGAGAATACACTTACATAGAGGAGGTTAAGCCCTACAAACAGCGGGGACCTTGGATAGCCTTTATCCTTGGACTTTACAAGATTATAGTGTTCCTTTTAGGCATTGACTTAACTCGAGTTTTTGCCAGACCGCCTTTCATAAACATATTTCTCCTAATTCTTTTAGGCATATGGCTCATAATAGACTCCGTTCTCACATATATCGGGCCGCTGCTTTTCTTCTGGGGTTTCACTAAAATCTTTATCCGCGGCTCCCTAAAGTTTCAGGAACTTGTCGCTCGAGCAGCGAAATTTTTAGGCGATTTAGGAGCTTTAGCCACAAAAAATGTTCAGAGAAACCCAGCTAGAGCAACCTCAATAGCCTTTCTAGTCGCCTTAATTGTGGGTTACAGTTTCCAGACTATAGGATGGGTGGCAAGCAGTGAAGACTACACAATCCGCCAGATTAAAACCGACGTAGGCGCAGACATAAGCGCATCGCTAAGCCCAACGGCCAACATAACCCATGTGTTAAACACCATAAAAAACATGACGGAAACAGCATCCGCGACTATTCAATATTCAATAAGCGGATCATTTCCGGGTGACCCCTACTCGAGGCAAATTGTCGCCGTTGACCCTGAAAATTGGCTTTCAACAGCATATTATGAGGATGACTGGTTCAGCGGTAACAACGCAGCGGCAGCCTTCCAACTTATGGAGGCAAACAATCGAACAATCATTCTTGAGCGGAGTGTTGCATCACGCCTAAACAAGAAAGTTGGAGATGCTGTAGCTGTAACGATTGAAAGTTCAACATTGCAGCTGGAAGTCGTTGGGTTCTTTGGACGGGAATCTCCACAAGAATACCCGCAGCAAACTTTCCGTTCATATATCCCCACAAAGCTTTATAAAACACTGAACTTGGGCTGGTATTCGTCCGCCACAGTTCTAGTGAAATTGAAGGCTGGTGCTGATGGGAAGAACGTGGCTTTTGAAATCCGCGATTTTGAAGGTGTTAGCTCTGTGCGCTCTGTGGCTGAAGAGTTGGAGAAACGCCAAAGCAACCTTTTGCTTGTTGGGCCATTAAACATTCAGCGCTTAGGCGTTGTCTTTGCGATACTGGCGGCTTCCGTGGCTGTGGGCTTGGCAACGCTGGTCAGTCTTCAAGAGCGAAAGAAGGAGGCCTCCATAATGAGCGCCCGCGGTTTGTCCTTCAAACAGTTGGTGATTATGCTTCTTACGGAAAATATGGCCGTAGTCACATTTGCAGTGGTTTTGGGTGCCATTGTGGGGCTGATTGTAGTGCACGGTAATGTCGCAGCCTCCAATTCTGCACTCACCTACACCCTTGTAACATATAGAATGGTTTTTCCGCTGGATGCTATAACGCTTTTAGCTTCATGCTTAATCCTAATATTCGCCTCAACAATAATTCCCACACTTCTGCTTACAAAAAGATACATATTAAAGGTTGAAAGGATTGTGAGACTATGAAAGGAATGAGGGTAATAGGCAAAGAGCTAATCAAAATCTATAGATTGGGAAACGTGGAGGTCCAGGCCCTCAGGGGATTAAGCATGGAAGTAAAAGAAGGCGAAATGGTCTCCATCATAGGTCCCAGCGGAAGCGGAAAAACAACTCTACTAAACATTATAGGTGGATTGGACCAAGCCACTGGAGGGTACGCGCAAGTGGGCGACACAGTGGTTACTGCACTACATCCCTCGCAACTCGTGGAGTATAGACGCAAAACCGTCGGCCACATATTCCAAGCCCTAAACTTGATACCAGCTTTGACGGCGGCGGAAAACGTTGAGCTCCCCATGATAGCCCTAGGCGTTCCAAGAAGCAAAAGAGCACAACGCGTCAAGGAACTCCTCGAAATAGTTGGATTAACGGAGAGAGCCCACCACAAGCCAGACGAACTGAGCGGTGGGGAACAACAACGAGTAGCCATAGCCGCTGCTTTGGCGAACGACCCGCCGCTGATATTGGCTGACGAGCCAACAGGTGAGTTGGACACTGCAAACGCAAAGATGGTCGTAAACTATTTGTCCAAAGTCAACAAGGAGCTGGGCAAAACAATAATCATGGTTACCCACGACCCAAGCGTTGCAAGGGCAGCCGACAGAATACTGCGAATCGAAGACGGCGTAATAAAGATGGCTTTAACGCCTTCAGAAGTCATAGCGGAGGAAAGGGCGGTTTCCTACATAGACCAAATAAGAGCCCGCATAGCAGAAATAGACCGTCAACTAACCCAGCTGGACGAGGATTTTAAGGCTGGCAAAATAGGCGGAGACGAATATGTAGCAAAAAGACAGAGCCTAAAACAGGTGAAAGAAAGTCTCCGCGAGGAACTCCACAGAATGGGCATAGTTTCATAACGAGAAGCTTATAGCTTATTCTACGCAAGTTTCCGCTGCAACTTTGATTCCTCTTTTCTCTAGTTCCGCCATGATCTGTTGATAAATTCCCTTATCCATGCCAAGCCTTTCAGGAGGCACAACCCCCTTAAGGCTTATGCTTCCTTTGAGGATTAGCTGTGCAACAATTGACGCTGTATAGGCGGTTGTCCTAGCCATGGCTGTCACTCCGCTTTTTTCATCGTAATAGTCAATTAAAGTGTAAGTATGCCTTATCTTTCCGCCGTTTTTCAAGCCGTAAACCTCAACCTTCAAGGCGACAACATCTCTAACATTCGATTTGTGGAGCATCTTCTCAAAAAGCCTTGCAGTGAGCCTTCTAGGCTGCAAACTAACTCCATCAACAGCAATTTTTTCATCGTCGAAAAAGCCCAAGTCCCTTAACAACTTTATCTTGTCTACATGCCCGGGGTAGCGCAACGTCTTTTCCCACATTTCGTCAACACCGCGAATAGTGTAAAGCAAAGTTCGAAGACCATCTGTGTAGAAAGCCTCAAGCCTCCCGATTCCGGGAAAATCCACCTCTTCCAGCCCGCTTAAGGCTTCAACCTCAACTATTTGACCGCTTTTGATTATTCTGGCTTTAAAAGTGTACTCGTCTATAAGGCTGTTGGGAGACCATGTTATGGTGTAGCCTAAGGGCGGCACTGGTTTTTCTGGAAGCCCACCGACTAATATGTGAACCCTTTCAACTTTATCCAGTTCAGCAATCGCGTGCCCAACAAGGATGTTGCTTATGCCCGGCGCCAGTCCACAGCTTGGAATAATCGTTACGTTGGCATCCACAGCTTTTTCATGCAAAACTAATGGGTTTTCCGGCATGTAAGAAACATCCACGAGGCTTTTTCCGGTTTGGATGCAAGCTTCAACTAGGCGGAAACCGAGTTTCGGCGGGAGAAAACCCAGAGTTAAATCAAAATCTTTTAGTGAGCCCACAAGTTCTTTTTGGTTTGCCGCGTCAAGCTGAAGCCATGAAACATTGCTTCTCCCAATTTTCCTCACGGTTTCCTTTGCCACTTCAAGGTTTTTATCGGCGACAACAACTTCAGCAGCATCCATCCTTAGCGAAAGGTCTTCCGCGGCAACAGAACCCATTCTCCCGCAGCCTATAATAAGCACTCGCATAAGTCTAAAGAGAAGCCTAAAATCATTAAAGCTTTTCACTAGCATTTATGGATTTGAAATTTGAAAATTTTATATACAGCCTTTGGCATTGTAGTGTTGAGCGTCATGGCTGATATTTGTCCGATATGTGGGCTTCCCAAAGACTTGTGTGTCTGCGGCGAAATAGGCAAGGAACAGCAAAGGATTCGAATAAGGTTTGAAACAAGAAAGTTCGGCAGACCAACAACTATAGTGGAGGGAATAAACGACAAAGACACAGACCTTGGAAGCCTCGCCCAGAAACTCAAAAGCTTCTGCGCTTGTGGAGGAACCGCCAAAAACGGGCAAATAATCCTCCAAGGAGACCACCGCGAAAAAGTCCGCCAATACCTAATAAAACTTGGATACCCAGAAGAAAACATAGAAACCCAATAGACGTCTTCCGAAAGGTGTAAGCCCAATGAAAATCCTACAAAACATGCGCGAAGTACTTAAGACTCTGAAACATCGTGGACCAACAAAAATTTACTGTCCAAAATGTGGAAGCCCGAAAATCCGCTTATCCAGCAGCCTTGACTATTGGCTTACGCCTAAAAAATATATCTGCGAAAACTGCGGTTATACGGGTCCAATAGTTATGGAACTGGAAAAAGGCGAAAAAGAAGGTTAAGCGCCGCCACCGTCTAGTCTGGCAATTCCAAGTTAAGCTGCCTCTTCAAAGTTTTGTAACGGTTCCTAACGGTGACTTCTGTAACTCCGGCGGCTTCTGCAATGTCTTTTTGTGTTTTCTTTTCGTCGTTCTGCAAACATGCAATGTAGAGTGCCGCGGCTGCCAAACCCATGGGATCTTTGCCTGCTGCAGCCCTTTTCCTTTTAGCCTCCCGCAGGATTTGGATGGCAAGTCCTTGGGTTTTGCCTGAAATTCCGGTTCTTTCAGCGATTTTTGATATGTATGTTAGGGGGTCTGCTATGGGCATCTGCACGTCTAACTCGCGGAGCAAAAGCCTGTAGCAACGGGCAACATCCTTTTTGTCAACGAGACTTGCTTCTGCTATTTCCCGCAGAGTTCTGGGTGTTCCGCTTCCACGGCATGCTGCATAAAGGGCTGCTGCAGCTATGGCCGCGATTGACCTGCCTCTGACTAGTCCTTTGTCTAGGGCTTTGCGGTATATAACTGCGGCTTTTTCCTTGATTGGCGGTGGAATGTAAACTTTGTCTGAGAGACGGTCAAGTTCAGCCATTGCCTGTGCTAGGTTGCGGTCTATTGAAGAGTGCACCCTTGAGCGTATCTGCCACTTCCTCAAGCGCCACATTTGCAAACGTGTTGAAAGTGGAAGTTTTCTTCCGAAAGCGTCGCGGTCCACTTGGCTTATGGCTGTTGACAATCCCTTATCATGAACGGAATAAGATGTGGGTACGCCGACACGGCTTCGTGAAGCTTTTTCTTCCTGCGTGAAGGCGCGCCATTCTGGTCCCTTGTCCATCATTTGCTCGTGGAGGACGAGTCCGCATTCTCCACAGACAGTCTCTCCAGTGTCATAGTCGTGGATAAGGTTTACACTACCACATTCTGGACACTTGTCAACTAGGCGTTGACGGGTTCTGGTTTCTTTCCCACTCATTTTCTCACACTTCGATGCGGCAGAACCGTCGCCCCTTTTCATTTTCCTCATCAAATCGGAATAGAAGACAGCCGTCCGGCCCGCGTGCTTATCCAGATGAAATGTTTTAATATATAAATTTTACGGTTTAAACTGGAATATCCCATTCACAAATTTTGAATACTAATGCCAACTATTGATTTATAGAAAACGTCGTGTAAAAATGATGCGCCTTCCGGAAAAAATAAGAAGAGTGTTAGAGAAAACAGTTAAAGAGATGATGCTCAGAGAGGATGTTTACGGCTTAGGCTTGTTCGGAAGCTGGAGCCGTGGAGACGCAACACCAACAAGCGACATTGACCTACTAGTTATCGCCAAAGACAACTTTCCCCACGAATATGTAGAGAGAACCACAGCCAACGGCTTAATGATAGATTTTAACTTCATCCCCCAAAAATGGATTCGGGGACCCATACCCCCAGAGCTTGACCAAAAACTTTACGAAGCTCAAATCTTTTACGACAGAGACTGGACGCTGACAAACACAAAACTTCTGATGGCTAAATCCTACAGCTCTCCTGAAAGAATCGATATGAGAACGAAAGCTCACATAATAGAGACAGACATATACCTAAGCCGAGCAACCTCAGCCTTCTCGAAAGAAGATTACATGAGTGCGCAGCTCTTCGCAGCAGTCGCCACTGAAAACATTTTAAGAATACCCCTAGAAATAGCCCATGAACCCTTCTCCAACAGCCATTTCATAGAAAAAATTGAAAATGCAACAAAAAAACTCGGCATAGCAGAATTTTTTAGCGATTACCTTGAAATGGCTAGGTTAAACAAGGCAGACAAAACCTTAGCTGAGGAGAAGATGAAGCTTTTCAAAAAGCTTTGGGATGAAATGAACTTTACTGTTAAGCAGAAAACGCAAATCCTTGAAAAAATGCACTTCAAAGTTAAAACAAGCCTAAAATACTATTTCAATCCAGCCTTTCTGCAGGGGGCTATCCTTAGAACCACCTCAATTATAGACGCTAAAAAGTTTGCAGAAGCAACACATTACCTTACCAGCATATTCATCAACATACTTGAAAGCTATATTTGGCTGAAAGCCACCACTGAAAAACAGAAAATAGACCCCACAAGCCTAATACGCTCCATAGAAAACCTTGAGAAGGCAAACCCCAAAAACTACAAAAACATAGTGAAATTTCTTGAATTGCACGGTTCAGAAAAGGATAAAGCAGCTGAAACTATTGAAAAGGCTAAGAGGAACATACTCAAGCTACGTAGGGAAAGGAAACGTTTAATCAAAACCCACATATCTAAAAGTTAACGCATAAGCCTTTACAGAAGCCCGGTGGTGTAGCGGACAAGCATAGCGGGCTTTGGACCCGCCGACGGGAGTTCGAATCTCCCCCGGGCTACCAAACTCTAGAGTCTAATTTATACCGCCGAGCGGGGTTTCGCTCAACTCCCCTTTTTTCTGTTTTTTGTTTGGCTGCTTGCTATTTGGAGGCTTCTAAGTGAGTAAGTGTATGCTTTGTTATCCCTTTACAGGTAACATGGCTGATTTCGCCGTCACTTTTGATAAGGATAGGAAAGAGCTGAAGGTCTGCCGTTTTTGTCTGGAGGATTTGACGTTGTTAGGTTTCAATGCTAACCAGACTGTTCGTTTGGCTAAACCTTTGAAGTGTAGAGTTGCTCGTTTCTGGTTTTTGGGTCCTGTGTGGAACTTGTTGGAGGTTTCTTGTTGACTGAGGAGTTGTTGGCAAAGTGGAGAGAGGCTCAGGACAAGCTTAGGCAAGCTAAAGAAGCCTTGGATAGTTTCCAAGAGTTTGTGGTTAAGTTTCAAGAGGAGCAGGCTAAGATTGCTGAGAAGCTTCAGTTTCCGAGTGTTGCTGGTTTAGATCATGAAGCCTTTAAGCAGTTTCTCAATCAGCCTTATCTTTTGATGCCTCGGAGGCGAGACTCTTGGTATGTTGTGGTGCCAAAGTTTGTGGATATGCAGTTGGGCTGGTTAGAATGGACTACGCCGTCCTATAACGTGTTTGTCATTAACAAGTATGTAAGATGGATGGCGCCTTTACCTCGGGAAATTGAAGAGCGTCTTGGTCCAACGCCTACGACGCAAGCCAAAGTTGTCGATGGTTTGCTAAAGGTTTCAGCTGGCATGGAAGAGCAAGCTTGGCAACGCTACAGAAAATACCTTTACAAACGAGACCAGTTTGGAATCAGAATAAAGCGGGGATACGAGAGGCATCTGTTAAGTAGCTTAATTCAAGATGGATATCTGCCTTTCACGCCTAGACCTGTTGACAAAGAGGATTTGAATCCGCCTCCAGTGGGTTTCGAGCCGTTACCCCATCAGAAAGAAGCTTTAAACCAATGGTTTCGATGGGGCGCTGTAGGCGTTTATTGGCCTGGGGGGATGGGCAAAACCTATTTGGGTGCTGCCGTATGCGCCATGGTTAAAGGCAAGAAACTTGTTGTTGTGCCAAACATAACTGAGAAGGAGCAGTGGCAAGTCTATCTCCGCAAATTCAATGCCCGAGATGTGCAGCTTGAAACCTACTCTGCATGGCATAAGGTTCAAGGCAAAGACTATGTTCTAATAGTCTACGATGAATGCCATAGACTGCCTGCTCCTGTTTGGAGTAGATTCGCAACAGTAGAATCAAAATATCGGTTGGGATTTTCTGCCACGCCTTACAGAGAAGACGGTCGCGAAGACCTTATAATTGCGTTGACAGGCTATCCCATAGGCTTGAGTTGGGAACATTTCCTACAGGCAAAAACCATAAGAAAGCCACGAATCATCTGCAAGGTTGTCCCCACGGATAGGGAAAAGCTAAGCGTTCTCGAAGACCTTTTGAAAATTCCGATGAAGACTTTGATTTTCGTTGAGTTAATAGCTTCAGGAGAGAAAATCGCCAAACACTTCAACCTACCCTTCGTTTATGGCAACACAAAGGACAGGCTTGATGTTATCAGCAAAAATCTTGTGACAGTTGTTTCAAGAGTTGGAGATGAAGGCATAAGCATCAAAGATTTGGAGCGAACAATAGAAGTTGAGTTTTTGGGCGGTTCACGTCGACAGGAAGCTCAAAGAGCCTACCGCTTGCTTCACAGCGTCAAACCTGAAATCAGCCACACAGTGATTATGACCGTTAACGAGCTCGACCAGTTTGGGCGTAGATTTCTGGCTTTAGAGGAGAAGGGGTTCAAAATTGAATATGTTTCATAGTAAAGAAGGTTGAAGAAAGATTAGCCAGAGAGCAGATGGGTGATTTTTTGGCTGGCGCTTCAAGGCTTAAGGGCATTTTCAAAGACTCTCATAGTGGAAATAGTGGAAGTGAAAGCCTTAGGCAACAAGTTTTCAGTTTTCTTGATAAAAATCCATTATTGACGGCTAAACCGCTATGTAAACTTCTTGGTTTAGAATATAGGAAATATGGAAAGTATGTTGGAAACTTGCGAAGCGAGTGGAAATTCCACTATAGAAATACGCAGGGTGTAAAGTGTGTAAGTCACGGGTGGCGTGGTTATGCTCATTTAACTTCGGGTATGTCTGCAGATTTGCATGCGAATTTACGTGTGAAGGCTGTGGATGTTGGTTGGGTTGAGACTAGGAGTCGTTGTGGTTGGTTGTTGTGGCGGGATAGGCTTGGGCGTTTGCAGTGGTTCAAGAGTGGTAGGGTTAATTTGTATGTGCGTAAGCCTGCTAACTTGGGTAAAGCGTATCAGCTTGTTTGTAATGGTTTTAGTTTTACGGGTTTGATTACGGATTTGAAGGTTTTGGAGCGGGTTTTGGGTAGTGTGCGTTTTAAGGGTGCCCATTATGTTTTTGCTACTGAGGAGCGTTTGCCTAGGTTTACGATTGACTTGTTTGCGAAGAGTAATGGCATAATCATTAAGGTTGGTGATGCTTCTCATCCGAATAGTGTTGAGGTTATTGCGTATTATCCGGATTGGGCTGAGCGTAACGAGAGGCTTTTTGAACAGTTGAATGAAGCTTTGAAGGGGTTGTTTGAGCCTGCTAAGCCGAAAAGGTTTGAGAAGTCTGATTATGTGAGGTAAGCGATTATGGCTTTTCTCAGCAGTTCATGCAGATTGTTTGTGTTCAAGTTTTGTAGTGATGTTCAGTTTCTTGTTTGTTTGTATTTTGAGGTTTCCGCATGAGTTTGAGGGTTTTGACTCGTAAGGCGAAAATGGAGCTTATCTCGACTGAAGGCGACATCTGCAGCTTATTATTTCCTAGGAAAAGGGCTCAGCATGCCTGTAGGCTGTTTCTCGGCTATCTGAGAAGGCGTGGCGGTCTTACTCGCAGCGAGTTAAGCATGTTTGCGTGGGATTTGCAGGCTGGAAAAATTGAGAAGGGCTTTCGTTATAGTCGCACAAGGTTCTACACTAACATCCGAAGGACTTTGTTAACGTTGGGCCTCATGGCTATCGAGCAGCGGTTTGTTGACACTCCAGAACAAGATTTGGCTCCTGAACGCCGCAGGCGCAGAGATGTTATAGAAAAGTATGTTCCAGTAAGACAGCCAATTCCCAAAAGACCACCGGATGGCCTAAATCTGCCAAGGCTCATGTGGATAATTTGTAAGCGCTGGAATGATGATTTTTTAAAGAAATCACGTAGTTCTTAAAGAAACAGAGAGAATCATTACGCCGCGCGAAATCTGACGAAAACATGTTCCATTAAACGTTACTAATGAAGGATAGAAAGATCACATAAGCGCTGGCAATAATATGAGAGATTGTTGGATGTGCGATTTGTCCACCTTCGTCAGCATGTCATTTTTGTTTCTTCAGCTTCCCCTTTTTTAGAAAAACAGAGTCGCCTCGGTTTGAAACATTGGCAGACATAGAATTGTTTTGCTTAAATTTTTCTATGGACGGATGGTCTGAGGGCCCCTATAAGGTTTTACAATAGTCCCCACAGCCATATGCCTTGAATGTGTTGGACTAGGCTAAAGGTTTTGCTCTTAATGACCACTAAAGCCATAGCCTACTTGTCCATAACTTCTTTGCTGCCTTGCTGCCAGAAACATGGGTTCAGAAACATAGCTACATACAGCTAAAGCCTGCCTCTTTGACTTCTTTTCCTAGCGGAATTGTCTTAATATCACTTTTTTATAAGGATGCTAGTGTGAAGATATCTTCAAGAAGACTTTCCGGAGGTTCTTCCTCGGTAGCTCCACTATCCCAAAGTCTATAAAAACCTTGATCTGGATAGTTCTTATTAAATGAAATATGCCATGCGCATGCAAGCTTCAATGGTTTAAAAGAAAGTTCTTTAAAAAATTTCTCAGTCAATGTTACGTTTGCTCCCAAACCGAAAGGAGTAGTAAATCCGAATGACCCTACTTTACGTCCAGTTTTCTTCCATCTAGTAATTACTAACGCATTCCATGAAGAAGGTAGCAAAACAACTTCAGCATAAGCTAAAGGTTCAATCTGTAAATTAAGGCGTTCTTCATCGACTTCGATATTCACTGGTCGTTGACTGTACCAACGAGACTTCATTTTTTCAGTCCATCTTCCTACCCATTTACATAGAGAACTCGATTCAGCTATTAACATTTCAACTCCTAGCATACCATAGTGTGCACCATGCATCCATATTTCTTCTCTATCCTTTTCTTTTCGAATCACGCCTTTGTTCCAAAAAGGATGATCGCCTATCCATATAATTCTTCCTCCATCGTCGAGATACCTGCGTGCAAGGTCATTTGGAGAATTTAGGGGACTCATAATAGTTTCGGGTACTATGTCTTGAGAGAAGACCAAGACGCTTTCATAGGAATTCCCCTCTTTTAATCTATTCTTTAGCCAATCTCCCAACTCTTTGGCGTTTTTTCTTTGAATTCCTTTTTCCTTTAAATATTCTGCGATCTTTTTACTCCATTCTCTGCTAATCCAAGAAGAAGCATAGTATTCATCATAATATACAACTTGTTTCATTATTTCCACCAACTTCTAAATCAATGCATCATATCCAATATTAACTTCTTTGGTGAAATAAATTTTAGAGGACGGACAGATTTTTGGGATAAACATCTGATAAGCGTTACACATTTTGAAAATAAGTTTAACTTTGATGCCATTAAAAGCACACGTGCATGAACCCTGTGAACATAAATGTAAGAAAATTACCGAAGGAACAAAGGAAAGAAACCGCTCTCATAAAAGATAGTTCTGAAAATATAAAAATGTGCCGAGAAAGAGTTATTTCGGGAAGTGTTTTAATTGAGTAGGAAGTTTAGACCTGAATCTGACGGTGAAACTTGGGGATGGTAAATTCCTGGTGAAGGTTTGAGGTGATATAGGTGGAAGTGATATTAAGCGTATTTGCTGGAATTTTTAATGAAGAAGGAAAACTTCTTTTGAGGAGGCGCAGAAAAGAATCTCGCGAAATTCCTTGTCCCTATGAGGGAGATTGGGAGTTACCCGGTGGTACAATAGAAGAGGAAAACATTTGGAAAATAAAAGACGAGAGAATTTTTGGTAAAGAATTAGCTCGAGAAGTGATGGAGGAAACTGGTTTATCAATTGAAACTCCTGTTATGCCCATTTTGTACCCTGCAGTATACGTAAATAAAGAAAAAGGAAAAATAGATTGTGCGTTCTTAATTCCCATAGGGATTATTGCAGAAGAGCCAACTAAAGGCGAAAATATTTACGTGGACCCGAAAGAATTAAAGGAACGTGCAGAACGGCCCATCGGTGAGCAACTCGTGTCTGGTTGGGGGAAGAGAATGTGTAGAATGGCTCTTATGGCCTTCCAATATAGCCCAAATTCGAAATATAAGAATGACGCTAAAAAACTCCTAGCGGAAATCTATCAAATATCTTCTCAATAGTTCCTTTATGCAACGCCTATTTATATCCCCAAAAAAGTTCGCTTTTTGTTTCACAACACACATATAATTTTTTAAAGATTCTCAGTCGCTACTTCTTTTATTAATCTAAGTTTTTTAATGATATTAGAAATCTGCTTTGCTGAAGATTCCAATCCAAGTCTTCGGAATGAATTCTCTGTGTTTGGCAAAATTTCTTCGACAGCGTTCCTGAATTTGATTTCATTCTTTTTAATCTCTTCTAGTTTGTTTATATCTTCCAAAACACTTTCGTATACCATTTTAATTTCATTACAGCATTTAATGCATTTTTCTTTTTCACCAACCTTATCATAACATTCTCGCAACTCATCTAGGGATCTTGCTTTATTATGCCAATCTCCTATTTCGTCTCTCCCTCTCACAACTGTTCTTAGTACTTCAATGGCATTACTGTAACATTCTGCTTTTCTATAGTCCTTACCAAGCCAAAATTGCGTATCCAGATATCTATCTAAGGGAGGATTGGGCATCCTCTCCATATAGTCTAACATTTCTTTAAGATATTCAGTAGCCTGCAAAAAATGTTTTCTATACTCTTCCGGAATAATCTCTCCAAGTAAATCATGCGATAATGCCAAATTTCTGAGACATTGTTGGGACCCTCTATAATCACCAACCCTCTCTTTCTTATCTAACGCATCTTTTAAGTACTTCAGTGCCCCGCCCTTTAATGTCAACCCATTTACTACTATTTCTTCCTCACTACTTGTTAATCGAATAGCCCTTTCTCTAGTGGTTTGTTTCAAGTGGTTAGCCATAATACGCAAAATTAAACCAATCGCATTTTCGGAATCAGCAACTGAACTTTTATCGCCTGTTAATTCTCTTATTTTGCGACTTGTTTCGCAAAATTCCAATCCCTTTTGAAGCTCTTGCAAATTTCTTTGAGAATCTCCTATGCCCATAAAGGTTAACCCAAAAATATTTAGGCATTTTCCATACTCCAGACTAGAATGCTCTTTTTCTTTGTGTTCTTGGATTAATCTTTCGAGTATATTTTTAGCTCTTCCTATATATTTCAACGCTTCAGGAAACTCCCTAAGTCTTCGTAAATTGTTTGCTATATCAATACAAATCTGTGCAATTCTAAAAGTATCACCTTTCTTTTCATAAAACGGCAATGTTTTTTGCGTTAAAGTTTCTGTTGCTCTCCGGTACATCTCCGGTTCTTCTTTTCTAAAATAAGTATCGGCAAGCCATTTTTGAGCAATCGCTTTTTCTTCTTCCTTTCGTGATGAACTTTCAGCTTTATTAAAATATTCCTCAGCTTTATCAAAAATTTCTAGGTAGTCAAATAGACGACCAGCAATAAGATATTTGTGATATTTATCTATATTTTTTGATAACAACGCAAAGTGCTCTTTTATCTCTTCGTCTTCTAAAATATCCTTCTCAATAAACTTGCATTCAGGAAACACTTTTACCATTTTCTGAACAAATGCGCTAGGATTGCAGAGTACCTTTATCGAATTCTTTCTTCTCAGAAGAAGCTCATTGACATTTATAGTTTCCCAGTTTTTTGATTCACCTAGCGGCTTATTTTTTTCTTGTTCATATTCAAGTTCAATTCCTCTCTTACCAAATATTATGGTGTCCAACCCATCTTTCACATAGCTGAACCAACATACACTCTTTTCACCGGGTAACTTCAGAAGTTCAGGAAATATATCAAAATCATCTCGACAACTATAACCAATAAAGACAAAATTGAAGTTCTGCCAGAAATACTCGAGCACTTCTTTTTTCGGCTCACTTAAACCTTTTCCCACTTCTGTAAGAGTATCTAAAATAGATTGGATATCTTCAATACTGCCATGTAACTTGAATAGATACCCTTCAACTCTTTTTCCCTTTTTTAAATGCTCTTCAACGAACTGGGTAAAATGCTTATCAGCATAACATTTGCGTCCTTCTTTATCGATGTTTAAACCCATTTTTTCGTAGGCTTTTTCTATTAAGTTATCATAGTTTGTCGTAAATACCCAACAACCATGCTTTAATGCTTGTGCCAAAAAGAAATGGAAATGGTTTGGTTCGGCTTTTGCCATAATGTTTCTTATAAAAGTTAGAATGTCATACATTAATTGTTTCGGCAACGCCTCTCTTAAAATTTGAAGTACAACTTCGGGTCTAATTTTAGCACTCAAAAACTTATACTCATCTTTATTCAGCAGACCTCCTGTTGTTAAACGAATTAATTGTTCATTTAATTTTCCAAAAAGTGGTAGATTTGAAGGAGAAGGGTTTGAAATGCCCGCTCCAACGAAAAATACAAGCTTGGGAGTTAGAATTCCTTTTATTCTATCATATATTTCCCCGAAGAAAGCATCTTTTATACTGATCTCAATATCTCTCAAATCTATGTTTGAATCCTGCACTTTTCATCCCCTTATTTTGTTATTTCAAGCCAATTTCTTTTATTTAATATTTAACTTGTTAGTTTTGTGGTTCAAATTTGTTTTTAAAATGCTTTTACGCCTTGCTTTTTCAGTGAAGCTACTTGAATAAGAGAGTGCTTAAGCAGCTGGGCGATTTGCAGTTAGGCGACTTAATCGAGGTTACGTGGCTTGATGCTTCTCGAGGAAGATTGGAAACTGTTGAGGAACTACGTGAGGCTGGAGCTGCTGGAGCAGAAATAGACTTACCAGTTACAAGCTATGGAGTTTACATAGGAGCTTTTGGGAAAATCGCTAAACATATCGTGCTTGTGGCGAGCCAATGGCTTTTTGCTCAAGGCTATGGGCAGATTGACTGTACAATAATTCCTGTGGGCACTGTTGAGAACATTCGGGTTTTACTTCCTAAACTGATGAACGCAGAGAATGTTCGTGTGTGCCAGCAAGCCTTCATCCATGGCAGAGCCAGACGCCTAATGCGGAGAATAACGCTTCTGGGGAATGAAGAATGAAAAACCCGATTAGGCAGGCTTTAACAAAAACTATTCGGACAACGCATAAGCGTAAGCAGATTGAGGTTAAGGTCGCTCCGAGTGAAAGGTTGCTTTATGCTGTTTACTTCAGCCTCGGCATGGTCGCCTGTTTGACGGTTCTGGAGGCTGTTCACATAATTGTTTTGGGAAAGTGGAATGCTGAAATCTTCAATGCTATTTCGTTGCTTGTTGGTAACATTACGGGCATTTTCTTGACGCAAAAAACGTAGGGGGGTCTAGATTTTGGGAGGCAAAACCAGTCGCAAAATGATGATTGCCAAGCGTTTGGCTGAGCTTAAGGAAACCATTAAAGTTGACACACAACATATTCGTGGTAAAACCCTTAACAGCCTCCAGGAACTTTTCGATTTGGCTGTAGCCCTTGCTAAGGGCAAGGTTAAGACACAAAATGAGGATGGCGTGGCGGTTAAGGTTACGCTTAAGCAGAGGCAGATGTGGGCTAGGGTTGCAGCCTACATCGCCCAAATCATGAACAGTGTGGCTTCAGGTTTTGACGAACGCCAGATAGATGTGCAGTTGGATGAGTTGGAGCGTTTGGTGAATGAAGCAAAGGCAAAGGGAAAAGCTGGAAAAGTTGAAGAGCGAGATGCAAGCGCAACAGGCGGAAATCCCAGCTAGTTTCGTGGAGTTCTGCCAAAAATTTCTGAAGTTAAAACTAACAGAATATCAACTCGAGGCTGCAGAGCTTTTAGACAAATATGATGATGTGGCTTTGCGTTGGTGTAGACAAAGCGGAAAAACCCACCTTATTGCTGCTTGGCTTCTACACTACGCCTTGACGCACCCGGCTTCGCACATTGCGGTTGTGGGTCCAAGCTGGCGTCAAACAATGATTCCCATAACAAAAATCAACTATTTCCTCACCAAAGTTCCAGGAAGGCTTGTCGGAAAGCCCCAGCGGACTATTGTGAGGCTTAAAAACGGCAGCATAATTCAAGCGTTTCCAAATGCGCCTCATAACCTGCGTGGTTTTACGCTCCATTGCGTCTACTGTGACGAGATGAATTTTATTCCCAATGATGAGGAAATGTTTGACGCTATAAGCTTCACTTTGGCGACCACGAACGGCAAGTTTATTGCCAGCAGCACTCCTTGGACAACAGATAGCGTTTTTTGGAAGCTTTTCAACGATAAGGCTTTTGAGCATTTTGGAAAAAGCCACGTAACCTATGAGCAGGCTCGCGAGCCGAAAGGACCAATCACTGAGGAGTGGCTTAACAAGAAGCGGAAGGAGTATGAGGGTGATCCTTGGCGTTGGCGAAGGGAGATGTTGGCGGAGTGGGCTGAAGACGAGAATGTTTGGCTTTCCCAAGCATTAATTACAAGCTGCATAGACCACATGCTCGAATACTGCAATTTTGAAGAAGCAGCAAAAGGCGAGTTTTACGCTGGGCTTGACTTGGGCAAGTATCAGGATTACAGCGTATTAGCAGTAGTGCAGATAGAAGATAATTCTATAAAATTAATCCATATGCACAGGTTTCCGTTAAGGACTCCATACGCAAGTGTCATAGGCTATGTTAAAACATTATGCGACCGTTGGCAAACAATAAACAAGGTTTATGTTGACATGTCAGGCGTGGGCGACTACATTGTTGAGGACATGGTTAACGCTGGAATAACAGAGGCTGAAGGCGTAAAATTCACTCAAGAAACAAAAGAGAAGATGGCTCAATGGCTTAAACAGTGCATGGTTCAAAAAAGGCTTAAAATTCCATACGACTCAGATTTAATTGCAGAATTAAACATTGAACGTTTCGAATTGACAAAAGATGGAAAAATTAGATTCTCGCATCCAGAAGGGACGCATGATGACCGCTTCTGGAGCCTAGCCCTAGCAGTGGCTG
Organism: Candidatus Bathyarchaeota archaeon A05DMB-3; assembly: GCA_019685555.1. GTDB lineage: Archaea > Thermoproteota > Bathyarchaeia > Bathyarchaeales > Bathycorpusculaceae > JABFQN01. Next base: position 3,157 of record JABFQN010000004.1, on the reverse strand, counting down.
CAACAAGACAAGAAGCAGAAGGCAAGCCTGACTCATTCATCTTCTTTTAGTACTCTGAACTTTTTGATTTATTAGTTTACGTGTTCAGATTTTCTTTTATTTTCTTGGCTTAAACATAGTTGATGGTGTTGTTGAATTTGCCCATATTTCAGCAGAGCGTTGATGCAGAGCTTTACTTGTGGCTTTTAGAGGAGCAGAAAAAGCGTAATGCCCGTAGTATTCAAGAAGTGATTCGTGAAATTCTTCGTGAAGCAAAAAGGAAGGCTGAGCGTAATGGTTAATTTTGGAACCGCGTTACAGAAAGTTCTGAGAAGGTTTGCTGTTGCCTCTGTGCCTATAGATAGGACACAGGCTGAAATTCAACGTTACCACACAGGTTTAGGTACTGAGTTCGGTCAACCCTTAACTCATGAGGCTATAACTTTTGCTGTGAGGCGTGAGCCCATTGCTTATTTGCTTACGTTTCATGTTGCCCATGACGTTTTTGACAAGTGGTTTGAGGTTGAGCCTCTTGAGGAAGGCGTTGACAAAGAAAAATTTAATGAGCAAGTGCAGAAGGTTTTGTTGCTGCTTAATGCTAAGGATGTTTTCACGCAAGCTGCAGTTTTTGAGAGGGCTTATGGCTGGTCAATTATTGTTATTGGCTACCAAGATAAAGCTGAAACACTTAAGGATCCAGTTGATAACCCTGAGAAAATCGTTAACCTTCAAGCTTATGCGCCAACAATGATTACGGAAGTTAAAATAGACGAGAACGAGGAAAGTCCTGGTTTTGGCTTGCCTCACACTTATAAGGTTAGGATTGCTGAAAAGCGAGAGGTTGAGGTGCATTGTTCTCGTGTTATTCATTTGGCAACTCGTCTTTTGGACAATCCTTGGAAGGGCATGAGCGTTTTGGAGCCTGTCTGGGACGACTTGACTGTGATTCGCAATATTGCTTGGGGTATGGGGCAGACGCTTTATCGGTATGGCAGCGGTTTTCCCGTTGTAACAGTGAAGGGCGCAACTAGAGAACAGCTGAGAGAGTGGGCTAGGGAATGGGGTCCCTTAACGGCGCAGACAAGCCTCTTCAAAAGCGACAAGCAAGAAATAGAGTTTAAAGGCTTAGAGGGAAGAGCCTTAGACCCTGAGCCCTATTATAGCGCTATTATGGAGCGTATAAGCGCTGGCTCTGGCATTCCAAAACCAATGATTATCGGAGCACAAGCTGGTCAGCTTGCTGGAAGCGAGGTTAACGAGCGTGAATATTTCAAGCTGATTAGTGATTGTCAATCTCGTTACGAACCCATGATAATGAGTTTAATCGATGACTTGATGAGGATAGAGCAGATTCCGGATGTGCATTATAGGATTAGGTGGCTTGGCGGTTTCGAGATTAACCCGCGTGATAAGGCTGCTGCTGAGCTTGACAGAGTGAGAGCGTTGGCGCTTATGACGAATTGGATGACTGTTAACGAGATTAGGCAGTTGGAAGGGTTAGAGCGGATTCCAGGCGGCGACGTGGTTTTAGGGTTAAGCAAGCTTCAAGGAGCAGCGTTTTCAAACAATGCTCATGTAACTTCAAGAAGGAAACTACAGCTAGAACGCAGGTTCGGCAAGCCCGTTGACAAGCTTTTAGCGGATAGAATTGCTGCTGGCCACAGCGTTAACAAGATCTGCAGAGATTTGGGAATAAGCACGCAAACGTTTTATTCATGGGCTGAAGAGTATGGGTTAAGACTTCGCTAACATTTTGGTTAATCAAAATAATAAGACAGGCTTCAGTGTTTTTCCATGGTGAAAATGCGTGTCTGAACAAAAGGAAAGGAATAATCGTTTCGGTCGCATAGCAACAAAAGGCGTCTTAGGCGGATTGTCCGGCGGCTTTCTATTGTATCTGGCTTTTCTGTTTTTCAGAATAGCCATAAACGCTGTTGCAGGCACAGACATTGTGCCAGCATCCACGGAGCTCGGCGGCTTTGCCCTCGGATTCGCAACGGGCGTAAGCTTAGCCTTCCCAACTAAAGAATAGCTCTTAAGCCATTGTTGGGGGTTCAAATCCCGCAGCCTCATCCTAAAACAAGGGTTGGTTAACTATGAGAATGTATGCTTTAAAATCTTTGGAAGCTGGCAAGTTTGAGTTTAGAGAGGATGATGAAACGCTTACCGTGCCGGCTGTAATTACGAAAGAGGATGTTTATGATTATGATGGTATGCTTGTTTACGAGCCTGCAGAAGAAATTGAGCAAGCGGCTTTCACGGCTCAGAATGCTTGGATAGTGGAAAATCACCCTGCTGAGGTTATTCTGACAAAGGCTGAGGACATAAAGGGGACAGTCTCAAAAGCAGTTTTCGAGGAAGACCGAATAAAAGCGGATTTAACCTTCTACAAAGACCGATGCAGCCCACAATATTTGAGTGACATAAAGAAGGGCAAAGTGAAAAGCGTCAGCATCGGATTCTTTTGGGAACCCGAACCGCGAAAAGGCGAGTTCAACGGTAAACAATACGACTATGTCATGCGTGACATTTTCATCGACCACGTAGCTGTTGGAAGCTGGACTGGAAGATGCAGCTACCCACTATGCGGCATAGGAATAGACGGAAAACTTAAGGGGGCTAATCCATACCCAAACGAGCACGCTTGCAGGCTCAGAGACCCCGAAACGCTAGATATAGTGGGCAGTGGCGAACGCAAACACAACGGCAAAACCTACCGCGTGATTTACGGAAAGCCTAAAGATAAGCCTGAAGCTGGCTCTGTTGAACAGGCTTATCGCTATCCAGTTGAGACTTGGAGCGAGAGCGAGGCCCGCAAACACTGTCAAGATCATGATGGAAGTTTTGAACCCGCAACAAAAGAGGAAGGCGGTTCCTTAAAAGGTGGAAAACAGGAAGAAGGTGAAAGGGAGAAGCTCCATGAGGCTGCAAAGCGCAGAGAAGAGAAATATGGCATAAAATTCCGAGAAGGAAAAGGCAATTTAACTCCGCCAGAAGGTTATCCCACAGATGAGGATGATTATGGAGACCCTGTTAACTATGCTTATCCGCTTGTTCCTGAAGACAGATGTAAAAACGCCTTGGGACGATGGAGCCGATTCCGAGAGGAATACACTCAGCCAGAACGGAACATAATCTACGAGCGCATTGTAAGGCGAGCATTACGTTATGGCATAAA
>JABFQN010000023.1 GCA_019685555.1 Candidatus Bathyarchaeota archaeon A05DMB-3 | reverse complement strand
AAAATCTATAGAGAGAGGGGGGTACCCAATTTAGCAAATGGACAAGCCATAAAATTGACATTAGCCATCAATATTTAACTTTTTAATGTTTTTCGTAGACGCACGAAAAATTTCCACGCTTCTGTTGAAGGGAAAACCCTTAAAGCGGTTCTTTCGCCTTTTAGGTTTCTTTTCGGTTTTAATCTCGCCGAGAGATTGAAGTTTTCCGCTTTCGTCTTTGGTGGAATGCTACTGAATTTTGTATATTTTCGGTTTTGGGCTTATGCCTAATTTTAAATTTTCGCTGCATAAAGGGTTAAAAGCAACACTACATTTAGTGCATGAAATTAGCATTAAAACACTAAATGCTTATGGAAGCACGCGACGTGAAGCACTTATGAAATGTCCCTACTGCGGTTCAGAAAACATAAAAACGCTTGAAACCCGCGACTCAGCAGACAACACCATAAGAAGACGAAAAGAATGCAGCAACTGCGGAAAACGCTTCACAACATACGAATACATAGAAGCCATAGAGCTTATGGTGCGGAAACGAGACGGCAGAATGGAACGCTTCAACCTAAACAAAATCATCAGAGGTTTACAGAAAGCCTGCGAAAAGAGACCCGTAACCATGGAGCAAATCCACGCATTAGCCGAAAAAGTTAGACAAGAGCTTATGCAAATGGGCAAAGAAGAAGTCTCGTCACAAGAAATCGGCGACCTAGTAATGAAGCACTTGAAAACGCTTGACCGAGTAGCCTACGTACGTTTCGCCTCTGTATACCGCAGATTCGAAGAACCAGAAGACTTCCGCCGCGTGCTCCAAGAGGTGAAAAAATAATGAAATTTGTTAGAAAACGGGATGGAAGACTCGAACCCTTCGACCAGGAGCGTATAACAAACGCCATATGGAAAGCCGCCAAGGCTGTTGGCGGAAAAGACCGCGAACTCGCCAAAAAACTAAGCAACCAAGTAGTAGCCGAACTTAAAAGGCGGTTCGGAGAAGACGGCGTCCCAACAGTTGAGGAAATCCAAGACATTGTAGAAAAAATCCTAATAGAAAACGGCCACGCGAGGACAGCCAAAGCCTACATCCTCTACCGCAAACAACACCAAGACCTACGGGAGCTGGCATCCCTCCTAAGCTCAGCAGACCTAGTAGACCAATACCTAGAAATCGAAGACTGGCGAGTAAAAGAAAACTCCAACATGAGCTATTCACTGCAAGGCCTAAACAACTATTTGTCATCCACAGTCATAGCCAAATACTGGATAACCCGCATATACCCACCAAACATAGCAGAAGCCCACTTTTCAGGAGACATGCACATCCACGACCTAGGCGTTTTAGGGCCATACTGCGTAGGATGGGACATAAAGGATTTACTGCTTTCAGGCTTCGGAGGCGTACCAGGCAAAATTGAAAGCGTACCAGCAAAACACTTCAGAACCGCCCTAGGCCAAGTAGTAAACTTCTTTTATACACTTCAAGGCGAAGCAGCAGGCGCCCAAGCCTTCTCAAACTTCGACACATATCTGGCGCCTTTTATACGCTACGACGGCTTAAGCCAAAAAGAAGTGGAGCAATCCCTTCAAGAGTTTTTCTTCAACATGAACGTGCCAACCCGCGTAGGCTTCCAGACACCCTTCACAAACGTAACCCTAGACTTAGAAATCCCAGAATTCATGAAAGACGAACCCGTCATCATAGGCGGAAAAGTCATGAACGCCACATATGGCGACATGGAAAAGGAAATGGAAATATTCAACACTGCCTTCGCAGAAATCCTCAGCAGAGGCGACGCAAAAGGAAGAGTCTTCACTTTTCCAATACCGACCTACTGCATAACAAAGGATTTCAACTGGGACTCGCCCATATCCCAAAAAATCTTCGAAGTAGCAGCAAAATACGGAGCGCCCTACTTCTCAAACTTCGTGAACAGCGACATGAAACCCGAAGACGTCAGAAGCATGTGCTGCCGCCTAAGAATAGATAACCGCGAACTCCGCAAACGTGGCGGAGGCTTCTTCGGCGCAAATCCATTAACAGGAAGCATAGGCGTAGTAACCCTAAACCTTCCAAGACTTGGCTATTTAGCCAAAGACGAAGACGAATTCTTCGAACGTCTAGAAGCCCTAATGGAAACCGCCAAAGACAGCCTAGAAATAAAACGCAAAGTCCTAGAACAATTCACAGAAAACGGCCTATACCCATATTCAAGGCGTTATCTAAGAGGCGTAAAAGAAACCTTTGGAAAATACTGGAAAAACCACTTCTCAACTATAGGCTTAGTAGGCATGAACGAAGCCATAATGAACCTCTTCGGCTACAATATAGCCACACCAGAAGGCCTCCAATTCGCGGTAAAAGTTCTAAACTTCATGCGAGAAAAACTAGCGGACTTCCAAGAGGAAACTGGCAACATTTACAATTTGGAGGCTACACCAGCTGAAGGCGCAAGTTATAGGCTTGCCCGCATAGACAAGCGCAGATACCTAGACATCATCGTGGCTAATGAAAAGTATTTGGCTATAGGCGCGGAACCCTTCTACACAAACTCGTCGCAGCTGCCAGTAGACCACGAAGCCGACCTTTTCGAGGCTTTGGAACACCAGGACAAGCTTCAAACGCTTTACACGGGTGGAACAGTCTTCCACATATACCTAGGCGAAAGACTCCACTCTTGGAAAGCCGCCGCAGAACTCGTCCGCAAAGTAGCCTGGAACTTCCGCCTACCATACTTCACTTTAACGCCAACCTTCAGCGTCTGCCCAACCCACGGCTACATAAGCGGCGAACACAAGCATTGTCCAAAATGCGGAGCAAACTGCGAAGTCTACTCAAGAGTTGTGGGCTACCTACGCCCAGTAGACCAATGGAACGACGGAAAACAAGCAGAATTCACAATACGCAAAACCTTTGAAAAAGCAGCAGTTATACCGCCAGCAACAGTGCCAGCCAGCGTGTGAAAACCATGAAGTTCAGCGGCGTACAAAAAACAAGCCTAATAGACTTTCCAGACAAAGTGGCAGCTGTGCTTTTCACACCCGGATGCAATTTACGCTGCCCCTACTGTTATAACTGGCGAATAGTTGTAAACCCAAAACCTCCATTCCTAAACGAGGAAACAGCCCTCCAAATACTGGATGGAAGAAGAAAATACATAGACGCTGTTGTCGTGACCGGCGGAGAACCAACCATCCACAAGGAACTGCCACGCTTCCTAAAAAAGTTGAAGGATAGAGGTTTCGCTGTAAAACTTGACACAAACGGCTTAAACCCAACGATTTTGGAGGAAAGCCTTCCCTACGTGGACTATGTAGCCCTAGACTTAAAAACCGCTCTTGAAAAATACCACATTCTAGGGGCAAAGGAAACAGCGGCGCTTCTAAAAACCATTGAAATACTGAAAAGCGGGAAAGTGGAATACGAGTTTAGAACCACTATAGTGCCAAAAATCGTTGAGGAAGCAGACATAATCCGCATGGGCGAAACAATAAAAGGCGCGGAAAACTATGCCCTCCAACAGTTTGTGCCAGGCGACACTTTAAGCGAAGAATACAAAAACCTAAAACCCTACCCGCCAGACGTTATCGCCGGATTTGCCGAAACCTTGAGGAAATATGTGGAGAAGGTTACCCTTCGCATTTAGAAAAAGACGGGAGAAAAGGCGTTAGTAGGCTGACACGCCTACAAAGCGCAGTTTTTTCAGCTTGACCATCGGCACCGTTGAGGTTTCAAGGGTTACCAGCTCTTTTCCGATCATTGGAATCTCTTTGAAGGCTGAGAGCATGCTGTCTGTAAAGCGCATATTAACAATCGGCTTTGTTATTTCGCCTTTTTCAATGAGAAATGTTCCGTCCCTTGTTAATCCAGTCAGTATAAGTTTTGTCGGCTCAACAGGGTTAACGTAATGGAATATTGTGACGAATATGCCGTTTTTTGTCTCGTCAATTGCCTCTTCCACGGTGGCGTCTCCCGGCTTCATAACCATGTTGTAGGGCAAAGGCATCTCACCATAATAGTCGCCTAACGGAGGAAGAGCATGCCCAGTGCTTTTCTTGCCTTCCTTACTGGCTGTGAAGGAGTTGTGGCAAATGCTTTTCTCTGAAACCGTTCCGTTAGCTATTAGTTCCAGGAGCTTTTTAGGAACTCCCTCACCGTCCACTGGGACAGCATAAAGTGTCTTCGGGTTTCGAGCGTCATCCACCACGTTAAATTTGCTGTCAAAGACTGGTTGGTTTGCGAAATACTTGACAAAAGACTGCCCGTCTTGGTAGGATCTGGCTGAAAAGCCAACATAACCCATATAGTTTAGGAGAACAGCCACAGCTAAAGGCGACAAGACAACCTCGTATTCGCCTGGTTCAACCTTCACTGGATGGAGGCTCCGCACAGATTTGTCTGCTGCATCCTCAGCCAAAGCAGAAGGTTTAATATCTTCAACACGCCTCGAATATTGTTCGGCTGTTCCAAAACCTTCGGATTCGCCTTCTCTGGAAATCACCGTTGTTTTCATGTAAGCCAGCGAAAGCTCAGCCCATGCCGAAACCCCTAAAGAATTCGCCACAGCAAACCCCACGCAGCCCGTAGACAAATATCCAGCAACAGCAGCCACCTTAGGCGATTTGGAGTGGGCTGTTTCTATGGCTTCCCTAACCCTTTCAGCCCTAAACTTAGGCGTACACTCAGCCGTCTGCCTATCAAAAGCTCCGCGCACTGGTTTCCAAGTTTCCGACTCCGGAAGGCTTTTGAAATCCTTGTTTGGCGAAGAAGCCTTCGCAATTTTTACGGCTTGCTCCACAGCCGCTCGTATGCCCTTCTCCTCAATGGTGTTGGCTTGAACAGTGCTTATCCGCTTGTCCAAAACAACTTTTACCGACACTCCGCCAGTTTTCTGGGCAACATTCTGGTGAATCTGCGAGTTTGCAAAACGTGTCAAAGCATTGTCAACCATAAACGCGACGGCTTGCGCTTGGCTAACCTTCTGTTTTAGGGCATAATCAACCGTTTTTTGAGCTATTTCCCTAAGCCTTTCAACATTCATTCACCACACCTCCTATCTTATAAGGCCGACACGAACCTTGCGGAAGCGGGCTGTTCCACATCCATGCCCAACATACATGACTTGCCCCGGCACGCCTTTGCCGCAGTTCGGAGTTCCCCACATTTTCCAGTCGTCTCTGCTGACGGCGTCACATGAACCCCAAAACTGGGGGGTCACACCCATGTATGTTGGATTTTTAACTATCTTATCAAGGCTTCCGTTTTTTATGAGCCCGCCTATTTCTGTGCCGAACTGGAAGTTTATGCGTTTGTCGTCTATGCTCCATGAACGGTTCGTCATCATCAAAACACCTTCACGAGTATCCTCAATAATCTCTTCAGCCTTGTAATCGCCCGGAAGCAAGTTAATATTAGTCATCCTTATAATGGGCAAAGCTAAAGGCGAGTCAGCCCGCATGCCACCGCTGCTCTCTTTAAGCCCAAGCTGCGCAGCAGTCTCTCTTGAACTCTGATAGCCCGTGAAAACGCCTTCCTTGACAAGGTAAACCTTTTTGGCTTTTGTCCCTTCATCGTCAAAGCCGAAGGTTCCAAGCCCCATAGGCGCGGTGGCGTCAGCAACAATGTTCACTTTTCCAGAGCCGTAACGGAATTTCCCAAGTTTTTCAGGCGTTAGAAAGCTTGTTCCAGCATAGTCGGCTTCTGTTCCCAAAACCCGGTCAAGCTCTGTTGGATGCCCACAGCTTTCATGTATTTGCAGAGCCAACTGGTCTCCGCGTAGGATTAGGTCCATCTCACCGGATGGACACTTCTCAGCCTCGAAAAGTTGGATGAGCTCCTTTCCAACAGTTTGGGCGTGGTCCATTAAAGCCAAAGCCTCAAAGAATTCGTAGCCGCATGTGGCGAAGTCGCCCCTGAAAGCCGATGGATAAGACCTTACTTGGACTTCTGAGCCTTTGACGGCTATCGCTGATATTCCACCGCCGCACCATATTACTTGCTGGTTTATCTCTGCGCCTTCGCTGCTCATGAAAAGCTTGTTTTCACGGTAACCCCTATAATGGGCGTAGGAAACATTCACTAACGGGGAAAACTCCTTTAAGAAACGGCTGGCCTCAACCAGAACCTTGAGTTTCTCTTCCAAAGGAACTTTGAACGGGTCTTTCTTGAAGCTTGTGGCATACTTCTCACGGTAAACCTTTTCCTTCGCCAGAACAACTTCCCTCTTTTTCAGCATGGCACTAGCCTTTGCAATGCTCACAGCCTTTTCAACACAGCGCTTAATCTCATCCTTGCTTACGTCAACTGAACCCGCAAAACCCCATGCGCCGTCAACTATGACTCTAATGCCGAAGCCCCTCACCTGTGCATAGGATATGGTTTCCGGCTCGCCGTTCTTTACTGTTAGATTTTCGTTGAGGATTTCGCTGATTCTTATGTCCGCGTAGGATGCGCCGTTCTTTTCAGCTTCTTTTAAAGCAAACTTTCCAAAATCTTCAGACATCTAAACACCTCTCGCTGTTAGAACATTAAAATATTGCAGCCTTGGTTCTTAAGCTTTGACAAAGCGTAAAGTTTAAAGGTTTAATACATTGTTTAGGATTCGGAACGCTCTTCCATATGAGGTTTATAGTTTGAGCATTGAAGAGGAAACTTTAGAGGAACGCAAAGCCAAAATACTAATCAAATTAAGGGGCTACAAACTCCTCAAAAGCGAGAAAATTAAGGACACAACAAACTATGTTGTAGAAATTCCAAAGGAAAAACAGAAAGCCCTCATCTGGTGTGTTCCAGAAGAAACCGTTGGCATACTAACCATAAACCGCATGGCAAAAGCCATGAAAGAAGCAGAAATAGACCGCGGAATCCTCGTGGCAAGCGGACGCTACACCAACGCCGCAAAGCAAACCGCGAAGAAAAAACGTATAGAACTTCTTCCAAAAACCTTCCCAGTGTTCGACATTTTCGAACACAAGCTTGTGCCAAAACATGAAATCCTAACACCAGAAGAACGGGAAACAGTCCTAGCCCAATATAGAGTTAAGCCATACCAGCTTCCCCAGATTAAGGCTTCAGACCCAGCAGTTAAAGCCATAGGTGCAAAACCAGGCGACATACTGCGAATAATCAGAAAAAGTCCAACAGCAGGCGAACACATAGCCTACAGATACGTAGTAGAATAACAAAAGAAAAGGGAAATTGCAGTCTAAGTTTTTGCAAACTTTCTTAATTTCAGTAACAAAGCAACAGACAGCACGGCACTTATGGCGGCAACAAGCGAGAAAACCATAATCAAATACTGTGGTGTTACCCAAGTCTCCTGCATCCCTATTAAACCAGAGACATCTGTCTGGATTTGCCCGAGTCCGGGGACGACAACAGTAGCTATATTACCCTTTATATCTGTAACTGTTCCATTTACCACGCCTAATGTTGTCTGGATTGCCGCTGTTGTACCGTTAATTGCTACAACATTGAGGAAAATCTTCTCAAGTGTCACGTTCATAGCCGTGAGGTTAAGGTTTATTGCACCTAAGTTGGGTATAACGATATTTGCTATACTTCCTCTAATTTCTTCGATATGAGCGTTCAAGTTTGCCAGCGCCTGGCTTATTAAGAAGCTTTCAATGGAAACGCCACTTAACGAATAGTATTTTGCTTTAACGATTAACGTGTAGGTGCCTGCAGACGTGTTCCAAGGTATTGTGTAGGGTACCCTATAAAACCCTAAACCCACCGTTTCTATCGCGCCAGTTAGGTTTGCATAAAGGCTTCCGTTGAAGTATAATTGGGCACTTACATCAGCATTTACTGGTTCTCCCAAGCTTGAAGCTAAAATGTAAAATTCAGCGATTTCGCCTGCAAAGTGTATCGCTCCTGCCTTGACTTGAAGGCTCAGCGGTGTTCTCAGAACTGTGATTTCCATTTCTAATGTTGTGTTTAGACTATCGTTGTCTACTGCTGTGCATGACACGGTATATGTTCCGCCCTTTTCATAAACATGGGTTATTATGATTCCATGCTCCACAGTTCCGTCGCCGAAATCCCATGCGTAATCCACTATTGTTCCGTCTGGATCGTAGGAGGCTGAGGCGTTAAATGTCACAGTTTCGCCTACATAAGGGTCTAACGGTGAATATTCAACGAAAACATGAGGAGGCCTATGCGCAAGCCAGTTGACAATGTTGACAGCAAGGCGTAAGTTGTCAACGTAGGAAATGTAATAATTGTTTATTGAGTGCGCGTCTGCTACGCATACAACAGCGCCTAAATCGACTTCGGCCACGGCCAACATAACATTCCCGTAGCGGTCTCGAATCAGGTCTTGAGCTGGAGAACTTACAAAAAGCCTTCCGGGATAGCTGAAGTAGACGCTGTTGACGCGCTCTGTTACTGGATGTGGAGTAATGTCCGTGGTGTACCCGCCATATCCGCTGCCTTCCCTATCCCAACTTATTCCAGCGAAGCTTGTGATTTGGGTATAAATTTCTGGATAGTCGTCTCCTATGACTAACAGTCCGCCTCCACTTCTCACAAAACCTCTTATTGCATTAAGCTCATCTGATGTGTAGTAGTTCCATGCTTGTGGAATAACAAATATGTCATAGTCTTCAAGCGTGGATTGGTTTATCGGCGTTGTTATTAGAACTTCAGTTATATAGCCTTCATTCTCGAGGGCTCTTACCCACGTGCTATACACGAATATGCTGTCAGTATAGTGAGTTTGGTCGAAAAGCACATACCCCTTAATCTTCACGACGCGAACAATCTTTTCTGCTTTGTTGTTTATTGTGGTAAACTCATCTGGCACAGGGCGAACATATGCCGTTACGTTGTAAAAGGCTTCAGTTTCAGGTGTCCAGACATGGCTTATTGTGTGTGATGAGCCGCTTGGTAAGTTGAAGGTTTCGCTTGCAGCTTCTGTGCCATTAATAAGTATTGAGAGTTTTACATTTGCCTCGTCGTTTAACCCGATGTTGTAGGCTGTGGCATTTAAGATCGCTGTATCACCCGGTTCAAGGTATGGTGGTGTTTCCAAGGTTGCTGCCAACTCGTGGGGGTATGTTGTGCCTATTGGAATATTTGTCTCGACTAGTCTTAGCTGCATATATGGGGCGGTATAATAGGAAACGATTAAGTCCATGCCGATCCATAGGCCGGTTATTTTATCATACCAAAAGAGGTATTGCGCTCCATCTAATGGATAGGTTAACTCCCAGCATTCGACAGGATATACGCCAAACAATATAATCTCGCTGCCAGTGACTGTCGCATTCTCGTACAATAGGTTTACTTTTGAGCCGATGTTTATGTCGGTTTCTATCCATCCGGGATACCATAAGCCAGCCCAAACACCTTCCTCCACAAGTCTACTCAACGTGTTGACAATCATCCAATCCATGTAAACATTTCCGTAGATGTCTTCTGCTGCTATCGTTATGTAAATTCTGTAGGGTTCAATGTATTCTTCATATGTCAGGTTCCAATATTCTCTATATAACAGTTGTCCAGTTCCAGGATCATATTGACTTATCACGTAGCTTGCCCATTGTCCTTCGACAGGGTTAATTAATGGATATGTTGCTGTCACAAACCATGAGAGTATGTTGTTTAACACATTGGTTTCTCCAGAGAGTGGTTCCACCCAAAATGTTAAATTGCACATTCCCTCAATGGAGGAAGTCCAGGATAATGTGGTTTTGATGGAGGTTCCATTTGCAAGAAAGCCTATGGATTCAGAGGCTACAAGGCTGCCGTTTACAATGAGGCTAACATTCAGATTGGTTTCATCGCTTCTACCAAAATTCAGCACAGTTACATTGTAGGAGGCTTGGTCTCCCGGGCAAATGTATTCTGGACCTTGCACATTCAAGATGAGGAGGTCATGTTCTGGAGGCTCTTGTTCAACAGCCTTCCTCGCGTTAACCCTTCCATAACCATAATACTCGTCAAAGCCGGAAACCCCCAAGTCGTCAACGGTGCACCTTAATTGAGCTCTAACCCAGTCGTTTGTCGCATCAAGATATTGGCTCCATATAAGTGCCGCCGTGCCAGCAACATGGGGACAAGCCATAGAAGTGCCGCTCATATAATCGTAGTCATTGAAGTAGCCGTAATCATTTAAAGTTACATGATATGTTGGCATAGTTGAGTAGATGGATACGCCTGGCGCTGCTAACTCAATCCATTCTCCCCAGTTGGAAAACGGAGCTTTTAAATCACTTTGATTAGTGGCTGCTACAGCTATAACTTCTTCATAGGCTGCAGGATACGCTTTGACATTAATGTTATCGTTTCCGGCGGCGGCAACCAGCAGAACCCCATTATCATATGCGTACTTAACGGCTTCATGTAAAAGCCTACTGTAGCCGTATCCGCCGAGGCTCATGCTAATAATGTTTGCTCCTTGGTCAACTGCGTGGATTATGCCGCTAGCAACCCAATCGTCAGTCCCCCAGCCCCAGTCGTCTAAAACTTTTTCAGCCATAATCTTAACTTGAGCCAAGCCAGCTATTCCTATACTGTTGTTAATAACCGCGGCAATTATGCCCGCACAATGAGCCCCGTGACCAAAATCATCCAATGGATAGTCGTCATCGTTCACCCAATCATGGCCTAAAGCCAAATAGTTTCCAGCCAAGTCTGGATGGGTGTAGTCAACGCCTGTGTCAACAACTGCCACAATGATGCCGGATGAGCCTAACGTTGTGTTCCACGCGTAATTTGCCTCTATCTTTTTTGGACCCCACTGTGCTGTCCAATTTATGTCGTTTGGCTCGAGTAAGGCTTGTCGTTTCATATTTGGCTCTACATAACGCACGAAGGGGTTCCTGCTTATCTGTTCAATAAACGATGAAACGGTGTTCAGTGGAACATCGGCAACCACAGCTATGACCATGCCTTTTAGAGACACGGTATTTACGATTCTCCCTCGACCATTGGCGACTGCATTAGCAACGCTCTCGTAAGCCCAAGACTTTGTGTAATCTACGCCAATTATCAGTTGTGCGGAATTCCCGTCTGTAACGATATAGTTGTTGTAGTTGACAACTCCACTAAAACTTGTATCTATGCCTCTAAAATCGTTCTTGGCAAAGTCATCCAATCCCCATAAACCTTCGAAGGCAAAAAGCGATGCATCACTCTTCGCGGAGAACTTAGAATTTAAATTAGTGTCCCCAAGGGGGAAAGTTAAAGAATCTACCGAATCATTGTTTAGGACTCTTGTGTTTTCAGTTTTGTCCAAAGGAATATTGTTAAGGGCTGCGGCAGCAGTTAAATTTGACAAAAGTAACATTGCCACAACTGTTACCACTGCAAAGCTTTCCAACATTTTTCTACGCATTTAAAATTCACCTTTGCAGCGACTGATTTGTGGCTACAGCTATTTAAGCCTAAAAATCAGAAAAGTTTCAGAATTTTAATGGTACAGAGAGCGTTCTTTAATAAGTTTTATCCGCCTAAAACTTTGCTTAGAAGACTTTCTGCACGTTTATACTCTTTAAGCAGTTCTTTTCCAAGCCGCGTGAGCCTTGCGCCTCCTCCGCCTGATTTGCCGCCTCTATAAGTTTCTATAACTGGTTTGCCTAATGTTTTCTCAACCCTTTGAAGGTAGCTCCAAACATAACGGTAGGACATGCCGAGTTTTCTTGCAGTTTTTGAAATTGATTTTTCCTTTTCTATTTGCTCTAAAATTTGGGCTCCACCTTTGCCTAAAACTGGTTTTCCTTCATATTCCAGCCATACTTTG
>JABFQN010000003.1 GCA_019685555.1 Candidatus Bathyarchaeota archaeon A05DMB-3 | reverse complement strand
CGGCCCGGCCCATTCTTCTAGTTGTAGGCTTAAAGGTTGATGAAGAGACCTTGGAAGAGTTCTAACAGTGTTTTTGGGTTGAAAGTTCTTAGGGTTGTGTTTGGCAGATGTTTGCCAATTTTTGGGATTAGCCCCACAGCGTCTGTTCCAAGCTTGCACGCGACTGCATACTCGAAAAGTCCTAGGGATTCTATTTCTACAATGTCGTTTTGGCATTTGGAGTCTTTTAGAGCTTTTCTTATTTCATAGCGAGATGCGCCTAGAATTATTAGTCTGTCAAGTAGGGATTTCACCCATCTCTTATACAGTTTTAGCTGAGTTTCCGCTATTGTGGCTTCTATATGGTTCTCGTTTAGCTCTATCACTTTTACTGTTAGCGGTAGGTTTTCCCAAAAGCCGAAAAACTCGGCTAGTTTTTTGAGGGCGATTTTTCTTCCATCTGCAAGTTGGGCTTGTAATTGTTGCAGTGGAATTGTTGCATATACTATTTTAGGCGATATTATCCCTATGTCCACGCAGATTTCGTCTTTACTTTTGTCTAAACTGGTTAAGTATCCCTTCATTGCTGAAAGCCTTTTCAGGCTTTCCATGTGGACTGGGCATAAGCCTATCTCGTTTTCAAGATAGCTTAAGGCTGCCTTTTCGTCTTCGCCGTAAAAAGTTATTTGAACCCAATTGTTTATAGCTGCCTCAACGCTTTCCATTCGAACTTTTAAGCCTTTAAACGAAGATTTAACGTAATCCTCAACAAGTTTTAGTTGATGGTTATTGTAAATTTTTGAAACCAACATTACGGTAGGCATTGGCAGTCTCCGATTAAGGCTAACATTTCTTCGTGAAGTCTCTGTATTCTGGCAATTGCGGATGGCGGCAGTTCCTTTGAAAGTTTCTCCATTGTTTTTTCTATGGGTACTCTTTTTGAGCCTTCTATGAGCTTGTCAGCGTAGGCGACAATTTTCTCCTCAAGCGTTTGCGGAATGTAAATGTCCTTTGGCCACCCAAGTTTTTTGGCTTCGTCTGCGGTTATTCCGCCGCCTACATGCCTTTTTATTATTGCAATTATGGATTTCGGCAGGTTCAATGTCTTAGCGATTTGCATTCCAACAACAGCATGGTGGACGCTGTGGGTTTTTGCACGTCCAATATCATGTAAGAGAGCTCCTATTTCCACGAGTTCTAGGTTAACTTTTAATCCTTTTTTAACACATGCCTTTGCAATTTCCACTGCAAGCTCGGTCACAGCTTCACAATGCCTTATCACGTTTTTGGAGCAGCCGCTCTCCCGTAAAAATTGTAGGGCTTGCTCTCGTGTTGGAAGCCGTTCACTCACCAAGCTCCTTCCTTAACTGTTCAACCTTCCGCGTTAAGATTTGAACTATTTTCTCGTTGTTGTAGTGCATTAGGGGTTTGCCGCAGGTTGGACATTTAAAGACCAGCTCAACAGCTTCTTCGAAGGGGATTCGTCGACATCCAGATGTGTAGCAGTAATAGAAATCGTGGTTTTTCTCATATTCAAGTCGAATGTTTAATTTTTCGAAAACCCTTCGTTTTTGGCTTAAAATGAAACCTTCAAGCTGGTCTGGTTGCAGTTTCCAGTGAAATATGAACCATCCGGTTTTGGGGTCTCTGGTTCGCCTCAAGCTTACAAGGGAATGGTCATAAAGCTTGTAGAGGATTTTACGCACATTGTTAAGTCTAATACCCGTTTTATTTGCTATTTCGTCGTCTGTGATTTCATCTGAATTTTTCAATATTTCAATTAGTTTTACGGCTTCTTCTTCGCCTAAGGCTTCAGCAACCCTCATCAATGTGGCGTCATCAATTGTTGACAACATGGCGATCCTTTCTGTTCAAGCGTTGAGACACTTCTCTCTGAATATATTATTGCAAATTTTAATTTAAATCTCTTTTCTGCCTTCAGACTCGGAATTAATCTTTCTAATCACTTTTTTACCTCTTTTCTGAGGAACAATAATAAGCCTAGCGGTTTCAAAAGTCTTAGTCAGTTCTTTTCCCTCGAAAAATCTGTCTAGGAAAACCGCTAGGCTTGCACATTCAGAATGGGGCTGGTTTCCAATTGCCACATTAAAGTCTGATACTTTTTCTGAAAAAAATTCTTTGGGAACCTTTTGGCTTCCAACAATAACTAGGACATCTTTGCTTAAAGCCTTAATTCTTTGCAATACATCGCTTGTTTCAATGTTTTCTCCATAGGCTGTTAGGTGAACAACTATTCCGCCTCTGGCTTTCCATTTCTGGACAGCCTTCTTCCACGGGGTTCCCATCTCGAAATAGAACCGCCCACCCCAGTTTTTTTCAACTTTTTTTACAGTTGCCTTAATTTTTGCATCTTCTATATCGGAAAGAATAAAGCCAGAAGCTCCCAAAGCTCTAGCTGTTAACGCAACATGGGTTGTGAGGCGTAAGTCTCTTTTTGGGCGGTGTCCCCATCTTAAAACAAAAATTTTTGGCGAACCTTTAATGTTTGAAGTTCTCAATTTTCCCACCAAGCTCTTCAACATGGCTTTTCACTTTTTCAGCGAACCAAGGTACAGCTTCAAAAACCACACGCGCAACGTTATCCACGTATTTTATTTCTTGCACGTCTGCACGGTTGAAGAGCCATGAAAGGAAGGGCATAGCCTCATCTGTTAACGGGATGGAAAATGACGCTTGAACATAATTTCGCAATTTTTTGGCTATTTCCTCTTTTAGTTGGTCGATATTAAGCTTGTAAAGTGCTGATATTGGCACTGGTTTTGGCGCCTTCCCCTCAAGTTTTTCCATTTTTTGCTGAATCTCCATTTGAGACATCAAGTCAATTTTGTTTAGGGCTGTTATTATGGGTATGCTGGAGGCTTCTATGCGTTCTATTGTTTCCAAGCATACTGAAAGCTTCTTCTCAATGGTGGTTATCGGTTCGCTCATATCCACAACAAGCAGTATTAAGTCTGAGTATATGGTTTCTTCCAGTGTTGAATGAAACGCTTCTATTAACGTTAGTGGCAGACGATCTATAAAGCCAACAGTGTCGGTTAAGAGAAACTTTTTCCTCGAAAACTTCACAAGCCTCGTTGTTGTCGACAACGTAGTGAAGAGAGCATCGTCCACCGGAACCTCTTCTTCCGTAAGTGCATTAAACAGTGAACTTTTCCCCGCGTTTGTATATCCAGCCAAGGATATTGTTGGAAAACCAAGCTCTGTTCTCCTTTCGCGGTGCAAAATGCGTTTTCTTCGAATTTTCCTAAGCTTCTCGTTTATTGTCTGTATCTGCCTCTTAACAGTTTCATAGTAAACATCAACCTCGTAGGCTCCAAGCCCCATGAAACCGGGTTGCTCCCCTATTTTTGCTAATCTAACTTTCTCCTTGGCACGCGCCAACTCATATCTGAGCCTAGCAAGCTGAATTTGCAGTTTAGCCTCCGTTGTTGTTGCTCTTCTAGCGAAGATTTCGAGGATTAGCTGGAAACGGTCTATTGCCTCTATGCCCGTAGTCTTCGCTATGTTGTAGGCTTGAACAGGCTTTAACGGATTATCAAAAATTATTTTCTGTGCGCTTGTTTCTTTTACAAGTTCAGCGAGTTCCTTAACCTTTCCGTAACCTATCTGGTAGCGGGGGTCCGGCGCCCTCATCTGCTCTATTCTTCCAACAACAATATAGCCCGCCGACTCAGCTAAGCTTTTAAGCTCGTCGAGAGTTGACGGTTCAAAAGGTTTTCGACGCTGTACAATAATGGCTTTCGTTAAGCCTTTTCCTCCGTTTTACCCTTGTTTATTCGAATAAGGTCTCCTAGGGTTAGTTCACGTCTCGATGATTCAGGAATAGTTGCGCTTGACGCTTTTTCCTCTAAGGCTGGCATAAGGAGTTTAATTTTAAGCGCATGTTCCAGTTTGGCTGCAAGCCTATCGTCTGGCCTGATTTTCCTTGCTTCGATTTTCTTAAGGACGGAGACTTTTTCGTTTATTTTTCTGCCTAGGTCTTCGTGGCTTAAGCCCAATTTTTCCCTCGCCCGTCTTATTCTTACGTCAAAATCTACAACAAGTTCTAATGGGCTTTCCACGGTTTTTTGCGGTTTCCCAATTTGACCCTTTGGTGGTGTGGTTTTCATAGTCATTGCAGTTTTGGGTTTCTGTTGTTGAAGGGCTGTTTTTGGTTCTTCCCAAATTATTGTTCCGTGTTTTGAGCATTCGCTGCATACTGTTAATTTTGCTCCTTCTATCATTGCTCTAATTGGTTTACCGTGGATTTTCCTTCCACAGACCTCGCAACGCAATATGTAAGCGCTCCTTTAAACTCTTTTAATATTTGGTCATGGTTATGTTTATAGTTGTCGAAACTGTCTGGGTTAACGGAAGAGGGTTTGCTGATTTGGAAAACGCCCTTAGAAGAATCAGAAGCGTGGCAGACTATCAGTTCGGAAGAGGTGTTGGTGAAAAACTTTTTCCAGAAAATGTGGAAATAGCTTACTCTAAGCGAACTGGCAGGATTCGATATGTATACTTGAACGGAAAAAGACTTGCCACCCTTCGCCCCACAGACGGTTTTTTCTCCTTAAGTATCCAAGGAGCAAAAAGAATTGTTGAGGAAGTTGCCCATGCAAAATGCTTTGTTACCGTTAAAGAGGATGTTTCAAAATTTGTTGCAGAAGGCGGCGACGTTTTCGCCGTACATGTGGTGAGGGCAGACAGCGAAATCCGCCCAAAAGATGAAGTTATAGTTGTTAATGAAAGAGGAGAAGTTTTGGCTGTTGGGCGGGCTGTCTTGTCTGGCAGTGAAATGATGGCTTTTAAATGCGGCGTTGCCGTTAAGGTTAGACGCGGTTGTTTAGAAGAAAGTTAAGTATAAGAAGCCAAGCTCTAACAATTAGTGAGGGGAAGATGTTTATGCGTAGGCGAATAAGCCCCCGTGAAGCAAAAAGAATGATGCAGCGAATGGGCTTAAGCATGGACGCTGTTCCAGACGTTGAACAAGTGGTCATAAAAACCAGCAGCAAAGAAATAATTATAGAGGAACCAGAAGTCGCCGTAATCGACGTCCAAGGACAAAAAATGTTTCAAGTGACTGGCGGGAAAATGACGGAAAAAGCTGTTGAGCGCAAGTTGACAATACCAGAAGAGGATGTTAGGCTTGTGGCTGACCAGACTGGTAAAAGCCTTGAAGAAGCCAGAAAGGCACTAGAAGAATGCGAGGGAGACTTGGCGAAGGCTATTCTTTTACTCCAGTCAAAGTTTTAAGGCGTGGTCATGAGCCTTTTCAGCGCGTAGGGGCAGCATAAAACCTCTGTCTTAACATTTTCTACGCATGCCATAAGCTTTGCTTTCAGCAGAGCCAGAGCTTCTCTGTTTTGCTGAATTTCTTTCACTTGAAAATCTTCAATTTCAAAAACCTCTTCTTGAGGGTGCAAAATCATGGCTGCAACTATTCCTCCATCTTCGTTTTCAACCACATAACAGTGTTTGGGCACAATTTTCAAATGGTCCAGCGTGTGTGCGTAGGCGGTTCTGAAGCCTTCTTCATAATCGCTGCTATGGTCTAGGGCAACCATCCTCGCAACAGCTTCCACATCCTCAACCTTCATGTTGCGAATTCTAAACATAATATCACCTCCTTAAAATTTCAATCTGTAAAAGTCTCCAATGAAATTGATGTGTTAAAGGCGCATATATTGGAAGTTATGTGAAATTCATTTTAACCGCCCCCAAAGGGGCAGAAGAGTGTTTTGTTTATATCCATAAAAGCTTTACGAAAGCAACGAAAATAATTGGTGGCGTTGAATGCTAAACAACATGGAGAAGCGAGGGGAGCTCAATTGTTTGATATTGTTTCAGTGGGACACTTGTGCATAGACTCAATAATTTTGCCGAATAGGCTTAAGCCCTACATTATTTTGGGAGGTTCCGTAACTTATGTTTCTTTTTCCGCCAGACGTTTAGGCGCAAGTGTTTCAATCATTTCGAAGGTTGGCGAAGATTTTCCCGAAGCCTATTTGTGGTGGCTAGGCCAAGAGGGCATAGACCTTTCTAGAGTTACTAAGATTAAAGATAAGAAAACCACAAGATTTGAACTAAAGTATGATGAAGGTTTAGCTAATCGCAGTTTAAGGTTGATAAGTAAAGCCGCCCCAATCACAATGGAAGACTTGCTAAACCCTCTGGAAGCTAAATTTATTCACTTGGCTCCTATAACAAACGAAATCCAATACGAAGTTGCTGAAAAATTGAGAAAAAATGCTGAGGTCTTATCCCTTGACCCTCAAGGGCTCATCCGAGCCTTCGACGAAAACGGACAAGTAACCATTAAAGCACTGGCAGACAAACGCATACTAGAGATAGTAAACATTTACAAATCCTCGCAAGATGAAATTGAGGCGGTTACAGGCGAAGCAGATTTAAAATCAGCAATAAAGGCTGTTCACGATTTTGGTGTTGAAACCATCATAGTGACTTTGGGAATGAAGGGCGCAGTGCTTTCCGTCGACGGAGCAATCTACAACGTTCCAGCATACACGTCCGACAAGATTATAGACCCAACCGGTGCAGGTGACGCTTTCATGGGAGGTTTTCTAGCTGAATATATCCGCGGCGAAGATTCCTTATGGTGTGCGTGTGTTGGCTCCGCTGCAGCCTCAACGGTTATTGAAGGTGTAGGGCCAACGTCTTATGGCGATAAAGCCGAAATTTATAGAAGGGCAAATGCGCTTTATGGAAAAGAAATTAAGCAGTAAGTGCATTGTATTTTAGTTAAAGTCTTTGGACTTGAGAGGGTTAAATGTTTGGGACGTGTTGCAAAGGGCGTGAAATGTAGCGTCGCTGGATGCGGTAAAGAGGCTAAGCGTTCTCTTTCAGCGGAAAAGGTTAGAATGGCTGGATTAAGCGTAAGCAGTAGCGAAAGACGCGCTTATCTATGCGAAAACCACTACAAAGAATATAAGAAAAAGACCAAAAAGGAGAGGAAAATTGAACAGTGGCGATATAAAAGCGTCTAAAGGCTAAGGGGGCGAGGGAACATGCGGATACTGCAGTTGCACTCCAACTACATCGAATATAAGCCCATTCAAAAGGAAATCGCCATGGCTGAAGAAGCAGCGAAAGAGGCGAAACGCCTAGAAGAAATTGTTGTTTTGTTCACAGCAGTAGAAGAAGGAGACAATGAAACAACAGCTCAAAAAGCCATAGACGAGGTTAAACTTTTCCTTGAAAAGTTGAAGGTTAACCGTGTTCTAATATATCCATACGCACATCTTAGCAGCAACCTCGCAAAACCTTCTGAGGCGTTGAAAGTTGTTAGGGCTATGGAGACATACGCCAAGGAAAAAGGTATTGAGACATATCGTGCACCATTTGGTTGGAACAAGCAGTTCACAATATCGATAAAGGGTCATCCGCTGGCGGAACAATCCCGTGTCATATTGCCAGCAAAGGCAGAGGAAGAGAAAGCTGAAAAAGTTTCAGAAGCGGTGAAAGCCGAGGAAAAACTGGAGTCCTTTTGGTATATTCTCCAGCCAGATGGAAAAATGGTTCCAGTAGAAGCGTTTAACTTTCGCGGACATGAAAACCTTGAGAAGTTTGCGAAATACGAGATTTCAAAGGTTAGAGCAAGCCAACAGATGCCGCCCCATGTGCCTTTGATGAAGAGGCTTGAAATAGCTGATTATGAGGCTGGAAGCGACCCTGGAAACATCCGCTGGTATCCGAAAGGTAGGTTCATAAAATCGCTCATTGAACAATATGTGACCGCTAAAGTCGTAGAGTATGGCGCCATGGAAGTTGAAACCCCAGTTATGTACGATTTTAGCCACCCAAGCTTAGCGGATTATTTAAACCGTTTTCCAGCTAGGCAGTACCTTCTAAAATCCGAGGAGAAAGAGCTTTTCCTACGATTTGCAGCGTGTTTTGGACAGTTTTTGATGATTCATGACACGCAGTTTTCGTATAGACATATGCCTCTAAAAGTTTACGAGCTAACTCGCTACAGTTTTAGACGGGAAAAAAGCGGCGAAGTCGTAGGCTTGAGGCGCCTCCGAGCTTTCACAATGCCAGACTGCCACGCCTTCTGCACAGACCTAGAACAAGCCAAAAAAGAGTTCATAATAAGGTTTAAGCTGTGCATTCAAGTCTTGGAAGGAATAGGATTATCAAAAGAGGATTATGAGACGGCAATCCGCTTCACAAAAGACTTCTATGAAGAAAACAAGGATTTTATCGTCAGCCTAGCAAAAATCTTTGGAAAACCAGTATTGGTTGAAATGTGGAAGGAACCCTTCTTCTATTTTAGGCTTAAATGGGACTTCAACTTCGTAGACAATCAAGACAAGGCTGCAGCCCTCTCAACAGACCAGATAGACGTAGAAAACGCTAAAAGATACGACATAACCTATGTCGACGAGAAAGGTGAAAGACACTATCCGCTTATTCTGCACTGTTCCCCAAGCGGTGCAGTGGAAAGATGCGTCTATGCACTTTTAGAGAAAGCCTACAAGCAACAACAAAAGGGTGAACCGCCCACGCTTCCAGTGTGGCTTTCACCAACACAAGTGCGGATAATCCCCATGTCAGACAAATACTTGGAAAACTGCGAAAAAATAGCAGAAACGCTGGAAACGCAGCAAATACGCGTAGACATAGATGACAGACCATTAACATTGCAGAAACGCGTTAGAGAAGCTGAGATGGAGTGGATTCCCTACATCATTGTTATTGGAGAAAAAGAAATAAAGTCGGATGTGCTTCCAGTCAGAGATAGAAAAGCCAAAAAAATACGCAAAATAAAACTTGAAGAGTTCATAAGCGAGGTTAAGAAGCAGGTGCAAGACAAACCCTTCAAGCCTCTGCCTCTGCCAAGGCAAGTTTCAAAAAGACCTCAATTTTACGGTTAGAATGGGCTAAATTAACGGAGACTGCCAAAACACATATCAACCCTAAAGGGCAAAATTCTGTTCTCCGGAAAGGGGAACCCGTCTTGGATAAAGAATTACTTGTTTATATAGACGGCCAATATTACCCAAAATCACAAGCGAAAATATCTGTCTACGACCATGGGCTTCTATACGGCGACGGAGTTTTCGAAGGAATCCGCGCTTATAACGGCGTTGTATTCAAACTAAAAGAGCATATTGATAGGCTTTACCGCTCAGCTCACGCCATAATGCTGCAAATTCCACTGACGAAAGAAGAAATGATAAAAATCGTCCTAGAAACGCTGCGCAAAAACCAGTTGAAAGACGCCTACATACGCTTGGTAGTGACAAGAGGAGTCGGAGACCTTGGTTTAGATCCGAGAAAATGTCCAAAACCAACAGTAATCGTGATAACGGACACAATAGCACTTCACAAAGGCGAAGCAAAGGAGAAAGGCGTGACGGCTATGCTTTCTTGGGTTAAGAGAGACCCCGTGGACGCAACAACTCATGAGATAAAGTCGCTGAACTACTTAAACAGCATACTAGCCAAAATAGAGGCAAACATAAACGGTGTCGACGAAGCCATATGCCTAGACAAAAACGGCTACATATGTGAAGGCGTAGCAGAAAACATATTCACAGTTAAAAATGGACGGGTATACACACCGCCAAGCTATACAGGGGCACTGCCGGGAATAACAGCTGCGGCGGTAATGAAACTTGCAAAACAGCTTGGATACGAGGTTATAGAGAAGAATCTAACACCCTATGAGCTTTTCACAGCAGACGAAGTGTTCTTCACTGGAACAGCAGCGGAAATAGTGCCAGTTAGAGAAATAAACAAGAGACAGATAGGCAATGGAAAACCAGGCCCAATAACACGAAGGCTTATGGAAGAGTTCTCAAAGCTTGTTCAAGACCCCAAACATGGAATACCAATTTACCAATAACCGCGCCTAACAACTTTAAAGGCTGACCTTAAAGCCTAGCTTTCTTTTCCATAAACCCTTCAACCAGATTAAACGCCTCCTCAAGAACTCCAATAGGCGGTAGAAAAACCCCTCTAACATGACTGACACCGTAAACTGGACAAAAACCGGAACCATGCACAAAAAGTACGCCGGTCTCCTTTAAAAGGTCCAGCACAAATTCAAAGTCCGTTTTCCATTTTGAGCCAACTCCGTGAATCTTTGGGAAAATGTAGAAGGCTGCTTCGGGTTTCGCACAGCTTACCCCCTTAATCTCGTTAAGTCTCTTCCAAGCGTAGTCCCTTCTAGCCCTAAGTTTTGAAATCATCTCGCGAATGTGGTCTTGTGGTCCTTTTAAGGCGGCTATGCCAGCTTTTTGAACAGGCGTGTTTGCACAAAGCCTTATTCTCGCCTCTTTCTCGACGCATTCCTTTAACTCCTTAAGCGCGCCCCTTGGACTATGGAAGTATATGTAGCCAAGCCTCCAACCAGTCATTAAATAGGCTTTAGAGAAGCCGTTTAACCCTATAACTGGAACATCCTGTGCAAGGCTCGCCATGCTAACAAATTTTTTCTCAAAAACAAGCTGGTCGTAAATTTCGTCGGACACAACTGGGACACCATATTCTGCCGCTATATCTAAAATCTGCCTTAATGTTTTCTCTTCATAAAGGGCGCCGCATGGATTGTTGGGGTTAATAACAACAATTGCACGGGTCTCCTTAGAAATTTTACTTCTCAAATCATTAATATCTGGTTGCCAACCCTCCTCCTCAACAGTTCTATAAGGAACTGGTTTCCCACCAAAAAACCTTGTATAGGAAATGTAAGGCGGATAAGTTGGACCCGGAAGAAGAACTTCATCACCAGCGCCGACAAGGGCTGCCATAACCATTTGAATACCCTCAGAAATTCCCGAAGTAACAATAACATCTTCAGCGGAAATATCAACACTGTTTAAACGTTTTTCCTTTTCGCATATCGCTTGCCTAAGCTCAGGCAAACCTTCAGAAGCCGAATAAGCGTTGGCTCCACTTTTAACCGCTTCAAACAAAGCTTGCTTGATGTGCTCCGGTGTGTCAAAGTCAAAAGCTACCGGGTCACCAATATTCAGATAATAAATTTTTCTGCCAGTTTTCGCCAGTGCCTTTGCATAAACAATGACGTCACGGATGGCGTATTCAATGGTGTGCACTCTTTCAGTAACCTTCACATGAGCCAAATTTAACACGCACTCTTTCAAGACAAGGCTTTTGCCAAAAGGATAAAAGGCTTATGGAGGAATTTCAGGAATTGTATAGGTTGTTGAAGTCTTCACAAGCTCCTCAGTAACCACAGTCACAGATATACTCTTGCCCAAATATCTTTGCCAATCAAACGGACAAAGCAAAACAGCCTCGCCGCCAACATTCACTATCACATGGTTTTGTGGAAAGACATACTCTAGTGAGCCGGCCACATCTTGGATTGTTACAACAATTTTTGACAATGTAAGATTCCACAAGGAGTACTCCAAGTTCCTAACGGTTAAATTCAGATATCCAGTTTCACCCACTGCAGTGCAGTTTATGGCTGTTATGTTTAGCTCCGCCACTGGAGGAGTGAAGGAAAAGTCAAAGGTATACTCTCCTAAAGTTTGATTGGCGGCATATATTGTCAGCGTCAAATTTCTGCCATAATAATTCAGAAAACTCGCCCAATTATAGGAGCATCTGAACGTTTTATTATCTCCAGGGCTGATTAATCCGTCAGCAATTTGCAACACTTCTCCAGTCTTTTCCACCACGATTTTAGTTATATTGACTTCAAGAGAGGAAGCGTGATTTAGAATTGTTATGTTGAAGTGTTCCTTGTCCTTTAAATTGAAGGTGCTTGCAGTATCCAAAACCTTAACTATTATTGGGGGAGGAGTTAGCGCTCTATACTCCAGAGTTTCAAAATCTTGTGTGAAGTAAGCCACAATTGTGACGTTTTTTCCGCGGTATTCCTGCCAATTCCAAGAGAATGTAAATACTCTTGTTCTGTTTGGCTGTATCTCAACTGAACCACAGTCAAATGTGAGGTTAGTGCCACTTTCCAACGTGCATACGATATTCTTGACATTTACGGAATTTGCAGATTCCGCAAAATTGTAGATTGTTACATTAAATTGGTCTGTGCGGTTTTCGTTAAAGCTGACAGTTTGAATTGCTGCATGAACTGGTTTCATTTCGACATCTTTGCGGAATACATATCCCTGCTCCGTGTATATGTCAAGTCTGACTTGAGTGTACCCATGCCAGCTTCCATTAAATTGGAAACAGATAGACTCATTTCTCGGAAGCACAACAGGGTTTGCTCTAAAATCCGGGTGTACTTCCTCGACTGTTATTACTCCGGGAACTAAACTAGTAATTGTAAGGTTGACTTCTGATTGAGGACTATTCGTTAAGGTAATGTTGAATTTCTTAAAAGAAATTCTGGAATTAAACTCTGCAGCTACACCAAGTTCAACAAGGGGAAGAGTTGCTTCCATGTTTGCGGCTGGTGATCCTTCGGTAAACACGTGTACAAGGATAGTTTTGCCGGCGAAGTTGCTGACAAACTCTCCAAAAGTTATGTTGGTGTTATCTTTTCTGATTTTCAGACATGTTATGTTTAAAGAAACGCCCCTCGAAATCGCCAGTCCGCTTCCAATGGATGGTTCCGTTTCTACAACATCGTAGAGCTGCGCTTCTCCTTTCAAGCTTACTGCAATTCTGGAGATTGTTGCGCTCGTAGGTGAATATGATGGGTTTAAAACGCTGACATTAAACGACCGAACATTCTCTTTGTCCAGATAAACGCCTGTTATCGCAATAGTGGTTTCTTCGGGGATTTTTGTGTAGTAGGCTATTGTGAAGGCGTATGAGATTATTCCACCTATTATCGCGGATATTAACACAATTAATATAACTGCTAGAGTTGAAAGGCCTTTGATATTTGCATTAATGCGCATAATATCCCTCTGGATGCTGAGAGCGGTTTATTTTCATAAGTTCTTTGGAATAGATAAATATTCTCTTTAATAGGGGGTAAATTTTATTAAAATGGTGGCTGTGCTTTTAAAACTCTGTGAACTGAGGGGAAATTTGTGAGCGAATATGATGCGGTTATAGTTGGGGCTGGCGTTATTGGTTTGTCAACGGCTTGTCACATTAAGCAGAAAAACCCATCCTTGCGGGTTTTGGTTGTTGACAAGTTTAATGCTGCTGGGCAGGGAAGCACTGCAAAAAGCATGTCGGCCTTTCGCTGTTTATTTTCTTCCCGCGTGAACTATCTGCTTTCCGATTCCTCTGTTGATTTCTACGGTTATGTGCAGAAAGAATTAGGTGTAGATTTAAAGCTGCTGATGGTGGGTTATCTTTGGCTTCTAAGCATAGACGATTATGGGGAGATGACTCCAATTTTAAGGAATTTAGAAGCAGCTAACAACCTTAAATACATGGAATATGAGGCTGACGAACTTGCCAGTCGGTTAGGCGTAATTGTGCATTTGGCTGGTGACGAGGAAGCAGAGCTTATGAGCTTAAAGGACGTTTACAAGGGGATTTTTATCCCAAAGGCTGGAATTGTAGACGCCGACTGCGTCGTCAAGTTTTATGAAGAGGAATTCTTAAAACTCGGCGGGGAAATTCGCTACGGCGTTAAGGTTGAAGACCTTATTGCCGAGCCTTGTAAGCCCCTTGGAATACTGGGAGAACCCTTCTTTTGGCAGGAGTCAAGGGTTTCTGGCGTAAAAACTGATTGTGGAATAATTAAAGCGAAAAAAACTATTTTGGCGGCTGGCGCTTGGATTCCACAGCTTTTGGACACTGTGGGAGTTGAATGTTTCATAAAACCTAAGAAAAGGCAAGTTTTCGCCGTAGAAGCCGAAAAGCCTCTTCTTAGGCGGTTGCTGTTTACTGAAAGTTTTAATTCTGTTGGTTGCATGCCCTTCACGATTTTGCCGAAACCAAGGGTTTTGGTGAGACCTTTTCCCGTTGAGGAAGTTTTCTGGCTTAGCTATGCTGACGATTTTCCAAGAGCCTTCAAGCTTGAGGAAGACCCACAGCCGGAGAAAAACTTCTATCAGTATGGAATATATCAAGTTCTTGTGAAATATTTTCCCCAGTTTAAAGATTGCCGTCCATATTCTTCTTTTGCAGGGTTATATGAGATTAACACTATGGACGGACATCCCGTGGTTTTTGAGGAGAAGGACTTGATTGTTGTTGGTGGAGCTAGTGGAAGCGGGATTATGAAGGCAGACGCCATAGGGAGGATAGCTGCAGCCCTATACAACGGTGAGGATTACGCTTTCCTTTATGGAGATAGGAAATTCAGAGTCAGCGACTTAAGCATAAAGGGGAGACGTGTGGAACCGGAGAAACTTCAGATATAACACCCGATTAATAGTGAATTTTATTAGCCATAAAGTATGATATGCAGTTTATTGCTAAAGATGATGTGTTATGTATGGTTGGAATGGCAGATTCTTGAGAGTGAACCTCACTAAGCAGAAGGCTGCTGTTAGAGAGTATAGTGCTGAAATGGCTAAGAGCTTTCTCGGAGGCAGAGGCTTTGCAGCTAAAATCTTATGGGATGAGCTTAAACCTGGCGTCGACCCCTTGTCTCCGGAAAATAGGCTTGTGTTTGCTGCTGGTCCTTTAACTGGATTTGCCCTGCCAAGCAGTGGAAAACTTGTTGTTGCAGCCAAAAGCCCGTTAACTGGCGGTTATGGCGACGGGAACATTGGATCTCATGTCGCTGTTCAAATGCGCAAAGCTGGATATGACGCAATAATCATCGAAGGGAAAGCTGAAGCCCCTACGGTTCTCCTCATTCAAGATGGGGCAACAGAGTTTCTCGACGCTAAGGAACTGTGGGGTTTAAACACCTTTGAAACTGAAGACAACTTGAGAAGTATTTATGGACCCACCGCTGGAATCCTCGAAATTGGGCCAGCTGGAGAAAACCTTGTGAAATTCGCAAATATTGTTTGTCAGAAGGGGAGAGGCGGCGGAAGACCTGGAATGGGAGCGGTTATGGGCTCCAAAAACTTGAAAGCAGTGGTGATTATTGGTTCTGGCGATTTACCCGCGGCTTACTCGAAGGATTTGAAGGAATTGGGCGCTGAAACCTACAGGGAGATTCTGACAAAACCAAATTACACTTTCTGGAAACGCCAAGGCACAATGATGACCATTGAGTGGAGCCAAGAAAACAGTGTTTTACCAACGCATAATTTCAACGAGGGAGTTTTTGAAGACGCGGAGGCTATAGGTGGGTTTTCTATGGAGAAGATAAAGTCTTCACAGAGGGGGTGCCCCAACTGCAACATGACTTGCGGCAATGTCGTGAACGATGCTGACAGAAAAGAGTCTGAGCTTGACTATGAAAACGTTGCAATGCTGGGTTCAAATATCGGAGTTGGCGACTTGAAAAAGGTGGCGGCCCTTAACAGAGTTGCCGACGAATTTGGTTTAGACACCATTTCACTGGGCAACGTGATAGGCTTTGCAATGGAAGCCTCAGAAAAGAAGCTTATAAACGAAAAAATTCCATGGGGAGGCTATAAAGCGGCTAAAGCCCTAATCAAAGACATCGCTTATAGGAAGGGGTTAGGCGAAATTCTTTCGGAAGGCACGCACTTCGCAGCGGAAAAGTTTGGAAGTGGCTCAAACAGTTGGGCTATGCATGTGAAAGGACTGGAGATTTCGGCTTACGACTGCCACGCTGCACCAGCAATGGCTCTGGCTTATGGCACAAGTCCCATAGGAGCCCACCATAAAGACGCTTGGGTGATATCTTGGGAAGTTAAAACTGGAAGGGAGCGGTACAGCGAGGAGAAAGTTGACAAAATCATCGAGTTTCAACGCATCCGCGGAGGCTTTTTCGAGTGTGCAACTGTTTGTAGGCTTCCATGGATTGAGCTTGGCTTCGAGTTGGAATGGTATCCAAAGTTTCTGCATGCCGCCACGGGTTTGGAGACAAGCTGGGACGAGTTAAACCGCATTGCCGACAGAGTGTATGCTTTAATTCGCGCTTTTTGGGTGCGAGAATACGGCAAAAACTGGAGCAGAGATTTGGACTACCCGCCGGCAAGGTGGTTTGAGCAGCCGCTGACAAAAGGAGCATTAAAGGGCGCAAAGCTTGACAAAACAAAGTATGAGGTTATGCTGAACATGTATTATAAGAAAAGAGGGTGGGATGGAAGGGGAATACCAACGAAGACTACGCTTGAGAAGCTGGGTTTAAAGGATGTTGCCAAGCAACTTAAAAAAAGCGTTAGACTTTGGGAGTAAAGTATTGCGTTAGTAGGACTTGGCGAAATAAGCCACTTCCTTCGCTTCGCCGCCGCAGTAAATACAGTTAGAGGAAACCTCCTCTTTTTCAAAAGGAATCAGCCTAATAGTTGCTCCAGTCTCATCCTTGATTTTCTCCTCGCACTTTCCGCTACCGCACCATGAAGCCCTTATGAAACCCCCTTTCGTTTTCAACACTTCTTTAAATTCATCATAACTCTTTACCGCCGTGATTTTCTCCTCTAGGAATTTTTTGGCTTTGTTGAATAGGTTGCGCTGTATATCTTCTAGAAGCCCCATAACAGCATCTACTGCTTTCTCTTCCTTAACTGTAATTTTTTCAGAGGTGTCCCTTCTTGCAAGGGTTATTTGTCCATGTTTCACATCCCTCGGACCGATTTCAATTCTGATGGGCACGCCTTTAAGCTCCCAGTCGTTGAACTTCCATCCAGGCGTGTACTCTTTCCTATCGTCAAGAACTGTTAGGATTCCAGCCTTCTGGAGTTTTTCATAGATTTCCCTTGCCTTTGCAAGTATTGTGCTTATGTCCGCGTTTTTGTAGGGTATGGGAATTATAACCGCTTGTATCGGAGCTATTTTTGGCGGCAGAACAAGACCCTTATCGTCACCGTGCACCATGACTAAGGCGCCTAAGATGCGAGTGGAGAAACCCCAAGACGTTTGCCAAACATGGTGCTCCTTTTCGTCTTCGCCTATGAATTTGATGTCGAAAACTTTGGAGAAGTTTTGTCCTAGATTATGTGAGGTTCCCATTTGGAGGGCTTTCCCATCCGGCATCATTGCCTCCAGTGCTGTGGTGTAAAGAGCTCCTGGAAATTTTTCGCTTTCCGACTTTCTTCCAACAAGCACTGGGATAGCCAAATAGTTTTCCATTAAATCGCGGTATTCGTTTAGGATATCCATGACTTCTTTTTCAGCTTCTTCTTTTGTTGCGTGGGCTGTGTGGCCTTCTTGCCACAGGAATTCCCTTGTTCGAAGGAAAAGTTTTGTTCCCTTTGTGTCCCATCTTACGACATTGCACCACTGGTTCAGTTTTATTGGGAGGTCTCTCCAACTTCTTATCCACTTGGCGTATGTTGCATAAATTATTGTTTCAGACGTTGGTCTTATGGCGAGCTTTTCTTCCAGCAGTGTGTCCCCGCCCATAGTGACCCATGCGACTTCCGGCACAAATCCAGCAAAGTGTTCCGCCTCTTTTTTGAGGAAGCCTTCGGGTATGAATAGGGGAAAGTACACGTTTTTATGTCCTGTCCTTTTTATTTTTTCATTGAAGATTTCTTGGATTTTCTCCCATACTGCGTATGAGAGCTCCTTGAAAATCATGCAGCCTTTTATTGGAGCGTAGTCAGCTATTCCAGATTTTAGGATTACTTGTGTGTACCATTCTGAAAAGTCTTCAGATTTTTTAACAGTGATTCCCAAGTCTGACATTTATTTCCACTCCCTGTTTTGGCTGTTGGCTGAATATAATTCTAGTGTAGAGTTGGCTTCAGATGTGGGCATTTTTTGGAAAAATTCAGCAAGGTGGAACTGAATCGCCCATTTTCAACCACTCGCAATTAAAAATGCAACTATATTATTTAAAGTTTCTTCCGTCCGCTGAAAAGAATGGCAAGCGTTTTAACCATATAAGACAATTAAGAATATGATTGAAGATGTGACCCGACTTGAAAGCCCTTCTCATAATTGGAGACGGAATGGCTGACAGACCGTTAAAGGAACTGGGCTGGAAAACCCCTTTAGAAGTTGCCCGCAAACCATCAATGAACCACTTAGCAAGCGTCGGAGTCTGCGGGATAATGGATATTATTGCGCCTGGGGTTCCTCCGGGCAGCGATACAGCTACGCTTGCCCTTTTGGGCTATGATGCCTTCCATGTCTATTCGGGAAGAGGTGCTTTTGAAGCCTTGGGATGGGGAATAAAGGTTTTGGACAGTGATGTCTGTTTTAGGTGCAATTTCGCAACAATCGACGAAAACTTTATGGTTTTGGATAGAAGAGCGGGTAGAATAGCCGACGCTGACGCAGCTAAACTTGCTGAAAGCCTCAAAGCCATTAAGATTTCAGCTCCCCTGGTCAAATTCCTATTCGCAAACACTGTTCAGCATCGCGCCGTTCTTGTTTTACGCGGCTCAAAACTTTCATCAGCTATAAGCGACTCAGACCCCGGAACCGTGGGAGAAAAAGTCTTAGAAATTAAACCGTTGGATGAAAGCGTGGAAGCTAAGTTTACGGCTGGAATCCTCAACGAGCTTACGCAAAAATTTCATGAAATTTTGAAAGAGCACCCGGTTAACAAGGAAAGAGTTGCACGGGGGCAGCCTCCAGCGAATATAATCCTTTTAAGGGGAGCTGGCACCCTTCCGAAAATTAAGCCTATTGGAGAAATTTATGGTGTAGATGCTACGTGTGTGGCTGCCACTTCGCTTATTCGCGGAGTCTGCAAGACGGCGGGTATGCATTTGTTGGATGTTGAAGGCGCCACTGGAACTGCGCAAACGAATTATATGGCTAAGGCGAAGGCGGCTGTCAAAGCATTAGAAAAAAGCGATTTCGTTCTTTTGCATGTAAAGGCTCCAGACGTCGCCAGCCATGATGGAAACATCAAACAAAAGGTTGAGGTTATAGAAAAAATTGACCGAATGCTTGCCTACATACTTAACAAGGCGGATTTAGGCGAAACCTATGTGACTTTAACAGCTGACCACACAACCTCATGCGTAACAGGAAATCATGAGGGTGACCCAGTGCCATTAGCCATAATGGGACCTTATGTCCGCGGCGACGACGTGGAAGAATTCGGCGAAAGAACATGCGCCAAAGGTGGTTTAGGAAGGTTAAAAGGGAAAGATTTGATGCCTATTCTAATGAATTTTCTTGGAAAAGTTAAGAAGTTTGGAGCTTAAGGCTGCTATTGAACTGGCATGAGACGCCATTCTCGATAGTCTGTAACCACTTTGACATATCCTTTAAGCATTTTATCTGTTTCCATGTCTCCAGTGTCAACCCTTAAAACTCCACCTTCAATATCGCGGAGCTTATTTTTTGTAGCTGCAACGATAATTCGCTGTTTTCCGACACGCTTTATGATTTGCGGGCTTATTTGCTGGTTTCCTCTTCCAAGAAGTATTCCTTGTCGCCCTATAGGCGAGAGAATTATCCAAGTGTTCTGCCAGTCTTCCACGTCCTCTAAAATTTTCTTCTCGTCAACATCAAGGATTACTTTGCCGTTTTTGTATATGTCTACGCCTAGCACTGTTTTTGGAACGCTAAGGAGTTCCGCTATGCATTTCACAGTTGTTCCGGGTCCAAGTATGTAGGTGGCGTTAGGCTGCATCTCCTCAATTATGGATTTAGCTATGGCTATTTGATTCTCTTCCTCATCTACCGTTTCGGGGCTTACTTGTTTGCTGCCTTGGATTCGCATTGGGAGGAAGGGACACTTCATAAAGCCATAAAGTTTCACAGCGAAGGTGTCGCTTCGAATTGCAGCTTCGTCGGCATCCATAACTTCACATTCCCTTATTTCAGCCTCTTTTCTGGCAAAAGCCAAAACCACCTCAACAGCATCTGAAGGATTAACGGCGAAAACCCCACCATACATTTTCACGCCTGAAGGTATTCCCAAAACAGGCAGTTCAACACCCCTCGCTTTTAAAGCATCTAAAATGTCTTTAGCTGTGCCATCTCCCCCAACAAAAACTATTAAGTCCACTTTCGCCTCAGCCAAAAGCTTAACAGCTCTCTTCGTGTCTTCCGCTGTTGTTTCCCTTCCAATTTTTATAGGTAAAACTTGAACCGCCATGTTTGCGCTTTTGGCTTCTTCTTCTCCCATAATCCCTGGACAAGACAAAATTTCGAGGGAATTATCTTTCATGGCGCTTTTTAGTTCTTTAAGAAAATCGGCGGCTCTTTGCGGAGATACGGGCGTAGCGCCCCTTGCAATGGCTTCGCTTAAAACGCTGTCTGTCCCTTTAAGCCCAACTTTACCGCCCATGCCAGCAATCGGATTGACAATAAAGCCCATACGCATGTTTATCCTCAAGATACTATGTTACGCAAGCTATAAACCATTTCAAGTGCAAAATGAAATACGGAATGACAAAACATGGGACTTTCTCGATTTTAGCTGTTTCGAAAGACCGTAAGTTTATGGGAGTTGCTGTTGCTTCTGGTTCAACAGCTGTAGGCTCCAGAGTGCCCCATGCAATGCCGGGTAAAGGTGTAATTGCAACCAAGCCTATACTAACGTGGCTTATGGAATTGAGGGTTTGAAACTGTTGGCGAAAGGGCTTTCACCAGAAGAAATCCTTGAAGAACTTCTAGCAGAAGATCCCCAAAGAGAGATGAGGCAAGTGGCAATCATGGACTTTGCTGGAAGAAAAGCGGTTTTCACAGGGGCAGAAGCCCCAAAGTGGCATGGAGAAATCGTAGGCGAAGACTACATTGTTATTGGCAATCTCTTAAGAAGTGGAAAAGTTCTTGAAAGCATGGCTGACGGTTTCAAGAGTTCACGTGGAGATTTAGCTTTAAGGCTTTTAGAGGCTTTGAAGGCGGGAAGCGAAAGCGGCGGCGACAAGCGAGGCGAGAAATCGGCAGCCCTAATCATGGTGGACACCGCCAAACTGAAGCTGAATTTAAGGGTTAACGAACACAAAAATCCGATTCATAAACTTTCGAAGCTACTCGAAAAGCGTTAAAACAACAATAAAGCCGAGTTTTTCGTTTAAAAGCACTTATATATCACAAAATTTGAAACGGAACTCTGCATAAAACACCAAATGAGGCTAGCTTCATGTATAGAAAAGGCATGAAAAAAATTCTTGTTACAGGCGCCACTGGTCAAATCGGCTCTGAGTTAACGTTAGAATTGCGGAACAAGTATGGCAGAGAAAACGTGGTGGCAGCTGGGCATAAAAGAAAGCCAGATGAAAAGCTTCTCAGCTCCGGTCCCTTCATATATTTGGATGCCACAAAAAAGGAGGAGCTTGAAAAGGTTGTGGAGGAATACAATGTTGACACCATTTATCATTTGGCTGCTGTGCTGTCCGCTGCTGGAGAAGAAAATCCGCAGCATGCATGGAAAATCAACATGGAAACCCTTTACAACATTCTTGAAGTTGCAAGAGAAAAAAGTCTAACGAGGGTTTTTTGGCCAAGCTCCATAGCGGTTTTCGGTCCAGAAGCCCCCCGCGTTAAGACACCACAAAATGCTGTTCTAATACCAAGGACAATTTACGGCGTTACTAAAGTTGCGGGCGAGCTCCTCTGCAACTACTATTTTCTCCGTTACGGCGTTGATGTGCGAAGTGTCCGTTACCCGGGAATAATAAGCAGTGAAACACTGCCGGGCGGTGGCACAACAGATTATGCTGTAGAAATTTTCTATGAAGCCATAAGGCGTAAAAGATACACTTGTTTCTTGAGGGCTGACACGGTTTTGCCAATGATGTATATGCCCGACTGCATAAACGCGGCGCTAACCCTAATGGAGGCTGACCCAGCTAGAATCCGATGCCGCACAAGCTATAACGTGGCAGCAATAAGCTTTTCACCAGCCGAATTGGTGGCGGAAATCAAAAAGTATATTCCAGATTTTATTTGCGAGTACAAGCCGGATTTTAGACAGAAAATTGCGGATTCCTGGCCCATGTCAATAGATGACAGTGCAGCCCGTGAAGATTGGGGTTGGAACCCAAAATACGATTTGGCTTCCATGACAAAGGACATGATTGAAAAGCTTACAAAGCGGTTTGCTAAAGGCCATTTTTAAGGTTTCTTTCCCGCATTTCTATAGGAAACGTTAAAAGAGTTATGAAATTAGACTTTATTGGGAGTGGAGAAAATGGTTGAGAGGCATCCTACACGTTATTTAGCCGAAGAATTTGAGCGTTTGGTTCGGGAAAACCTCAACTGGGAGCTTAAGGTTCTAGAGTCTGCAAGCGAACCCATATGCATCGTCGATGGCAATGAGGTTTTGATGCTTTGCGCCAACAACTACCTAAACCTTGCAACGCATCCAAAAGTTGTTAACGCCATGATAGAAGCCACACGAAAATATGGTGCTGGAGCCGGAAGCGACAGGTCTATTTCCGGCAACATGGTATTGCATGAAGAGTTGGACCGTCGCCTTGCAAGGTTTAAGAGGGCTCCGGCTTCGCTGACTTTTCAAACGGGTTTTATGGTTAACGAGGGGCTTATACCGCAACTTGTGGACAAGGGAGATTTAATCGTTTCAGATGAGCTGAACCATGGCTCAATAATTGATGGCTGTAGGCTAAGCAGAGCTGACAGAGCCATATACAAGCATAAGGACGCGGAGGATTTAGCGCGGGTTATGGAAGAAGCTGAAAAACACGACCCGCCCTACAACCACATCTGGATAATAACAGACGGAGTTTTCAGCATGGATGGCGACACAGCGCCACTCCGAGAAATAGCCAAAATCGCAAAAGAACACGGCGCTGGCGTATATGTGGACGACGCCCACGGCGAAGGCGTTTTAGGCGAAGGCGGACGCGGAATAGTAAGCCACTATAATCTTAAGCGAGATGAAGTGCACGTGGAAATGGGAACCTTCTCAAAAGCTTTCGGAGTCATAGGCGGACACATAACAGGCAGCGAGGAACTCCGCAACTTCGCCTACAACAAGACTAGAAGTTGGCTGCTAAGCGGTGCAGTTCCGCCTGGAGTGGCAGCTGCGTGCATAGCAGCAATAGATGTGCTTGAAACTGAACCCCAACATGTTAGGCGTGTTTGGGAGAACCGCAACCATCTGCTTGATGCTTTGCAAGATGCTGGGTTTGATACGGGCAACACTGAAACTCCGATAATTCCAGTTATGTGCGGGAAAAGCAAAGCAGCCAGAGACTTAGCAGACTACCTCTGGACGAAGGGCATATTCGTCTTGCCAATTTTCTATCCCATGGTGGCAAGAGACAAAGCAAGAATCCGCGTCCAAGTATGCACGAAACACACAACAGAACAGTTGGACAGAGCAGCCGAAGCCTTCAAAGAAGGCGGCAAAAACCTAGGAATAATCTAAAAAGTTAAAGCCTCACATTTCCCATTTTCATTTAAATGTCTGAAAACGTGTCAAAGGAAAAACAGCGTTTAAGAGAGAAAATCTGGCGGGAAATGGAACTCCTCGGAGTGGCAACCTTCCCATTACCATGCAAGGGCAGAATCCCAAACTTTGTTGGCGCAGAAGTAGCAGCGGAAAGACTGCGCCAGCTTGAAGAATGGAAAAAGGCAAAAGTGGTTTTTGTTAACCCGGACTCTCCGCAGCGGAAAATCAGAGAAAACGTCTTAAAAGATGGAAAAATTCTAGTAATGGCTTCTCCAAGACTTCAAAGAGGCTTCCTTCTAATAGAACCCGCGAGAGCGTATGGGAAGGAACGCTACGCTTCCACCATTAAAGGCGCTTTCAAGTTTGGAGTGAAGGTGCAAGACTTTCCAAAGCCAGATCTAATCGTTGAAGGCTCGGTAGCCGTTGACATGCATGGGCATAGGCTTGGAAAAGGACACGGCTACGGCGACGTGGAAATAGAAATTCTAAGAAAAAGGTTTGGTGAAACTCCAGTAGCCACGACAGTCCACGACTTGCAAGTAGTGGAAAAAGTTCCTTTTGAAGCAAAAGACGAAAAAGTCTCAATAATAGTAACGCCCACAAAGGTTATGCGAATAACTGGCTAACAGCGCAACTTCAGAAAACTAGAGGAGGGCTAGTGTTTTTGCGTTGCCGAAGCGCCAAAATACGTTGTTTTAACGAAGCTTTTCTAAGGCTTCGTCAACATCCTCTAACCCGAGCTTTTTGAGAGTTTCGGATTTCGGTATTCCCCTCTCGTCCCAACCTACAAGCCTGTAATATTTGCGCTTTTCCTCTTCAACACTAGATTTTTCAACAGTCTTGCCTTTATATGGACCGGATGGCAGTGGCTCATAGAATCTTGGCGGGTTGTCATCGTGGATTTCCGGGTTCCATTTAAAGTCTGGTCCGCCAAGGAGCAGCATCGCCCTCTGCAGTTGTATTGCTTTCATGGCTTTGGTGTTAACCCACTCGTCTTTAGTTAGCTCTACGCCAGTCACAGCCTTGTAAAAGTCGAAGACTAGACCGCGGGGTAAGCCGAAAACGTTGAAAAAGCAGATTACACCAGAATCGTCGAAAATCCTAATGTGCTCACTTCTAGAATCTCCCAGCGGCATGCACGCGATGGAAGTGTGGTCTCCACCCTGAACAGAACAAGCGTAGGAGTATATCTCCGGATAGTCTTTTCTGCTTCGAATGCCATGGGCTCCAACCCCAATGCCTTTTACTTGAACAGCGTATCGCATAACATCCACGCCTTTCATTTCTCCAATTTTCACAGCCGCTCGATAGGTTCCCTCGGCTAAAATGTCGCCTACACCCTTTCTATATGCTATTTTCCTGGTTAAAGCGGCAAAGGCTTCAGCGTCTCCCCATTTAAGGTCTATGCCATCTAAATCTTCTTTTGTCAATATTCCTCTCTGGAAAAGCTCAGCGGCAAATCCTAAAACGTTGCCGGTTTGTATGCCGCAAAGCCCCAAATCGTCGACAATAGAAGCCAAGTAAACATTTTCTTCTGGAGTAAATAAACCAAGGTTTGTGCCCACATAAGCTTGCAATTCATAGTCTGGATTGTCGGTTATTGCGCCCTTAAACCTTCCAGATTTGACAACGGCAACTTTTAAGCACGTAGTTGGACAGCCAAAATCCCCCCAATACTGCTTTATCCAAACTCTGTTTTCAAACTGGTCTACGCCGAAGCTTTTCTCATCATGCCACTCCTCCTGCCAGTTCCGCACAGGTTCAGAACTTGATTTAGCACCTACAGAATAACCAGCCGAGCCCGTTCCCCAACGCCTCCAAAGCTCACTCTCATAGGCGTTGTTGCACACCTTCTGCATCAACGCTTTAACTTTCTCCAAATCAGCAACCTCTGGCAGTGGACCAGTGCCCTTTACAGCTATTGCCTTAAGCCTTTTCGCTCCCATAACAGCGCCATAGCCTCCATAACCAGCAGCGTGCGCCCATTTAGCTGCAACCACAGCCGTTCGCACTTTGTTCTCTCCAGCTGGACCAATATAGAGAATTGAAGGCTCTTTCCATTCACCCTTTTGCGGATAACGCGTCTTCAAGAGGTCTCTGCATTCTCTGGTGAGGGCGGCAACTGTTTGTTTGGCATCCAAGCCCCAAATGTGAGTAGCATCCTTAATTTCAAAATCTGAATCTTTAATAAATAAGTAGACGGGTTTTTCAGCCTCGCCAGTGACAATAATACCATCATAACCGGCACATTTCAATTCAACACCAAACTCGCCAGCAACTGTTGAACCAACAACACCATTGCTTTGCGGAGACTTTCCAGAAACACAAATCCTTCCGCCGGGGAAAAACCCCGTAAGCGGTCCAGTTAGAAGCAGAAGCAAGTTTTCTGGCCCAAGGGGATCTACGGTTTCCCATTTCATGCCCAGCCTATCCCACAGAATTTTTGTAGCAAGCCCCCTCCCGCCAATGTAATCCATTAAAACTTCATCTTCAAACTTCACGTCTCTGAAGTTTTTCGTTGAAAGGTCAACTTCAAGGAACTTTCCAGCATACCCCAAAATCATAATAACCGCTTTCCCTCCTCTCCATAGATTTTAACCACTAAATCTCGTGCAATCTCTTCTGGAGCACGGGCGTAAAGCTTGTAAGCGTAGTCTTCTCTGGGCACTATTCTGAGAACATTCCACAGTCCCTCTTGGCAAACTTTGACACATTGCGGGTCGCCTCCGCATAGGTCACAGATTAAGATTCGGTTTTCTTTCGGATGCATATGAGGAATCTTTCCGGGGCAAGCCTCAATGCATTTTCCACATCCAATGCAGGTGTTTGCGTCCACAAGCACCGCCCCAGTTTCTTTGCTCACAGACAAGGCGTTGGTTGGACAAGCGTCTACACATGGGTAGTCTTCGCATTGAGCACAGAAATGAGGAAACTCAACGCCGGGAGTAAGCATAAAAACCCTAATTCGAGAGGCTTCCGGCCATATTCGATTTTCATGGAAAAGCGAGCATGCTATTTCACATTTTCTGCAGCCACTGCATCTTGAAAGGTCCCTAGCAATCCATATTGGCTCATGTTTTTCAGTCAAACCCGAAACCTCCAATAAGGCTTTAGAATTTTGTGATAAACGAACTTCGATTTAAAATTTGGCTCTTGCCTCCTCTGATTTATGGTAAGCTCTTTAAGATTGAAGCGCTTAAGAAAAAGAGAGGCTACAGTTTGGCAGCTGAAGACTTGCTTCAACAGTTCGCCGAGTGGATGCAAAATTTTTCAGTGCAATATGGCTATTTTGGCGTTTTTCTCATAAGCCTACTGGGGTCCACATCCATTTTCTTTCCAATCCCCTACACTGTAGTGCTGTTCACTTTAGGTTCGGTTGAAATTTTCAACCCCATTTTACTCGCTCTGGCATCCAGCCTAGGTTCAGCTATTGGAGAATTTTCAGGGTATTTGCTAGGTTTGGGAGGAAGAAAAATCATAAGTGATACACGTAAACGCAAAATGGAGTTTCTCCTAAAAGTTTTTGGAAAGTTCGGACCCTTAGCTATATTCATCTTCGCTTTAACACCCCTCCCAGACGATTTATTGTTTATTCCCCTCGGCGTGATGCGCTACAGCTTTCTAAAGGCGTTTATACCCGCCTTCATTGGCAAACTCTGCATGAGCCTAATCATAGTCTACAGCGCAGGTTTGATCAGAGACGCCCTACGCGAAATTTTCGGAGTGGAAAGCGACTGGATTTCCGCAGTAATCGGCACAGTCATCGCATTAATCCTACTCATAATAATCTTTATCCTCATGTTTAAAATAGACTGGGAGAAAATTTTTGAAAAATACACAGCCAAAAAGGAGAGCAGTGGCGAAAAACTTGAGGATAATAGCTGACCTCCACATCCACGGGCGTTATAGCCGAGCTACAAGCCAGAACATGCATATCACTGAAATTGCCCGTTTTGCAAGGATAAAAGGCTTAAACCTTGTCGGAACCGGAGATTTCACACAGCCAAAATGGCTAGAAGAGCTTAAGGAAACGCTGGTTCAAGATGTGGATACTGGATTGTATAAAGTTGCTGAAGATGCAGATTCCCCAGTGCATTTTATGATAACAACCGAGGTCAGCACAATATTCACGTTTGAAAGCAAAATAAAGAAAATTCACCATATAATATTGACGCCAAATATAGAAACCGCTGTCCAGATTAATGAAAGATTAGCCAAATACGGCGACTTGACGGCGGATGGCAGACCAACATTAGACATGAGTGCGCCGCAGCTGGTTGAAGAAGTTATGGAAGTCTCACAAGAAAACATGGTTTTCCCAGCCCATGCGTGGACCCCATGGTTCAGCATTTTCGGAGCCTTCAGTGGCTTTGAC
Source organism: Candidatus Bathyarchaeota archaeon A05DMB-3 (assembly GCA_019685555.1). Classification (GTDB taxonomy): domain Archaea; phylum Thermoproteota; class Bathyarchaeia; order Bathyarchaeales; family Bathycorpusculaceae; genus JABFQN01. The sequence goes on along the minus strand of JABFQN010000003.1, from coordinate 84,441 downwards.
AGTGTAGAAGACTGCTACCAAGACATGACGAAGCACATCCACGCCCTTGAAACTGGACTTTCGTCAGATCCGCCTATGAACTGGCGCCTAAGCAGACTGGACAAGTTCACACTGGTTTCAAACAGCGACAGCCACAGCTTTTGGCCATGGAGAATGGGACGTGAAGCCAACGTTTTCGAATTAAAAAGACTGAGCTATTGGGAAGTTGTAAACGCTATCCGAAACAAGGACGTAGAGAGGTTTAAGTTCACTGTTGAAACAGACCCAGCCTATGGAAAATACCATTGGACTGGACACAGAAACTGCCACGTTTCGCTCTCTCCAAGAGAAGCCCTAAAACTTGGAAATATATGCCCAGTCTGCCGCAGAAAACTAACAAAAGGCGTTGAACAACGAGTTGAAGAGCTTGCAGACCGTCCAGCAGGCTTCAAACCAGAAAACGCTATAGGATATGTGCATTTACTTCCTCTTTCTGAGATTATCGCCACAACGCTGGGAGTTGACCCCCCCCCTCAACACAACAGGTTTGGAACATCTACAACCAACTTATCAAGAAGTTTGGAGACGAATACACAGTATTGATTGACGTCCCAAAAGAGGCCTTAACAGAAATAGTCAATGAGAGAATTGCCGAGGCAATAATAAGAGTTAGGGAAGACAAAATAAGGGTTATACCCGGATATGACGGCGTGTACGGACGCCCCATAATTTTTGAAGAGGAGGCTTCAACTGAGAAGATGCCCTCGGAAAAAGTTCAACAACTGAACCTTACAGACTTCATTTGAAACGCAGACTTTACATTTTTATCCGTATATGTGTTAGACGTGTACACGACAAAGTTTATTAATTCGTAATATGCACGATAATGGTGATCACGATGACGCCCATGACTATAAGCCAGCAAACAACCAAAGAGAACGAAAAAATTTCGAAGATAATTGACCGTGTGTTAAGGCAGGTTTTCGGAGAGGAGGCAACGCGCTTGATTTATCGTTATTTGGAGAATCGTTATGCTGTTAAGCGGAATGAAATAGCGGATAAGATTGACTTGTTTGCAAGGGGGCTTGAGGAGTTTTTGAGGACGGGGGCTTATGTTGTTGAGCGGAAGATTCTAGAGGATATATACTCAAGTTATGGGTTGCTTCGTAGACTGGAGTTGGAGAGAATTAGAGACAGTGATTTTGCAAGCCAAGTGAAACTGCTTATGCGAAAGGCGTAAGCTCTTATTATAAACATGGTTCCATCCATCTATTTTTATAATAATTCTTATTAGCTTCCCCTTGTGAATTAATCCCTTCAAAGCTTAACGCTTTAGGAAGGGGAAAGTTGAAGGATACTCTAACTAAAATTGTTAATGTAGCTGTTCAGAAGTTTGGCGTTGAATATGTGGAGGTACGTGCACAGAAGCTTTTCAAATCTATGCTTACTCTTAAAGAAGAAAGAATCGAAGCTGCAAAAGAAGGAATAGAAAATGGTGCAGCCTTAAGGGTTCTCGTCAACGGAGCATGGGGTTTCGCTTCCGTAGGCTCATTTGATACTGAAATTTTGGAAAACGCTGTTTCTGACGCTTGCAAAATGGCAAAAGCTGCTAGTTTAAAGCTTAAAAATCCGATAAAACTTGTTGAAAGCAAGGGTTTTGAAGATAATGTGCTGGCTAAACCCAAAAAGGATCCTTCGAAAATCTCAATTGAAGATAAGATAGGAACAACTTTAACTCTTGCCAAAACAGTTTTACGGTATGACAACCGCATCAAAGGCTGCACAATAGACTATTTAGACCTTGTTGGAACTAACTACTTCATAAACAGTGAGGGCACCTACATTGAACAAGACAAGCTTTATGTTTGGTCGAGAATATTGGCTACAGCTAAAGAAAACAATGTTTTCACATTCAGCAGAGAAGAGGTGGGCTCAACAGCGGGCTATGAGGTTTTCGATGTTGAAACACCCGAGGTTGTAGGCGAAAGAGTTGCAAAAAGGGCTGTAGATCAGTTGAAAGCTAAAATCCCCAAGGGCGGAACCTTTCCCGCAGTTTTGGGACCAAACGTTGTCGGTGTCTTCGTCCATGAAGCCTTTGGACATTTAGCCGAGGCAGATTTGACATTGTCTGGTTCTATTCTTATGGACAAACTTGGCAAAAAAGTTGCTTCAGACGTTGTCACCATATATGATGATGGAACTGTGGAGGGAGCTTTCGGCTCCTTCAAATATGATGACGAAGGCATTCCAGCACGAAAAACGCTTCTGGTTAAAAATGGTGTTGTAGTCGGGCTAATGCACAACCGCGAAACTGCACAAAAGTTTAATGCAGAGCCAACGGGCAATGCAAGGGCCGAAGATTTCCGTGTGGAACCCATAATACGGATGCGCAACACCTTTATGGCGCCGAAAGATAACTCGTTTGAAGAGCTTATTGAAGACTTAAAGTTTGGATACTACTTTAAAAGTTTCAGAGGAGGCCAAGCAAACTTAGACGGCACATTCCAAGTTGGCATACAAGAAGGCTACGAAATAGTCAAAGGCGAAGTAAGTGAGCCAGTGCGTAACGCTTCAATAAGTGGAAACACCCTTGAAACACTGCATAAGGTGGATGCTGTTGGAAAGGATTTTGAGCTTTGGCCTGGAAGATGCGGCAAAGGGCAAACAGCCTTTGTTTGTGATGGCGGTCCACATATAAGAGTGAGGGAGGTGCTGGTCGGTGGCGGCGCTTAAAGAGGAAGAAATCATAAGCTTAGCAGAAGATGCCGCTAACTTTGCGCTGAGGAAAGGTGTATCTGAAGCGGAAGTCTTCGTTTACGAGGGTCTCACAACAACTGTCGCAATTGAGAGAGGACAGATAGCCAAAAGTTCTCGAATTATCGATAGAGGGTTAGGCATAAGAACTGTGATTAACAACGCTGTGGGCTTTTCCTACACAAACATCCTCGAAAACAAAGCGGCGATTGAGGAAACAGTTTTAAAGTCGCTAAAATCCGCAAAAGCAAGCAAGCCGGACAAGGACTGGCAAGGTTTTCCGCCCAAAAAGCCCTTTGCCCATGTTAAAAACACATTTGACAGTTCAATATGCGAGTTATCCTCGGAAGACTTGGTAAAAACCGCTTCTCTCATGCTGGAAGCAGCGGAAAAGACGGATAAACGTGTCTTTCCAGTAGAAGGCGGCATTGGAGCCTCTTACTTGTCTAGGGCTGTTGTAAACTCCAACGGCATCGTAGGTTTTGACTATGGAACAATCGTGGAGTGCAGCTTGGCAACCGTAGCTCAAGAGGCTGGCGAAGTAACACCTGTATGCTTTGAGTTTAACGTTGAAAGGCTTTACAAAATAGATCCGGAATGGGTGGGCATGGAAGCTGCCCGCCAAGCTGCTTCAGCTTTGAAGGCGAAAAGGGTGGAAACAAAGAGCATGAAGGTGATATTTGCCCATTTTGCCTTGCAGCAGCTTCTCCATTACACTCTGATGGATGCGGTTAAGGCGGATTATGTGCAAAGGAATCAATCTGCCCTTCAAGGCAAGATAGGTGAAAAAATAGCCTCTGAGAATATAACAGTTTACGATGACGGTTTATTAGAAGGGGGACTTCGCACATGGAAATTTGACGGAGAAGGAGTCCCACAGCAGAAAACCCTCATAATAGAGAAAGGGGTGCTACGCAACTTCATCTACGACAACTACGCTGCAAAGAAGGAAGGAAAAGAAAGCACTGGAAACGCTTTTAGAGGGGGCTATCTGTCAACGCCCAACGTTGAAGCAACAAACTTCCACCTTGCTCCTGGCAAGAAATCGCCAGAAGAGCTCATAGGTGAAATCGACGATGGACTTCTGGTTTATTCGCTGCAAGGAGCTCACAGCAGTAACCCAGCTAGTGGAGAATTCTCTGTTGTAGCAACTCCCGCATGGAAAATAGTAAATGGAAAGATTACACGCGCAGTGAAAGGAGCTATGTTAGCTGGCAACGTGTTCGACGTTATAAAGAAAATTTCGGCGTTAGCCAACAACGAGCGGAAGATTGGACAGCTTGTTGCTCCGTGGGTTATTGTGGAAAACGTTAAAGTTATCGGAAGGTAAATAACTAGACTTCCCAACTAAAACAGAGAAGTGGCAGCAATGGCGAAAGTCGACGTCAAAAGGCGTTTGTTAAAAATTAACACGATTCGCATAGTAGTGCAGTTTCTATCCTTCCTATTCTTTAGCGCAATAATCTTCAATCTAGGTTCTTTGCCCATACTGCTTCCAGTTCTTTGGACATGGGGTCTTCAACAGAACACTGTCGGCGACGCTTTTACTGCTTTGCAGCTTATGCTAAGCGGTTGGCAACAATCCACCCCAGTCTTTCCGTGGCTTGCAGTAGCCTCTTTTCTGGCGGTTGGCGTGTTGCTTGGCAAATCACTTTGCGGATGGGTTTGCCCCTTCGGCTTTATCCAAGACCTAATAGACTTCATCAAAGTAAAGAAGATGGAAGTGTCGCCTAAGACCCATGAAGATATGACGCTTATGAAATACCTTGTTCTAGGCATCACGCTGTTCATTAGCGTGACTTTTTCCGCCGCTAAACTTTTAGGAGCCCACAGAAGCTATGAAAATGCTATGGGCATATTTGCCTATGCCCCATTCACCGCTGTGAGCCCCTCTGAAACGCTATTTGCAACGTTGCCAAAAATGGTTCAAGGTTTTTCGAATGCAATAGTGGAAAAGCCAGTTTTGGAAGCTTTAGCTGGAGTTTTGGATTTGCCTCCTCTTTTCTGGGTTCAACTCTTCATCCTAGTAGGGATTTTGGTTTTCGCCGCATATGTCCCCCGGGGATGGTGCAAGTATTTCTGTCCTCACGGAGCGATAATGGCTGTTTTGAATAGGTTTAGCTTTATGGGTTTAAGGAGAGACCTTGTGAAATGTGTTAAAGGCGAATGCCGAGAATGCGTGAAGACTTGTCCCATGAGGGTGCGCATTTTGGAACTTCCGTGGGAGAAGTTCAGCGACCCGGAATGCATTTACTGCCTAAAATGTGTTGACGCTTGCCCGAATAAGGCTATTAGGCTTAAGTATCCATAAACCCGTTAAGCCCAGAAAGTCTTTGAATACTCGCCTAAAACCTTCTCGTAAATATTTTTTGTCTGTTGGCTTATTTTCTCCCAGTTAAATTTTTCAAGAACCATGCGGTAAGCGTTTTCCCGAAGTCTATCAGCATAATCTTCGTCAAGCAAAACCCTTGTAACTCCCCATGCTAGGGAGTCAGGATTGTTTGGGTAGACTTTAACGCCAGTCACATCATGCTCCACTATTTCAGACAAGCCACCTGTATCTGAAACCACAACTGGGCTTTTGGCAGCCATAGCTTCAAGCGCAACGATTCCAAAGGGCTCGAAAAGCGAGGGCACAACGGAAACATTAGCGCATTTCTGCAGGTTTCTTAATGTTTCATCGTCCACAAAACCAGTGAACAAGACTTTGTGTGCTAAACCTATGCGTTTAACATGTTCTGAAAGAGTCTCTTTCATATAGCCATTTCCAACCACAACAAACTTCGCGTTAACTTTTTCCAAAATTTTCGGCACAGCACCTATTAGAATATGAATGCCTTTCTCGTAGACTAGTCTCCCAACGAACAAGACAATTTTCTCTTCTGGCAAAGCGAAACGTCGCCTAAACTGGTGTAAGTCTATGTTGCTTCTCTCGTATTCTTTGGCTTCCACACCGTTTGGAACCATAACAAGTTTGTCTTCTGGAAGCCCAAAAGCCCATCTGGCATGGGAAACCATGTAGTTGCTGCAGCATATGACTCTCCAAGCCTCGTATGTAAGCCAAGCCTCTGTCTCATGAATCATCCTCTCATAATCGGTGTGGATGCCATTTCGCCGTCCAACCTCTGTAGAGTGAATTGTCGCCAAAAGAGGTTTCCTAAAAACATGCTTTAAGCCTATACTAGCATTTGCCACCAGCCAGTCATGTGCATGGAAAATGTCTACGCCGCCTAGATTTTTAACGATGGCGGCTGCTTCCTTCTGCATATTCATATTCATTAAATAAACCCAGCTTGCAAAGTCTGGCGAAGGATTCTTGTAGGAGTCAACTCGGAAAACTTCAACGCCGCCGTCTAATGTCTCGTGGGGGGAAGCCCCTGGAAAATCGCATGTAACGATGTAAACCTTTACGCCTTTTTCTGCAAGGTTTTTAGATAAGTGATAAACGTGAGGCGAAATTCCCCCTATAATTCTTGGAGGAAACTCCCAAGTTAGCATCATAACCCTCAAATTGTTAGGCACCACTGACACTCCCATAAATTCCCAAGATTTTTTTAATCCAAAGTTCGGATTCTGGTTTAACAACTCTTATTTTTGCTTCTGGAACCTTGTATATTCTCATCGCCTCGCTTGACATCCATTCAGACTTCACAACAACCTTATCCGCCTCATACATGCCAAGCCATTCAATGCTTTTTATAGCCATGTTAAAAGGAGAGTCCGCCCCATGGGAGCGATGGTCCTCTAAACTTTCAATAGAATACACGAAGGGTATGCCTAGCGCTTTTTTCAATGTGACTGCCGCAGGGATGAAATGCCAGTCATGCACGTCTATGAGGCTTATATGCTTGCCAATTTTGTAGTATATGTTGGCAGCTGCCCTCTCCACTTCCTGATTTAAAGTGAGAACCCACGTGAGGACGCTGACATGCGTTTTAACAGGGTTTGTCACCCTGTAAGTTTTTACGTTTCCTTCTTCTTCAAACTCGCCAGTCAAATAGTCATGGTAGGTAACTACGCATGTTTCAATTTTGTTTTTGGCAAGCTGCAGTGCCAGTTTCTTCACGTAATCGGCAAGTTTCCCAACAATTCTTGGGGGAAACTCCCATGAAAATATTATCACTCGCATTTGTTACCGCCAGTTAAGTGAAAAGCGCACAAACCTTAATTATTCCCCTCCCCGTGAGGTAATACCATTTTTTCCCTTGATTGTCCGCAAAGCTTTCCACATAACCCTCACAGCCATATCCGTCTAAAATTCTTTCAACTTCAGCCACATCCAAATGAAAAACTTGGGCGAGTTCCTCGCTTTTCCTCGCCAAGTCAGGGGCTGTCGCGCAGAGATTGTGGAGCATTTGCAAAATTTTTTCTGAAATTGGAAGCTCTTCTCTCAAATTCTTCACCCTTTAAGTCTTAAACCATGTCATTGCGTTTCCTATTAAAGGCGGGCGCATGTTTAAAAGTATTCTGTAGCCGTTTTTGCATGCTGGAACAGCTCTTTAAATCTTTCTTGAGCAGCTTTAACTAAAGCTTTTCTTAAAGCCGATTCTTTCAGCTTTGAAATCCTAATCTTTTTTAGTTTTTCAGCTAAAACCTCATCGTGGAGAGACTGCCCTGCCCATTTTTCGAAGTCTCCTTGGCTGTTGTGGAAAACCAAAGATTCAACTTTAACCCTTTTTAGGGCTTTTAGAAAACCTTTAAGGCTCCAAGCCATAACCCCTGTATATTTTTCCCCTCCAACACCATTATAGAAAAGGAAGGGTTCACTAGCTGTTATTATGGCAAGGCGTATGCGATTTTCGAAATCCAATATGGCTGCTTGAGCTGTCACATAAGCGTCTACTGGATTGTTGAAGGGACTGAAGTAGGAGTGAACCTCGCCTGGAGCGCCGCCAGCGGTGAACATGTAGTATAGGTGGTCGCTTGTTTGGAAATATCGCCATATCCGCAAAAAATCCTTGTCGTCCGCTTCTTTGAGGAGGGGTTCAAGTCTTTTCACAGAAGTGAAGTAGGCCCACTGCATTGTGTTTCCAAGCCAGCAGCTCGTGTCCCTTTCCAAGTCAGCCCATGAAACTGTTCCTCCAAGCTCTGGAACGTCAATTTCACCTGTAGGCTCATATTTTTCGATAACTTCTGAAGGCGTAGACATGCGGAGATGCCACCATTTCAGAATTTCTCTGGGCAAATGTCTGAGAAAATCGTGTATGCCGGTTTCTGGCCAGTGATGCTCGCCGAAGGTTTCATAGTCTGGGAAGATGTTTATGCATTGTCCCGGGGTTGCCGCCAGCCAGCTTGCATATTTGTCTGCTGTTAGGGGCCATTCGTTCCACCATCTGGCTGAAAATCTAAAGCCAATGTCGTCTGTTAGCTTATAATTTCTTAGGAGTACTTTGAGTTTTTTGCAGTCTTTCGGTTTGTATAGGTGGTTGGGGGATTTTCCGTGAAGTATTCTTTCTGTGCCTTCGGTGAATATTCCAGTGAAGCCTAGTTCCTCTATTGTTTTGGCTATGGTGTTGTTGTAGATTAGTTCGGTGTTCTCGAAAACTTGTGGCGTGTAGCCCAAAAGGTCTTTCACGGTTTGTCTGTGCATTTTCACTTGTTCAACGAATTCGCCTTTTTCTGGGTAGATGCTTGCCAAAGAGTGGTAGTATGTCTGGTTTAGAAATTCCACGCATCCCGTTTCTGCAAGCTGTTTAAAGGATTCTAAAAGGTCTTTGTTAAGCATCTCACATTGTTCTAGGAAAACGCCTGAAATGCTAAAAGAAAATTTGACTTGCCTTTTGTCTCGCTTGTGCTTGTCAATTAGGTCTAACAGTATTTGATTTGAGGGGAAATAGCATTTCTTGCATGCTCTTTCGAAGATTTCCCTGTCAAGCTCGTGATTGAAATAATAGTTGAAAAACTCTTCCTTTTTTAGGCGCTTAAAGAGCCTATTTTCCCAGAAAAAGTCTTTTTTAAGGCGGTGAGGTTGGTGTACCTCGAATATAAAAACAATATCTGTCAAAGCTTTTAGCCCTCTGCTTTACTGTGTTAACATTAGTTAGCTTGATGTTTTATTTGTGGTTTGCTAAAATTTAGATTTGATTCGGATTTTGAATTCATAATTTATTTATTTCTTATGGACATCTCATTCTTTAAAACAAAGGTGAAGAGTGTGTCGATTGAAAAACTCAGTATTGAGAGTCGCCACGAGTTAGAGCAGATGATAGTCAACGAGATAAACTTGGTTGAGAAGGGTTTAACGGTGATTTGCAGCAACGTCCCAGTGAATGATAAAACCAATTTAGATGTTTTATGCCATGACAATAACGGACAACTTGTTATTCTACAGTTGACTGTTCAAGAAGACGACGCCATGCTTCTTCAAGGACTGCAAAGCCTCGATTATGTTGACAAGTTTAAGTCCTTCTTGAAGGCTACTTACAACAAGCACAAAATCGACGACAAGGAAAAACCGAGACTAGTGCTAATTGCGCCAAGTTTTTCGGATGCCGTTAAACGCGCTGTGGAAAGCATGAAGGGAATCCGCATAGACCTATACGAGTGGGAATACCTAAAGCTTGGAGACCATAAGGGTCTCCGCCTCCAACCCATTTTTACATGGAAACAACCCGAAAAACCGAAAGAGAAAGAGGAGAAGCCTCCAGAGAAAAAACATGAACCGAAACCACCAAAGAAAAAGGAACATGCACCACCGCCACCTCCACCAGAACCAGAACCCAAAGAAGAAGCCCCAAAGCCTGAACCAAAACCAGAACCGCCAAAGGCTGAGCCACCTAAAGAAGAGCCACCAGCACCAGTTTTTCCAAAACCATTGGCTGAAAAACCAAAGGAAAAGGAAGAGCCCAAGAGAAAGCTGAGACTTTTTTAGGCTAGCGGTGCAGGCTAGGGTCTGTTTGGGCGGCGTTTAGTTGCGTATAGGATTTTTTGTCTGGGAGTACCCACCAGCGCTTGTAGGCGGCTTAGGCACCTACGCTGAATATATTACTCGCGAATTTGTAGCTTTGGGTAACGACGTAACTGTTTTCACCTTAAACCCGGGAAACTTAAAGACTAGAGAAATTATCAAGGGCGTGGAAGTTCACAGACCTTTAATTGCAGATGCCAGCAACGTTTTTCCCATGTTTGTAATAGACGACTTGAAAAAATGGGGCACAAACATTCGACTATTCAACGACATTTTCATCTATAACGTATTGAGTGCAACAAAATTCATCAACAGCATGTTGAAAAAGGAAGGATGCGTTTACGATGTTGTCTGCGTCCACGATTGGCTGAGTAGCATCGCTGGAATCATAATAAAAAACGAGACAACAGCTCCTGTTGTTTTCCATGTCCACAGCACTGAATGGGGAAGAAGTGGAGGACAAGGTTCAGAGGTTGTTTCATACCTTGAATCAGCTATGGCGCAAAAGGCGGACAGAATAATAACTGTAAGCCACGCCATGCAGGAAGACCTTGTAAGACATGGGTGGTCAAAAACAAAAATAAGCGTTGTATGGAACGGCGTAGACCCTGAACGGTATAATCCTAAGAAATGTAAGCCAGAAGAAGTTGAAGCTATCCGCAGTCGTTATGGCATAAAACCAGAAGAGAAAATGATTTTGTTTCTTGGAAGATTGACATGGGTGAAGGGGGTAATAAATCTCGTTCAAGCTATGCCCATAGTTTTGGAGGAGCATCCAAACGCTAAACTAGTTATTTTAGGCAAAGGAGAACAGCAAAATGACATAATTGAAGCTGCAGCAAGGCTTGGGATAGGCAATCATGTGGTTTGCAGATTTGACTTTGTGCCAGAAAAAGAGCGTATTTTGCATTATGCAGCAGCAGATGTCTGCGTCTTCCCATCCACCTATGAGCCTTTTGGCATCGTTAGCCTAGAAGCAATGGCTATGGAAAAACCGTTGGTTGTAGGCGCCCAAGGAGTTGTAGGCTTCAGAGAGCAAGTTGCACCCTTTGGCCCAGACCAAAACGGCGTCCACGTTAATGGCGGGAATTCAGCTGACATTGCATGGGGGATAAAAGAGGTTTTATGCGACCCAGATAGAGCTAAAAGGTGGGGAGAAAACGGCAGAAAAAGAGTCTTGCAGTATTTCACATGGAGAAAAGCTGCAGAGCAAACTTTGCAGATTTACGAAGCACTCCAACACAAAACTGGGCACGAAGAAGCCAGAGTCGTCGACTTGCTGGAGAAAATAACGCATAAATAAAAATGGGATTGTAGAAGCTAAGGCTTGCGTGTTGCCGCCTTTTCTAGGGCCACAACTCCTGGAAGCTTTTTCCCCATTAAGAACTCTATTAGGGCTCCGCCAGCCGTGCTTACATAGGAAATTTTGTTGGATAAGCCGAGCTCTTGTAGGGCTGCTATTGTGTGACCGCCTCCAGCTAGGGAAAATGCCTTTGAATTCGCAATTTCTTCGAATGTTTTCTTTGTTCCGTAGACGAATTCTTTGTTTTCGAAGACTCCCATAGGTCCGCTTACCACAATTGATTTAGCATTTCGTATCATTTTCGCGTAATTTTCAACGGTCTTTGCTCCAATGTCAAATATGGGATAGTCTGTTGGAAGCTTTTCAGCTGAAACTTCCTTCCGTTTCTTTTCCACTTCCACAGCCACGTCTGAGGGAACCTTTATTTTGTCTGGATACTTCTGCATTAGCTCTTTTATGCCGGGAACCAAGCCTAACAGTTTTTTCTCTTCTAGGAAATTCATGTTTGACTTTCCTAGGTTGACTCCCTTGGCTGCGAGGAAGACATGACCCACAACGCCGCCGGTGAGAACATAATCCGCTATTTTGTTGTCCAAAACATATTTGGAAATTTCAAGGGAGTCGTCGGCTTTGGCTCCGCCAAGCACGTAAACGCATGGTTTTTCAGGGTTTTCCAGCACTCGGCTTAGGGATTTTAGCTCCCGCTCCATTATTCGTCCTGCAACGCTTGGCAATACTGCCGTGAAGCCGACCATGGAGACGTGGGCTCTGTGGGCTGCTGCGAAGGCGTCGTTGACGAAAATGTTTGCTAATGGCGCCAGTGCCTTTACAAGGTCTGTTTTTGCATGTTCTTCTGGTGTTCCCTCCTTTGTTTCTCCTGCAAAGTTTCTGACGTTGTCTAAGACTAGGATTTCGCCGCTTTTCAGCTCTTTAATTGCTTTTTGAGCTTTTTCTCCAAAAACGTCGTCGACAAACTTGACTGTTTTGCCTAAGATTTTGCCGAGGATTTCTGCATGCTGTTTTAGTGGTATGAAGTCTGGGTCGCCCTTTCGTCCTTGATGTGCCAGTATGACTACTTTTGCGCCTTTTTGGGCTAACTCCTTTATTGTGGTTTCACCGTGCGCCTTAATTCTTGTGTCGTCTAAAACCTTTTTTGTGTTGGGGTCAACTGGGGAGTTGAAATCAACCCTTACCAGAACCGCTTTGTTTTTTACTTCAACATTGTCTAGGGTTAAATATTTCGCCATATTCATCCCTCTTCGGCTGCTGAACAGAAAAATAGAGGGGGTTTGTTTTTAAGTTTTATATTCGCTTCGGCTAGAAACCAGCCTTCTTTCCTATAAGTTCTATAAGCTCAACCATTCTGCAGGAGAAGCCCCACTCGTTGTCATACCAAGCCAACACTTTAACAAGATTTCCAGCCACAACCATTGTAGATAAGCCGTCAACTACGGCCGAATAGGAAGTGTGGTTCACGTCGCTTGAAACTATGGGCTCTTCTGTGTAAGCCATTATACCCTTCAATGGACCTTCAGAAGCCTTCTTGAAAGCCGCGTTAACCTCCTCTCTCGTCACATCTTTCTCAAGAACTGCTGTCAAGTCAACTATTGAGACGTTTGGAACGGGCACGCGGAGGGCTATTCCGTCAATTTTTCCCTTAAGTTCTGGAAAGACTAGGGCTGAAGCTCTGGCGGCTCCTGTTGTTGTGGGTATTATGTTTACTGCGCCGGCTCTTGCCCTGCGGAGGTCTCTGTGCACGAGGTCCATTATACGCTGGTCGTTTGTGTAAGCGTGGGCCGTTGTCATGAGTCCAGCTTTAAGGCCAAAGTTTTCGTGCAGCACCTTTACGCATGGCACTACACAGTTTGTGGTGCATGAGGCGTTTGAAAGTATGTTATGGTTTTTGTGGTCGTATTTGTCTTGGTTTACGCCCAGCACTATGGTTATGTCTGGGTTTTCAGCTGGGGCTGAAATCAAAACCTTTTTTGCTCCTGCTTGAAGGTGTTTTGCAGCATCCTCTCTTTTCGTGAACAATCCAGTAGATTCAACAGCCAAGTAAACGTTGAGGTCTTTCCATGGAAGTAAAGCTGGGTCCTTCTGTGAAAGCACCTTCAATTCTTTACCATTCACTATTATACTGTTTTCTTTGACTTGAACTTCGCCTGGGAATGGTCCGTGGACCGAGTCGTATTTTAGTAGGTGAGCCAGGGTTTTGGCGTCTGCTACGTCGTTTATGGCTACAAAGTCTATTTTGGCTTTTCTTTCTATGGCTGCTCTGTACAGAAGCCTTCCAATTCTTCCAAAACCGTTTATAGCTACTTTTATTGCCATTCAAACCACCATCGTCTTTAAATTTCGGATATTATTGGAGCACGTTCTCTTAATTAATTTTCCGACGAAAATAAAAGTAAAGGATGGAGGTTTTAGCGAAGTTTCATAAGCACCATTTCAGCAGCTAAAACTAGTGGCTCCCACGTTTCGCAGAGGGGCGGCGCATAAGCAGTGTCTGCCTTTGCTAACTCCCGCACAGTCATCTGTTTTTGTATGGCAAAGGAAACGGCATTTATGCGTTGAGTTACTTCTTCCCCGCCTATGATTTGGGCGCCTATAATACGCTGAGACTCCCTTTCAATTACAAGCTTGACTTTTATGGGCAAAGCGCCAGGATAATAGTCTGCCTTTGTCTTTGAGGAAATAGTTCCCGTGACAGTTTCGATTCCAGTTCTTTTGGCTGCTGTTTCCGTTAAGCCCGTTACGCCTGCTTGCGTATCGTATAGCTGTGTTACTGCTGAGCCTAAAACACCTGTGAAGAGGGCGTAGCCTCCTGCCGCGTTTATTCCAGCCACTTTTCCTTGTCTAACGGCTATTGTACCAAGTTGTTGCAGTGCTGGTTTTTGGGTAACTATGTGGGCGGATTCTGCACAGTCCCCCACGGCATAAACGTCTTTTACGCTGGTTTCCATTTTGGCGTTTGTTTTAATGGCTCTTGTTTCGCCTATGGTTATTCCAGCATCCACAGCCAGTTGAGTGTTTGCCCTAACGCCGAAGGCGCTGACGAAGAGGTCTGCGTTTATTTGTTCTCCTCCAGCCATTATGCCAGTAACCTTTTCTGCGCCTAGAAACTCTTCAACGGGCTTGTTGGTTAGAATTCTTATTCCCTTTTGTTCCAACATTTCCTGGATTATTTTCGCCATGTCTGCGTCAAGCATTGCTGGCAGTATTTGGGGCAGCATTTCCACAACTGTTACGTTTAAGCCTCTTTCTTGGAGGGCTACGGCTGTTTCTAATCCTATGAGACCGGCGCCCATAACGATGGCGGTTCTGGCGCCTTCTCGGACTGCTTGGTCTATTTTTTGCCCGTCTTCTATTGTTCTTAGGGGTATTATGCCTTGTTTTTCTCTTCCTTTTATTGGTGGGGTGAAGGCGCTGGCGCCCGCGGCTATGATGAGGCTGTCATAGGGGATTTCCTCTGTGTTTCCAGCCTTGTCAACGGTTAAAACGGCTTTTTTGCCTGTGTCGATTTTCGTCACTTTTGTTTCTGTTTTTAGGTTGAGTTTCATCATTTGGAAGTAGCTCGGCGGGAAAACTATTAGGTTGTTGAAGTTTGGTATGTGTCCGCCTATAACGAAGGGTAAGCCGCAACGGGAGTATCCAGCATGTTTTTCTTCGGTTATTAGGGTTATTTCTGCTGTGCGGTCTGTTTTTCTAGCGGCTGAAGCTGCGTCTACGCCTGCTGCGTGTGCCCCAATTATCACTATGCGTTTTGGCAAGGGCTATTTCCCTTCTTGTATGAGGCTTTTATGCCATTCAACAGCTTTGTTGAAATCCATTAGGTTTGCAAGCTCTGCTTGAAGGTTTGAAGGTTTTATCACCAGCAGCCAGCCCTTTCCATAGGGGTCTTCGTTTAGGAGTTCTGGTTTTGACTGGACTTCGGTGTTTACCTCTTCTATGGTTCCGCTTACCGGCGCCACTAGGTCTGAAACAGCTTTAACGGATTCAACAGTGCCATAAGGCTCATTCTGTTTTGTGGTGGTTCCAGGGCTTGGCAGTTCCGCATAAACGATTTCGCGGAGTTGTTTTTGAGCGTAGTCTGTTATGCCGACGCGCACCTTGTCTCCTTCAATTTTTAGCCATTCAAAATCTTTCGAATAGTATAGACCTTCTGGAACTTCGTATCCGTCAACTTTAACCACGACATTCCACCTCGCATGTAGTTGATAATCTTCTATTTTTAAACCTTTAAAATTAACTGTTAATAACAGCGCGTTTTACGTCAATTTTGTGATAAGCTGCTGCAAAATTGATAGCCTCTCTAGATTTTTCAACATTTTTTGGTTGTGGAAAAAGCCAATAGCGACCTCCCCTCTATAGATTTCCATGTTAAGAAATTATTGTGCCATCCTGCCACGCTCTTGCCTTAGAAAATGTTTAATTAATTGGTTTGGTGTAAAGCTGTGCAGATGGAAGGATAATAATTGAGCGAAGAATTTGCTAAACTTCCCCCGCAAGTTCAGGAACGCCTATTAAGGCTCCAGCAGATACAGCAGACGCTTCAGTCTGTTTTGGCGCAGAAGCAGCAGGTGGAGTTGGAACTGACGGAGATTGAGCAAGCTTTAGGTGAACTGCAGAAGGTGGCGGACGACGCTGTTATTTATAAGGCGATAGGTTCACTGTTGGTTAAGAGTGACAAGGCGAAGGTGGCGGCAGACCTAAACGAGAGGAAAGAGCTTCTTAATATGCGAGCCACGGTTTTGGGCAAACAGGAAGAACGCCTCCGAAGCCAAATGAAAGAGCTTCAGACAAAACTTCAGCAGGATTTAGCTCCTGTTTCGGGAACCCAGCCATAAGTTGAGTTTAGGGTGGAAGCTTGGAAGAAATAGGCTTGCCAGAGCTAACTCCAGAACATGTGGAAGAGCTCTGCTCAGTAGCTGAAAAGGCTGCAAGGGAATACATCCTATCGAAGATTCCGCCTAAAAGGGTGGAAACATTAAACATAAGCGTTGAAATGGAAGGCGAAACACAGCTGACGTTAACAGTGGATGTGGAATTAATTCTTTCACCCATCATGCGAGACTACAATGTTCAAAAATTGGCGGATGAAGCTGTTAAAGAAGCTTTTGCATCAGCTGAAAAATATTTGAGGGAGCTGAAGTGTCGTTTGCAGAGATAATCAGAATCATGGATGAGTTAGATGCGAAACTCATCGTTTTGTTATGCCACCACAACGCAGACCCAGACGCCATATGCTCAGCCTATGCCCTTTCAAGCCTAATTAAGAAATACAAGCCCCAAGCCAAAGTGGAAATTGGAGCTGCTCAAGGGATAAGCCGTCTATCAAAACACATCCTGAAATATTTGCCCATAACCTTGGAAGCCCAGCCCCACATAGAAAACGCAAACTTGATAATCTTTCTGGATACAAATACGATACAGCAACTCAACAATCTTGCCGAGAAAGTTAAAGCCGCAAAAGCGCCTATCATAGTCGTTGACCATCACGCAGCACATCCAGAAACAGAGAAAATAGCCAAACTTTGCATAACTGATGAAAACGCCTCTTCAACATGTGAGATAATCTACAATTTTTATAAACAAGCAAACATGAAAATCGAGGGGAATGAAGCTAAAGCGCTTTTCCTAGGAATAGCCTTCGACACCCGCCACTTTGTTCTGGCAGGTTCTTCAACATTGAAAACTATAGCGGAGCTAATAGACACGGGATTAAACGCCCAAGAAGTTTTAGCCATGCTTTCGCTTCCCATGGATTTCTCAGAAAGAGTTGCAAGGTTAAAGGCTTGCAGAAGAGCCAAACTCTTCAAAATACGCGAATGGATAATCGCCCTATCCCATGTAAGCGCTTACCAAGCCTCAGCCGCCCGTGCCATAATAGACCTTGGCGCCCACGTGGCTGTTGTGGCTGGACAGAAAAACGAAAGCCTCGAAATAAGCCTTCGCTGCACAAGGGAATTTCATGAAAAAACGGGCATTCACCTAGGCAAGGATGTAGCCAAACCGTTGGGCGAGTACCTTAAAGGTATGGGAGGAGGCCATGCCACGGCTGCTGGCGTTAACGGTGTTGGAGAAATTGAAGTTGGGCTTAAGCGGTGCTTGAGGTTTTTAAGGGAGAAGCTAACTCAAACTTAAGTAGCTACTCTTAAATGGAAAGTTTCGCTTAGGTGTTGTGGAAAAAATCACATGGCAATAATCGAAACAAGAAACCTCACATACACTTACCCGGGCGCTGCATGGCCCGCAATTAAAGATGTTTCTATAAAAATTGAGAAGGGCGAATTCGCATTAATCACTGGTCCCAGCGGATGTGGAAAAACAACCCTCTGCAGATGTTTTAATGGGTTAATTCCCCATTTTTACCAAGGAGAATTACAAGGCGAAATAATGGTTGCTGGTTTGAGGGTTCAAGAACATCCAATTTATGAAATGGCAACCCATGTGGGTTTAGTTTTTCAAAATCCTGAAAACCAGCTTTTCGCCCTTTCAGTTGAGAAGGATGTGGCTTTTGGACTTGAAAACCTTGGAACCCCAAGGGAAGAGATTCGAAAAAGGGTTGATTGGGCGCTGGAGTTGACTGGCATATATGAACTGCGAGAAAGAACCCCCACAGAGCTTTCCGGCGGGCAGCAACAGCGTGTAGCCATAGCTTCTGTTTTGGCTATGCAGCCAGAGGTCATAGTCTTGGATGAGCCAACATCTTTCCTAGACCCCCTTGGAGCCAAAAAAATATTCGAAGTGATTTATGAACTGAACCGGAAGCTTGGGATAACCGTAGTGCTTGTTGAACATAGGTTGGATTTGACAGCAAAATATGCAGACCACATCATAATAATGGACGATGGAAAAGTGGTGCTTGACGGGGAGCCCCATGAAATTTTAAATTCAG
Source organism: Candidatus Bathyarchaeota archaeon A05DMB-3 (assembly GCA_019685555.1). Classification (GTDB taxonomy): domain Archaea; phylum Thermoproteota; class Bathyarchaeia; order Bathyarchaeales; family Bathycorpusculaceae; genus JABFQN01. Next base: position 66,600 of record JABFQN010000003.1, on the reverse strand, counting down.
ACCAAGCCCGCCTCATAGGGGTTGGAATTCCAAAGGCAACCCGTCTTTACCAAATATTGAGAACTGATGAAGTGAAGCTAGGCGGAAAAGTGCCCTTATCATCAGAGGAAATGGCTGAAAAAATAAGGGAGGCGCTTAAGCACTTATGATTGAAGTTCAAGATGTTTATTTCACATACCCAAGCGGTGTAGAAGCACTGAAGGGGGTTTCCCTAACAATCCAAGATGGGGAATTCGTCGCCATAATGGGCGAAAACGGGGCTGGAAAAACAACTCTCGTGAAACACTTTAACGGATTGCTAAAACCCACAAGGGGGAAAGTGCTTGTAGACGGCGTAGAAACCACAAAAGTGAGTGTGGCAACCCTAGCGCGGAAAGTGGGTTTCGTTTTCCAAAACCCAGACCACCAGCTCTTCAGCGAAACCGTCGAAGAAGAAATAGCCTTCGCCCTCAAAAACTTCGGCTTCAGCAGCGACATAATAGAAAAACGGGTTACATGGGCGCTTAACCTACTGGGCTTGGCGCAGTATAGGAAAACCTCGCCTTTTATGCTCAGCGGCGGCGAAAGAAAACGCGTAGCTTTGGCTTCAGTGCTTGCATGGGACCCAAAAATACTAATTTTGGACGAACCAACGATAGGGCAGGATTATCAGCAAAAGGAAAAGCTCCGCCAGTTCATTTTGCAGATGAAAGCTCAAGAGAAAACCGTGGTCATAGTTACACATGATGTGGAGTTTGTGGCTGAATGCAACCCAAGGGTTCTGTTGATGCGTGGTGGAAAAATAGTTGCAGACGGCGAAGCAAGAAAGGTGCTCACAAGCCCCGCAGTACTTGAGCAAGCATCCATAGTTCCCCCGCAAATAGCCCAAATTTTCATACAACTTTCAGACTTAGGATTTCAAAAGGAGGTTATTGATGTCTACGAAGCAAGAGAAATCCTCCTAAAGGCTTTTGGGAGGCGTAAAGAATGAGCTTTTTCGATGGGTTAAGGTTTAGAAGAGTTACCTCTCCCATCCACAACCTTGACCCTAGGATAAAGTTTGTATACGCGTGCATAATTTTCGTGATTGCGATACTTTTCTGGGAGTTGCTGCCTCTTATAGTGCTTTTCATAATCCAAATTCCCTTTGTGGTTGTTGCTGGAGTTAAGCGAGAATGGGCGCGCTCCATGAAGGGCGCAGTTTTTCTAGCCTCGATAATCTTTCTCACAAACTTCATTTACTCCTTCATAAACGCTGGTTATAAGGTTACGCTTCCATCTTTGGAATACGCCTTAGCCATGACCTTGAGGTTTCTTGTGCTGGTTGAATCCTTCTCCATATTCTTCTTGACAACTTCGCCAGACCATTTGGGCCTAGCACTAGAACAGACCCATGTGCCCTACGAGTTCTGCTTCGCCTTCACAACAGCAGTACGCTTTGTTCCAGTACTAGCCGAAGAAGCCCAAACAATCATGGACGCCCAAAAAGCCAGAGGCCTAGAGCTTGAAAAAGGAAACTTTCTAAAAAGAGTTAGAAATTACATTCCAATCCTCATACCCTTGATTGTAAGCGCCATCCGCAGAAGCCTAGAACTTGCAGAAGCCATGGAATCCCGCGCTTGGGGAGCCGCCAAAAAACGCACAAACCTATACGTTTTGAAACTTCGCAGAGAAGACTTCCTTTTCGCACTCATAACAATTGGCATTTTAGCCGCTGCAATCTTCATCCGCTTATACTTTAGGATTCCACATTTAGAGGAAGTATTAGCTGGGTTTGCATAACCGTAAGACTTTTAACATAGACCTTGGTGTAAAGGGTTTCTCGGAGCCTGGAAAACTTGAAATGGTTGAAGGCTGCGGCGGAAGAAATCATTTCAGGAATCAAGAGCTCCATTGAAGAGCTCAACCCAAACGAGGTGGAACGCTTAATCCAACTGCTTTTAGGAGCAAAAGACAAGAAAATCTTTGTTGTAGGCATGGGAAGAAGCGGGTTCGTGGGCAGAGCTTTCGCCCTACGCTTAATGAATTTGGGCTTCAATGTCTACTTTCTAGGGGAAACAATAACACCAGCAGCGGAAAAAGGAGACCTCCTAATAGCTATTTCTGGAACTGGAGCAACAAAAATGATTTTGACAGCGAGTGCCGCAGCAAAGGATATAGGCGCCACAGTCATCGCAATAACCTCCTTCCCAGAATCCCCGCTTGGACAGATAGCCGACCTAATCGTCACAATAAAGGGAAGAACAAAGGCTGGATGGCCCAGAGAGGAAGACTATTTGGCTAGGCAGCTTATGGGTGAAAAGGAACCCTTAACCCCCTTGGGAAGCATATTTGAAAACAACTGCATGGTTTTCCTAGACGGGTTAATCGTGGAACTAATGCATAGGATGGGCACAACAGAAGAAGACTTAAGGCGCAGACATGCAACAATAGAATAGGCAAATTTCCGGAGCGTGAAAGAAATCCGGGCGAAGTGGAAAAAGAAAAAGATGCGAAGGCAGAAAAAGAAGAGGCAGAAAAGAAGGGCAAGATATAAGTAACCATTTTTGTATCGTGTTTTCTTTACACTTTTAGCTTTTTAGCAGAATTCGGCGCGTTTGATTGTTGATGCTGTGTTTTTAAGCGTGTTAAAGATTGGACGTGCATATAGCTTATTAAGACTTACGATAGTATAATTATTCAGAAAACCAGCCCAGACTCCAAACACAAAAGGGAAAACAAATGCCAAAAACTCCAAAAACAGCAAAAACCGCAGAAAAAACAGAATTCGGAGTAATAATCGAAGAAAAAGGAAGAAAAACAGCTGTCTTCAGAGAAGTTTACCCAATACAGGAGCCCTACGCTTACGCAGCAATAGTGAAAGACCCAGAAAACCAGAAAACCCGCTACGAAGTTATAGAGCCCACACTGCAAAAAGAGGAAGAAGAACGCCTCAAAGAGATTAAAAGCTTGCTAATGGAAGAAATCGACATAAATTTAAAAGACATAGAAACCAAGGAAAAGGCTGAACAGTACCTTAAAGAAAAGGCAAGGCAGATAATTAAAAAATATCACATAAAAATCCCGCCAGAATCCATTGACAAGCTTCTATACTACATTGTAAGGGATTTCGTGGGTTATGGAAAAATAGACCCGCTGATGAAAGACCATCTTATTGAGGATGTTTCAGCTGACGGCGTAAACATACCCATATATGTTTGGCATAGGTCTTATGAATCCCTTCCAACAAACATAATCTTCAAAGATGAGGCGGAATTAAACTCCTTCATAGTCCGCTTGGCATACTTGGCGGGTAAAAACATTTCAATAGCCTCTCCGATTTTGGACGCTTCATTGCCAGATGGAAGCCGCATACAACTTACCTATGGAAACGAGGTAACCAGAAGGGGCTCAACATTCACTGTCCGCCGTTTCAGGGTTGACCCCTTAACAATTTCAGACCTCATAGCTTTTAACACGCTTTCATCGGAAATGGCTGCATACCTCTGGTACATTATAGAGAACCGTGCATCAGTGCTTGTTGCCGGCGGCATAGCCGCTGGAAAAACCACCATGCTGAACTGCCTATCCATGTTCATAAAGCCTGAAATGAAAATAGTAAGTGTTGAAGACACGCAGGAGCTTAACCTTCCCCATGAAAACTGGATTCCATCAGTTGTTAGGTTAGGCTTTGGACATGAAGACAGAAGAAGCGCCATAACCCTCTTCGACCTCTTAAAGGCGGCTGTAAGGCAGAGACCAGACTACATAATTGTTGGGGAAATCCGTGGAGAAGAAGCTTACACACTTTTCCAAGCCATGGCGACGGGGCATCTGGGAATGTGCACCATCCATGCAGAATCCGTTGAAGCCGTAACAAACCGTCTTGAATCTGAACCAATGAATATTCCAAAACCCCTCATAGCCATGATTGACCTAATAATGGTGATGGCGAGAACGGAAATCGAGGGAAAACCAGCTAGAAGAACTCTAACAGCAACAGAGGTTGTGGGACTTGACACAAAAACAAGAAAACTCATGACAGAAGAGGTTTTCCGCTGGAAACCAAAAAGCGACAAATTCGAGTTTCTAAACCACAGCAGCCTCTTAGAAGAGCATATGAAAAAGCAGGATATAAGCGAGGAAAACGTTAGACGTGAACTTCAGCGCAGAAAGACTGTTCTGGAATGGATGGTTCGAAAGGGCATTCGCCGATATACAGAAGTGGCAAATGTAATTCGCGAATATTATGCTAACCCAGCACGGGTTTTCCAAAGGGCAAGGATAGAATTAAAATGAAAAGAGAGGAACTTTTCGAAATCTTCAAGAGAATCTATAAAGGCTTACTTTCGCGATTAAGCCATTTTCGTTCAAAAATCTGCTCAGAAAAGGCATCCAGAAAAGAAGGAGGCAGCGGCAGTTCCAAGTTTAGAATTGGCAGCCCTCAGTCTCTTGCTTATAGGCTTATAGGCGGAAAAATCAGCCGCGTTTTGCCCCTTTTCCAAGATTTGGACTTGCATCTGCAGAGGGCTGGACTTAAAACAAACTTTAGAGTTTACATTAGCCTAACAGTTTTCCTAACTATTCTAATATCGATTGTAACACTTGTTTCCATACCGTGTTTGCTGGTTTTCGCCTTCAACATACCTGTTTTCCCCGCTGTCTTATTCGGCTTTGGCGGAAGCCTCTTCACAGTAGCCTTTTCAGTTCTCGGGTTTTACGTTTATCCAGTTTACCGCGCTGACAAGCTTAAACGGGATTTGGAAGATGAATTGGCTTTTACGACTGGTTACATGGCGATTTTGGCAAGTGCTGGAGTTTCGCCGGAGAAAATTTTCCACTCATTGTCAAATATTCCTATACCGTTAACCATTTCCGCTGAAGCAAAAAGCATCATTAGAGACGTGAACCTTTTTGGTTTAGACATCATTTCCGCCTTGGAGCGCAACTCGAAGCGTACACCTTCAGAAATGTTCCGTGAAATGCTGGAAGGCTTCATATCAACCATACATTCTGGAAGCAGCCTAGCCGCCTATTTAAGGGAAAGATCTAGGCAGCATATGAAACTGAAGAGGATAAGCCTCCGCAAGTTCTCAGACACGCTGTCCATCCTTTCAGAGTTCTATGTGGCACTGCTGGTGACTGGACCGCTGCTTCTCATCATAATGCTTGCTGTCATGGCTATGATGGGCGGCGGCGATTTAGGGCTTTTAAGTCCAGACCTATTGCTCAACATCATCACCTACATTGGCATCCCTGTAGGCTCTATAATGTTCCTCATAATCTTAGACGCTGTTTCGCCAAAATGGTAGGTGGCAATGCCAAAAATAGAAAAAACTATTAAGCAAATCACATGGGTTGCGTCGGCTGCGTTAGCCACAGCCATAACAGTCTTCGGCTTTTTCGCAACTTATGGAACCGCAACCTTCGATGAGTTTGTGTTCTTTGCGGTTATAGCCGCCTTCGCCCCTCCAACAGTCCTCAACTACATTGATTACAGGTGGAAAAGAGCTGTAGACGAGCATTTACCAGACCTTTTCAGAAGTATAGTTCAAGCTCAAGAAACTGGAATGACGTTGCCCCGCGCACTGGAAGAAGCCGCTAAAAGAGATTATGGACCTTTGACAACTGAATTGCGGAAAATGAACGCTCAAATTTCTTGGGGCATGACTCTTGAAGAGGCTTTGTTGGCTTTTAGTAAACGCGTAAACACTGTTCTGGTGCAGAGAACCGTTCCATTGATAATTGAAGCTAACCGTTCTGGAGGACACCTGGAGAAGGTTTTCGACCCCATGGGCAAGTTTGTCCAGTCAACACTGCTGCTTCATAAAGAGCGGAGAAACCAGACCCGCCCATATATCGCAATAATTTACGTGGCATTCTTCGTCTTCATATTCACCATAATACTGCTCTTCAAATCCTTCTTCGTAGACATACAAGGCCTGCCGCTCCTCGGCGCAGCGGTAATGGCGCCTGAAGAGGTTAAGCGCATATTCTTCCACATGACAGCCATCCAAGCCTTTTTTGGCGGTTTGGTGACTGGAAAAATGGGCGAAGGAACTGTAAACGCTGGATTGAAGCACAGCCTAGTGCTAATGGTCTGCGGCTACATAGCCCTAAAACTTTTCCTATGAGGAGGCGGATGCAATGCAAGGGATTTTGAGGATTTTTGCGGATAAACGGGCTATAACCCCGGTGTTAAGCAATCTTCTGCTCATGATTGTGGCAGTAGCCGCCATGTCCATAGCTGCCACAGCCACTTACGTCATAACAACAAACCTTAGGGAAACCATGGGCGAACGCCTAATGATAGAAGACGTTTGGTTCAACAACGCAACCGGCGTTAACCGCATAAGCGTTTACATACGCAACATCGGCAAAGTTCCCATAACCGTTTCAACAGTCTACATAAACCACACCCGTCAGTATTCGCTAAAGCTTAGTTTAGGGCTGGAGGAGCATGGATGGCTTAACATCACTTACCCTTGGACACCAAACAGCCTATACCACGTGGACATTGTAACATCAAGGGGGACTCATGTTGGAGGCTATTATAAGGCACCTTAAACGCTTCAAAAACGCCAAACACGGCATAAGCAACGTGCTAGTCGTAATGCTAAGCCTAATCCTAGTTGTAGTCATAGCAGCAAACGTAGTGCTCTGGAGCTACCAGATGAACCAATTAGACTGGGAGAAAATGCAAGAAAAAATCGAAATAGTAGAAGCATCTTCAACCCTACACACTTGGCATTATCCAAACTTTAATTACCGTGTCCAACACAACATCAGCGGAAGCACAGCTGGAGATTTAACTGATTATCAAATAAAAATAACGATTGTAAACGGCACGGGAAACAGTGAAGGAAACATCCACTACACAACAAATGTTAGCCAGCCAGACTTTGACGATGTAAGATTCACATGGTACAACAGCACAAGCAGATTAGAGCAGCCCATACCCTACTGGCGTGAAGCAGTCTATGACGGGGTAAACGCAACTTTTTGGATTAAAGTTCCACACATACCAGCTAATCCAAGCTTAACCACAATTTATGTTTACTACGGGGAAATGGATGCAGCAACGGAAAGCAATGGAGATGCAACCTTCATTTTCTTCGACGACTTCGATGACGACTCCATTGACACAACCAAATGGACAAACATTAACGACGCTGCAGAAAATGGAGGAACACTTAGAGGAAACGGAGGAAACCAAAAGTTTTGGATGGAAACACTGCAAACTTTCTCCGCTCCCTTCGCAGTAAAGTTCAAAATGAAGGGAGAATCCTCCGGCGATTTTGACAGCGGCATCCGCGTCGGCAACCTCTACTTTATAAGCGATCAAGGAACAGGCAATCCCATCATACGAACTGGATGGGGATATCCCTCCGGATCTGCGGGAGATGTAGTTTCATGGCATATCTACGAGGCAACCATTTTGCCCAATTATCAAGCGTTTTATGATTTTACCGCCAATAGCTACACAACAGCTTCTTACACGTACAGCACTGGTCCACTATACCTCATCGGAGACTCTGACAGCACAGGCAGAGACACCTTCTATGACTATATCTTTGTTTGCAAACGCGTTGATCCAGAGCCTACACATGAAGCATGGGGGAACGAAGAGATTTACAGTGAAACCTTTTACAATAAAAATAAAATAACTCTTAAATTAAGAAATACAAGCGCGTTGACAGCGCACATAGTTTCTATATGGGTGAACAATTCAACATTTCATAAACGATACTCTGTAGACATTTTCATTAACGCCGGCGAAACTGTAACGTATTTTGTAGTTGACAAAGACTTGCCAACAACTAATTCCATAGTTAAGGCTGTAACTGAGAGGGGGAATATTGCAGTTTTGCCATGCGAATGATAAATGGGCTTTTGCTGATTATTTTTTAGCCATTTTTTCCTTAAGAGCTTTCATCACTTCTTTTGCGTCTTTCGCTTCTATCACTTTAATGTTGTAGAGTTCAGCCATCTTTTTTGCGTTTTCGTTTAGTTTTGGAATGGCTATTAAGTAGGCGTTTTCTGGTGAAACGTCGTATATTTTTGCGAAGAGGGCGATTACTGGTTGTTCTGAGACTATGTCTTCTGTTGCTGTTGCCACATCCATAACCGTCACTTTTTTCGTCAAGTTTCCTTTGTAGGCGGCTATGTCAAACATGTGGTTTGCACCAGACTTTCCTTTAAGGAAGGCTGGAGCCTCAACTTCAAATCCACTTTCAACAAGAAACTCCTTTATCGGAGCGACGAAAATCCATCCTGCAGTTATTTCGCCCTTAACTTCCTCGTTAAGCGTGTAAGAGTAAACATCCTTTATTTCCACTTCCTCAAAAGTGAATTCGTTTTGGCAATCTCTGCAGAAATGCCTAGGGACGGGGATATCAAAGCTTTTTCCACAGTCTTGACATGTGCACCATATCCCAGCCTTTCTATAATCTACGTCTAATTTTTTCAGTTCTTCACGGCATTTGGGACAGACAAGTTTGTCTCCCTTTCGAAAGTTTTCCTCAACATCCATGTAACCGCATTTAACATGTTCTATAAGTGAGCCTTTCTGGATGTTGAAGGACTTGCAGTAGGGGCAACAATAATGGGTGGAAACACTTTGCGAACCACAGTTTGGGCAATATAGGATTTTGTCGTAGAGCCTTCTTTCAAGGATTCCAGCATCATAAAGCCTGTTTAAAAATTCTTCAACGTTTGAAGTTTCTCCTAAAAATTCTTCAACTTCCAAGTATCTATAGCCGAATTTTGGGTCAAAAGAGGGTTTAAGCTCGCTTATTTCGTTGCTTAAGAATTTGCCTAGAAAAATTTGTACATCCCGCTCCTTATACAGCTCCAGCCTTTCAGATTTTTCCAACTTTGGCATTAAATCCCCATGCCAGCTACCGCTCAGTAAGCCTCTTTAAATTTTTCAAACTTATTAATAAGATTTCTTTATTGTTAAAACTTTCCATAAAAAGCGGATTCCTCGAAAAGTTTTAAAGCACAAAAGCAAAGAGGCTGGTGCGCTGCCCAAAATGCGGTTTCACGTTTGACATATCCTATGGCAGAGCTTTCGCTTGCTCAGGTTGCCCATCAACAGTGCAATGTGGATATGCCAAATGTCCAAAATGTGGGCACGAATTCCCATTACAGTAACACGTAACAGTTTAAGGCACAACAGTATGTTTTTTAACTTGAATTCTCATATTCATGAAGAAACTTTCAGGGCACTAGCGTAACGGTGATGGCTTGTCAACTCAAACATCTCCTAAACGTTTGACATTTCGGTGGACTACCCTTAAGGGGATAACAGCCTTAATCCTCTTCCTCATAGCAGCTGCCTTAATTGAATATGCAATAGTAGTCTACGCTGTCGCTCTGGGGGTTAGAGAGGAGAACCCCCTACAATGGAAAATCCAGTTTCCAGGCACAGACTGGACAGCGACTATTAGTGTGAGCCCGTTGTTTCATCTGGTTCCCCTCTCAACCATGATGGCGCTTGTCTTCAGTTGGATTTGCCTAACAAGATATACGGCAGTGAAAACCCCAAAAGCTTTTAGAGAAAAGCCCAAACTTCCCCAGAGAAGGAAGAGAGAAAAATTCACGACGAAAATGGTGGATGCCGTAAGAAACTTTTTTGGAAAGATAAAGTCCAGAATGCTTAAGGTTAAGGGAATAGCCTACATCTGGAATAAAGTGAGCGCCGCGCGGGTGACAATAAAAAGTGCCATAATACTGCTGCTTGTTTTTTCAACATTAATTCTTTTAGCATCCGTCTTGGCTTATCCACGGTTAATCTATCAAACTTTTTCAAATCTTTATCAAGGCAACCCTTCACTGCTTGAATTTGTGAAATCAACAAACAATGCTTTGAAAGATTTCGCAGAAGCCGTGGCGCCAGTTGGATGGATATGCTCTGCCATAAACAACGCCTTAATATCTGCTGCTCCGGGCTTTAGAGACTTTGTTTTGACCCTTGGAAGGGTAACAAAGCCTTTGGCTGATTTGCCGCCAACTGGCAAGTATTTGGCTTTTCAAAACCTTGCAGCTTGGATTTCCGCCTTAACAGTTCTTTTTTACGGAGCCTATATGCGAAAAGGTTATCGCTATAGAAAGCCAAAGAGAAGCTAGAGGCTTCATGGATGGCTGACCACCCAAGGTTTGGTCCAGCAGGGGTTCCTCCAACTTTTAAAGCAATGAAAACAGCTTTAGCTGATGTTCCAAGACTTTTGCGGGAGGAAAACCTAGACGCTTTTGAATATCAGGCGGTTCGCTGGGGTGAAAAACCCCAGATTAAACGGGAAGAAGCTGAAAAACTGGGCTTGAAGGCTAGGGAAAACGATGTCCTGCTTAGTTTACATGGCTCTTATTTCATAAACTTCTGCGGCGGAAAAGAAACCATTGAAGCCAGCAAAAACCGCCTCGTTGCCTGCGCCACAGCCTCCCAGTGGATTGGCTCCCAAATAGTGGTTTTCCACCCTGGATTTTATGGCAAAAAACCGCCAAAAGAAGGCTTCGAAGGCTGTTTAAAAGCCCTAAAAGAGGTTGTTGAAACGTTAAGGACATTGGGGATAAGGGATGTTAAACTGGGTCCAGAAACTATGGGGAAACCTTCCCAGTTTGGCAGCCTAGAAGAAGTTTTAGCGTTATGTGAAAATGTTGAACAGTCCCAACCAGTCATAGACTGGGCGCACTTGCATGCAAGAGAACGTGGGCGCTTCAAAACTGTTGACGACTTCTGCAAGGTTGTAGAAATTATTGAAAACCGTTTGGGAACCGAAGCGGTTAGAAACATGCATTGCCATTTCACTAAAGTGGAGTTCACGGATAAGGGAGAAAAACGCCACCATACAATGGATGAGGCAGATTATGGACCGGACTTCACCATGCTTGCGAAGGTCATAGCAGAGTTCAAGCTAAACCCAGTTATAATAAGCGAGAGCCCAGTTCTAGACGTTGACGCAATAAAAATGCGAGACATACTTCAAAAAGAAATGAAGACGAGTTTTAAAAGTGTTTAATGCGATATGTTTTTCTATGCTGTTTGTGTGCTGTTTATAGGTGTCCCATTTTGGTTAGGCTGAGGGGATTTCAAAAACTTATGTCTATTGAGGAGGCAAGACAGCGGCTAATGGATGGTTTAAAAATTAAGAGAAAAAATGTTATGGTTTCTATTTATGATGCCCTTAACCGTGTTCTTGCCGAAGATATAATTGCAGAGGAAGACTTGCCAAGATTTGATAGGTCAGCGGTTGACGGTTACGCAGTAAAAGCCGAAGACACCTTTGGCGTTTCTCAGTTTAAACCTAAAACCCTTAAACTCACGAATGGAAACGAAGTGAAAAAGGGAGAAGCGAAACAAGTTTGGACTGGAAATTCGCTTCCAAAGGGCGCAGACGCTGTTTTAATGTTGGAAAACGCCAAACGCTTCGACGATGAAATAGAAGTTTGGACTGTTGTTACGCCCGGCGAAAACGTTTCCAAAAAGGGCGAAGACATTGCAAAAGGCGAAATTGCAGTAAAAGCTGGAACTCGCCTAAAACCTCATCATTTGGGTCTGATAGCGGCTTTAGGCAAAAGCGAAATTTGCGTTTTTGAAAAACCCAAAGTGGCAGTTTTAGCCACTGGAAACGAACTTGTAGAAACTGGACAAAAACCCCGTGAAGAGCAGGTTTTTGAGGTAAATAGACTGGTTTTAGGGGCTTTATGCCTTGAACTTGGCGCTGAGCCGCTGGATTTAGGAATAGCAAAAGATGATGTAGCTGAAATCGCGGAGAAAATTAGGTTTGGGCTGGAAAAGGCGGATATGGTTTTGACTACTGGCGGCACAAGTGTTGGCGCATCAGACCTTGTTCCCACAGCCGTAAACAGCATAGGCAAGCCAGGCGTAATAGTTCATGGTGTAGCAATGCGTCCAGCTATGCCTACAGCCCTAGCCATAATAGATAATAAGCCCATAATAGTTCTTTCAGGCAACCCGGTAGCAGCCATGTTTGGCTTTGAGGTTTTCGCCAGACCATTAATCCTTAAAATGTTAGGCGTCAGATGTGAAAGAAGACCAGTTGTTAATGCAAGGTTGACCCGTAGGACAACAACGGCTCTTGGAAGAAGAACCTTCGTGCGGATCCGCGTATTCCAACGTGGCGGCGAATTTTACGCAGAGCCGGTGAGCGCTAGGGGTTCAGGCATAATCTCAACCATGACGAGGGCGAATGGCTATGTTGTTGTTCCAGAAAACCGAGAAGGCTTAGAAGAAGGCGAAACCGTTCAAGTCCACCTTTTCGACACATTAGAGGAGGCTGATGAAAGTGTTTAGAAGGCTTCTAACCTTTGAAGAGGCAAAACAAACCATCCAAAATCATTTCGAAGCTAAACCCTTAGGCGTGGAAGAGGTTCCGCTTCTAGAAGCCCACAATCGCGTTTTAGCCGAAGATATAACCGCTTCTTTTGACATCCCGCCCTTTAACCGTTCAACCGTTGACGGTTACGCAGTAAAAGCCGAAGACACCTTCAGCGCATATGAAAACAAGCCAGTAAAGCTGAAAATTTGCGGGACAGTAAATGTAGGAGAAAAACCAAAAATCACAGTGAGAAGTGGAAAAGCAGCTGAAATAATGACTGGAGCACCAATGCCGGAAGGCGCAGACGCCGTTGTCATGGCTGAAAACACAGAGCGAAAAAACAGCGAAATCTATGTTTACGCTGCCGTGGCAAAAGATGAAAATGTAATGAAGGCTGGAGCAGACATAAAGAAAGGCGAAACAGTGGTAAAGAAAGGACAGTTGCTGAGTGCGCGTGAAATAGGCGCAATAGCAGCCCTAGGGAAAGGAAAAGTCAAAGTCTACAAAGTTCCCCAAGTGGCAATTCTATCCACTGGGGCGGAAATAACCGAGCCAGGCAAGCCCCTCACGCCTGGAAAAATCTATGATATAAATGCCTACAGCCTAAGCGCAGCAGTCCTCGAGGGCGGCGGGAAACCAGTTTATCTTGGAGTTTTCCCAGACGAAGCAGCAACCCTTGAAAAAGTGTTAAAAAAGGCGTTGGTCTCCGCAGACATGGTCATAACTTCAGGCGGAGTTTCAGTCGGCCCTAAAGATGTTGTTCCAAAAACGTTGAACGCTCTTGGAAAGCCAGGCGTTATTGTATGTGGAGTAGCCACAAAACCTGGAAAGCCTACAACAGTGGCTGTGGTGGATGGAAAGCTTATTTTCTCCCTTCCGGGACACCCAACATCCGCACTGCTAATTTTTCACCTGTTTGTGCGCCCAATAATTGAATGTATGGCTGGAAGGAAACCAGCGAAACCAGCTACAGTGAAGGCTTTAGCCTCAACGAGGATGTTTCCAGCAAGAGGTAGACGTACATTCACCATGGTGAAACTGAAAAAGAACGAGGAAAAAGGGTTTGTGGCTGAGCCTGTTCCAGTTGGGCTTTCTGGGGCAATAACAACACTTTTGAAGGCTGACGGCTTTGTCGAAATTCCCGAAAACCAGCAGTTTGTGGATGTAAACGACGAAGTCGTCGTGCACCTTTTTAAAACCCTAGAAGAATAAGCGTTTAAAATTCAAGTTTCTTTCTTTTAGCAGCCACGTAAACTGTGAAAATCCATGTGGAAATCAGATACGCAACCATAGCCATGTCGACTAGAACATCGCTTCCCATGATGAAGTAAAGCATGGAAGCGTCGAAAACTGTAACCATAATGGCGACGGCGAAAACACTCCAAAGCGCCCAGCTCCTCCGCCTGAACAAACCGTAGGCTGTTGCCAAACTAATTACACCCAACAAGCCAATATGTATTAACCCAAGGTCTGTGATGGCCAAAACCACGAAGCATATGACGCCCACAACAGCATAAAAAACTGAAGCGGTAAGAATTCCGCCATCTTCAAACTTTAACTTTGCTTTTAAACCCATCCTGTCAGCCTTCCAAATTAATGCAATAAATGAAACACTATGATTAATAAATTATATGCCTCTTAACAGTTGAAATGGCACAAAATTGTTCCATTTACGTTTTGTGGGATATTCCTATTTTGAAACACCCCTTTTATAGAGTAGCGGTCACTGCCTCTTCTGGAGAAAGGGGAATGAGAAAGTCTGGAGTCCTATATCTATTCATCATTATGCTAATGTTGACTGTTATCGGTGCACAGACTTTTTCTGTTGGCGGATGCCGCCGCCGAGATTCAAAACCTCCAACAATTTACAATGTGTGGCAACAACCCTCAGTGCCCGAATATGAAGACAGCGTGTTGGTTATGGCTTACATAACAGATTCAAAAAGCGGAGTTGCCAATGCAACTTTATGTTACACAGTCAACGGAGGGGAAAGCATCCGAATGATGATGAGTAGAACCCGCAATTTATACTCCATCGAAATTCCGCCTCAACCTTACAATTCAACAGTTACATACGTGATTTACGCCTATGACAAGGCTGGGAATAAGGCGTGCTCCCAAGAATACGCCTATAAAGTATGTGATTTCCATCCTCCAACCATCACTTTTATTGAGCGGATTCCAGCCCAGCCAAACTATAATGACACTGTTATAGTTGTTGCCAATGCAACGGAACCACTGCTTGCCAGCGGCGTAAAAGAACTCATTTTATCTTATAGCAACGACACAGTTTGGAAAAGCGTTAAAATGATGTTTAACGGCACCTTGTATAACGCGACAATACCGAAGTTTCCTTATGGAACAACCGTCCACTACAAGATATGGGCAGTTGACAACGCTGGAAACACTGCAGCATTAGACGTTTACTCCTACGAAGTGGACGACCACTATTTGCCAGTTGCAGCCATTACCGCTCCCAAAGATGGAAGTTTCCTTTCAAAAAGTGTAAACGTCACGTTCTATGTTCAAGACGATAACTTATACGAGGCTAAGCTAACGCTTGACGACGCGTTTCTAGCAGCATGGAACACAACTGGGTTCCGCACATACGCATTGGACACGGCGATGCTCAGCGATGGCCTACACGAATTAACATTGGAAGCGTTGGACAATGCTGGAAACATGGCAAAACAAACAATCAAAATAACAGTGGACAACACATCACCTAAGGCTGAAATCCTATGGCCCAAGAATGGAAGCCTCATCAGAAACACCGCGCTTATTAAGCTTCACGCCGAAGACGCAAACTTTGAGAGAATGGAACTAAAAATAGACGGACTTGTTTACGCGTGGGAGATAAAAGACCAAACCTATGCTTGGAACACCACCAATTACAGCGACGGCACATACGAAATCGCCTTGACGGTGCTTGACAAGGCTGGAAACAAAGCTGAAAATAGGATAACAACAACCGTGGATAACACCGCCCCCATGATAGGCGAAGCTTCATGGACACCCGAGGAGCCAAAAACAAACGAAACCGTCAAAGTTTCTGTTCAAATAACCGATAACGGAAGCGGAATAAAAACCGCAACCCTATGGTTTAGACGTCTAGGCGAAGATTGGCAAAGCATATCTATGGCTTTGGAAAACGGCAACTGGACTGGCGAAATCCCAGGACATGAAGAAAACGCCATAATAACCTTTTATGTGGAAAGCTGTGATAACGCGGGGAATGTTGCAGAAAGCCTTGAAAACCATTACATTGTCAAATCTGCTATAAAGGAAGGTTTTCCAGGTTTTCCGTTGTACTGGCTTATACTGGCAATAATAGCCATTTTTGTGATTTTAGCTTCCACAGCATACTACTTGAGAAAAAGGAAACGCGTTGCTGGCAGTGCCACTTATTTAGCCGTTTCAAGTCTATAACAAAGTGAATATGCGAAGTGATGCTATTTGCCGTTCACGCCATTCCATCTAGGACCAGCCTTATTCTTTGGTCTAGCTTTGCTCTCCATTTTTGACCTACCAACATTTTTGATAGCAAGCGTCATTCCATACATTGAGCCCTTTTGCGTTATCTATTTCCATGTTTATGGGTATCCGCTCCACGGCTTTTTCCATTCATATTTAGGCGCATCTTTTTTGGCTTTTCTAGCGGCCCTTATTGTTTATCCGTTTAGAGACATGCTAAAGTACGTCATGGAGGCTTTCCGAATATCGCAGCAGAAAGCTTCCTTCAAGAAACTCTTATTCACATCTTTTGTAGGGGTCTATTTCCACGTTTTTCTAGATTCCTTTCTCTACGGAGAAATGATGCTCTTCTACCCTCTACATGGCAACCCATTTGTTAATGTGCTGGATTTTTGGGGCAGCTATAGTCTTGTTTATGGATTCTGCGGTTTATCCTTTCTCTCAGGCGTTTTCGTTTACATCTTCAGATCGACGTGCGCCAAAACTTAAATCTAAAGTTTCACTAAAACTTATTCTGGAAGCCTATGCCGGAAAACGCAATCCTCTATGTTAAGTCTGAAAAATTTGAACAAGTAGAATACACAATGCCCCACCATGACCACTGGTGCTCCGCCGGATATCGTGTAACAAAAACCGATTACGTGTTAGGCGAAGAAGATAGAAAGGCTGTAGAACTCTTGGAAAAGGCAAACTTAAAATTTAAAATCGTTGACCTCGGTTTAGCAGATGCCTTGACGCGTTTTAAAGCGAAAACCGAAGGTGTTAATGAAACGCCAACTCTGGTTTATATGGGGCGAAAACTGAAGGGTTTAGGGCAGATTGAAGAAGCATTAGAAAAGACAGCGAACGCAACACAAAATAACTTTTAAAGCGAAAGAGTTTAGAACTTCCTCAGTGAAAACTGTTAAGCGTTTGGAGAAGGATCATGGATGGGTTACCGTGAACTTTTCGCTTCTCAATCAAACGTTTTCAGCGGTTTCCAAAAAAGCTTTGAGGAAGCTGACTACGTAATTTTAGGAGTTCCCTTCGATGTCACAAGCACTTACAGGACTGGAGCGAGGTTTGGACCAAACGCCATAAGGGAAGCCTCACTAAACATTGAAACCTACAGTTTCCGCAGCAACATCGACGTCGAAGATTTGCGGCTACACGATATTGGCGATTTACACGTGTCTGCAGACACAAGGGAAACTCTGGAGAGACTGGGAAAGGTTGTCAGAGAAATTTTGGAGACCGGAAAAACTCCAGTCATCATGGGCGGAGAACACACCATCACTTTAGGTGTGCTGAAAGGTTTAGGCGACAAAGCTTCAAAAACTGCTGTTGTAAGTTTTGACGCACATCTTGATTTGCGCGACCAGTTTATGGAGTTGAAGCTTTCCCACACAACTTTCATGCGAAGAATAAACGAAGAAGTAAAGCCAGCCAAAATTATCGAAGTTGGCACAAGAGCGGTCTGCAAAGAAGAGCTTGACTATGCAGAAAAAGCTGGAATAGAATTTTTCACGGTGCACCAGATAAGAAGGGTGGGAAGCGAAAAAGTTGCAAATCAGTTGAAAGAGAAACTGGAAAAGTGCAGAAACGTTTACTTGTCAATAGACATGGATGTTCTTGACCCCGCCTATGTCCCGGCGGTGCAGAACCCAGAACCAGAAGGACTCGAAATGCATACTTTACTTGACATTTTATGTGGTATATGCAACAAACGTCTTGTGGGTTTTGACGTTGTGGAAATAGCGCCTAATTATGACCAAGGAGTTTCAGCAGTTCAAGCAGCAAAAGTCATGTTTGAAATACTCTGCAAAATGGATGAAACAAAAAAGAGAGGGGTAGGTTAAAGACTTTACGGATATTCTTTGATATACGTAACTTTGAAGTATTGCTTTGCTTTTTCGTATAACTTTTCGTCTGCAGTTATGAGGCTGGTTTTAGTTTTATTGGCAAGGAGAAGGTACGACGCATCATAGACTGTTAGGTTCAGCTTGCAAGCCATGTTTAATTCATGGCTTGCTTGAACCCAGTTTGATTCGTGAAGTTCTATTTTCATATCGCCTAATGCTTCCAATGCCATTTTAGCATCTTTCTCAGAAATTCTCTCAAGTTTTACCGCTCTCCAAAGAGCGTTAGCCACTTCCTCAACAATAAAGGTAGGTGCACACAGTTCCACAATCCCAGATACAAAATCTTCCTTTAGTCTTACAGCGTCTTCTTGGTAGGGTTCTCCGGGTAAAACCCATTTTGCGATGACGCTGGCGTCAACAACGTATCGGGGCGTTTTTATCTCTCCCTCTTTTCTCTAATCCATTCAACTAATTCGTCTGTTGCGACGGTTTTGCTTCTTGCCCTTATCTCGTCAAGAGTGGCAGAGGCTGTCCTCACTTTTTGCTCCTCCAATTTCTTTTGAATGGCGCTTCGGATATACTCGCTCCAGTTTACCTTAATCTTTTTCATTTTTCTCTTTAACTCTTCAGGAACTTTTACTGTAATGACGCTTGTTTTGCTCATATTTACCTTGTGTATATACACAAGTAATACTTATAAGTATTACTAAAATACAGAAAAGGGAACATAGCAGCCCCACAAGGCGAAATTCATTCTTCAACTCTTCTGATTTCAACAATCACTTTGTAGTTGTCTGGACAACCAGCAGTAAACTTGTTCTTATCTTTTTCCCACGGGAAAGAGCCTCCAAACTGCAAAGTAACCAAATATGGAAATAGAACATCATAGAGGAAGCCGCAAACTTGTGGTGTTCTGTGAATTTTATCTCTCTCTTCCGAAAATAGCGTAAAATCAAATTCTTCGCCAACATAGTGTCCGGCAACGCATTCGCCTTGAACCTTAACAACTTTTCCAACCAATTTGCAGCTTTTCAAGTCAACCATCCCCTCAAATTCCTTTAGACGCTGCTCCTTAACAGCTTTACTATAAAAAATCCGTTGCATTGATGAATATGCGGATAAAGCCTCTGGCATTTTTCCATGCCCCTTAGCCCCGACAGTCCTATTTTTGGGCTTATTTCAACAAGCTGGAACTCTGGACGCCGTTTCAAAAATCGTTCAATGAGCATTTCGTTTTCTTCAATTGTTATGCTACATGTAGAATAGACGAGTGTGCCTTCGGGTTTGACTTTTTCAGCGCTGTTTTCCAACATTTGCCACTGGATTTCAGCCATCCTCTCAATAGAGCGGGGCGTGAGCCTCCACTTGGCTGATGGAAGCTTTGCAAAGGCTCCGGTGCTTGTGCAAGGCGGGTCTAAAATCACCATGTCAGCTTCCACGGCGAAAGGCAGCGGGTTGCATGCATCTGCGATTATTGGTTCGGCGATTTCAACGCCCATTCTGGCAACTTCGTTTTTCCATACGCCCATTCTACGCCTTGAATAATCAATGGAATAGATTATGCCACGGTTCTGCATAAGCTGCGCCAAATACGTGGTCTTTGCTCCGGGTGCTGCACAAACATCCAAAAGCACCATGTTAGGCTTGGGGTTTGCAACTTCCGCGGCAAAACAGCTGGCTTTGTCTTGAATGTAAAATAAGCCTTCTTGGAAACTTTGGGTTCTGGTTAGGGGCTGTTTTGTGCTTAAAACTTTGTAGGCATGGCGCAGCCCTTCAACCTTTTCAGTTTTGACTTTGTCTTCGGCGAGTTTCTCTAAAATTTCGTTTTCGTTTCCTTTAAGGGTGTTCAGTCTTATGTAGGTTGGAGGATTTTCTAGATTGGCTTCCAGCATGGCTAGGGCTTCTTTTCTGCCGAAAAGCTTGAAGCAATATCGCACAAACCATGTGGGATGAAAAGTTAAAAGCCCAGTGCGCTCTTCATCCCCTACGCCTTTAAGGATTATTTTCGGGTCTTCTGTTAAAAGAAAACCAAGAAAAGGCTCAACCTTTTGAAGGGTTTTCCACCCTAAAATTGAACGCGCCAACCTCACAACGTTTTTAGCTTCTTCAACATCGATTTTCGACCAGTTTTTGGCAATTTTCATTTGGTAAACGTAAAGCCTCAAGAAGGATTGAATGCCCAATGTGAACTCGCCTATGGCTTTTGGCTTTAAAACCGTGTTGATAAAACGGTCTATGAAGTTTAGGCGCCTGGCAGTTTCGCATAAAAGCCCATGGGCAAAACGTAAAGCATCCAAGTTGCTTATCTCCAGCTGTCTTGCTGTCCGAGCCAAGGCTAAGCGTTCGCCGATTTTCTCTTTCTCCATCCAGCTTAGGGCTTCAATGGCTAAAGTCCAACCCTCTTTCAGCATGCCTTTCACTTGCTAAACTACATAGGATAAATAAAAGCAAATAAGTGAAACACAAAGGATTAAAAGTTTCCATAAGAGAGGGCACACGGCTTTTAATCTTTAGCTTTAACGAGATTTTGTTCTCTTTTCCTTTGTAGTTTGCGTTGCATTTCCTCACAGCGCCTATACCACAGCACCTCGAAATCTTTTTGGGATATAACCCTATTTTTGAGGTCGATTATTGTGCGAATTTTAGCCTTCTTGCACCATTTAACGCAGATTTTGTAGGCGTCCCAATCAAGCTCCTCGCTTTCCCAGTAGACTGGGACTTTGGTAAAGCCCAACAAGAAAGTTGCGAAAGCCCTTGTATGTCCATCTACAAAAATTATTTCATTATCCAGTTTCTTTACTGGTATGGGTTCTATCGATTTTGGGTTCTTGGGATTAACAGTTTTCATTACTTCGGATAGCTTCTCTGAACTGATGAAGAGCTGGGTTGGCTGTATCTTGTCAAGCTTCATCATGAAGGTTTTAACCATGACGGTCTAGTTAAAATTCTTAGAAGGCATATTTTAGAGTTTAACCCAACATTTAGGAATCATGCCTAGTAAGTTTTTTAGTCTGCCCCACCAATATTAGGTTAGGTTAAGAGCAAGTATGGCGCAGAAACGGCTGGATGAATTCTCAACATTAAAGGCTGAACCCCCACAAAAGGCTGAAGCGGAAGCACTGCCTTTCACTACAGCGCTGGAAAAGGAGAAGCAGCAGCGAGGTTTTCCATCTTTAGCCCCAGATAATCTTCCACCATCCTATTTTGTTTCCGCCACCTACAACGGAAAAACAGGCAAAGCGTTAATCAAACTCTATGAGCCAGTTTCATGTAGGATATACTTTTGGCATGACAACACTGGGCATAAGCCATATTGCTATACAAACCTCTCGCCACTGGAACTGGAGAAAATTGACCGTTTAATGAATCATCCGGGTTTTGACCATTTTGAAATTGAGGAAAAAATCGACCCGCTTCAAGATAAGACTGTTAGCGTTACAAAAATTGTGGCTAAAGACCCTTTGGCTATTGGAGGGCGCCCAAAAGGCTGCATCAGAGACATTATCCCGGAAGATTTTCCAAGAGTTTCAGAGGTATCCATGGCCTCTGAGGCTGTTAAGGTTTGGGAAGCCAAAATAAAATATTACCAGTCTTACATTTACGACCGCGGACTTTTGCCCAGTATGCTTTACGAGGTTAAAAATGGCAGTCTTGTTTCGAAACCGTTGGAAGAAGCCGAGCAAATGGTTCAGCAAATTGTTGGAATTTTTGGGGATGCTGACGTTGAAGAACTTGAGCATATTGAGCAGTGGGCAAGGCTTCTGGAGTATCCAGCTCCAAAATTCCGTTATGTGGCTATGGACATCGAGGTTTATTCGCCGATTCCGACAAGGATGCCTGACCCCCGCGCGGCGGATTACCCCATTGTCTGTGTCTCCCTTTACAGCTCAGACGACAAGAAGCGTGTTCTACTTTTAAAGCGAGAGGGAATCCGTGAAGGCGTAGAACGTTTGCCTGCAGATGTGAAGATTGAGTATTTTGATTCTGAGGAAAAGTTGATAAGGGCTGTTTTTGACGTTTTGTGGGTTTATCCCTTCGTTGTAACCTTCAACGGCGACGATTTTGATTTGCGGTATTTAGCGCATAGAGCGGAAAAATTTGGCTTCAGAAGAGACGAAATTCCAATAGAGATTGGCAAACGCGTCTGCTCTTTAAAATATGGGGTGCACATAGACCTTTACAAGTTCTTCTTCAACCGCTCCATCCAAATCTACGCTTTTAACAATCGCTACCGCGACGTAACCTTAAGCGATGTTGGAAAAGCCTTAGTAGGATTGGACAAGATACCGTTGGAAAAGGGCATAGGCGAATTAACCTATACGGAACTCGCCAAATACTGTTTCAGAGACGCTGAAATCACCTACAAACTCACAAGCTTCGAAGACGAACTTGTCTTGAAGCTTATTCTCGTTTTGGCTAGAATAAGCAGCATGCCCATGGAAGACGTGAGCCGCCAAGGAGTTTCCAGATGGATAAGAAACTTCATGCACCGGGAACACCGCAGAAGAAAACTGTTAATTCCCAACGCAGAAGACATCCTAGCCCTAAAAGGGAAAATAGCCACAAAAGCCATAATTAAAGGAAAAAAGTACAAAGGCGCCATAGTCGTCGAACCAGTGCCAGGCGTCCACTTCAATGTCGCAGTGATGGATTTTCCAAGCCTATACCCATCAATAATAAAAGTTTGGAACTTGGGCTACCAATCCATTTTATGCAACCATCCAGAATGCCAAACAAACCTTATACCAGACACGCCTCACTGGGTTTGCCGGAAAAAACGCGCTTTGGAAAGCCTTTTAATAGGCTCGCTTAGAGACTTGCGAGTTCAATGGTATAAGCCGAAATCCAAAGACAAGGCTTTACCAGCAGATATTAGAAGCTGGTACAACATTATTCAAGGCGCCTTAAAAGTGATTTTGAACGCCAGCTACGGTGTTTTCGGAGCTGAAACCTTTGACCTTTACTGTCCGCCAGTGGCTGAAGCAACAGCAGCTATAGGGAGACACGCCATAACCCAAATAATCAAAAAGGCTGAGGAGCTTGGCATCCAAGTTCTTTACGGAGACACAGACAGCGTTTTCTTAAAAAATCCATCAAAGGAGCAGATACGCGGATTGGAAGAGTGGACTGAACGCAAGCTTAAAATGGGCTTGGATGTGGATAAGGTTTATCGTTACGCAGTCTTCAGCTCCCGCAAAAAGAATTACCTAGGCGTTTTAGAAGACGGAAGCGTAGACGTGAAAGGGTTAACTGGCAAAAAACGCCACATACCTCTCTTCATTAAAAAGGCTTTTGACAAAATGAAGGAACGCCTAGCCATGGTGAAAACCCCAGCGGATTTCGAAAAAGCGAAAAAGGACATTATCCAAAACATCCGCGACTGCTACATGCGCCTCAAAAGACGGGAATGGGAAAGCCTAAGCGAGCTTGCCTTCAACGTGGTTTTAGGAGAGGAACCAGAACGCTATACAAAGACTACACCACAACATGTTAAAGCTGCAAGAATCCTAAAAGAAGGGGGAATAGAGCTGAAAGCAGGCGACTTGATAAGTTTTGTAAAAGTCGTAAACGAGCCCCATGTCAAACCAGTTGAATTGGCATCTAAAAACGAGATAGACGTCGATAAATACATAGCCTATCTGCATTCCACATTTGACCAAGTTTTAGACGCTTTAGGCTTAGATTTTGATGAAATAATAGGCTTGACAAAACTGGAACGCTTCATGTAGACCTCGAATCCCTTTTGGCATAGCTTTTTCCTATGCCACTTCGATGCAACCCTTCTAAAAGTGCAAAGCCTAAGATGTTGATTGCCACAATGGAACCGACAAAAACGCCAAACAACCCAAGCTCCACTGGAACATCAAATATGAGCGCCAAGTAGCCTCCAACAATTATTGTTATAACTGCTGTTTCAACAAAACATCCTAAAAACCTACGGGTAAAGCCACCTCTGCCAACATACCAAGCCAAAGTGCACGCCACAAAGTTTGCAGCTGCTCCGCCAATGATGTCGACGACGCCTAGACCACCATAAAAATTCGCAATCAAACAACCAAGACTCGCCCCTACGGCAACAGGCATACCGAATATCACCGACAACGGCAACAACGAGTCAGCCACCCTCACTTGATAAATCCCAAAGCTTATAGGCGCTAGGAAAACCACTCCGGCAGCGTAAAGTGCTGCAAAAACCGCGGTTAAAGCCAAGTCTCTGCTTTCAAATTTCGTTTTTTCACCTCCCTACACCGGGGTTTTTATGGCGGAACGGGTGGGAGGTCCCACTCACCCGCCAACAGAAAACCCATCATAACAAGAAGCTAATAAATATTCTTCTAAACCTTTAACCACAGAGGCTATGTTCCAGTTTCAGATTCGTCAGCTAGTTTTTCTTCAGCAGTAGCCTCAACAGTTTCAGCTGTTTCCGGTTCCAGTGTCACATGTTCTGCTAATGCTCCTTCTCCTCTCCGGAAGAGCAGCAGGTCGATGGGTGGCGGAGGAACGTTTAAAATTGTTGAGAGCAGGTACATGGCTGTGAAAGTGTTTTGGTAAACCTTCTGGAAAATGTATGGCACTTTTGTTTCAGGGTCTATTTCCAGCATTTTGTTTATTTCGGTGTCTTTGCCCGTGAGGGTCGCGGTTCCCTCAATTTCGAATTTGACAATGCTTGGTTTTGTTGTTAACTGAAGACTGAAGCCCACCACAACCGTCTGGCTTCTCCTCTCCTTCTCTTCAAGTTTCGCCTTAACATCAAAGTTTACGGCTCCAGCTCCGCCTTTGACATCAAGCTTAACTCCTACTATACTCGTGGTTTCCACTTTAACCGAAACGTTTGGAATGTTGAGTGTTGGGCAAATAGTTAATTCCTCACATTAAGGCTATGCGAAATATTATGCTTTAACAACCTCCGTGATAAGCCTCGCCTCTGACAAATTTTTGCCTTTTGTGTGTAGTCTTTTATTACATACAGCTAAAACCAAAAAACCTGGATTATAACAGCGATAAAAGTTGAAGCAGCCACCAGAAAAGATATTATGGCAACCACTTGCCGCTCAGTCATGGGATGTTTATAGGTGATAAGCGTTATTAAACTTCGCCGATGTTCTGAAAAAAGCCTTTTTCCATCAAAAGAAACATTCGCCTTGGCTCGGAAAAAGAAATAGTTCAACAAAATCATAGATGAGTTAAGGATGTAGGGCAGTATCGAAATCAGCAAACACCATTTTAAATCAGCGATTATTGCAAACGCTGCTAATGTTATTCCAATGGCGAAAGAGCCAGTATTGCCAACAAAAACTTTTCCTTGAAAGTTGAAGAAGGCAAGGGTGAGCCAAACAGCTAATGGGATTGTTAGAAGAAGAGCGTTCTGTTCCGAGGCAACCATAAGCCCTATTAACACTATGGCTGGACAAACGGTTTCTAAACCGTTTAACCCGCCCAACTGGTTAACAGTGTTCGTGGTTACAGTCACAATTAATGGTATTAAAAGGAAATAGTAGTATACGCCGAAATTTATGGTTCCCAAAATTGGGATTGTTATGGATGTACGCACATGAGGCAGCCTATAAGCCAATGCAATAAGAGGAATAGCCGCAACCAAAGGGAAAAAAGCCTTATAACGCCACCGCAAGTCCATCCAGTCGTCAAGCAAACCCATGAAACCCCCAAATAAAATACAAACCGCCAGGGTTAAAGCCCTGTTAACATTGCCGGGAGTGTCTATTTCAAGGAAAAAATGCAGCAAAAACAGATAAAGCGCACTTGCTAAAACATAAAATACGCCGAAACCCGTTGGGATAAGCGGCTTATTCGGCTTATGATAGTCTGGAACTTTTGGAAACAATCATGTCTCGCCTTCAATCTTCAGGATAATTAATTTTGTAGAGGCAAACAAGGGGGACAACACCGCCGTATTTGGTTCCATCATTATCCAATCCAGCGATATACGCCTCACTAAAGTATAGGAGTTTGATTGAAGGTGCTGAACCGCTCTTCTGTACTTGCACCCACCGCTCCAAGGCGTAATTCATTAGCTTGTATATGGTGGAGTTCTGCCCTTTACTCACTGCGATAAGTTCATCGCTAGTTGCACTTCCATCATTGTTGGAGTCATGCCAATGCGTTCCCAGCGTGTAGTTTCCAAACATTTGCCTCACTTCATCCAAATCGCTTGTCCACATCTCGTCATCTGAAATCAAGCCTTGACTTATGAAGCGTTCACGCGCTTTTCCAGATATGCTTGCCATCCAAGTCCATTTACCCTCGTCGCCGCCAGCGTTAGCGAAACCCACGCTACCACTTTGACTGCTATAATATATTGTTGCATACACAAGTATGTATTCAGCGTTGTAACGTTTCAGCATCTCTATTGCTTGAGTCTCATTAGACATAAATATGAAGCCAATGTTTTGTATCTGGGTGCCGTTTACTGTTGCGTTATCCGCGAGCGTTGTAACATTTCCCAAAACCGTCAACCAGTATCCATAGTCCCACCAACTGCAAACAACGGTTGACCCGCTCAGCCTTGTCCTCGTCCAATAAAGCATGTTTATCCATTCTTGCACTGGTTCACTGGGTATTAGGGAAAGGCTTCCAGAAGATATGGTTGTCGGCGCATAAGCTTGTCTGTAAACCTTTGGCATTGGAAAGGCCACAGTTGTCATCAAAATAAGGAAAATTAAGAAAACTGCAGCTCCACTGAACTCTTTTCCAACGTGTTCTAATCCATACTTTTTCTTTACGCTTATTTTAGGCGGTTCCTTCAACAAAGCAATGAAAGGCTTCAAAAGACCAGCGATTCCAACTGCGGTTAGAAGGCTGAAAGCCGGAGCCATAAGCACCAGCAACCGCACCATTGAACATGCAAAGTAAAGGGAGGTTAAACCAAAAACAAGAAGGAACAAGTTTTTATCATTTAAGTTTCCGAAAATGAAGAAAAACCCGATAGTGAAGAAGATTATTCCTATGCCAAGGTCGTAGTAGATGGAACCCCACGCGGATATCCTATGCTCAGCCACAGACTCATAAAGCGGAGACTCTGCGCGGGTAAACGGGTTTACAACGGAAAGAAACTTGCCGGTTATGCCTTGCACATAACCCAACTGCCAAAGGACAGCAAAACCGCCAATTATTAATGCCAGAAAAGCAATCACAGCTATTGCTTTCCATTTTTGCGTTGTTAATGCATTAAGAACCTCGGCGAGGCATAACAAACTGAAAACGCCCGCAACTGCAACTATGGCACTTGTTAAGAGGTAGTTTGGCGAAAGATATGGAACATTTATGGCAATAAACAACCCCAACCCAAAGGTTAAGCTGTAAGTCAAAAACAGCCGACGAGTATACCTCTTCATTATTAGCAACACAAAAACAAAGAGCACTGTTAAGCCAATTGGATAATAGGCTGCACCCCAACTAATGCAAAAGTATCCTAAAACAGCCCCGGAAGCAAGGGCATACTTAACTGTTGAACCCATTTGTCTATTCTCTTCGATAGCTCTTAAAAACAGGAAAGCAAAAAGTATGAGGGAGAAAATCCCCACAGTTTCGTCGTCGAAGAAACCCACAGAAGTACGCTGAATATAGGATGGATGCAAAGCCAAGAAAAGCGCAGCCAACAAGCCCACTGGTCTACCGCCTATATCCTTTCCTAAAAAGTACATGACGAGACATGTCAGCATTCCCATTATGGCTGGAAAAAGCGAGCAAAAACTCATGAGGTCTATGCCCGTGCCTAACATCGAAATTATGCTGTAGAGGAAGGCAGCTGTGAGAGGCAATCCTGGATAAGCCTTTTTCGCCACTTCAAATCCTTGTGGATACCAACGTTGGGTGTCATTCCACCATAACCAAGCTAGGAAACCATTATCCACACTGTATTTTGCAAATCTATATTGAAAGTATGGGTCAAACTCCGATAATAGAAGATTGGATTTCCCAGTTTTGGGGTCTATTTCCCAACGTATCGGAAAAAGCCTTATGGCAAAGGCTATGAAGAGGATAAGGGTTAATGCCGACAGGGTTATTATTGAAGTGTGGTTCATTTTTGGGCGGATTTTTCCAAAATTCTTAAAGACGTTGAGAATGTTTTCCTTTGTGAAAGCGTTTCTGATTTTCATTTGGGTTCCAGCTCTTTTGAATAGATTATGAGGGGTGTTTTATTTCCCTTACGGTTTACTCCGAAGCTATATGGGCGTTTTTCTTTTATACCCATACTTTTCGGTTTCGTAAAATGGGAAAGGCACAATTTTTGCTTTAACCATTTTCCCGCGGATTTCCACATTCACAATGTTTCCTTCCACGGCTTGTGCTATTTGAACATAAGCCATGGCGATTCCACATTTTAGCAGTGGCGAGAATGTTCCGCTTGTTACTAGCCCTATATTTTCGCCCTTCTCGTCGTAAATTCTGAAGCTTGGTCTGGGTATTCCATGCTCAATCATTTGCAGTCCGACCCGTCTGCGTTTAACCCCTTCGCTTTTCTGTTTCAGCAGCGCGCCTTTCCCAACGAAATCAGCTTTTTGAAATTTCACTACGAAGCTTAATCTTGCCTCTAATGGTGTTGTGTCCTCGTCTATGTCGTTTCTGTATAGGCATAGTCCAGCTTCAAGTCTCAGCGTGTCTCTTGCGCCTAAACCGCAGGGCTCTATTCCAAAAGCCTTGCCCGCTTCAAGAATACTGTTCCACACTTTGACCGCGTTGGCTGGCTTTTCCAGCGGTGCGTTCCAAACGTAGACTTCGAAGCCATCTTCGCCAGTATAGCCTGTTCTGGATAAGAAAACATCTACATCCGCAATTTTAGCTGAAGCGCATTTGAAACGCTCGATTTTGCTTAGGTCTGTTGTGCAGATGCTTTGCAGAGTCTTTTCGGCTTTTGGACCTTGAACAGCGAACATTGCAGCCTTATCTGAAATATCCTCTACTTTAACGCCGAAGCCATTGGCGTTTTTAACCAGCCAGTTGTAGTCTTTCTCTCTGTTGGTGGCGTTGGGGACCAGCAGAAACTTTTCTTCTTCGAGACGGCTTACAACGAAATCGTCGATTATGCCGCCTTTTTCGTTGCACATTACAGAGTAGAGGGCACTGTTAGGCGTTAAAGTTGACACGTCGTTTGTTATTACATGATTTAGGAAGTTTTCAGCATCCTTTCCGGTTATGATTACTCGCCCCATGTGGGAAACATCAAAAATGCCTACGTTATTTCGCACCGCCAAATGCTCGGACACTATTCCCTTATACCATAAGGGCATTTCAAACCCTGCAAAGGTTGTCATTTTCGCAGTTTTGCTGTGGATTTCGAAAAGCTGGGTTCTCCGCATTGCAGTCACCATTTCAAGGCGTGGTTTGCTATTTTATGGGTTTAACTTCAACGTTTAATGGTATGAACGCAAGTTTTCTGCCACATTTTGGACATTTGCCGTTGTATTTGTGGATAATCTCGTCTGGGGGTTTAAGTTCATCCCCATCATATAAAACATAGCCACATTGATGGCAAACAACATGTTGAGGCATGTCACAACCCTCGACAGTAAAGGGAATATGCCAACGCATATTTATTGGTTGCTAATCTGGAACGCGGCTACGCAGAAACTTTTAATTTCAACTATAAGGCTTATTTTGGAGAGTTTCACCTTTAATAGGTAAATGGTTTGTGCAAACATGGAGAAATACACTCTCATTATTACGGAAAAACCAGACGCCGCCCAAAGAATAGCTTCAGCCCTCGACTTGAAAGGCAAAGCCAAGAAAATGGAAGACAATGGGGTGCCCTACTACGCGGCTAAAAGAGACAAACCCATAATTGTTGTTCCAGCTATAGGGCACTTGTACACTGTAGCCGAGGAAAGAAGCGGAAGAAACTATTATCCAGTTTTCAGTTTCAAATGGGTTCCACGTTACATGGCAGAGAGGGGAGCAAAACAAATTCGCGTCTGGCTTGAAACCATTTCAAAATTGGCGGAAAACGCTGACACCTACATCGACGCATGCGACTACGACATCGAAGGAAGCATAATCGGATACTGCATACTAAAATACGCATGCGGCGGCAAAGATGACATAGCAAAAAGAATGAAGTACTCCACCCTAACCAAAGGAGAACTGGAAAAAGCCTATGCGGAACTACTGCCAAAACTTGATTTTGCCCTCATAGAGGCTGGAAGAACAAGGCATGAAATTGACTGGCTTTATGGAGTTAACCTCTCCAGAGCCTTAACAATAGCCGCAAAAAACTGGAGTGGAAAATACGCGACGCTGAGCACGGGAAGAGTTCAAGGTCCAACATTGAGATTTCTTGTTGCAAGGGAAAAATCGATAAGAAGTTTTGTGCCAACGCCCTACTGGGAGATTAGGGCGGAAATCGAGATTGAGGGAAAAATTTTCGAGGCTGAATATGAAAAGGACATGATTGAAACCAAGAAAGAAGCTGAAGCCATCATAAATGCGTGTAAAGGCAAAAATGGAGTTGTTGAAAGCATAGACTTCAAACAGTTCCAGCAAATGCCGCCGACACCCTTTGACATTGGTGCATTACAAAGCGAAGCCTACAGCCTCTTTGGATACACACCTAGGCGAACCCTTGACATTGCCCAACGCCTATATCTAGAAGCGTTAATCTCATACCCAAGAACCAGTAGCCAAAAACTCCCACCAGTAATAAACCATGAGGAAATACTGAAGAATCTAAGCAGCGTCTCCGAATACAAGAAGTTAACTGCAGAACTTCTAGCTAAAAAGGAATTAAAACCAAACGAGGGCAAAAAAGAAGACCCAGCACATCCAGCAATTTACCCCACTGGAAACCTGCCAGAAAGGGTTTTAGAAGAGCCTGAAAGGCGAATATGGGACCTTGTTGTGAGAAGGTTTATGGCTGTTTTCGGCGAGCCAGCAATAAGGCAAAGCGTAAAAGTCTGCATTAACGTGAATGGGCAGAGGTTCTTTTTAAGGGGAAGGCAAACGCTTAAAGAGGGGTGGCTTCGCTTTTACGGACCCTACGTTAGGGCTGAAGAGGTTCTTCTGCCCCAAATAGAGAGGGAACAGAAACTAAAGGTTAAACGGGTTATTCTAGAGGATAAATTCACTAAGCCGCCGCCAAGGTATAATCCAGGCAGTCTCCTCAAAAAAATGGAAGAGGTAGGGATTGGAACAAAGGCAACCAGAGCCGACATTATACAGACATTGTATGATAGGAAATACGTTCGAGACGAAAGGATAGTTGTAACAGACCTGGGGTTTGAAGTCCTCGAAGTCTTGAAAAACCACTGTCCCACCATCGTGTCCATCGAACTCACTAAAAGACTTGAAGAGCGAATGGACAAAATTCAAACAAACATGGAGAAAAGGGAAAACGTCCTATTAGACGCGGTTGAAATCCTAAAACCAGTGGTTGAAGAACTGAAAGACAAAGAAAAGACAATAGGCGAACAGTTAAGCAACGCAATAAAAAGGGCGAGACTTGAAGAAAGAATCGTGGGACAATGCCCCATATGCGGAACAGGCACGCTTATGATACTTTATTCAAGAAAAACCGGAAAGCGTTTTATCGGATGCACAAACTACTTCAAAAAAATGTGCAACACAGCCTTCCCGCTTCCTCAAAGAGGAACAGTGAGACCCCTCGGGAGGAATTGCCGTGGATGCGGTTGGCCCACCGTTCAAATTAGAATCAAGGGGAGACGCCCTTGGAACTTATGTTTTAATCCGGAATGTCCATTGAAAGAGGAGAGGAGGAGAAGAAATGAGATGCAAAGTGTGCAGTAGAGACGCTGTTGAAAACGACTACTGCGAACTACATGCCAGAGCTTATCAAAGCATTATGAAAAAGTATGAGGTGTGGAAAAGGGCTTTGGAAATTTCTTGGAAAGAGTATTTAAGCGAGATTGCAAAGAATCCATTTACAGGCGAATGGGCTAAAGAAGTGGCGGAACACTTACTTAAAGGTGGAGAGGAAGAAAGTGGCGCGTAAAGCCAAAAGAACAATCTCATCAATGCCATACTCATTTCAGAAAATCTATAGAAAAATATCAACAATAAAGCCGTCAAACATTGTTCTTGCCGCAATAACCATGGCGATTGCCATTTTCCTTTTCGGAGGCGGACTACACCTAATTATCGTAAAGCCTTACCCAGCGGTATACTATGGCGGGCGCTTCCTCTTCGTTTACCCACGGTTATCTGAACAGTGGGTTGCAGACAGCCTTATAGCAATGATTCTCTTCTCCTTAGGCATAATGGGTTCAATTTTTATGTACCAAAGCACAAAATACGCCTATAATCCGAGACAAGCATATCTCATGTTCATTGTGGGAGCAGCTCTCCTTATAATTGCATATGTATCAATAGAAGCCGTGATGCATTACTGGAAAGGCGTATAACCTCTTCACCAAGGGTTACTTTTCAAACCCATTTTGTAAGCCGTAAAATTGGTAATTATGTGCAGTGGAGGCGTTATAAGCAGCACTGTTAAGGCAAGTTCTAGGGATAAAACGTTAAAGGGAAGGGAAAACGCTAAGGCGCCAATTATAAAATCAATTTGGTCAACAACGGGCAAAAGTTCTCCAGGAGCCAAACCTATTCGTCTTTTCAAAAAGGCGCCCGCCAAGTCTCCAAGCAAAGCCCCCAAGGAAAGAAGAAAACCGAAGGAAATTGGATATTCTGTAAAGAAAAAAGCCTCTATAACGCCGACCAACGTTCCTATGGCTAACCCGAAGAAGAAGCCTCTAAAGGTTTTGTTTTTCCCAAAAATCGGTTTTCCATCATAGAAATTTTTCCCAAAATCTAAAGGTAAGCCTCCTCCAACCAACACTGGCACGGCGTTTGCACAGTAGGCTGGAAGTATGAATTTTAACGCTTCTAAAACTAACTCTATTAAAGTGCCCATTTCCCCACCATCAAACTGAGGGGTTAGAATACTCGCTTAATCCAGTTTCACATATTTTCAAATAACAGGAAAAGGGTTGGGTAGCCTCTGACTTTTTCTCCACCGTGACCTTTACAACCTTCAGATTTTCAGAGGGTTTCATCGCTATTATTACGTCTGCCCAAAACTTTAGCACTCTTGTGGCGACTGGTTCAACATCCACGTAAGCATCTTCAAACACGCTTCTCACTTGGCTCACAACAAGAACAGCTATTTTCTGCATTTTCGCAACTTGCGCCAGCCACGCCATCTGCCTATTCAATTCACGATTCAGCTCAAAGGTTTTCCCAGGATTCTCCGCAATTTCTAAGCGGTATAAAAATGTAATAGTGTCAATGACAACTAAACCGAAGCCCCTTGCCACATAATTGGTCAGCTGGTCTATGGCGGAGGCTTGTTCTTTAAAATCCTTAGGTCTAGCAAGGATTATATGTTCGGCGATTTTTTCAAAGTTCCCCGAGGAGATTTGGGATAGCCTTTTAGCTGAAAATGTGCCGTCACAGTCCACAAACAATGTTTTGTATCCTTGCCTTGCACAGTTTACGGCGCATTGCATTGCTAGGGTTGTTTTTGCCGTTTCTGCTTCGCCATAGACTAGGCTCACGTTGCCGAGGGTTAAGCCTCCTTTTAATGTTTCATCAAGCACTTTACAGCCCGTTGGAATCTTCTGTAGCAACGCCATGCACATCAATAGATATAAACATCGAAAATAATATTTGGTTTGCTAAAGGCTTAACAGCGATAGGAAACTGTATGAAGGCTAAGATAGCTGTGGCAACGGTTTCAGGAAAAGCCTACTACCTAATAGTTAACGAATTGAAGAAGAGAGATGTGCCCTTCATAAGCTTAACACCTTATGAACCTGTTCCAATGGAAATAAGGGTTGTAATCACCACAGAAGAGGAGCGTCCATTAATACGGCATGAAAATGTTTTAACATTAAAAGAAGGCGCAGACCCACAAGTATTGATAAATCAAGCACTGCAATGTATAGAGGGTAAAAACTCATATGAAAAAGTTGTGATAGGCATCGACCCAGGCGAAGTTTTGGGGTTGGCGGTTTTGGCAGATGGAAAAGTTATTAAAACTGGAAACTGTTTTAGCATAAAAGAGACCATCAGCGAAATAGAAAGTATAATAAAAAACCTAAAAGATGTTAAAACATCAATGATTGCGGTTAAAGTTGGAGACGGCATCCCAGAGTATAAAGAAAAACTGTTAAAGGCTTTAGATAGGCTTTTGCCTTCAAACGTGGTGCTGGAAAGCGTAAGTGAAGCTGGAACAGACCGACAAATAAGCGAGGCAAAACATAGGAGGGGGTTAAGAGACATAGTTTCAGCCATAAACATCGCGAGAAGAAACGGTTACAAATTCGCTAGGAGAGAAGTAGATGAAAATAACTGTTGAAGCTGGAAAAACACTTCTAGTCGACGGCCCAGCCTCTGTCACGCTTGTTTCGGGCAAGGCTGAGGTTTTTGGCTATGCTTTGAGGCATATGGGGAAAGTTGTTATAAGAGACGGGAAGCGCATGCCCTTCGCAGTTGAAGAAACCGCAACCTTCGAGATTTCAATTGGAGAAACCGCAAACATGGAGGAAATTGAAGGACACACCATTCCACCATCATGGGACGAAGCCTACAAAGAATTGAAAACTCTACAAACAAAACCAGTTACAGCATTGGTTTTGGGAACCGTGGACTCTGGGAAAACAAGTTTCTGCACATACCTAGTAAACAAGCTTCTAAATGAAGAACGTAAAATCGCCATTCTAGACGGAGACTTGGGGCAGTCAGATATAGGGCCCCCATGCACTGTTGCCTATGCCGTTGTTTCTAACCCAGTCACAGACTTGTTTAACCTAGAGGCGGAAAACGCCTTTTTTGTAGGAGTCACCTCCCCAAGCAAAGCCACTGAAAAAGTTATTAGTGGTTTAGCTTTGCTAAGAGATGAGGTTTTGAGACGTAATCCAGACTATGTAGTGGTAAACACTGATGGATGGGTTGAGGGAGAAGACGCCGTAAACTACAAGGCTCAACTTATTGAAAAAATCAACCCAAACATAATCTTTTATATACAACAAAACGAGAAACTAACGCCCCTTTTGTCTATGCTTAAAAACTTCAAAACTTTAAAAATTGATTCCCCCCAAACCATAAAGCAGAGAAGCAGAGAGAAACGCAGAAGCCTCAGAGAACTCGGCTATATCAAATACTTGAAAAACGCAAAAGTGCAGTCCATACCCATAAGCTGGCTAAAAATCGAAAGCGATGAATTCATAGGCTTAAACAAAAGTTTTGGAATGATGAAAAGGGATAGGGAAATCTGCGAACTCCTTGGAATGAAACCGCTCCACATTGCAGAGTTGAAGGAAAAAATCTATGTAGTTATTGGCAAAGGCCGCTGGATAGACCCCGAAAGAATTAGTAAAACTGAGGAAACCCTTGGCAAAAAAGTGGTGGTTACATGGAAGGGGGAAGAGGAAGGCTTGCTGACAGCCCTATACAATGATGAAAGAAGGTTCCTTGGAATAGGGGTTTTACGTGAAGTAGATTATGGAAGAAAAGTGATGAAGATTTACACGCCTACTTCAAGCAACATATCAGCAGTCGCCATTGGAAAAGTTAGGTTGGACAAGAATTTGAGGGAAATAACCATAACCTCTGAAGAAAGTGGAAAAGTTATATCAGACAGCCTAGCTTCTTCTTGAAGGGCAAAGGGTGTTTACTGGACAAGGTTTGCAAAGGGGGTTTCTAGCTTTACAATATTTTCTGCCCAGTAAGATTAGGAGTATGTGAATCTCTAAGTAGTCTTTAGGCTTATACAATAGTTGAAGGGAGTTTCGAACAGCTTCATAATCGCCGTTTACAGGTGCAAGTCCAAGCCTCTTTGACACACGATTAACATGGGTGTCAACGGGAACTGTTGGCTGGTTTGCGGAAAAAAGTAAAAGCACATCAGCAGTTTTGGGTCCAACACCTGGAAGTTGCATGAGGGTTTCCCTCGCGTTTTCAAAGGGCATTGACAAGATAGGGGTTAGGCTGTCGCCGAATTTTTCGAGAACTATTTTGGATATTTCCTTTATTACACGGGCTTTGTTTCTATATAATCCGGCAACCCTTAAACATTCTTCGATTTCTTTGGTTTCAGCGTTTGCCAGTTTTTTGGGGCTTATGGGAAACTTTTTCGAGAGATTTTCGAAGGCTTTTGCAGTGTTTCTGTCAGAAGTGTTCTGGGAAATTATCGTTATAATCAAGGTTTCGAAGGGGTCATGTCTTGAGGATATCCACTTTGGCAACGTGAAGTTTTTTCTTAGGGCTTCCAGAATTTTTTCAGCTCTTTTTTCAATCATTTGTCGGTCGCCTTTTGAAAGTGATAAATAGTGAATGCGTAAAGCTATAAATAAAAAGCGGAGAGTCTGTTATGGAACGCGCGAAAGTTGTTAAAGATGAAATAGTTGAGCAGAACGTTCATTTCTTGGCGGTTTACCTTGAAACAAAAAACTCTTGCCTAGTGCTTTTAAGCGAAAACGAGGATAGACTTGGAACATTGGCTGTGGCCATTCCGAAACCCGCCGATTCGCCGGGACTACCGTCTTCAACTGTTCTTTTAGGGGATAGAAACATGATTTCAGCGCGCATGTTCGCTGAGTATTTGGCTTCAAGAAAAAGGAAGATAACCCTAGTCTCCATATATCTAGAAACAATTAACGAAATGCAAGCTCAATCAATTTTTAAGAAGCTTTTGGAAAGAGTAATCCCTGCAGAAGCGGAAAAGGGGGAAAGCATTACATGAGCCTCAAAAGCTTTTTGGAACAAATGGAAAATAGGAAAGAAGTACTCCATATAGAGGATGAGGTTTCCCCAAATTTTGAAATCGCATATATTATGAAAAGCTTCAGTGACAACGGCCCAATCCTCCTCTTTGAAAAAGTAGAAGACACAAAAACCAAAATTGCGGCTAATGTTTGCGGAACCAGAAGACGCCTCTGCGAAGCACTAGGCGTTGAGCAACACCAACTTTATCAGAGATTGTTGGAGGCTTGGCGTTCTCCCAAAAAGCCTAGAATCGTTGATGATGGCGCTGTTAAGGAGGTTGTTGAAGAACCGGATTTGCTTAGAATCCCAGTTTTAACGCATTTTGAAAGGGATGCTGGACCATATATAACATCAGCTGTTGTCCATGCCAAAAGCCTTGACGGAACAACTGAAAACGTTTCCATCCACAGATTTCAGGTTTTAGATGAGAGGCATTTGGCGATACGTTTGGTTCCACGACATTTGTATAAGCTTTGGCAGATGGCGAAGGAAGCCGAAGTGGATTTGGACATAGCCATTTCTATAGGGGTTCATCCAGCAGTTATGCTTGCAGCTTCATCGCCCCTCCCATTTGGAGTATGCGAATTCGATGTTGCAAACACGCTGCTTAATGATAACCTACGCCTTATCAAGTGCAAATACGTAGACGCTTACGCGGTGGCGGATGCAGAACTAGTTTTAGAAGGAAGAATATCGGCAACTAAAGAAGTCGCCGAAGGACCTTTCGTGGACATAACAGGGACATATGACATTGAGAGAAAACAGCCAGTTGTAGAGGTCGTGAATGTCATGCACCGCAGAGACTATGTTTACCAAGCGCTTCTCCCGTCAAGCACTGAGCACAAGCTTTTGATGGGGATGCCTTTTGAAGCAGCTATTTATGAGGCTGTTTCGAAGGTTGTGCCAAAAGTTTGCGCTGTAAACCTTTCAGTTGGCGGAAGCGGATGGCTCCACGCCATAATCTCAATCGAAAAACAGTTGGACGGGGATGGAAAAAACGCGTTGTTAGCAGCTTTCGCAGCCCATCTAAGCCTAAAACACGCCGTTGTTGTAGACTCTGACATCGACGTTTTCAATATTTTGGATGTTGAATGGGCTATTGCAACAAGATTTCAAGCAGGCGAAGATTTGCTGGTGATAGAAAACGTGCGGGGCTCAACGCTGGATTCCTCTGCAAATCAGGAAACTGGATTAACAACTAAAATGGGGATAGACGCTACAAGACCCCTATCAAAGCCTAAAGAAAAGTTTGAAAAGGCGAGAATTCCAGCAAGCAAACGCGTTGAAGAGTTAACGCGAAAACTGCACAGTTTGTAGTGTCTAACATTCACACATCAAATTATATATGTATGAGCCTTCAAATAGAAAAGTTCGGTGGCTGATTTGTCTGCTGAGAAAAAAGAGGAGGAAAGCAAGCTATCCTTGAAGGTTGAGGACGTCATGGTGAGGGAAGTAATAACCATAGATGAAAACTCAACAGTGAAGGAGGCAGCAGACGTCATGAACAAGTTTGAAATTGGATGTTTAATCGCCGTTAGGAAAGGGAAAGCCGTCGGAATAATAACCGAAAGAGACTTGCTAAAAAGGGTGGTGGCTGAAGCAAAAGACGTGAACAAAACAAGGGTTAAGGATGTGATGTCAAGTCCGCTGGTGGTTGTAGAGCCATACATGGACTTGGAAGAAGCTGTAAAACTAATGTTTCAAATGAAAATTAAGAAACTGCCAGTCGTTGATGAAAAACGCCTCGTAGGGCTGGTAAGCCTAACAGACATAGCCCGCTTCCAACCCCAAATGATAAGGATACTTAGACAACTTGCCATGAGACAAGCCGCGCCTAAAAGCATGAAAAAAGTCATAGAATACTATGTAGTGTGAAAATTCACCTCTTACTTAGAATCTTTAAATGTCGCGATCTAATTTTACAAACTTTGGCGCAGGCTGAAATATGAGAGAAACTCTAGTGCTAAAGGTTGACCCTAACACTCCGGAAATTAAAGCTATCCGTGTTGCAGCCATTTTCATCAAAAACGGCGGCTTAGTGGCCTTTCCAACAGAAACTGTTTATGGGTTAGGGGCGGACGCGCTTAACCCTAAAGCTGTTCGAAACCTTTTCAGAGCTAAAAAGAGACCGTTTGACAACCCGCCCATCGTGCATGTGGGAGACTTCCAAGACGTCCACAGACTTGTAACAGAAGTTCCAGAGAAAGCTGAAAGGTTAATGGATGTTTTCTGGCCTGGACCTTTAACCCTCATTTTTAAGCGTTCAAAAATTGTGCCCGACGTGACAGTTGCCGGTTTGGACACAATTGCGATTAGGATGCCAAGGCACAATGTGGCTTTAGCATTAATAAAAGAAAGCGGCTGCCCCCTCGCTGCTCCCAGCGCAAACCTCGCTGGAAAACCCAGCCCAACAACAGCGGAACATGTCCTAGAAGACCTTAATGGCCGAATAGACGCTGTTCTAGACGCTGGTCCCACAAGAATCGGCGTGGAATCCACAGTGTTGGACTTGACTGTTGACCCGCCGCAAATCCTTCGCCCCGGAGGAACACCACTCGAAGCGTTAAAGGGGGTTCTTGGAAAGGTGGAACTTCATCCAGTGGTTGTTGCTGAAAAAGAAATAGCTATTGAAAAGGCGCGTTCTCCGGGAATGAAGCATAGGCATTATGCGCCCAAGGCGGAGGTGGTTGTGGTGGAAGGCGAGTTGACGGCGGTTACCAAAAAAGTTGCGGAGTTAACGGATTTTTATAGGCGGAGAAAGCTGAAGGTCGGCGTTTTGGCCACTGATGAGACTGCCGCCTCATATAGGGCGGATGTTGTAAAATCCCTTGGAAGCAGAAGCAGCCTAAACGCCATTGCCAAAAACCTGTTTAGGCTTTTGAGGGAATTCGATTTGGAAGGAGTTGATGTTATCATAGCTGAGGGGGTGCCCACCGAGGGGTTGGGGTTGGCGGTTATGAATAGGCTTAGGAAGGCTTCTGGCTATAAAATTGTCAAGGCATAGGTTAGAAAAGTTTATATAGAAGCAATTTTTCGTCTGATTTTGCTGCTTCAGTTAACACCTAAAATGGAAGGAAGGGGGTGATGGTAAATGGCTGCCGTACCCTCTGGAACGGTCCCAGTTTTAGTGCTGAAAGAAGGGACTGGGAGAACAACAGGAAGGGAAGCCCAGCGAAACAACATTATGGCAGCTAAAATCATAGCCGAGCTTGTAAAGACAACTTTGGGACCGAAGGGCATGGACAAAATGCTTGTCAGCAGCTTCGGAGATGTCACAATAACCAATGACGGCGCAACAATATTGAAGGAAGTTGATGTTCAGCATCCAGCGGCAAAAATGCTTGTTGAAGTTGCAAAAGCCCAAGACAATGAAGTGGGCGACGGAACAACCACAGCCGCCGTCCTAGCCGGCGAACTCCTCGCTAAGGCTGAAGAACTTTTGGACCAGAACATTCACC
The DNA here is from genome assembly GCA_019685555.1 of Candidatus Bathyarchaeota archaeon A05DMB-3. Classification (GTDB taxonomy): domain Archaea; phylum Thermoproteota; class Bathyarchaeia; order Bathyarchaeales; family Bathycorpusculaceae; genus JABFQN01. Next base: position 26,796 of record JABFQN010000003.1, on the reverse strand, counting down.
CAACAATCATCATTGAGGGATTCAAAAAAGCCAGTGAGAAATCAAGGGAAATCCTTGAAAGCATGGCTATTCCAGTGAGCATAAAGGATGATAAGCAGCTTATGGATGTTGCCATAACCTCCATGGGAAGCAAGGGCATAGCCGCCGCTAAAGAGCACTTTGCAAAGTTGGCTGTTGAAGCTGTAAGGCAAGTGGCTGAAGAAAAGGATGGGAAAATTAAAGCTGACATTGACTTGATTAAAGTTTTAAAGAAGCATGGAAAAAGCCTTGAGGAAACAGAGCTTGTTAAAGGAATGGTTGTTGATAAAGAAGTGGCTCATCCACAGATGCCTAAACTTGTAAGCAACGCTAAGATTGCGCTTTTGAACGCCAAATTGGAAATTGAGAAGACGGAGTTCGACGCAAAAATCAACATTGAAAGCCCAGAACAGATGAAGCTCTTCTTGGACGAGGAGGAGCGTATGCTCCGTGAAATGGTGGACAAAATTGCAGAGGTCGGCGCCAATGTTGTTTTCTGCGAAAAAGGAATAGACGATGTGGCGCTGCATTTCCTAGCGAAAAAGGGAATTTTAGCCGTCAAAAACGTCAGCAGCAGCGACATGGAGAAACTGGCAAGGGCGACTGGCGGCAAAATAGTAGCCAGCGTAAAAGACTTAACATCAGATGTGCTGGGCGAAGCAAAAATCGTTGAAGAAGTCAAGATTGGCGAAGACAAACTTGTCTATGTGCGAGAATGCAAAAACCCCAAAGCCGTCACAATAGTGGTTAGAGGTGGAACAGAGCACGTGGTAGACGAGGCGGAACGCTCTTTGCATGATGCCCTATGCGTGGTCAGAAACGCCATCGAAGACGGAAAAATCGTGCCCGGAGGCGGTGCACCAGAAGCAGAAGTGGCAAAACAGTTGAGGGATTATGCGGTGAAAGTCGGCGGAAGAGAACAACTAGCCATAGAAGCCTTCGCCGACGCAGTAGAATCCATACCACTGACACTGGCTGAAAACGCTGGCTTAGACCCAGTCGACATCATGGTCGCCTTAAGAGCAAAACACGAAAGCGCCTCAACACCTTCCTATGGCGTCGACGTATTCAGCGGCAAAATCATGGATATGCTAGAGCTTAACGTGGTGGAGCCGCTGCGGGTTAAACTTCAAGTCATCAAATCAGCCACGGAAGCAGCAAACATGATTCTGAAAATCGACGACTTAATCGCAGCGAAGGGCATGGAAAAGGAGAAGGAAAAAGAGAAAAAGAAACCTGAAGAAACACCAGAATTCGAGTAAAACACCCTTTTTTCTTTAATTACTTAAGTTCTATTTCTCAGTCCAAAGCTCTCTGAACATATCGCTCCATATGATGCTCTCTATAGAGGATTGATCCATGACCTCCTTCCATTTCTGTTCTATCTGTTTCCATTCACCGCCTACCTTAATTTTTCTGAGGAAATCCTCCATGTCAGATAGACTTGCGAACTCCGTTATCAATACGTACATTCCAGGCGGCTTTCCACCTATGCTTTGTTTAAAGCATCGCAGCGACTTCACATGTTTAAAGATGTCTGGGTGGTGTCGCCCATACTGAAGAATTTGCCTTACAACTTCCTCGTTTTCTTCCTCTTTACCCTTGAGAACCACCCAAGTGTCTAGTAAGAAAAAAGCCACACTTGTTTCCTCCCACACCATCACTTTAACATTGGCATTTTTATTCCCTTTTCATGTGCTATTTTCTTTGCCTTTTCATATCCCGCATCTGCATGTCTAACTATGGCTGTGCCTGGGTCTGTTGTTAGCACTGTCACCACTCGTTTTTCTGCTTCTTTTGTTCCGTCTGCCACTAAACACATGCCAGCGTGGATGCTGTAGCCTATGCCTACTCCTCCACCGTGGTGGACACTTACCCATGTGGCGCCAGCAACAGCATTTAGCAAAGCATTTAGTATGGGCCAGTCTGCCACTGCATCGCTGCCATCCATCATGCCTTCTGTTTCCCGGTTTGGCGAGGCTACGCTTCCACCGTCCAAATGGTCTCTTCCAATCCATACTGGACCAGAAAGCTTCCCGTTTGCCACCATACCGTTGATTATTTTCCCAAAGCGCGCCCGTTCACCAAATCCTAGCCAACAAACCCGCGCTGGCAAACCTTGAAACTTAACCTGTTCCTTTGCCTTCCGTATCCATCGGCAGAGCTCCTTGTTATAGGAGAATTCTTTCAAAATGACGTCGTCCAGCGTGTAAATATCCTCGGCGCTGCCGACAAGGGATGTCCAACGGAAGGGCCCTCTGCCTTCACAGAACATTGGTCGGATATACCTTTGAACAAACCCTGGGAAAGCGAAGGCTTCCTTGAAACCAGCATTGTAAGCTTGTTGGCGGAGATTATTGCCGTATTCGAAGGTTACTGCGTCTTTATCCATCATTTTTACCATAGCTTCAACTTGGGTGCGCATGCTTTCGCTGGCACGTTGCAAATATTCTTCTGGATTGTTTTTTCGAAGCGAATCGGCTTCTTCCTTTGAAAGTCCAGCTGGATAATAACCGTTTAATGGGTCGTGGGCGCTTGTCTGGTCTGTTAGAACATCTGGGATTATGCCTCTTTTTAAGAGTTCGGGATGGACTTCGGCAGCGTTGCCCAGTAAGCCTATGCTTTGGGGGATTCCTTCACGTTTAGCTTCCAAAGCCATTTTTACCGCCTCATCCAAGTTGTCTGTCCAAGTCTCCAAGTAGCCGTGGCGTATGCGTCTTTCAATAGCTCGTTTATCAATTTCCACAACAAGCGCAACACCATCATTCATAGTGACAGCTAAAGGTTGTGCGCCACCCATTTCACCCAAACCAGCGGTTAAAACAAGTCTTCCACGAAGGGAGCCGCCAAAGTGTTCTTTGGCAACAGCCGCCAAAGTCTCATAAGTGCCTTGCAGAATGCCTTGCGTACCAATATACGCCCATGAACCAGCAGTCATCTGCCCAAACATGATTAAGCCTTTCTGTTCCAGCTCGTAGAAGTAGTCCCATGTAGCCCATTTCGGCACAAGCATAGCGTTTACGATGAGGGCTCTGGGCGCCCACTTGTGGGTTTTGAAGACTGCCACTGGTTTGCCGCTTTGAATAAGCATGGTTTCATCTGGCTCGAGTTTCACTAAAGTCTCAACAATTTTCTCGAAACATTCCCAGTTCCGCGCCGCCTTTCCAGTTCCTCCGTAAACAATAAGCTTTTCAGGGTCTTTAGCCACTTCTGGGTCAACAACGTTAAAAAGCATTCTGAGGATTCCTTCAATTTGCCAGTTTTTGCAGTGCAATTCTGGACCCGTTAAACATTTTATGGGTTTTTCCAGTTTCAGCAACAAGTTCCACCTAACAAGTAATATAGTTGGAGGGTTATTCTAATTCTTTGCTGAAAAACTTAACAGCTTCAGCTATACTGGTTTCTTCATCAACAATCAGTCTTCCGTTTTTTATCACCTTATCCACAAGGTTTACGCCGAAGCGGTAGCCTAGAAAAACATGGTTGGGCACGTTTAAAACTATTATATCAGCTTTTTTACCAACTTCTAAGCTGCCAACTTCATCCGCTCTTCCTATTGCACGCGCCGCATTAATTGTCGCTGCTGTTATGGCTTCGGCGGGCGTCATTTTCATAAAGTGGCAGGCGAAAGCTATAACCAATTGTTGATTTTCAATCCAGCAGCTTGGGTTAAAATCTGTCCCCAAAGCCGCTGGAACACCACCGTCAATCATTTTTCTCGCATCAGCATAACGCCCAACCATGAGACTGAAGGCTGCAGCTGGAAGCAAAACTGCAATTACCCCTTTTTCAGCCATAGCCTCAAGACCAACATCTGAAGAAAACAATAGGTGCTCAGCTGAAACTGCTTCCATATTAGCTGCAAGCTCAGCTCCGCCAAGCTGACTCATCTCGTCAGCATGAACCTTCAGTTTTAAACCATGATTTCTGGCGGCGACGAGAATTCGTCTAGACTGTTCTAATGTGAAGACACCTTTTTCACAGAAAACATCGCAGAATTCAGCCAGCCCCTTCTCAGCAACCAATGGAATCATTTCGCCAATGACTAGGTTAACGTATTCTTCAGGGTTGTTTTTGTATTCGGCTGGGATGGTGTGGGCTCCCATAAAAGTTGGAACTACGTCAACCGCGTGCAGTTGGTTCAAACGTTTTATAACTTCCAAAATTTTCAACTCGTCTTTTGTTGTTAAGCCGTATCCGCTTTTGGCTTCAACGGTGGTTGTCCCATACTGCAACATTACATCCAAGGTGCTCAAGCCGAAACCCAAAAGCTCGTCTATGCTGGCTTTCCTTGTTTCCCTAACAGTTTTGAGAATGCCTCCGCCAGCTTTGAGGATTTTCATGTAGGAGGCTCCTTCAATCCGCATTTGAAACTCGTCTTCCCTTGAACCAGCAAAGACAAGATGTGTATGGGGGTCAACAAACCCGGGCATAACGGTTTTTCCGCTGGCATTGATTATGTTTTCAGCCTTGACCTTTTTCCTTACTTCAGAGGTTTTGCCTACAGCCAAGATTTTGCCATCTTTAATGGCTAAGCAGCCATTTCGAATTATGCCAAGTTCCCGCATTTGCTTGCCAGTTCGAGGTTTCTGATTTTCACCCGCCAAAGTTACGAGTTCACTGGCGTTTATGATAAGTAAGTCGACTTTTTCTTTAGCTGCTGTTTTGTCGTTTTTACGCAAAGCTTTCCCTCTGTTCTATTGCATTCTGAACAGCTATTTCTAACACTCTGTCGAAGGTTAAATTGTCAATTTTCAAGTAGTGTGCAGCCACATCAATTATCGCCTTTAAAGGTGCCATTCCACAGAATTCTGAGCCTATTATAGGCACATTGTAGCGGGAAGCCTCAACCTTAATTAGCTCAAAAACCCTGTGAAGCGGAGTTGCTTCAAAATCCGTTACGCTCATCCCAATCTGCGTAATATTCCTTTCAGGGATGTAGGCTGCCATAGCCTTAACATTTGAAAGCCCGCCTTTTTTCGAGTGTAAAGCTTTGGCAATCTTCTTTGCAATCTTCAAATCTGCGGTTCCAAGGTTCACATTAAAGCCAACCATAACCTTGCGAGCACCAGTTATCACTGCTCCAGCAGTTGGATGCATTTTAGCTGGACCAAAATCCGGCTTTCTTTCGGGTTTGACAATCATTTCAGCCAGCCGTTCATATTCGCCTTCGCGAATCCAGTCTAAATCCTTTCTTTCGGGTTTTGTGGCTGCTTCGGCATAAAGGTAGACTGGCACATTGTGTTTGTTGGCTAATGTTTCGCCGAACCTTCGCGCGAGCTGAATACAGTCTTCCATTGTGGCGTTTTTTATGGGTATAAAGGGGACTATGTCTACGGCGCCTATGCGGGGGTGCTGTCCCTTATGGCTTTGCATGTCAATAAGCTCAAGGGCTTTAGAAGCCATTTTCAACATAGCTTCAAGAACTGATTGTTTATCGCCAACAAAGGTGACTACGAGGCGGTTATAATAACTGTCAAAAGTGTAGTCAAGCAGAAAGGCGTCCGGAGTGCTTTTAAGCTGATTAAGAATTTGTTCGACAACTTTCGGGTCTGAAGTGCTAAAATTTGGTACACATTCAATTATCTCCTTCAAACCTTCCACCGCCCCTTTTATCACATTTCGGCGACTAATTAAAGTTATCAGCCATTTCCTAGAAAAGTTAAAATCGCCTTTAAATCCAACTGTTAATCGCCTCCAAAAGGGAAGGACAAGAAATTGAGCCAAGAAATAGAGTTTGAAGCCCCCACATGGAACCAAATATACAAGATGCTGCTTCACATAGCGGAGGAAATCAGAAAAGACTCCTTTAAACCAGACATAATAGTGGGAGTTTCCCGCGGCGGATGGCCCCCAGCAAGGGTTCTCTCCGACCTTTTGGACAATCCGAACCTTGCTAACGTTAAGGTTGAATTTTACCTTGGCGTGGCTGAAACAAAAGGGGAGCCCACCCTAACACAGCCAGTCTCAGTGAAAGTGGCTGGTAAAAAATGTCTCGTAGTAGACGAGGTTGCAGACACTGGAAAAAGCCTCCAACTTATTAAAGAACATTTGAAAGCAGAAGGCGCCGTCGAAGTTAAAATAGCAACAGTTTACCTTAAACCCTGGAGCATAATAAAACCAGACTATTATGCTAAGGAAACGAGCCGCTGGATAGTTTTCCCATGGGAAGTGAAAGAAACCATTAAGAAGATTATCAAGAAATGCGGGAAAAAAGGCAAGCCAGCTCAACCGGAAATTGGAAAACTCGTGAAAACTGGTGTGCCTAAAAGCCTTGTTGAAAAGTTTTTGAAGGAAATTTCAGAGGAAGAGAATTGATAAAATATCTGGAAGAGTTCGGAAAATATATTGCAATTGCAGGTTTTAGAGACGTTGAGATAGCATATGTTGAAGCCCTTCTAGAGAAAATCAGAAAAAATGTGGGCAAAAACATCGAAGTGCAATTTTTTGATGCTGGGTTTGTGGCAACAGGGCAGCACCTATATTTCGCGGCTTTAAACGCTTTGACAGCTTTCAAAAACCGTGAGAACATTTCGAAAAGTCTAGCCATTGAAACACTGCTCTATGCTTCTGCGCAGCGCCAAATTCGAAAAGCCATGAAGCTTCTGGGAATTAAGCAAAACTTAAGGGAAATAGCCGTGCTTATAATAGGTGAAAACGCTGGCGAAGTGGATTCAGCGTTACATGCGGTTTCCAGAATTTTGGGTGGGAAACGCGACGACGAAGTTCTGGAGCTTTCACGAGAGAAAATTGAGAAGATACGAAATGCCTTCGAAATTTCAGATGTGGAGCTTGAAGCCGTGGCAAGAGAAGGCGCTATGAATAAAGCCTTAACAGACCTTGTGATTGAGCGGATGGCGCTGTTGGCAACTGGACATTAGAGGCTATAATACTTTCTCTTTTATAACGGACAAAATGTCTTCAGGCTTAATCACAGAGATTCCAGTCAGTCCGCCGATAACTTCGATTAATAGGATTTTGTCAGGTTTATTCAAGTCAACTTTCCTTTCAATGTTTGAAGCTGCAGCCTCTATGATGTCCCTTGTGGGGGTTTCTGTGAACCGCTTCTCCACAGTTACGCGAAAACTTTCATTTCGTCCAATTTTAGCACTTAATTCTGTGGCTACCCGTTGAATTTCCCCCAAATCTGTGCGAATTACCTTTTCGATGGGAATAATCCTCAATGTGTAGCGGAATTCGTAGGGGCGTTCTTGAAGAATCTGCCTAAACTTTCCAATAACTTCAAAGGGGTTGAAGACTGTTTTTGCAGCGATTAAACCAGCCACTCCAGTTCTTTCAACGGCGGGTGCTGAATCGCCTATTTCGCCAAGCAGATACCAAAGTTCAGAGCAAGCCTCATCCTCATTGCCCCGCGCGGTTGTGGCTAAAAGGTTGAAATCCCTAAGCATCGCCCACACCTTTTCCGTTAAACGTTTGTAAGCCAAAAGGGTCAGTGCAGGTTAGTTGGCTTTTCACAGCGTTAAGGCTCCTAGCCGTCGCCTCACATCATCCCAAAATATGATATTCACCTACAGAAATTTATCCGTTTTGATGCGTTTAGACATTAGGTTTAAATCTATGGATAGAAATTCTAATGATTCCAACTGAGGGGAGGAAGCCTAAAATGTTGAAGCCTGTGATGGTGGTTCACGGCGGCGCTGGAAATTGGCATCCGGAACGCGTCAATCCAGGTTTGGAAGGAGTTAAGAAGGCTGCAAAACTAGGGTTTGACATCTTGTTGCATGGGGGAAGCGCCCTTGACGCTGTTGTGGAAGCGGTGGCTTCTATGGAAGACGATGGCTCCTTTAATGCTGGTTACGGTTCAAGCCTAACCATAGAAAAAGGCATAGAAATGGAAGCCTCTGTCATGGATGGAAAAACCTTGAAGGCTGGGGCAGTTGGGCTTCTAAAAGACATCAAAAACCCAGTTAAGCTGGCAAGAATAGTTATGGAGGAAACAGACCACATTTTTGTTGTAGGCGAGGGGGCGGAGAAACTCGCCAAAATGTTCAATTTTGAAAGGAGAAACCCCATAACAGAACTCCGCCTAAAATATTATGAACAACAAAAACAGACGCTTATTGATGGAAAATTTGGGTTGCCAAAACTCGCAAACCTAATAAAAACTCATCCGGAACTTTTTGATTTAGAAACCGTAGGCGCCGTCGCCCTAGACAAGGATGGAAACGTCGCCGCTGCAACCTCCACCGGAGGTTTTCCGTTAAAACTGCCTGGAAGAATAGGCGACTCGCCCTTGATTGGATGCGGCACATATGCAGACAACCGAAGCGGAGCATGCTCAGCCACGGGAGTAGGCGAAATTGCCATCAGACTTGTGTTGGCGAAGACTGTGTGCAACTATATGGAACATGGGAAATCCGCTCAAGAAGCCGTTGAAAATGCCATAAAACTTGTCAACGAAAGGACTGCTGGAACCTATAATTCAATGGGTTTGATTGCAGTAAACTCAAGAGGCGAAATTGGAGCCGCGCATAACTCTGCACATCTTTGCTGGGCTTACATCACGCCTGAATTGCAAGAACCCGTGGCTTCTATGACGGCAAAAATTCTGAAGTAAACTTTAAAATCTATGCACTTTTCTTGAAGTCCAATCTCGACAATTGCCGAATAAAAATGTTTAAAGATTTCTTAGGTGGCTCTCCCTATGCAAGAAAACCTTTAAGGAGGTGAAAAGCATGCCGGAAGAAGAAGAGGAATGGGAAGAGGAAGACTGGGAAGAAGAAGAGTGGGAAGAAGAGGAATGGTGAAAAACCCTAAAGCTTTTAGGCTTCCCTGCTTCTTTTAACCCGAAAAGTTTTTAGCATCCTCCTAATCTGATTTTAAGGCTCATGTTTATGATGTTAATTCGGTTAATAGTTGCTGGTAAACTATGACTCGGATAGCGGTGCTGGACTCGGATAAATGCAAGCCGAAACGTTGCGGTAGACAGTGTCATCGCTTCTGCCCCATGGTTAGAAGCCACGTGGAGGCAATCCGCTTCGAAGACGGCAAGCCACTCATAATTGAAGCCCTTTGTTCCGGCTGTGGAATCTGCGTTAAAAAATGCCCCTTCAACGCCATATCCATAGTCAACCTACCTGACGAGTTAGAAACAGAATGCAGCCACCGTTTTGGACCAAACACTTTCAAGCTTTATAGACTACCTATGCCATCACCGGGCACTGTTCTAGGATTGCTTGGAAAAAACGGCATGGGAAAGACAACGACGCTAAAAATACTTTCGGGCGAAATTAGGCTTAATCTTGGAAACTATGAAAATCCGCCGGAATGGAACGAGATAGTAAGGTATTTCAGAGGCTCGACGTTGCAAGACTATTTTCAGAAAATGAGTGAAGGCAGACTTAAGGTGGTGCATAAACCTCAATACGTTGACAAAATCCCGAGGGTTATATCAGGCAACGTTGGCGAACTCCTCGAAAAAGTGAACGAGCGGGGGACAACCCTTGACCTTGTAGCGGAACAGCTTGAACTGAAAAAGCTTTGGGACAGACCGCTGGAAGCCCTAAGCGGCGGCGAACTGCAAAGGGTAGCGGTAGCAGCTGCCATATGCAGAGACGCCGACGTATATCTTTTCGACGAGCCCTCAAGCTATCTTGACGTTAAACAGAGGCTTGAAGTTGCCAGAGCTATAAGAAGCCTAAAAGGAGAAGAAAAAATCATTGTAATTGCTGAACATGACCTCGCGATAATAGATTACCTTTCAGACCAAATATCCATTTTCTACGGAGAAGCAGGTGTTTATGGCATTGTTTCCCACGTCCACGGTGTGAGAATGGGTATAAACATTTACCTTCAAGGGTATATTCCAGACGAAAACATCCGCTTCAGAAAAGAATCCATAATCTTCCATGAAAAACCTCCAACAATAAGCCTCGGCGTGGGTGAAACACTGTTAAAATGGAACACCATCGAAAAGACCTATGAAGAGTTCAAACTTATCGCTCATCCAGGAGAAGTTAAAAAAGGCGAAATCATCGGAATCCTCGGACCAAACGGCATAGGCAAAACAACTTTCGTGAAAATTTTGGCTGGGATAGAAAGAACAGATAACGGAAGGGAGTTTAAAGAGTTGGAGGTAAGCTACAAACCCCAATATATTTCAGCTGAATATGGGGGAACAGTTCAAGAGCTCCTAATGAGCATAGCTAAAGAAGAATTCACATCGGGCTGGTATAAAGCTGAAATCCTTCAACCTCTCGGGTTGAACAAGCTTTTAGAAAGAAACATAGCTGAACTCAGCGGTGGAGAACTGCAAAAAACAGCCATAGCCGCTTGTTTGTCAAAAAAGGCGGAGCTTTACCTCCTAGACGAGCCAAGTGCATATTTAGATGTTGAAGAGAGACTTAACATGGCCCGCACCATCCGCAGAATCATCGAAGCCCGCAGTGCCACAGCCTTTGTTGTTGAACACGACGTGGTAGCCCAAGACTTCATCGCAGACCGCCTAATGGTTTTCACAGGAGAGCCTGGAATAAAGGGCTTGGCAAACCCGCCTACAAGCCTAAGGGATGGGATGAACGCCTTCCTCAGAGAGATGAGGGTTACCTTTAGGAGGGATCCCCTCACAAAGAGGCCGAGGGTTAACAAGGAAGGCTCAAAGCTTGACAAGTTTCAAAAGGAAATAGGCGAATACTATTACGTGCGTCAAACAAGCCTAACTAGGAAGGAATAGGTTTGGGTGATGTTAGGAAAAAGGAGAAAAAACTTTTAGAAGAAGCCCTAAAAGCCTTGAAAAACGCCTATGTGCTCTGGGGCTTTGGTGTAGGCGCTTCGGTTTTAGCACAAGATGGAAAAGTTTACAGCGGTTGCAATGTGGAAAGCTGGATTTCGGGATTGGGCATATGTGCTGAAAGATGCGCCATACACCATGCGGTTTTACATGGAAACAAGAAAATTAGGGAAATAGCCGTAGTGGCGGACGCTAAAAATAAAAGTGAAATTAAGCCTTGTGGAGCATGTCTACAATATATTGCCGATTTCGCAGAAACTCCCGAAATTAAAATTGTTACGGCAAAAGCTGACGGAGATAAAATTCTCTTTGAAACGGTTAAGGTAAAGATGCTCAAAGAAATGTTACCAGAACCTTTTAGGAAATGAGCAAAACAGGCCGAAAACCATAGTTAAATTAATGTGTCAGCCGTGCATACGTAAAAGGTGATTTCCTCAATGAGTTGTGGTGGAGGCTTAGGTGGCACAAGTAACATTTGAAGAGATAAGCGCTTCAGACTTTTTCTATAGGAACCGAGACATAGCCGGATTTACAAACCCCACAAGGGCTATTTTTGCAGCTGTACGGGAACTTGTGGAAAACTCTTTAGACGCTGCTGAAAGCCTCAAAATACCACCAGAAATCTATGTTAGACTATCTTTTGAAGGAGAAGCAAGCAAAGAAACCCAAATTTACAAGCTGAGGGTTGAAGACAACGGCATAGGAGTACCGCCGCGGCATATCCCATCAGCCTTCGGACAAGTGCTCTTCGGCTCAAAATACAAACTCAAACAGCAGAGGGGCACCTTCGGTTTAGGGGGCAAAATGGCAATTTTATATGGACAGATAACGACACATCAACCCGCCACCATAATCTCAAGCACTGGCATGTCGAAAATTTACATGTATAAGCTGCTGATCGACATCCAGAGAAATCGCCCAATAATCCTCGATAGGAAGGTGTTTTTGAACAAGGAAGGATGGCGGGGAACCATCGTTGAGTTCAGCCTTGAAGGCGACTATTTGAGGGCTATGCCAAAAATCTTAGAGTATTTTAAGCAGACGGCAATGGTGAACCCTTACGCTAACTTAACCTTTGTAGACCCGAAGGGTAGACTGTACAAGTTTATTAGGGCAACAACGGTTATGCCTGACCCGCCAAAGGAAACTTTGCCCCACCCATATGGTGTTGATGTGGAACTTCTCCAACGCCTTATACAGATAACACCCTACAAGAACATGCTGGAGTTCTTGAAAAACCATTTCCACAGAGTCGGCGAAATAACTGCAACGAAGTTTCTAGAATTCAGCGGTATAAGCCCCTCAAAAAATCCGAAGAGGCTTTCCCACGAAGAAATTGTTAGGCTTATGCACATGCTGAAAAAGTTTAAGGAGTTTCTGCCGCCAGACGCCAGTTGCCTATCACCATTAGGTGAAGAATTGTTGAAGACTGGTGTTTTGAAAGAGTTAAAGCCAGAGTTTGTGGCTGTCCACCAGCGGAAACCAGCCACTTATGCGGGGCATCCGTTTATTGTTGAAGTGGCAATAGCCTATGGCGGTGAAATCCCCCAAAGAGGCGGTTTCCTAATTTACCGTTTCGCCAACAGAATCCCACTGCTCTATGATGAAGCAAGCGACGTTTCTGTAAAAGTTATAAACGCCATGAACTGGCGACGCTATAAGGTTTCGCCAGACATGCCCATCGCCATAGTTGTGCACATATGCAGCACAAAAGTTCCCTACAAAACTGTTGGTAAAGAGTTCATCGCCGACAGACCCGAAGTGAGACGGGAAATAGCCAACGGCTTAAGAGAAGTAGCCCGTCAAATTCAACGCTTCTTAACGCGAAGGGAACACGTGGACAGAGAGCGGAAAAGGCTTGGGGTTTTCAGCAAATATTTGCCAAAAATAGCCCATTTTTCAGCGAAACTTGCTGGCAAAGAGAAGCCTCCAGATATTGAAAAACTTTTAAGGAGTGTGAAAAGGTTTGGAGCCGAAGGAGTATAGAAGCAGCATAATGGAAAGAAGGAAAGAGGTTTTAGCCAGCCTAGGAAACCTTGGAGCAAAAATCTATGAACAGATTGATAGGGGATTTTTCCCATCCATTGAAATGCCAAGCCGCTCCACAGAAAACATCTACTACGACCCGAAATTTAGGCAGTATATTTTAGGCGATAAAAGGGTTAAGCGAAGCGCCCGCAACATCCGCCACTTGAAACCCTTCGCCCAACTTGTTTGGACAGCACTCTTCTCCTATGAGCTTACATCCCAACGCAAAACATCAACCCTTAGAGACGTTTACTATTCAGCCCAAGCCTATGAAATGACCTTCAAAGACCAGCAGGAATCCAACAACATCATAACGGATTTGGAAACAGTGTTGGGCTTTTCACGCGAAGACTTCAACATATTCCCAGAAGAACGTTCAGCAGTCTTCGGCGACCTAACAATAAGCTACACGGTGCCAGGCTACGAAGGAAAAACATTGAACTTGACTTCACATCCAGACGGCGTCATGATTGGACCAGCATTAACATCCGCCGATTTCGTGGAAACATCAGCAGACAAAGTCATAGCCATAGAGAAAGGCGGACTCTTCACTCGGTTTATAGAGGAAAACGTGCACAAAAAATTCAACGCCATACTTGTGCTAACGGCGGGACAAGCGCCACGGGCAACCCGCCACTTCATCGGGCGGCTGAACCGCGAACTGAGATTGCCTGTTTACGTTTTTACTGACGGCGACCCATGGGGAATGCACATAGCTATGGTCATAATCTCGGGTTCGGCGAACGCCGCCCACCTAAGGGATTTAACAACGCCCGACGCCAAATGGAGCGGTGTATGGGCAACTGACATAGTGAATTACAAACTGCCAACAGACCCATTGGATGAAATAGACATGAAAAGGCTTTACGAACTGCAAAAAGACCCAAGATACAAAGAAGACCCCCTTTGGCAGAGGGAAATAAAAACCTTCATGAAAATAAAGCGCAAAGCTGAACAAGAAGCTTTCAGCAGATATGGCTTAACCTACATCGTGGACGAGTATTTACCAGCAAAACTTGAAGAGACAAAATAACGGGAAATTTAAAATAGCTCCTTAATATTTTATGTAACATCCCACCATAAACGTGCAGAGGCGAAACACTCATGAGCGAGGAAGGCGGCATCGGAATAACAGCAGCAGAAAAATTCTTTGGACTAATCCTCATAATTGTAGGCGCGTTAGCCACCTACTTCACCCTAACAAGCACCCAAGCCCTAGGCGTCTACACGGGATTTTTCGGCTTCCTAAGCATCATATTGCTTGCGCTGGGACTGTTCCTCATCATCGCCAAAACAGAATAAGCAAACACGCCAAAACGAAATGAATAAACCATATAAGGTAATTTTAAAGTAGAAAGGTATGTGAATGCGATGTTTATCCATCAATTAGACTTAGAAGAGTTCAGAGGCATCAAAAAATGTAAAGAACCAATTAAACTATCCAAGTTTAACATTTTAATAGGCAGAAACAACTCCGGAAAATCAACAATTTTAGGAGCACTATCCCTACTACCAATACCCTCTGATTATTTAGAACCAATTGTGTCAGCGTATAGAATAGATTTTTTGAAAGGATTAATAGGTGGAGCCAGTTCGCTGGTTTATGCGTATTCTGGTGAAGCTAAGCTAACCTACAAAATTAATAATAGCTCATGGAAAATTGAAATAAATGAGAAAGGCCAAACGGAAAAAATTGTAATTGGTAATAAAACAGTAAATCTTCCACCTTACAATATTATTGATGAAATATCCTCTTCATTAGAAGTGAAACGAGATGTTAAAAATATTCAGAGGCTGGTCTTTTTTATTCCAAACAGCACAGGATTTATCAAAACGTTAATAGAAAATCTTAGAAGGGACGAATACTGGAATTTTGTTACGAAGCAACGGGCACATTTTGAGGTTGCAAGCCAAATTAGCCAATGCGTTGATGATAAATATACTGAAATTTTGATGGGTAAGGATGGCCTTTACGCCAGAAAAGAATTTCCTAAGACTGGTCCTCTTTATATCAAACTTGAAGATTTGGGTGATGGTACGGAAAAGGCTATTGCTATAATGCTTTTTGTAAATGCCTTTAAGCCGGATGTTGTTTTGTGGGATGATTTTGAGACGACCGCTCATCCCACACTTATAAGGATGTTGTTGAATTGGCTTGGCGAAGGGAGGTGGCAAGTGGTTCTGTCAACGCATAGCATAGATGTTTTAGACAGGCTTTTAGAGGTGAAACCTAAGGATGCAAAAGTAATACAGTTGAAGAAAACGGCAGAGGATATTCTTCTACATAAAGAATTAAGCCTAGAGGAGCTTGAAGCGATAATGGAAGCCAACCAAGATCCACGACTTCTGGTTGATGCTTTGCAACTGTAAAGGGTTGCACCATGGAACTTGTCGAAGAATTCAAGAAAGCCGAAATTGTAATTGGAGTTTTAACTGGCAACGGACCAACAGAGCATAAAGTGCTTAAAGGAATTGCTAAAAAGTATGATGGTGGAAAGAAAATACTCTATTTTCCGAGGCGACCAGGATATCAACATGGCAGCGGGTTATCAGTTTTAAAAGTCACAAAAATATATGTTAGTAAATATAATATCAAGGATTTCCTCTGCTTAATTGATAGAGAGTACATCAAAACAAGCATAACTGAAAGAGAGGTTGAGAACAAACTTAGAGAATTTGGTGTCGAGGTTGGCAGTATTCAAAAGTTTCTAGCAGAGGGTGAGGAAGCATTGCGCGTAGAAGGGACTGTTGGTATTCATAAATTCATCTTATGGACAGCTATTATTGGAAGGGAAAAATGTATAGAAGAAAACATCGCTAAGATACTTGAAGCCAAATTTAGGGAAAGAGTTGAACCTACTAAAGATGGTGTTAAGAGCATATTAAAAAAGCATCATGTTAACATCGAACGGCTTATGGCAAGCGCGAGTATAAGCAAAATCAAAGCAAGCTTTCCAGCATTAGACACCATTCTTAGTAGCTTGGAATCTAATGAAGGATGAGTCAAAAAATGCCTATCATGGTATAAACTTTAATAGTTTGGAAAGGTTTGGGCTTGTTGCGATTTGCATAGGGAAGACATGTCATGTCTATTCGGCAGCCGATTGTATGTGTTCTTGGTCATGTGGATACTGGTAAGACTTTGCTTTTGGACAAGATTCGCAAAACCAGTGTTCAAGCTCGCGAGGCAGGCGGCATTACACAGCATATTGGCGCCAGTTTCTTCCCAGTTGACACTTTGAGGCAGATGGTTGGCCCGTTGCTTTCAACCATGAAGAGCGAGATTGAGATTCCGGGATTGCTTGTTGTGGACACTCCGGGGCATGAGGCTTTCACAAATTTGCGCAAGCGTGGCGGTAGCGTAGCGGACATCGCCATCCTCGTTATTGATGTGCTTCGGGGTTTTGAAGCTCAAACCTATGAGTGTATTGAGATTTTGAAGGCGCGGAAAACACCTTTTCTAGTGGCAGCAAACAAAATAGACCGCATTCCAGGATGGAATTCTTATCCGGACACGCCTTTTTTGAAGGTTTATCAGCTTCAGGACAAGTATGTTCGGGAGGATTTGGATAACCGCCTTTACGAGATTATTGGAATTTTTTCCCGTTTGGGTTTTAGGGCTGACCGCTTTGACCGCATTAAAGACTTTACAAAGACTATTGCTATTGTGCCCACCAGCGCTAAAACAGGCGAAGGCATAACTGAGCTTTTGGCGGTTCTTGTGGGTTTAACACAGCAGTATCTGAAGAAGCGATTGCAGACCACGGCTGGTCCAGCTAAAGGCACTGTTTTGGAGGTAAAAGAGGAGCCAGGTTTGGGTTTGACGCTTAACACAATTGTTTATGATGGAGTTTTGCGTAAGGATGATTTGATTGTGGTTGGCGGTAAGGAAAAGCCCATCGTAACAAGGATAAGGGCTATTTTGGTTCCTAAACCCTTGGATGAAATTAGGGACCCGCGGGACAAATTTTCTGCTGTGGATGTTGTTTCTGCAGCGGCTGGGGTTAAAATAGTTGCTCCGGATTTGGAGGGAGCCTTAGCCGGGGCGCCTTTGTATGCTGTTCCAGAAGAGGGGGATGTCGAAAAATATGTGAGGCTTGTTTCCGAAGAGATTGAGAAGATTAGGATTGCCACTGATGTTGATGGTGTTGTTTTGAAGGCAGATGCTCTTGGCTCTTTGGAGGCTATTGCCGAAAACCTGAAGCGTAACGGCGTGCCAATCCGTTTGGCTGATGTTGGAGACGTTTCAAAAAGGGATGTTACAGAAGCTGCTGTTGTGAAAGAACATGAGCCTCTATATGGCACTGTTTTAGCCTTTAACGTTAAAGTCTTGCCAGACGCTGAAGAAGAAGCCAAAAACAGCAATGTCCAAATTTTTAGAGAAAAAATAATTTACCATCTGATAGAAAACTATGTCTCTTGGCTTAAAGCTCAACGAGAAGCAAAAATTGAGGCTGAATTTGAAAAAATCGTTAAACCAGGGAAGATTCGCATTTTGGAAGGGTACGTTTTCAGAAGAGCCAAACCAGCTATAGTGGGTGTTGAAGTTTTGGCTGGAAAGATAAAGCCAAAAATCAGCCTTGTAAGGGCTGAGGACGGCGAGGAAGTGGGGGAAATACAGCAAATCCAAGAGAAGGGTAAAGCCTTGTCAGAAGCCAAGCAAGGCATGCAAGTAGCCATAAGCCTAGACAAGCCCATGGTGGGCAGACATATTTTCGAAAAAGACATTCTGTACGTTAAATTGCCAGAAGCCCACGCCAAAGCTCTGTTAAAGGATTTTATGGATAAGCTTACACTGGACGAACAAGAAGCATTAAACGAGTATGTTGGTTTGATGCGGAAGAAGGTGCCTTTCTGGGCAACCTAACAGACAACCGCGTTTTTGGATAAGCATTAAAAATGAAACAGCCACCTAACCTTTGAAACTTGGAGAGAGTTATGGGTTTAGCGAAGAGCCTTGCGGTTTTAGGGTTGGCTGTTTTGCTTGGAGTTTCCCAGTTTAGTTTTGGCTGCTGTTGCGTTTTTGGTTCGCAGTCTAAGGCGCTTGTGTTTTTGGCGTATTCGCCTTACTGGTTCCAGTTTTTCAAGGGCAACAATTGGACGGCGGTGGCTAGAGACCTTGAACTGATTAAGTCGATGGGTTTTGACGGCGTCCGCATCCATTACGAGTATGTGGTTGAGCTTGGCTTGGTTGAGCGTTTGCTGGATTATACGCAACGTTTGGGTTTGAAGGTTATTTGGTCTACGCATGCCACATACTGGAATATCAAGTTTCCAACAAGAGATTTTCCAAACGAGACAATCGTGCAAAGCTACAAGGCAGAGTTGCGCGTTATAGCCAACGCCTCTTCGAAGTATTCGCATGTGCTTTACGTTTCAGTCTTTTATCCGATACCGTTTCCGGAAGTGGCGGGCATAACCTATGAGGAGTGTTTGCAACGCATAAACAGCACAGAATTCAACGATGCAATAACGGATATTGTGGCTTATGTTAAAAGCTTCGGCGTCAAATGCGCCGTGGAAAGCGAAGGAATTCCGCGGGATTTTCCGGTCAATTTTATTGAAAACGCTGACGGCTATTTTATACAGCCTTTCTCCACTAGAAAGGATGACATTGACGCTCAGCATATACTGGATTATGCGGCGTATTTTGAAAAAAGCGGGAAAAAAGTCTTCATAGGCGAGTACGGCTTTAGAATGTGGAAGCCCGCGCATCACTGGGATTTTGGCATGGTTTCATGTGAAGCCGCTAAGGCGGAGCTTATAAAACAGTATTTTGATTTTGCCAGTAGCCGCTTCGAGATAATAACCTACTTTGCTATGTATGATGGAGACGGCGGCTGGGGGCTGGTGAACGATGATGGGACTTTGAGGCTTAGCGGTTGGAGCGCAAGCCAATGGTTTCGCGATAGAGAAAAAGCGCTTGAAACTGAAAGGTTGTTGAATTACATGAGGATGGGGGTTATAGCTGAAATTGTAGTAATCGTAATATTAGCAGTGTTTACAGTCCTAAACTATAAGAGAGTGAAGGCGCTACAAAATCAATGGTGCGGAAAACACCCTAGAATGGGAGATGCCTGCATTGACTGGAAAGTTTTGGCGGAGCAAATGGTTCATCGCCCTGTTAGCTGTCGGGATTTTGGTTTCCCTAACTTTGTTGGCTCTTAGGGTGGATTATGGTAGAAGGGAGGACGAAGTGCTCGTCTATTTTTCTAAGCAGGAGGGCATGCCCGAAGTTTTTGCAAACCTTTCAGAGCTTACTCCTCCGGATGCGGTGGTGCTTTGCTGGTGGGACTATGGCAGAGCGGTGCGCGAATGGAGTCAACGGGATGTTATAGAGGCTTACCCATCGCGGGAAATCTGGTACACCCTAGGCGTGAGCAGAGACCCTCTGCGCAATCTTGAGACGCAAATCTTTGGAAAATGGGGTTCCCATGAAAAAATCAGAGCCATAGCCGCCATGTTTATGCTCCCAGAATACCAGTCACTGCAGTTGATGGAACAATACAACGTTTCATATGTTTTGGTTTTCGTTCCAGACGAACTGCAAAAATTCTATTGGATAGCCCACATCGCCGGATACAACGCCACAGACTATCTGGTCTACACTGATAGCCAGTATCAGCCTACACTGCTTGGTAGACAAACAACACTGTTAAGGCTAATATTTGATGAGGAACTACACCCGACCCACTTCACAAAAATCTACGACAATGGGAAAGGGAAAATATACCGTGTTGACTACTCTCATCCCTAACCTTGCGAAATCAATCGATAAAAGCGTGAAATATTAATAAGATTCCACAACATATCATGTAATTGGTCATTTATTATGAAAGTTAGTGTTGCTATACACAAAGAGGGCGAATGGTACATTGCCATAGACCCAGTTACAGGAGTTACCAGCCAAGGCAAAACCATCGACGAAGCATTAAAAAACTTCCAAGAAGCCTTTGAACTATGGTTTGAAAGCGCAGAAGAATGGGAAAAAGAAAGGGCGAAAAAGGGCGAACCAGTTGCCACAATGCTAATTGAAATAAAAGTCTAATTTTTCTCGGTCAATTTAATGAACTCTTCTACTGTAAGTCCAGCTTGAAACAGTATGCCCTTAAGAGTGCCTATTGCAATTTCTTCGTGTCTTGGAACAACAACTGTACGCTTTCTGTCTTTGTAAAAACCTTTTAGGACGATGTGGCTGCCCCTTTGTCTAACAACTTTAAAGCCTATTTTACCTAAAGCCTTAATCACTATATTATAAGAGTATGGCTTAAGCCTCAATTCTTTCACTGATGCTCCTTTGACTTAAAATAGATTAAAAGGTTAACCGTGAAAACTTTATGGTAAAGCTACGACAGCAGATGGACGTTTCCTATTCTTACGTTTTTTAGGTGTTTTTCTGCTGCTTCTAGACATTCTGTTGCTTGTTTTCGGCTTGTTGTTGGCAAATCATTCATGACATAGCATGGGTAAAACGCCAGTAGCGTGTAGGGGATTTCTGGGTTTATCTGGCTTATGAAATGGGCTATTTGTTCGACTTCTTCTACGTCAACGTATCCCGGCACAAGCAGTGTGCTTGCCGTTAGGACTGGCAGTTCTGAACGTTCCGCATAGTATTTTTCTCCTATTAAACGAAAGTTTTCGAGGGCGGGTTTGTTGGAGACTCCGCAAAGCGTCAACGCCAACTCTTCACTATATGCTTTTAAATCGAATTTTATGTTTCCTCCGCTTTTTAGGGCGTATTCCGCCGCTTTTTCAGCCATTTTTTGGTTCATGTAGCCGTTGGTTTCCCAGCAAATCCTCAAAATACGGTTTTCAGCCTTTGCTTTTTCCAATGCTAAACGGCTAGCTTCCAATGAATGAGGCATCTGCGGTGAAGGGTCGCCTCCAAAATAGCATATGCAAGAAACCCGCTGGTCAAAAGCCTTTTGGGCTAGTGCTTCGGCACTCATAACAGGCTTGTGTTGTGCGGATAGATTGCGGTAATGCCAGTTCTGACAGAAGAGACAGCCATAACTGCATGCGCCGTAAAAAACCGCCAAATTGTAATAGCCATATTCTGGCTCGGGCTTGTAAGCGTATTTAGGATAGCCCTTTCCAGTGCAGCCCGGACAAAACCACCAGCTGACGCAGTTGGTTGGCAGTCCATCATAATACCATTCTAAAACGCCTTGTTCAGCGGTGCCGCCAAAACGCACAAGCCGCCCGTCCACATTCCAGACAAGCCCGCAAAAACCGCTTTTGCTAACACCAATAACACAGTTGTTAGCGCAAACACCACAAGGCAAGCCGCCCTCATCCTTCGGCGGCTCAGTGGGCAAACCATAAACCGCTCGGCTTCGCGCATGCGCTTCCTTTGCAATTTCAAGGGCCCGCTCTGGCTTTTTCCTAATACATCCTAGACAAACGCCCAACTTTCCAGAAGTTAAGGGCGAACATTCACCACAAACTTGGCATTTCCCCATAACTAGACTCAAGAAAAGTATAGCACAACAAACCTAAAAATCTAGAGGAAGAGGCTAGAGAAAATAAAGTCTCCTAAAAGCCATTTTCCCAGCCCTTGGCCAAAAACTATAGAGGGGTAGTGTTTTTATGGATGCTCACCAAGCACAAAAATAACTAGAGGGACTAGCCCAATTTTGCAGTCCCCAACGCCTAGCAATAATTGACACCAAAAATCTAGAGGGGAGAGGCTACTCAATTTAGCCAAACCCCACAACCTAAATTTGACCGAAACAGCCTATACTTTCAACCACCGCCAACTGGCGGAATAATCGCCAAAACATCGCCGTCTGCAAGCTCAGTTTCAAGCCCTTTGAGGGTTGCGGCGCTCCTTCCATTAATTAGGAACTGGAGAAAACCCTTAACATCGCCTGTTTTGCTGTCATAAACATATTCCACAAAGCCTTTCCCATAACGTTCAGCCAGTTTCCCAAGCACTCTAGCCACAGTAATCTGTTCGCTGTCTGGAAAATCCAAGGTTTCCTCCCGTTTCCCAATCATCTCCCGCAGCGTAGTGAAGAAGCGCACCGAAACCTTCAAGGCAACTTCACCAATGCGATAAAGGCATAAGCTGAAATTTAAACAGTTTCCTCACAGAAAGTTTTTACAATACATCAGCCCACTATCATAGGCAAACCAGCCAAACCCAGAAAAGTGCCAATCATGGACGCCTTAACCATCTTGGCAATAGCCGTCGGACTTGCCATGGACGCCTTCAGCGTCTCCATAGCCTACGGAATCAAAGCAAAATCCAGAAGCACAAACAACGCATTAGCAATGGCCTCTTCCTTCGGAGCCTTTCAAGCCTTCATGCCAGTGTTAGGCTGGTTTGCAGGCGTAAAAATGTTGGATTTCATAGCTGGATTTGACCACTGGCTTGCCTTCGCTCTCCTACTCCTAATTGGGTGCAAAATGATTTACGAGTCGACGAAACCAAATGCCCAAAGAAAAGCAAAGCCGCTAAATGTTTATGTTCTCCTTGTCCTGTCAATAGCCACAAGCATAGACGCCCTAGCCGTTGGTTTAAGCTTCGCCTTCCTAAAAGTCTCCATAATCACCCCAATAATAATCATAGGAACCGTCACCTTCACACTATCATTTGTAGGCACAGTTCTAGGCGACAAACTCAGCCGCTTCAAACCAGACCAAATTGAGATTTTAGGCGGGCTAATCCTAATAGCCATCGGAGCAAAAATCCTTATTGAACACTTGACATTGGTTTAAAGCCATTCAAAGGTAAAAGTTTATATTTTACCGCATTTTGCTTATCCAGACTGGAAACATTTTACACTGATTGGAGGGAATGATATGGCTTACTTAACAACAACAGCTTCGGGACAACCCGTCTTAATCCTAAAGGAAGGAACAACAAGAAGCCGTGGAAGAGAAGCCCAAAGAAACAACATCATGGCAGCCCGCATCATAGGCGAAGTCTTGAAAACGACGCTTGGACCCCGCGGAATGGATAAAATGCTCATCGACAGCCTAGGCGACATAACCATAACCAACGACGGAGCCGCCATCCTAGATGAAATAGAAGTAGAACATCCAGCAGCAAAAATGATGGTGGAAGTAGCCAAAACCCAAGACGACATGGTCGGAGACGGAACAACAACCGCCGTCGTTTTAGCAGGCGAACTCCTAAAAAGAGCAGAAGAACTTTTAGACCAGAACATCCACCCAACAATAATTGTAAGCGGCTACCGAAAAGCAGCCCAAAAAGCCATAGAAGCAATAAACACCATAGCCAAACCAGTGGACATCGAAGACAGAGAAACCCTAAGAAAAGTGGCGTTAACATCAATGGCAAGTAAAGCCGTAGGCCCAGCCAAAGAACACCTAGCGGAAATAGCCATAGATGCCGTAAAACAAATCGTGGAACAAAGAGGCGACAGAAAAGTCGCAGACATGGACAACATCCAAATCGTAAAGAAAACAGGAAAAGGACTCTTCGAATCCCAACTGGTCAGAGGAGTAATCATCGACAAAGAAGTCGTCCACCCAGGAATGCCCAAAAAAATCGAAAACGCAAAAATCGCCCTCTTAGACTGCCCACTGGAAATCGAAAAAACAGAATTCAGCGCAGAAATAAGAATCCGCGACCCAACCCAAATGAAAGCCTTCCTAGACCAGGAAACCAAAATGCTAAAAGAAATGGTTGAAAAAATAAAGGCTGCAGGCGCCAACGTTGTCTTCTGCCAAAAAGGCATAGACGACATGGCACAACACTTCTTGGCGAAAGAAGACATCCTCGCAGCTAGAAGGGTAAAACAGTCAGACATGGAGAAACTTGCAAGAGCCACAGGCGGCAGAATAGTCACAGACCTAGACGATTTGACCTCGCAAGACTTGGGCGCAGCCGGCATAGTGGAAGAGCGAAAAATAGGCGAAGACAAAATGATATTTGTTGAAGACTGCAAAAACCCCCGCTCAGTAGCCGTTCTAATAAGGGCTGGACTTGAAAGAATGGTGGACGAGGCGGAACGCGCCATGACAGACGCCCTATCAGTGGTTTCAGACGTCATAGAACACAACAAAATCGTGGCAGGCGGCGGCGCAACAGAAATGGAAATAGCCAAAGAACTCCGCGACTACGCTGCAAAAGTCGGCGGAAGAGAACAACTAGCCATAGAAGCCTTCGCAGACTCCATAGAAATAATCCCAAGAACCCTTGCCGAAAACGCCGGACTAGAACCCATAGACATAATAGTCGAACTCCGCACAACCCACGAAAAAACAGACGGCCACCCAATGGGCGTAAACGTCTTCACAGGAAAAATTGAAAACATGTACAGCAACGGCGTAGTCGAACCAGCCATCGTAAAAGAACAAGCAGTAAAATCAGCCACAGAATCAGCTTCAATGATACTCCGCATAGACGACGTCATAGCAGCAACAAAACCAAAAGAGGAAAAAGAAAAAACTCCAAGCGAAACCGAAAGCGAAGAATACTAAACCCCAATTTTTCTAAAACCCTTTAAAGCATAAACACTCTTATCCTCTTTCACGGTTGTTGTTAACTTCCCTTTTCTTGTCACTGATATGTTATAACCAAGGTTCATTCTGAAACGGGCGGGGTGAATTTGAACGCTTCTGAGGCATGGCGAAAACTCCCGCAACTCCCTTCTTTTTCTATTTGCGAAAATGACTTTAATCAAAACCTTGTTGAGTCCTAAGTAATTGCCGTAGCGTTTTGGTTGTTCGCTTGGGTATATAAATGTTCACTATTATCGAATGCGTAGTTTTAGGTTTGATATTAGATGTCTGCGCAAAACGCCGCTTTTTCTGGGACCTATGTATGGGACCTTACGATGACCAGTTTATAGGCTGAGTTTTTATTATTTTTGGCTCTTATAAGGGACAAGTTTAAATAACATTTTGGCCATTATAATTTACAAGGTGTTTCCATGATTAAGGATTCAGAGAAATTGAGGGGTGCTGAAACCGAAATTTTAAGGATTTTGTATTTGCATAATCCTTGGTGGGATTCTGGGCAGGTGCCTCCTTCAAAAGCTCTTCCTTTCAAGAGGAGGGATTTCTATAAACTTTTGGAGGAGCTAAATAATCCAAAGATAAGTGCGATTATTGGGGCGAGAAGGGTTGGAAAAACTGTTCTCATGTACCAATTAATCGATTATGTGGTTTCAAATTTCGGCCCTAAAAGAGCTATGTATATTTCCCTCGACGACCCTTATTTGAAGGTTGATGTGCAGCTGCTTGGTCGGCTTTTTGACCTTTATTCGAAGTATATTCTTAAACAGCCATTTTCGGATATTTCAGAACCCGTATACATCTTTTTAGATGAAATCCAAACTCTGGAGGGTTGGGAGCTTGTTTTGAAGAGGTGGTTTGATCTTGGCTATAAAATGAAGTTTTTTGTTTCCGGTTCTTCAAGTGTTAATATTTTGACGGGGGGTGCTGAATCTCTTATTGGTAGAATGCAGTTACAGATAGTTTTCCCGTTGAAATTTTTGGAGACTATTCGCTTTCGCATGGCGGCAGAAGACTTTGAAAGACGTTTTAACAAAGTTAATTGGAGGTTGAGGGAAGCTTTCTTAAAAGCTGTTGAAAAAAATGATGCTTCAATCTTTTATTCTGCTCTAGTGGAGCAGGCTAATTCGCTGGCAGGAGATATTGACCGCATTTTGCTTTTTCTGCAGGATTATTTGTTGAAGGGTGGATACCCTGAAGTTCTTAAACTTGACAGCTTAGATGTAGTTGCGGAATCCCTTAAAACATATCTGAATCTCACCATTTACAAGGACATTGTAAGAACTTTTAAAATAAGGGATCCCATTGCTTTCGAGGAACTCATAACTCTTCTGGCAAGGGAATGTAGTCAAAGAGTAAATTATTCGGAATTAGCTCGAACATTGGGTTTGAAGAGGCATACATTAAAAGCTTATATTTACTTCTTAAAAACAGCCTTCCTAATATCTGAGTCAGAATACTATTCAAGAAGCCGCGCAAAACGGGTAAGGAAAGAGAAAAAAATCTACATAAACGATCCTGGCATTAGAAACGTTGCTGCGGGGACTCTGAACAATTATTTGTTAAGTGATGCTGCTGAGCTTGGGAAAATTGTCGAGGCGGTTGTTGCTGATCATTGCAGGAGACTAAAGTTTGACCTAGAGCCCGCTCACGAAGTGCAGCTATTTTATTGGAAAAATAAGGGATACGAAACTGACATTGTATTTGATCTCCACCAAAAACCAATACCCATAGAAGTCAAATACAGGGACACCATAGACGCGAAGGACTTAAAAGGAATACTAGAGTTTTCTGAAGTTCACAAGCCGCCATTCCAGATACTCATAACAAAAGAAAAACTAGACATAAAAGACAACACAATCCTGATACCATTGTGGCTTTTTCTCCTAATGTGCTGAAGTATGTGAACTTAACTACACATAAGCGCGTTCACCGTCAGCGAACATATTAAATATATAAAGATTTTAACCCTAAAAGTAATTGGAAATCCAGCAAAATCCTGTTTCTGTTTAGTTGCTCAATTATGTTGAGCATTTATAAAGGGCATTGAGCAAAGCACTCGCTTGGAGTTTTCCTTACGTAAAGAAAGGCGTGAATAGACTATAAAAATAACTTAAGAAGAGAAATGAAGAATGCTCTTAGTTCGGAATAAGCTCATGAGCCAATGGCTTGTAGCCGATTCATGGAATCTGAAGATGCAAGGTTTGATTCATATAGACGATTGAAGATGTTTTTAGGAGATTCCATATTAAGTAAATTCATAACTTCCCTAGATGTTAGCTTTGAAGCCACATCACATGCACTGCTATACCTACGATGATCATAAAAAGACCAAGCCCACCAAAAAGAAGCTGAACAACTCATAGAAGCCGGATTTGAATATGTCTGCACAGCCACAGACGGCGTGATGCTATTTAGAAAACGCAAGTAGCACGCGGGTAGGGTTCATTCTGAAACGGGCGGGGTGGGATTTGAACCCTATGATAGCTGGCGACATCTCCACAGTCTCC
>JABFQN010000022.1 GCA_019685555.1 Candidatus Bathyarchaeota archaeon A05DMB-3 | reverse complement strand
ATAAAAGAGAAGGTGAACCATCGTCTTTTTCTGAAATAAGGGCAATACTTTTGCATTCACGACGAAGAGATGAAAAAATTAGCCCAAAGCTAGTTTATGCAATCAGAGCAAAACTCCCAGAATATACTCGGGAAATTATACAAAGAGCAGCAACATTCGTTGAGGATCTCGCATCTAACTAGATTGCAGATTCATATTTCTTTTCCAATTTGTGAATTTCTAAATTTTGCCCTTCTTTATATTTTGTTTTTGGTTTGGTTTTTGTTGATGATGGATGATGAAGGAGGTTGCCAAACAAATTAAGGGTTTAAGTCTTGGTGATTTGGTTCGTGTTGAGTGGTTTGACGCTAGTATAGGCAAAAGCCTCAGCGGCGGCTTAAATGGTATAGACGTCCCAGTAATAAGCTGGGGCATATTCCTAGGCGTTTTAGGCTCTAAGAACCGTCATATTATTTTGGCGCAGAATTGTTTTCGTTATGCTGATGGCTTCTATGACATTGATTATACAGCTGTTCCTTTGGCTTGGACAACAAACGCCACAGTAATCGCCAAAACGCATGTCCAGCCTGAAGAGGCGAAACAGCTTTTGAACAGTTTTCTGGTTGGTGGGAAACGCGCCTCCATTAAGGGTAGTAAATGCCAACAGAAGGCGGTTAACCATGGCTGACTGGATTAAAAAGGCTTTGACTAGGCGTGTGCGAAACCGCGAAGTCCCACCAGACCCAAGGCTTCTCATAGGCGTAAAATTCACCATAGCCATGACCATAATCCTATCCGCACTTGAAATCGCCCATTTGGCTTTCACCAGCAAATGGAACAGCGAAATCTTCGCCGCCATAACGGGCTTAACTGGCACAGTAAGCGGCATCCTAATCGCACAAAAAACCTAGAGAGGAGGGGGTATCCAATTTATGCCTAAAAAGTCACGTAAATTTATGATAACCCGCCGAATAGCAGAACTCCGCCAAGAATTCCAAATAGACACGCAGGAACTAAGGTCAAAAACCATCCAAAGCCTGCAAGAGCTATTTCACATCGCCACATCCCTAGCAAGAGGTGAAACAAAAACCCAAACCGAAGAAGGAGTAACCGAAAAAGTCACCCTAAAACAACGGCAAATGTGGGCACGCGTCGCCGCCTACATCGCCCAAACCATAAACAGCATCTCCAACGCACTAGACGAACATCAAATAGACGAAGACTTGGCAAAACTGGAGGCTTTAATAAATGAAGCAACGGCAAAAACAAAAACTCAAAAGGCTGGAACAAGCCCTTGCTGAAGCCTTCACGCCGCCCATCCCCGCAGACCCAATAGAATTCTGCACCCAAACCCTAGGCTTCCAACCAACACCATACCAAAAAGACCTAATCCAAAAATTCCAAAACAACCAATTCACAGCCGCCAGATGGTGCCGCCAAAGCGGAAAAACCCAAACAGTATCCGCACTACTACTCCACTATGCACTAACAAACCCAAACACAAACATAGGCATAGTAGGACCAAGCTGGCGCCAAACAAAACACGTAATACGCAGAATAAACACCCTCCTAAAAAGGCTGCCAAAAGGCTTATACGAAAAACCCCAACAAACAGCCGTCCGCCTAAAAAACAACAGCATAATAGAAGCTTTTCCAAACAACCCAGAAACCATCCGCGGACCAACATTACACGTAGTATACGCGGACGAATTCAACTTCATCCCAAACGACAAAGAACTCTACGACGCCATACTATTCACCCTAAGCGCAACAAACGGCAAATTCATCTGCACATCAACACCATGGCACACAGACAGCATTTTCTGGCGGATTTGGCACGACCCAGCCTACAAAGACTACGCAAAAAGCCACATAACCCACCAACAAGCCACAGAACCCAACGGACCCCTAAAACAAGAAATCCTACAAAAAATAAAACGCCAACTAGAAGGCGACCAATGGCGATGGCAACGCGAAATGCAAGCAGAATGGGCAGAAGACCAAAACACATGGCTAACCCAAGCATTAATAACAAACTGCATCGACCCAACACTAGAATACATAGACTTCAACGAAACCGTCCAAGGCGAATTCTACGCAGGACTAGACCTAGGCAAACACCAAGACCCCAGCGTCCTAACCGTCGTCAAAATAGAAGAATCCTCTATAAAACTCATCCACCTCCACCGCTTCCCACTAAAAACCCCATACGCCACAGTAATAGGCTACACTAAAACCCTATGGGGAAGATGGCAAACCATCCACAAAATCCTCATAGACATGACAGGCCTAGGCGAATACATCGTCGAAGACATGCAAAACATAGGCATACAAGCAGCTGAAGGCGTAAAATTCACCCAAGAAACCAAACAACAAATCGCCAACTGGCTAAAACAACTCATGACAGAAAAACGCCTAAAAATCCCCTACGACCCAGAACTCATAGCAGAACTCAACATAGAACGCTACCAACTAACAAAAGAAGGCAAAATACGCCTAACCCATCCAGAAGGAACCCACGACGACCGCTTCTGGAGCCTAGCCCTAGCCACATACGCCACAAGAACCCAAACCCAACAACCAAACCTATGGGTAATAACAAAATGAAACAACAAGAACTATTCCACATACTCCAAACAAAACGAAGATACGACAAACAAACAGGCAAATTCACAATCAACATAGCCTACAAAACCGCACCGCCAAAACCCACAAACCGCACAATAGGCGTAACAGAAGCCTTCGGCCTAGGCCTTGACAAATGGGAAAAATTCACAATATACGACAATGTTGAACTAAAAATAGCCCCCACAGACATTGTTTACATAACAGGCGACAGCGGAAGCGGAAAAAGCATACTACTCAAAGCCTTAGAAAAAGACATACGGCAAGATTTGGGTTTAAACTGCATAAACATCACAAACATAAAACCAGAACCCAACAAACCCCTCATCGAAACACTGGGCACAAACTTAAGCGAAGCCCTTGAACTTCTAAGCCGCGTAGGCTTAAACGACGCCTTCCTATTTTTACGCACTTACAAACAGCTAAGCGACGGACAAAAATACCGCTACAAAATAGCCAAAATGATAGAAAGCCAAGCCCAGTTCTGGATTTTAGACGAGTTTGCAGCCACGCTTGACCGCGACACAGCAAAAATAGTGGCTTACAACCTTCAGAAGTTGGCGAGACAACAGGGCAAAGCAGTCTTAGCCGCCACAACCCACACCGACCTATTCGAAGACCTAAACCCTTCAGTGCACATCCACAAACGCTTCGGAAAGGAAATAACCATACACTATTATCCGAACACACCCGCTTCCCAATGCAGCCTCGTCAAAGAAATGCGCATAGAAAAAGGCACATCAGCAGACTATAAAGCATTAAGCGCTTTCCACTACCGTTCAAGCCATCTACCGCCGCCGAGAAAAATTTTCACTTTAAAACGCAATGACGAACTCTGCGGAGTAATAGTCTACAGTTATCCATCATTGACAATGTTTGGCAGAAGTAAAGTTTGGAAGGGGAGCCCAAAACAACTCCAGAAAGAAATGAGCACAATAACCCGCGTGATAGTGCACCCAAAGTATAGGACTATAGGTTTAGGCGCAAAAATTGTGAGGGAAACGCTGCCTTTAGCAGGCACTAAATATGTTGAAACTTTGGCGGTTATGGCAAAATATAACCCCTTCTTTGAAAAGGCTGGAATGCAGAAAATAGCCGAAAGCCAACCAAACCCCCATTTGCTAAAAGCCATAGAAAAGCTTCGCACATTAGGATTTGAGCTCTACATGCTTCAAAGCCAAAAAAGCAACATGGAGAAAATAAAGAAAGTAGGCAAAAGAAAAATAGTAAATATTCTGCTAGAACTGTCAAGGAAAGGAGCAGTTCCGAGAAAAAGAGTTCTGCCAGCACGCCAAGCCTACCCAAGCCGCGAAGAATTCGCAGATAAAGTTAAAAGATTAAATTGTGAAGGATTAGCAAAGGTGCTGAAAAGACTTAGCTTTATGGCTCAAACAAAAGTTTACCTCTTCTGGACTAGGGAAGGGTCTAATGGTGGGAAGGTATCCAAGTTTGATGTAAAACCTTCTCCACATAGTATTTAGATATTAAATCCACATTAAGCCCAGTATCGTCCTCAATTTTTTGAATAACTTCGCGTCCCAATTTTCGCAAAGCCCGCAACCTTCTTTTAAAATTCTCCAGTGAAAGGTCGCCTGTTTGCATAGCCTCTTTAATTAGCTTCTTATAATTTTTAGGAAGCCATTCCAAATTGTATGATTGGAAAAGCCTCCATTTTGGCGCTGGCAAGAATTCTTTGTTTATGGCGAATATCAGCTTAATTATCAGTTCGGTTGCGTAGTTGAGGCAGTGGTGGGCGCTTGTCAAATCGCCTCGCTTAATCCAAACTTCTGCTATAGTGCCAACATCTTTTTTGGCGGGGCAGCAGTACCATTTTAGATATTCAGTGCACAGCACAATTCGTCTTATCCAAAAATGTTTCGAAACCTTCAGCTTCTCTTCCAAAACTTTTTTGGTTTCACCATTTGGGTCGAAGACTATTTTTGCTTTTGAAAACTCCCATCTGTCGACTTCATCCCATGTTTGTTTTTTGAAATCTCCAATGGAATGGACTTCAAAGTCTATTTCAATGTTTGAAAGGCGTTCTTTATCCAACCAAAGTTTAACAAGCTTCTTCCTCAAGTCTTCATTTCTCCTTTTGAGAAGTGCCACAATGTCTATGTCTGAAAATTCATCAGCAAAACCCCTAACCAACCCGCCGATAAACATTATTCCTGCCACTTCGTTGTAGGCAGCTATTTTTGAGGCAAGTTCTTCTGCAACTTGTCTAAAATGTGCTACACGATTTCTTCCCTTAAGCTTTGCATTCATTTCTAAAACCATTCAATAATGTGAAGGCAGCAATTTAGCTGTTTTCTCCGCATAATTTGCAAATCGCGATTGTTTAGTTTCTGTTCGGATTTCTAATTCATAAAGCCTTTTTGAATTGCAGTTTAATTTAGCATGACTGAGGCGTGGTGCTCCATATTTGAAGGTGGAGTCAGCGATATTAGTAGCTGTTTCAGTTTGCATTTTCCTAGCCTTCTACTTCTCGCTTTTATCTTTCCAAGCTGTTGATGACACGTTGAAAAGACAGTTTGTAATTCTTGCTGCAATATCCCTTTTGACAGGGATAATCGTATTTGGCTGCCTCGCCATTTATCTAGGAATGAAAAAGGTTTTTGTGGAAACCAAGTTAAGCAACTTCCGAGAACTGTCAAAAACTGAACAAAGCCAACATGACACCAGCGGCGAAACAAGTTAAATATAAAATTTTAGAGAACGAAGTTATCTGGTGCAGCAATTTAATGGTTCCGTAAATTAGGGATTTAAGATGGCTAAAATAAAAGCTGAGTTTTAGAGTTTTGAGCTATTTCTTGGTGAAAAGGATTTAAGGGGGCAGTAACCAAGGTGTCAGAAACTTTGCTAAAACCAGTATTAGAAAGGACAAAAGCGGCACAGTGATGTTGTCGTCTATGGGGTTTGACTCAAAATGCTCTATAAAAGAGGCTGCAATTCCAGCGGTTGCCCCAGCTATGCCTAAAACTGCAGCTCCTACCGGTATTGAAAAGGAAGCCATTGCAAGGTTGCCCCACCAAGACTTAGTCCTCTTCTTGTAAAGCATATTCCTAACGATTCCCGTTACGGCGTCTCCAACAGACATGAAAATCACTGGTAAAACTCCAAACCAGAAGTTTCCGCCGGAAACAATCCAGCCCAACGTAATTATGATACCCCACATAACACAGAAAGAAACCTCATAGGCGTTTTCCTCCGTTTGAAACCAATACATAAGCTTTCCCCTTTTATGGGGTATGTAGAGGAAAATCGCCAAAACAAAAGCCATAACAAAGGGGAAAATAGGTGTTCCAAAAATGTATGGCACAAGCAAAGCAACCAAACCGCCAGTCAAGATATGAATAATCTTTCTGTTATAGTAGACTGCAACATTGTGCCCTACACCCCTCTCAGCCATATATCCATAAAGCTTCTTTGTCAAAACCTCTGCCACAAAAATAACCCATACAAAGAGCGACGCAGTTGCAGCTGCTTCCTCAACAGACACGATGCCCAACATGTATGCGCACAAAACAAGATAGTATAGGAACTGATGCTTAAGCTTTTGCACAATTATTGCAAATGGGCCGGACCGGATTTGAACCGGTGACCTTCCGCACGTCAAGCGGATGTCCTAACCGAGCTAGACTACCGGCCCACTGAGATATTCTACTTTCGTTTCCGATATATAGCCAATTCGTCTTTTTCACTGTATCTGACAAATTCAAATCCAGCCTCTATAAGTTTCTTTTCTTCTTCAAGGTTTCTTGCAGTTGCAACGTGCCACTCGTCGCTTTCAAAGTTCACTAGGTGGGTGTAAATGTCTGTGTTTTCAAGCTTTTTATGTCCAAGCAAGTATTGAACGTATTTTATGTTTTTTGTCTTGTGATATTCTATGGTTGCTTTCCAATGGCGAAGTGTGTGCAGGTGAATCTGCTTTAACCTTGGATTTTGCAATTTATCTGCGAGTTTATTTCTCTGTTTAGTGAAGTTTTTGCGGACAGTTGAGACGTTTGTGTTGAATATGAATTCGCCAGTTTTCGGAAGCGCATTTAGCATAGCAATAGTTTTTGGTGATACTTTGACTACTCTTGCCAAACTACCCTTCAATGGATTATTTATTCTTACAGTGTTCGTCCTTTCGTCCACGTCAGTCCACTTAAGTCTTGCAGCTTCTCCTCCTCTTGCGCCAGTATCTTTCAGCACTTGTAAGAAAGCGGCTGTTTTGCGTCCACACCCAGTTATTAATGTGTCAATCTCCGCCTCTGTTGGAATAAATGGAACTTTTCTTTCAACCCTTATTTTCGGCGGCTCCCATTGCAAATTAAAACTTTTAGCGAAACTTTTGTAGGCAACAATGTAGCCCTTTTTGTTTATTGGCGTCAATTCACTCATAGCCAACGCCGTTGAAACGCTCTCAGGGTTCAGTAAATCTGCGCCCATCTTAACAAGGCATCTAAGTTTACTAACTCTCTGTTTAATGGTTAATTCCGAAAGTCCATGTTTTTTGGCCTTCCACAAATATTCTATGAGTTTGCCCTCAATGTATGGAAGCATTGATTTAGTTTCTGTGGCTCCCGCAGCCCGCTTTTCATTTTCCTTTTCTACTGTGGCCAAGGTTTGCACCGCCTCAAAGGCGGAGGGCACTCGCCCATCGGGGTCATTGTTCCCTTGGCAAGAATACAATAGGCCAGAAGGCAAATTTAAGCCGGATGGAAGATTCTTCCATTGCCTTGTAGAACCAGTAGGGTTTGGATTTGAGAATCGATATCCACAGTTTCGGCAAAGCCAACGCTGAACGCTTGAGCCGTCGCTGAGATATCTTAAGCCGTCTTTGTAGAGGCGGTTTGAACCGCACGATGGGCAAGCGGTAGCTGCAGCCATCACCATTTTACTCCAATCTTTCCTGGTTTGCCTACATCGAAGAGCAAGCCGTCATTTTTCAGAACTTTTATGATTTTTGTCGGTTCCTCTTCTGTTAAACTCGTAACATACGCTGTCAAAGAGAAAAGGTCGACAAGGCTGTCTGCATCTTTGTTTTTAAGAATCCAATCTCTAGCTTTGACGAGAATTTCTTGTAAAGTCTGCCTTTCGTTTTCAACACCAAGTTTTCTCAAAACCCTTTCAGTGAAAACATTGCAAAGACGAGATTTCGGCTCCTCATCTCCTGGAATTGGAACCTTCAATTTTGTTCTGTTTAAAGCGTCAGTAAAGCCAAATTCAAGCAAGAACTCTTTAAATTTAACTGGAGAAATTCCCTCTCCATACTCTTTTTTCAAAGCTTGATTGTATTTGTCATAAACTTCTTTGTTGCTGATTTTGACAAAGCCTTCTTCTGTTATGTAATCCTTGTTGTCCTTCTTTTCATTCCAAAGATCTATCAAAACCTGTTTTAGAATGCCTCTATAGCCTAACTCTGTTCTTTCGCTTTCCTCAGTAATTTTCTGAGAGAACGTCTTAACAATGTCACCGTCGCACTCAACTTTAACCAGATTTGAAAGGGTGAAACAGAGAAACATTAGCTCCGTGTTTCGGCCGCTAAGTTGACTAAGTTGACTTAGTTGACCTTCTGTCACGAGTGTTTTCTTCTTCTCAAACAATGTTTGACGTATCTGTTCAGGTGAAAAGTTTATGTAATTGTCTCTAAGAGACACGTCAACCGTGTCAACCAAGTCAACTCCGCTGATTAAGTGGATGTCGTTACCTCGAAGAGCCAAAATGTTGTCTAAATACCAAAGGAAGTTCTCAGTGTAAACATATTTTCCAAAACCAGCCTTATCCAAGTTTACAATTGGAAACTGCGGGTTGCTTGTTTCCCTTACATGGATTGGAACAGTCCTCGTTTGCAGCGCTTCCTCAATTTCCGCGTAAACTGTGAAAAGTTTAGGTCCAAAGATTTCGTAAGATTCTGTCTCGAGAGTGTCAGGGTTAACCCTACTGTATTTTAGGCCTCTTCTGTAACCTTGCCTAAAAATACAGTTTAAGTCGGAATCCTTTGTGCCTGCAACTGCGTCAAGCTCGTCAACCATCAGCGTTATTTTGTGGTCTTGAATAGCCCTAGCCACAAAGGGCGGGCTCAAGTTTCCAGTGAAATAGCCATGCCTACACGCTAAAACAACTGTCTCTCCAGTTACTGTTTTGCCTCCGCCAAACTCTCCCTTAACACCTAAATAGAACACAACAGGCAATATCTCAGCAAGCCAACTTTGCTGTATAAACAGTTGAGTAATGCTGAATTCAAATTCGCGTGGAAAATCCAAGAAAGTGCGCAGGTAAGCCCCATTGAATCTCCAAAGGTGTTCCGTTGTTAAACTTTGTTTTTCGCCTTTCACCCACTTTTCAACAGCCTCTATAGAAGGCATGCTGAACAAGAATTCTTTTGGAGGCTTATCTTTGAAATAGTATTGTTCACCCTCAACCTCTATAAGCCAGTGAGGCTTCCTCTGTTCTTCCTCATCTTCGAACTCAATTTTTAATGGTGCAAGTCCTTTTTTTCCTTATGTTGTTTTGTATACATATTTGCCTTGAGCGACAGGTTCGTAGACAAACTTGTCTGTTAAGCCTCCGGCTGGATGTAAAATGTGAGGCGCTTCTCTAAGCTTTCGAGCCCTCTCTTCAGACTCGATTCTTTCAAGTTCTTTTCCAACACTCATCGAATAGCCTCCTTGACAATCTCGCGAATCTGGCTTACACCCACCAGTCTGTCGCCAAGTCTTCGCCTGTTGTGATAATGATAATCCACAAGCCTAAGTCTTGCAGTCTTCTCCTCATCGTTTGTTAAATCGCAAACCCTTTCTATAACTCGCCTTGCAGACTCGTAGCTCACGCCCTTTTTGATGCAAAACCCGAGGAAAGCCAATTCAAGCTGGTTTCGGTAGCCCTTGCGCCAGTATTTCGTTAGAAACTGGACAGCTCTCTCTTCTTCCTTGCTCTTAAGAGGTTTACACTTTTCAGGCAATGCAAAAGTGGCTTGCACGTGTCTTTTCTCTTCGAAACCCAAGATTTTTGCCAAGTCAGCTTCGGAAAAGCTGATTCCCCAAACGTCAAGTAGAACTTCACTTGGCAAGGGCTGAAACGTTTCTGGATTCAGCAGGCGACTCCACTTCTTTTCAACACGGTGAAAACCAAAAGGCAACTTAACTAGACTGCCAAAGCTTCTCTCAGCGTTGAGCTCGTTTTGCTTTGGGAAAACCTCAACTTGCTTAGGATTTAACCTTGCAAGTTCCAAAATGTTAACATTACAGGTTTCACGATAAAACGTGCAGGCACGAGTGGTATGCACGCGGCAGTTTACTTAGACAGTGTAAAGTACTGCAACATTTACAGAAACAACATAACAGAGACTTTGTTTGCAGGCGTTAATTTGCACTCGTCTTCTGACAACAGTGTATTCGGGAATATTTTTAAGGCAAACAAAGGATTTAGCATCTTATGCCACAGTGCACGCCATAATTCTATCTACGGAAATAGCTTTCTTGGAAACGCTTATTGTGTTGAGCTTTGGCAGTCACATTTCACTGAGATATTTGGAAACATTTTTACAGGAAACGACGGGTGCACTATTGAACTTTGGTCAAGTTCAAACAATACCATATTCGGAAACACTTTGATAAATAACCGTGACGGCGTCGCGTTGGTGTCATCTTCAAACAATTATATCTATCATAACAATTTTGTAAACAACACAAATCAGTTCTTGGTTGACGGTTCACCGAATTTCTGGGATGATGGTTATCCTTCTGGTGGGAACTACTGGAGCGACTACTTTGGAATGGACTTGTATAGTGGTCCTTATCAAAACGAGACGGGAAGCGATGGAATAGGCGACACACCATATGTCATAGACGAAAACAACATAGACCATTACCCTCTGATGCATCCTTATACACCTCTAACAGTTTCAATAACACCATCAACGGCAGAAATTAAGATTGGAGAATCCGTATCATTTACATCAGAGGTTTCGGGTGGTCTCCCGCCGTATTTCTATCAATGGTATGTTAACGGAAACGCTGTGGAAGGTGCAACATCCCACTCATGGACGTTCACACCCGCAACACTCGGAACGTACATCATACACTTAAACGTTACAGATAGCATACCACAAACAGCAAAATCAAACATAGGCACAGTAACAGTCGCACCACCATTAGAGACGTCAATTTCTCCAGCATCAGCATCCATACTCGTAGGACAATCAATAACCTTCACATCAACAGTTTCTGGAGGATACTCACCATATAATTATCAATGGTATCTAAATGGCAATCCAGTTTCAGGTGCAACATCCGTCACTTGGACTTTCACGCCAACTGCAAGCGGAATCTACTATGTCTATCTTAAAGTGACAGACGATAATGGCAACACTGTACAATCAGACACGGCTCGTATAACAGTCTCAACCGTTCCAGTAGGAGGATACTCAATCTCCATACAAACACCCGCCACAGCAAAACACCTAGCACCATATGTAATCCTAACAGCAATCCTAACAATAACCTACACGACAATAAAACACAAAACAAACAAGAAAAATAAAACACCAAAATAGCAAACCACAATCCGGACACTTTCAAAATATTCTGTTAGTCGCTGTTAATAGAATACTTGCTTATTGCGCGTCTACTTATTTTCTGCACGAAAATTTTTCTCTACTAAACTTTTTGCTATCAATTACAAAATGCTTGCTCCTTTAGGAATTATCGTTGAGAAGTCTATTTCCTTTTTTCGCTCCAGCCACTTGGTGATAAAAATGTGTTTATCCGTCGAATAGTAGAGTATATCGTTTCTTCTGGCAATGTTAAAAAGAAGATTTAAGGACTGTGAGATTCCTTTGGGTGAAAGTATTATAGAATAGAGTGGTAAAGCAACTTTGCTGTATCCCAGTAATTGGGAGAAATCTCTTAAGTTAATTCTGCCAAGTTTGCATTCGATAAATCCTAAATGTGCCTCTTTGTTGGATTTCATAATGACCCCTGTTACGTCGACCTCTACTTCATATGTTTGGTAATCTGGAAAGTAGTTGTGGAAGCCTTTCTCTAGGAGCCATTTTGACAGGATCTTCTTGGAAGTATCTTCAACGCATATTTTGGCGTTCTTAAACTTGCTCTGTAACAGTTTCTTGAACCATGAACAGACGTCAGAATACATTTCTTTCTCGTTTTTATACACGTTGTTCACTTCTTACCTTTCTTCTCAGATTTTACCCATTTTGTTAGTTTTTTATGGCTTTTAACAAAGTTCGCGTATCTCACGCAGCCTAAATCAGCGCAAATCTGCCAATAGGAATCATAATGTTTTCCTCGAATTTCTGAAGGCAGTTTCTCGGAATTTTCAGAGGGATGCTTTGGCTTATTTTTCCTTCGTTTTGGCGGATTACAAAAGTTTGCTTTTGTAAATCCTTTTACTCTGTTGTATTCGGCAAGTTCTTCAAGTATTTCTTGTTTATGAGACATGTAGAATCCTATTTTCTCAAAAT
This sequence comes from Candidatus Bathyarchaeota archaeon A05DMB-3, assembly GCA_019685555.1. Taxonomy (GTDB): domain Archaea; phylum Thermoproteota; class Bathyarchaeia; order Bathyarchaeales; family Bathycorpusculaceae; genus JABFQN01. The sequence goes on along the minus strand of JABFQN010000022.1, from coordinate 1,691 downwards.
CGTCTGTAAAAATTTTTATTTGATGTTCCCTTGCCCAAGCATCTTTTCTTCCAGCTTTATATTCCTTCAAGCTTGGGTCTCTAGTGTTAGGGTGTCCCCATTGTATGACATCTACAGGAATTCCCAAATGATCTTGTAAAAGATGGCATATTTGAACTGGTAAACGCCAATTAGAGGGACTGTTAAGGACATCCAAGTAAACCCTGCATTTTCCCCATCTGTTCCTATTCGCCCATCTTGCAGATCCGGCTACATCCGCAAATCCTCGAACAAATTCCTTCTTTATGGAATCACTCGATTCGAAAATCTGACTTGGGATCTCAAATTCATAGTAAGAACTTTTGCCCTTCATAAGCATTTTAACGTTTCGCAGAAACATTGTGTTCTTCAGCGTCTCAAGCACTAGGTAGACTGAACGTTCGCTCTCAGTTTTTCTAACATTAACATCTGCAAGCTCATTAACTCTGTTTATAACATTGTCCAAGCTCAACAGTATTTTATCCTTTTGAGTGATTTTCTTTCTTATTCCCTCAACCTCTAAATTTCTAAAAGGGAATTCTATGGAAACCCGCTTTACTCCTCCCTGATCGGATATTTCTCCTCTAGCGGTTATTAATCCAATAAAATAGGCTACATCCTCATCGATGTAGTCAAGCGAGGGTTTCTTCGACTTCAACTTCTTCAACCCTGTTTTTTCTGAATATTAGGATATACTCATGGATCTTATTCACAATGAAAACATATGGATAGCCTAACGGCCTTAAATTACTGTATTCTTTTCGCCTATCCCAAATTATTATGTCTTCGAGAATAAACCCTATCTCCTTCATCATATTTGTCACACTCATATGAAATGGAATAAACTGAGAACCTTGACGAATATCCATTACAATAACTATACACCGTTTACCACTCTTCACGACAGTGTGAACTTTTTCAAAAATAGACTTCAACTCATCCATGAACTCATTAAAATCCGAAATGTTTCCAAGATCCCCCTCTAAAGATGAATATGGTCTCGGCTCCTTGTAGTCCGCCGTCCGTTTCCTTGTATGAATATTCCAGTATGGAGGAGATGTTATTACCAGATCAACAGAGTTGGGCTTAACATGCTTCAAGAGATTTTTGGCGTCTTCACAATAAATATCTGGGCCTTCAACTCCAAGGTGTACAAGCTTTTGTTGGGAAAGCCTCTTCTTCGCAAGTTCAACGAAATCCGGATTAATGTCAAAGCCAATCCCTTTTCGTTCCAAGTCTCTAGCAGCAACTATTGCACTCCCGCTACCCATGAAGGGGTCTAGAACTACATCACCCTTTTTAGTATATATTTCAATTAACCTACGGCACAACTCCACTGGAAACATGGCTGGATGCTTAAGTTTGCTCTCATCCTTTGACTTTACGATCTCCCATATGCTAATAGAATACTTTTCCCAAGTTTTCCCATCTAGCTCATTCAGCTTTTCCTTTTTCTTAAGCGTTACTTGAACCTCTTGGTCATTCATCAACTTCACTGTATAACATTTCTAGCAGGTTATTTATAAGTTTGAGATACCCCCAGCAAACTCTGCATACAGCAGTCCTGTATCATCATAAATCGCCTGAAGATTGTTTCTTCCACAACTTCTGTTAGTTGTTGTTAACAGAAAAGTTATTTACTTATGGGGCGTAAGTGCTTACGGGGGTTAAGT